>CAVUGR010000008.1:312500-759630 GCA_963741115.1 uncultured Alphaproteobacteria bacterium | reverse complement strand
TGCGCTCATGATTTGAGTCACCGTAGCAAAGATGCAGAAGGACATCGACATTCGGTGGAACATGACTGGCGAGGTCTGCGACTATCTTGAAATGTGTCCTGCAATTCCGATTTCGTGCGACCGTAATTTCCAGATTCTTCTCGCTCGAGGCGGGCAAAGACAACAGTGCATGTGACACATCGAACTGAATAGCCAGGTCTTCTGCGGGAATGGCTGCAACGATCTTATCTATCTCACGTTTGAGCGCGGCGTTATAAATCGGATCAATGGATGAATGTAGGTCATCGACCAAGAATAGCCAAATTACCGAATGCGCTGGAACCAAATCGACCTGAAATTTGGTCGACCGCGCAATTTTACCTGTCCTTTTGAGCTCTCTAAACAACGCATACGACTCCGCGGCGATGTCCGCGTAGAAGAGGCTATCAAAATTAACGTCGGAAATTGATATACCATCTCGAAGTTTGTAACGCTCCCGTCCAGTGCCGCCGTCGGCGTGAATCCGAAAGAATTGCCCGAATCTCCAAATGCTGGATTTTGTGAAAAAGCTGGCTCAAGCCAGGTTATCCAATCTCCTCGCTCTTGTGTTTCGCCGTCAGGACTGGCTTGTACCGCTGTCCAAACGTCTTTGCTATCGTTGTGAAGACCTCTTCGGCATTGCGCATTGGTACGCTACCGACAAGATAGATGTCACGGGGACAATTCTTCCTCCCACTCATATTGATATTTTGAAACACGCCTCACCCGAAATGAAAAATAGTATAATGCTATTAACAGCTAAGAACATAAGGAAATGTCATAACTCAAGCCATCCCACTCTGCGAGTAGCGGCGGTGACACACCTGCGCGCCCGCCTTCGCTACGCCCTAAATTACGGCTTGGTCAACGACATAACGTCCATTCTGGATTTTTTCGAGATATCCGCTTCGTGCCAAAAGAGGATCGCAGTCTTCGATCAAATGCGAGGCCGAAGGGTTACGCATCCTTCGGCTCCGGCGCCAGCTCGCTCTACTTTGCATCGTGGTATATGATGCCAACCGTATGCCTCAATCCCGACCGGACCCGGCTCACCCCGTGACGAAGATTGACGCGGTAGTTGCCTCGCGTCCCTTTCACCGGTCGATTGTGGACGGCAAAGGCTATCGCATCCCCTTGTCGCGCCGGCACCACTTCTGCCCTACTCTGCATGCGTGGCCGCTGCTCGGTTAGAACGAACTCGCCACCGGTAAAGTCTTTGTTCGGCTCAGAAAGCAGGATGACCCATAGTCGTTTGCATCTTCGACCAGCGGGAAATCGTGTGCTTCACACAGTCTCCGACATGTTCCTTCAGGATTTTCTTGGCCGTCGGCGTCGCGCTTGAGCGCACAATCTAGCAGCGCGCGGTGCTGAGCGCAGGCGCCTCGTCGCGGAACTCGAAGGTGATCATCTGGTATCGAAAATATCGATCGAACGTCGCCGCATGCGTTTCCATCAGCGTCACCGAGCCGCAATTTGAGATCAATGCCTGATGGAATTCGCTGTCGTATTGCTTCCATTGCTCGATCGAGCCGATCTGCGACTGTCATCAATTTCTCTGTCGCCGCCAGTTTGTGATGGGCAGACACAACCCGGCCCTCCCATTCAACGTCGGCGCGCGCGAACGATTGATCGAGTGCGTGGCATTCGAGAATAAGTCGCAGATCAGCAAGCTCCTTGAGGTTTTCGACCGAAATCGGCGCGACCTCAAAGCCGCGCTTTCCCTCGGCAACCACCAGGCGGTCGGACGCGAGCCGGTTCAGAACTTCCCGGAGGGTGGTGACGCTCAGCCCGTAATCCTGCCTGAGCACTTCGAGTCGCAGCCGCTGCGACGGCTTCAGCCGGCCAAAAATGATGTCGGCTCTGATGCGCGCATAGCCGTCGTCGGCCACGGACGTCACTTCGGAAGTTTCGACAATTGCCATGGGAATGAATCGCTCCGAGTCGCTCTTCATGGCAGCGGCGGGGTTCGTCGCAAGCCGTGTCCAAATCATACTATTAAATCAGATAGTCATATTATAATATACAAATCATAGTTTGACTATGAAATAATAATATGATGCGCTTCGGTCTAAGACGGCATCAAAAGTCCGCTCAATCACGGGGGAAATCGATGAAATCCATTACAGGCGTTGCGTTTTCGGTCGTGGCCGCATCGCGCTCGTGCTTTCGTGTCCCCGGCCGCGTCACAGGACATCCAGGAACGGACAATCCGCTGGGGCCACCTCAACAACACCGATCATCCGGTCAGCTTCGGGGTTCAGAAGTTCGCCGAAATCCTTGCCGCCAAGAGCGGGGGCAAGATGAAGGTCCGGGAATTCCCGGCTTCCCAACTCGGCAACGAGATGCAGATGCAAAGCGCCGCGCGTGGCGGAACGCAGGAGATCGTGTCCGCATCAACGGCATCGCTCGCGTCGGTCGTGAAGGACTTCGGCCTGCTCGATTTGCCCTTTATCGTTGCGAACTTTGCGCAGGGCGAAGCGCTTGGTCGGCGGCTCCTTCGGCCAAATGCTGCTCGACAAGCTGCCGGAGAAGGACCTCATTGGTCTTGGCTATTGGACGCTCGGATTCCGCAACGTGACGAACAGCCAGCGGCCGATTGCGAAACTCGAGGACTTTCAAGGACTGAAGCTCCGCGTGCTGCCGAGCCCGGTCTATGTCGAAACGTTCAAGGCGTTCAAGGTCAATCCGGTGCCGATGAATTTCGCGGAGCTGTATGGCGCGCTGGAATCGAAGAACCGTCGACGGGCAGGAAAATCCCTACTCGGTGACTTTCTCGAACAAGTTCTACGAAGTTCAGAAATACGTCTCGTCGACCAACCATACGAATTCCTACAACATCATCATCGTCAGCAAGAAATTCTGGGACAAGCTGTCGCCGACCGAACAGCGGCTGATGCGCGAAGCCTACGAGGAATCCCGCGAATTTCAGAAGCAGCAGACTCAGCTCGCGGTCGAGAAGTCGCTTGCGGGTCTCAAGGAAAAGGGAATGACCTTCACCGACATAGCTCTTCCTGAACTCGCGCGCATGCGCGACGCGACGAAGCCGGTGATCGAAAAATTCCTCGGCGAGTATGATGCCGAGACCGTCAAGCCGTTCAATGCCGAAATAGAGCGCGTCCAGAAGAATTCAATAGCGCGTCGATCGACGAGGCGCTGCTCGCGCTCCATGCACGAGGTGCTTGATTGGTATTGCGGCCTGATCAAGGTCCTTGCCGTCGCGTGTCTTGCCGGCATGGTCGTTCTCGTTTTCGGCAATGTCGTTCTGCGATACGGATTCAATTCCGGGATCGTGGTGTCGGAAGAGGCGGCACGATGGCTGCTGGTGTGGCTCACATTTCTCGGCGCGATCGTCGCGCTTCAGGGAGCATAGGCATCTCGGCATCGACACGCTCGTGAAGAAGCTTTCGCCGCGCGCCAAGCGCATCGTCTTCGTCATCAACTACGCTCTTATGCTCTACGCCAACTGGCTCCTTCTTGCTCGGCAGCTGGCGCCAGACGCTCATCACCGCAGCGGATCGATCGCCCGCAGCGTCCTTTCCGGTAGGCGTGTTCTACGCGTCCGGTGTCGTTTTCGGAATCTCCGCCGCGCGTCATCCTTTTCTACGACTTGACGCGCGTGCTGCTCGGCTATGCACGCGAAGACGAACTCGTGGCGGTCAGGGAATCCGAGGAAGCATAATTCTGTGATCCGAAGCCAATGACCATCGTGGTTTTCACAGTTTCGCTGCTTGGCGCAATGGCGCTGGGAATGCCGATCGCATTCGCGCTCTTGATCTGCGGCGTCGCTCTGATGCATTCGCTCGACATCTTCGATGCCCAGATTGTCGCGCAGAACACAATCAACGGCGCTGACAGTTTTCCGCTGATGGCCGTTCCGTTCTTCATGCTTGCCGGCGAAGTCATGACGAAGGGCGGGCTCGCCCGCCGCATCGTCAACGTCGCTCTCACGCTTTGTCGGACACGCTCGCGGCGGTTTGGGATACGTCGCCATTCTTGCCTCCGTCATCCTGTCATCGCTGTCGGGATCGGCGGCGGCGGACGCGGCCGCGCTGGCGGCTCTGGTCGTGCCGATGATGGTCGCGGCCGGACACAGCAAAATGTATTCGACCGGCCTCGTTGCCGCGGGCAGCGTGATCGGCCCGGTAATCCCGCCCAGCATCGGGTTCGTGCTCTTCGGCGTGGTCGGCGGAGTTTCGATCTCGAAGCTGTTTCTCGCCGGTATCTTTCCAGGACTTTTCCTGGCAGCAGGTCTGTGCGTCGCCTGGTGGTGGGTCGCCAAGCGCGAGGATGCCGCTCGTCAACCAAGGCGATCATGGACCGAAGTGCTCCGTGCGCTGATCGACGGCTTCTGGGCGCTCATGCTGCCCGTCATCATCATCGTCGGACTACGCTTCGGCATCTTCACGCCGACGGAAGCCGGCGTCGTCGTCGCCGTCTACTCACTCTTCGTCGCGACTTGCGTCTATCGCGAATTGAAGATTTCGGACCTGTACAGCGTATTTCTGTCGGCTGCGATCACGACCAGCGTCGTGATGTTTCTCGTGGCGGCCGCGCTGGTCTCGTCCTGGCTGATAACGGTTGCCGAAATCACTCAGCAGGTCGTCGAACTTGCTGAAGCCATTCATGGGCAGCAAGATCCTGCTGATGTTCGCCATCATGGTTGTCGTCGTGATTGTCGGGACGGCGCTCGGACATGACGCCGACAATCCTGATCATGACGCCGATTCTGATGCCGGTGATTCGGGAGGCCGGTATCGATCCGGTCTATTTCGGCGTTCTTTTCATCATCAACAACTCCATCGGACTAATTACGCCGCCCGTCGGTGTGGTGCTCAACGTCGTGTGCGGCGTGTCGAACATCGGCATGGATGAAATCATCAAGGGCGTGTGGCCATTTCTGATGGCCCAGCTTGGTGTTCTCCTCCTTTTGGTTTTGTTTCCCTGGCTCGTCATGGGACCGGCCAAATGGCTCGGTGGATGAGGGAGAAGGCGTGTGCGCATCAAAATCATCAACGGTCCGAACCTGAATCTCCTGGGCGTTCGCGAGCCGCATATCTATGGAACAGACGACGCTGAAAGAGATCCAGAAGAGACTGCGAGCAATTGGCGCGAGGAACTCAAGGTGTCATTGGCGTTTCTCCAGTCGAACCACGAGGGAGCAGTTGGTCGATTGGATACAGGCCGCCCGGACAGATGCGGACGCGATCATCACTCAATCCGGCCGGCTACTCATTCTATTCCGTCGCCATATTCGACGCGCTCAAGGCCTTCGAGGGGCCGATCATCGAATTGCACCTGTCCAATATTCACGCGCGAGACGAATTGCACCGGCAATTCGATCATGTCGCAGGCTGCAACTGGCGTTATCTGCGGTTTGGGTCCGTTGGGCTATCCGCTTGCGATGCACGCGGCGCTCGTTTGGTGCGGCCAAGACGTAAAGCGTGCGTCACAATGCCGCCTAAAGCGCTTGCTCGCGATCCGAAGCGATATCGCTCCCGTCGGTTGAGGCCGAATATCTCGAATGGCTGACCAAAGAGCACACGATTGAACGGGTTGGCATCGACGGCTTCGTTTCGGCGAGTATCTTTCGGTCCGAACGAGCGGATATTCGGCCGCTATCTCATTCTCTACGAACTCGCAGACGCCACCGTCGTGGACAGCCCGGCCTACCTGGAGCGTCTGAACAACCCGACACGCTGGTCAACCAGCATGATGCCGCATCTTGGAACTTTCATCCGCGGTGGGGGGCAGATTGTCGCAAGTTTGGGAACCGGAAATGGCGCTGCCCTTATTGCAATTCCAATCCAGGCCGACACCGCCGGGGTCCAAACTGAAAGTTTCAGGAGCATTTCAAAAACATCTGGTGTTGTCGCGATACGCATCTTGCAAACAGACCGAAATCGCACTGCAGTGGCTACCAATGAAAGAGCGTTGAGAACCGGAGATCAAAGCTTCGACAATTTATTGATGATCGAGGTTTTTGACGCTGAAGTTGCAGTCCACGTAACAAGACGCCTCCAATCAGACCTCCGAGAGGTCACGCCTCTTGTGAATGGCCCATGGGATAGTCTCCTATATTCGCTAATCTTTCACCTCGACAAATAAGGTCAATCGACGCTGTCTGCACGCGACGTAGTTCACAATAAAGGCCGGCTAGCGCTTGGCGCCACAATGCAGTTCGCAGAAGCATCATTATAGAACATGGCGAAAGCGGGAATGCTGGCGAAGACAATATCCTAATGTCCGTACACCGAACTGCGCCCGTTGGGAGTACTCGATCCGCCTCAAGAACGGAATGCAACTTCTAGCCGAACTTGGTAAAAGCTTTCGACCCTTGGCCAAACAAGTGGCGTTCCAGCTTCCACCGGAACATTTGTTACCGTTGAAAGGGTGATCAAGACCTAGCGCACGCACCACACTCAGAGAAAGATGTACATGGGCATCGAGTGTTTCTGCGGCCACGCATTAAGTAGCAGCAGGCCAATACCACTATCGGTCAGATGTCAGATGAAGAAAGACCGCCTTGCGGCGGTCTCTCCGAATTGAGTCAGTACTTTGATCAAGCAACTCGCTTGAACGCCTCCTGCGCCGCTTGATTTGCGCGATCGAATGCGCCGCGCGTCTCCGTCAAAGCCGCCGTAAGGGCAGACCATGACTGGTTTCCCGCCTCGTTCAACTTCTGGAGTTTTTTCTCCGCCTCGGCTGCGTCGCCCTTCATACGCTTTAAGGCAGCGTCGATGTCGCCACGGCGCTCGGCAGCGAACTTCTTGGCATCGATGCCAAGCTGGTCGGCCGCTTGGTGTGGTCTGCATTGAGGAAACTGGACCAATTTGAATGAGAGTTTTCCGGTTAGGCTTTGATTGAAAGGAGCCTGACCGATGAAGAAGTCGAGGTTTAGCGATCAGCAGATCGCATTTGCCCTGCAACAGGCGGAAACGGGGACGTCGGTTGCGGATGTCTGCCGGAAGCTGGGGATATCCGAGGCCACGTTTTACCGTTGGAAGGAACGCTACGGTGGGCTGATGCCCTCGGAGGTGCGTAAGCTAAAGCACCTCGAGGAAGAGAACGCCCGGCTGCGCAGACTGGTTTCGGATCTGAGTTTAGATAAGGAGATGTTGCAGGAGGTTCTCAGAAAAAAAGTTTAAGGCCTGCGCAGGGACGAGAGCTGGTGGATCATGTCCGCACCTGCTTTCGGATCGGCACGCGGCGGGCCTGCCGTGTGCTGGTCCTGCATCGATCGATGTACTTATATAGATCGAGGCGACCTGAGCAGGCCGTGTTGCGCAAAAGGATTCGTGAGATCGCGCAGACGCGGGTCCGGTACGGATATCGGCGGATCCACATCCTGTTGCAACGCGAGGGTTGGCCTGTAGGTCGAACCCGGGTGTACCGGCTCTATAGGCTCGAAGGGCTGCAAATGCGTCACAAACCGCCCCGGCGTAGGGTCATGGCCAAGCTTCGAGACGATCGTGCGACGGCTATTGCACCCAATGACTGTTGGTCCATGGATTGGATGTACGATCAGCTCTTCGATGGAAGGCGGCTTTGGGTCCTGACCCTGGTCGACAACTTCTCCAGGGTGTGTCCTGCGCTTTGGGTTGGGCATCAGGCCAGAACATCCGACGTAGTGTCGATGCTCAATCAGGCCGTCGCCGCGTTCGGCAAACCGCGAAGCATCAGGGTGGACAACGGCAGCCAGTTCACCTCGCGCGAGTTCGACCTGTGGGCCTATGCGAACGGTGTCATCCTGGACTTCAGCCGACCCGGCAAACCCACGGACAATGCCTTCATCGAAAGCTTCAACGCTCGGGTTCGCCTTGAATGCCTGAACCAGCATTGGTTCCTGGACCTTGACGACGCCCGGACAAAGATCGAACTTTGGCGCCAAGACTACAACGATGTGAGACCGCATAGTGCAATCGGTGAGAGGACGCCGATGATCATGTTCACCGCCCATAGGAATATCCCGATGGGCTCAACCGTGCCGGAAGCTCTCATTTAAACCGGTCCAAATATCCAAAGCGGACCAGCCATGCAGTAATCTCTATCCCCCTGGTACAAAAAAGCCGTCAGGCCAGTGGCGATTTCGCCTACGCTAAAGCTTTGTTTTTACTTTATCGTTTGACTACGACTGGACCGGAGCATTTATGCAAGCCCACTCGAAGTACGATCGCTTCTTGAACTCAATCGTCACATGATTCCAGACAGGTAAGGACCAAATTCAAGGGAATCTCTGGCTCAGCTAAATCTGATTTGGAGCTACTTTGTACTGATTCTCGAGCCCCTGTTACATACCCCAACGCTGGCGTCGAAGCGGCTTATCGTGGATCAGAGCCCCTACTCAAGAAGCATGGTAGGTGCCTTGAAGAAGAAGGCGACGGATCGCGATGGCGTAGCAGACAAATGCAAAGCAGGCCGTCGCGAGCAACGGGGCACGGAGATAAGTCCATCTTTCCGTGACAAGCCACGACTTCGTCGCATCCGATCCAGCGCCGAGGAATAACAACAGAAATATTGCCGCGAGCGCGCCCAAGACCATCATGCGATAGGAATATCGCAGCATGTTTTGCCGCAGCGGCAATGCTCGGGCGTTCCCGATTGCTGCAGGATAAAGGTCGTTTGCCCAACTGTCCCAGCAAGGCCGCAGCATCCAAAGCCAGGCGCTGGCGATCAGCAGACTGAAAACGAGAATATGCTGATAGAGATCGAGAAGACCTAGCACGCCAAACGTATGAGGCGGCTCCGGCAGAAAGAATGTGACGGTTCGCACAAACCGGTTGGCAAGCAGAACCCATTCATTGACCAAGATACCGAGCAAATCGGCGCTCTCGCCGCCAAGAGCCAGAATGGCTGCGGCGTATCCGGTGGCGCAAACAAATTGCCACGCAATCGCATTGCCAAGTGACATCTTGGCGGGCTCCATGAGAGCCGAGCGGCGTCACTATCCCACATTCAGAGGGCCTTTTCCAGCGTCGCTATAAGAGATTGGTTGGCACAGTTGATGCCTTGACCCATTGAAATTGGAGTCCGATCCTTTCATTCTTCAACACGTCGAGTTCTCGGCTCGGCCCGCAAGTGGGGCGTAGGGCGGGAATGTCGGCCATCATTGGACTGTCAAGCGTGGCCGGCTTTCTGGCTATTGCGGCGCTTGCCATCGTGGTCGGCCGCAGGCCGGCTGGCTCCTCGATCGTTTACGGTGCGAGCCTCGTCGTCGCCGCGGTCGGATTGGGCAACGCCATTTTCGCGCTTGCGGCCGGCGCACCGGTGGCGGATCTAACCCTGCCCTTTGGGCTGCCGCTCCTCGGTGCCCATTTCCGCCTGGACGCGCTGTCGGCGTTCTTCCTGCTCGTGATCAATCTCGGCGGTGCCATGGCGAGCCTTTACGGGCTCGGCTATGGCCGGCACGAATCCTCGCCGCTGCGCATCCTTCCTTATTTCCCGGCCTATCTCGCGGGCATGAATCTCGTTCTCCTCGCAGATGACGCCTTCACATTTCTGGTTGGCTGGGAATTCATGTCGCTCGCATCCTGGGCGCTGGTGCTCACGCATCACCGCGCGTCCGGCAATGCGCGAGCCGCATTCATCTATATCGTCATGGCAAGCGCGGGCACGCTCTGTCTGTTGCTGACCTTCGGCCTGCTGGCCGGACCGGATGGCGGCTATGCTTTCGCCGCGATGCGGAGCAGCTCACCCGCAGCCAACCATTTCGCTTCTGGTCATGTTGCTCGCGCTGGTCGGCGCGGGCTCGAAGGCTGGCCTGGTGCCGTTGCATGTCTGGCTGCCGCTCGCGCATCCGGCCGCACCCAGTCATGTCTCCGCTTTGATGAGCGGCGTGATGACCAAGGTCGCCATCTACGGCTTCGTCCGTATCGCCTTCGATCTGATCGACGAGACCGTCTGGTGGACGAGCCTGATCGTGCTTGCACTCGGAGCCATCACCGCAGTGATCGGCATGCTCTACGCGATCATGCAACAGGACATCAAGCGTCTCCTCGCCTACAGCACGGTCGAGAATGTCGGCATCATCTTTGTCGGGCTCGGGCTCGCCATCGCGTTTCATGCCAACAAGATGCCAGTGCCGGCGGCGTTGGCGATGAGCGCGGCGCTGCTTCATGTCTTCAATCATTCGCTGTTCAAGAGCCTGCTGTTCCTTGGCGCCGGCGCCGTTCTGCATGCGACCGGCGAACGCGACATGGAGCGGCTCGGAGGCCTTATTCATCGGATGCCGCAGACCGCCTTTGTGTTTCTGAGCGGATGCGCGGCCATCTCGGCATTGCCGCCGCTGAACGGATTCGTCTCCGAATGGCTGACCTTCCAGGCGATCCTGGTCAGCCCGCAACTCCCGCAACTGGGACTGAAGCTCATGGTGCCGGCGGTCGGCGCCTTGCTGGCTTTTGCCGCGGCGCTGACCGCCGCCTGTTTCGTCAAGGCGTTCGGCATCACCTTTCTCGGACGAGCACGGACGCCGGCCGCGGAGAACGCGCACGACGCCGACTCCTTCATGCTCGCTGCGATGTATATCCTGACCGCGCTTTGCTTTCTTGCCGGAATTTTTCCAGGCGTCCTGATCGATATGCTGGCGCCTGTTGTGAGCGGATTGGTCGGCGGACGCATGCCGCCACAATCCTCGATAGGCTGGTTGTCGATCATTCCAATTGGCGCGAGCCGCAGCTCTTACAACGGCATGATCATTCTCACATTCCTGATCTGCTCCGGCGTGCTGACCGCAATGGTGATTCATCGCCTTTCGTCGCGTCTTACGCGCCGAAGTGCGATCTGGGACTGTGGCTATCCCAATCCGCCGCTGAACGCGCAATATTCCGCTTCGAGCTTCTCGATGCCCCTGCGCAGGGTATTCGGGACCACGGTGTTTGATATTCACGAAAGGGTCGACATGCCCCGCCCCGGCGCGATGCGGGCGGGGCACTTCTACGTCAAGATCTTTGATCCGGCATGGCGATTCGCCTATGGGCCGATCGGGCGTGCAGTCCTGACGCGTCGCAGGCAAGCTCAACCGGCTGCAATTCCTGACGATCCGGCGATATCTGACCCTCGTCTTCGTGGCCCTGATTGTCCTGCTGATCGTGGTGGCGGCATGGCGATGATCTTTGAAATCGCGGCGCAAGGCCTGCAGATGTTTCTGGTATTGGCGGTCGCTCCGCTGATGCTCGGGATCACCCGCAAGGTGAAGGCGCGCCTTCTGCGCCGGATCGGGCCACCCGTTTTTCAGCCCTATCGCGACCTGTGGAAGCTCATGCACAAGGAGGCGGTGCTGGCGCACAATGCGTCCTGGCTTTATCGGGTGGTGCCCTATCTTCTATTTGCTACGACCTGGGTGGCTGCGGCGCTGATACCGACCTATTCGACCGGTCTCATCTTCTCCTGGTCGGCCGACATCATTGCAATTGTCGCGCTGCTTGCGACCGGACGATTTGCGCTCGCGCTTGCGGGAATGGATGTCGGTACCGCCTTCGGCGGCATCGGCTCTTCACGCGAGATGCTGATCGCTTCGCTCGCCGAACCCGCCATGCTGCTTGTGGTCTTCGCCGTCGCGCTGGTCGCCGGCACCACTCAACTCTCCGCCATCGCCGAACAGATGATGCACGGGTCGGTCGGCTTGCGCGTCTCGCTCGGTCTTGCACTATTCGCATTCGTGTTCATCGCGATCGCGGAGAATGCCCGCATCCCGATCGACAACCCGGCCACGCATCTCGAACTGACGATGGTGCATGAGGCGATGGTGCTGGAATATTCGGGGCGCCATCTCGCGATGATCGAGGCGGCCGCGCGCACTCAAGCTCACTCTCTATTTCTCGCTTCTGGTCTGTCTGTTCGTACCCTTTGGCATGGTGACCGCCGACAAGACAATCGCTGCCATCACCTTTGGCATCGCAGTATACCTGATCAAAATCACCGTTCTTGCCGTGCTTCTGCCGATCGGAGAAACGGCTGTCGCCAAGATGAGAGTGTTCCGCTATCCGGTTTTTCTCGGAGGCGCGTTCGCCATCGCAGCGCTTGCGGTCTTTCTCCTGTTCGTGTCGAGGGAATTCTGATGACCTCGCTGCAATTCGACATTGCACACTTTCTCGCCGGCGGCATGCTGGTTCTCAGCCTCGCCTTACTCTACCAGGACCGAATTCTGGCAACGTTGAATGTCTTCGCCGCGCAGGCGATCGTGCTGTCATTTGCGGTGGCGTGGCAGGCTTACGTGCAGAGCGCCTGGCACCTGGTCGTGACCGCCGCCATCGCACTCGTCGTCAAAGGCTTTATCATTCCCGCGGCGCTGAACCGTATCGTTCATCGCCTCGGCATTCATCGCGAGATCGAGCAGGTTATCGGAGCAGGCCCGACCATGTTGACGGGTTTGGGCCTGATCGCGCTTTCCATCATGCTGGTACTGCCGGTGAATGTCGGCGTAAGCCCGCTGGCACGTGAGGATTTGGCTTTCGCGCTGGCCGTTATCCTGCTGGGGCTTCTGATGATGATCACCCGGCGCAACGCGGTGACGCAGATCGTCGGCTTCATGTCGCTGGAAAACGGCCTGATCCTGGCCGCCGCGGGCGCCAAGGGCATGCCGCTCGTGGTCGAAATCTCGGTCGCGTTCTCAGTCCTGATCGCCTTCTCGGTATTCGGCGTATTCGTGTTCCGCATCCGTGAGCGCTTTGACACGGTGGATCTCGGCGCGCTCGACCGCGTGCGACGCGAGCGAAGGGACATAACCGTGATGTCCCCGGTCGAAATCGTAGTCTGGGTCCCCGCTGTTGCGATGGTGCTGCTGGCATTTATCTGCCAATTATCGCATCGGCGCTGCCGTCAATGTGATTGCGTCCGGCGCGACATTCGCGGCCGGCGTCGCCTTGCTGTTTGTCGAGCGGGTACGGACCGAGATTCTGATCATCGACGACTTCAACATCTATCTCGTTATCCTCACCACGTTCATCGGATTCACCACCAGCATCTTCAGCGCGACCTATATCAGCCATGAACTGGAAACCGGGAAGCTGACGCCAACCTTTCTGCGTTTCTATCACGCACTCTATCAGGCGATGCTGGGCGCGATGAATCTGGCGCTGGTCGCGAACAATGTCGGTTTGCTGTGGGTCGGTGTCGAAGTCGCGACGCTTTCGACCGTGATGATGGTGGGCATCTATCGCACGCCGGAGGCGATCGAAGCGGCGTGGAAATATTTCATTCTTGGTTCGGTCGGTATCGCTCTCGCGTTTTTCGGTACGATCCTGATCTATCTGGTCGCGCAGCCGATTGTCGGCGAGGGGCTGCCGGCCATGGCCTGGGACACGCTCGTCAAGAACGGCGCCGCCTTCGACGCGAAATTGCTGTCGCTGGCATTTATATTCCTGCTGGTCGGCTATGGGACCAAGGTGGGTCTCGCACCATTTCATGCCTGGCTGCCGGATGCACATGCCGAAGGTCCAACTCCGATATCCGCTGTGCTGTCGGGCCTTTTGCTCAATGTCGCGCTCTACGCGCTCCTGCGCTTCAAGATGGTACTCGCGGCCAACACGCAGACGCTGGATGTTGGCATGATCATGATTTCGCTCGGCCTGATCAGCCTGATCTTTGCGGCCTTCATGCTGTATCGCCGACGCGACATCAAACGGCTCTTTGCCTATTCGTCGATCGAACACATGGGCATCATGACCTTCGCCTTCGGCATGGGAGGGCCGCTCGCAAATTTCGCGGGCTTGCTGCATATGACGATGCACTCACTGATCAAGTCGGCAATCTTCTTCGCGGTCGGTCATGTCGCGCAGGTGAAGGGTACGCAACGCATTACCCATATCCGCGGGCTATCGGTGACCCATCCGGTGCTGGCGGTCGGGCTGGCACTCGGCGTGATCGCGATCGCGGGAATGCCGCCCTTCGGAATGTTTCTGAGCGAATTCATGCTGGTGTCGACGAGCTTTGCGCGTCAACCGCTGCTCGCGCTTGCGCTCGTCTTCGGATTGTTGATCGCCTTTGGCGCGCTGATCTTGCGATTGCAGGACATCCTGTTCGGCGAGCCGAGCGGTCCGATCGGCGGCGTCAAGGCATCCTATCTGCCACTTTTTGTTCACCTTTCGATTGTCCTGGTGGCCGGGCTTTGGCTGCCGGAGCCCGTCATTCGTTGGTTTCGCAGCGTGGCTGCACTGCTCGGGTAGACGACATGGATCGTGACACTGTCGCGCACATAATAGCATCAGCCCGACGGCTGCCCGTCCAGAAGCCATGGCCGCGCTATCAGGTTGATGAAGCTGAATGGTCGCAGATCGGCCTCGCGCTGAGGGCCGGCAAGGCCGATATGCTTGCGCTCTGGTGCGACGGCGATGAGGTGCATCTTGCCTTGCGTGCGCCAGATATCGATACGCCCTCGGTCACTTCGCTCGCCATAGCCGATCGGGCGTTCCCTTCGATCGGGCAGGTCCATGCGCCTGCGATCCGGCTGGAACGCACGATCCGCGATCTCTACGGAATCGAACCGAATGGATGTCCCGACCCGCGTCCCTGGCTCGATCACGGCGCCTGGGGGGTGACGGCGCCACTCGGCGAAGCCGTTCGCGACCGCGCTGCGTGATCCGGCCGACTATGAATTCCTGCCGGTCAGGGGTCAGGGACTTCATCAGATTCCGGTCGGTCCCGTGCACGCCGGCATCATCGAGCCGGGTCACTTCCGTTTCACGGCAAACGGGGAAACGGTCGCACGCCTGGAAGAGCGTCTCGGCTACGTGCACAAAGGCATCGACCGCCAGATGACAAACAGCGATCTGGCACAGGCCGCTCGGATTGCGGGACGCATCTCCGGCGATTCGACGGTGGCCTATGGTTTCGCCTTTGCGCTCGCGGTAGAAGCAGCGCTCGGTATCGAACCGCCAGCGCGAGCGCAGATGCTGCGCGGCGTCATGGCCGAGCTCGAACGTGTCGCCAATCATTTCGGCGATATCGGTGCCATCTGCAACGATGCCTCTTTCGCGATCGCGCATGCGCATTGCGGCATTTTCCGCGAGCGCATCCTTGCGGTATCCGACCAGGCCTTCGGACATCGTCTGATGATGGACCGCATCATACCGGGCGGTACCGCTATCGACATCACCGCAGATGCCGCGGCGGCGATCGTTTCTGCCATCACCGATATCGAACCGCATTTTGCGGAAATCGTCAGACTCTATGACGGAACGCCATCGCTGCAGGATCGTACCTGCACCACCGGCATCGTCAGCCACGAACTCGTGAAGCATTGGGCGGCCGGCGGTTATGTCGGTCGTGCCTCCGGCCGCAATTTCGACGCGCGGCGCGACATTGCCTATATGCCCTATATCGGCGAGAGCCTCGAGGTGCCGGTCTTTGACCGCGGCGACGTCGATGCGCGCATCTGGGTGCGCATCCGCGAGGTGGAGGCGAGCTTCAAGCTTCTGAAGAGGTGGCTTGCCGATCTGCCCGGCGGACCCATCTCGATCGCGGTCCCGCCGGCACCGGAGCCCTGCGAAGGCGTCGCCATCGTCGAGGCCTTTCGTGGCGACCTGTTCGTCTGGCTCCGTCTTTCGCAAGAGAAGGTCGTGCATGGCCATCTGCGCGACGCATCCTGCTTCCAGTGGCCGCTTCTGGAAGCCGCGATCGAAGGCAATATCGTTGCCGACTTCCCGCTCTGCAACAAGTCTTTCAATTGCTCCTATTCGGGGCACGACGTCTGATGCGCACCTTGCTCCTCCGATCGCTGTTCGCGCGACCCCGTGACGATTGAGGCTCCGTCGTTGGAAGATCTGGAGCTTGCGAAACTCGGCACCGAAATCGAAGCGCAGGGACGCCGGTTGTTCGGCCGCTCGATCTCCATTCGCGAGGTCGATGCCGGCTCCTGCAATGCTTGCGAACTGGAAATCCACGCACTCAACAACGCTATTTACGATGTCGAACGCTTTGGCATGAAATTCGTCGCCTCGCCTCGCCATGCCGACGTCCTCCTGGTCACCGGTCCGGTATCCAAGAACATGAAGGTCGCACTGGAGCGCACTTATGCCGCCACCCCGGCTCCCAAATGGGTGGTGGCGGTCGGCGATTGCGCCTGCGGCTGCGGCGTTTTTGCCGATTCCTACGCAACAATTGGCTCGGTTCAGGCCGTGCTGCCTGTTGACTTGCACATCAAAGGCTGCCCGCCTCGGCCCGTCGAATTAATTAGAGGATTGGTCGCGTTGCTCCAAAGGACAATTGGCGGAGCCGAAGACGCATAATTGAAACCCGCTCTGCCGCTCGCCATCGCATATGCGTGAACACGGATCTCCGTGAGGCCGAGACAGAGTACGGCCCAGGAAATGCAATGATCGAGAGACAGGTTGACAGAAAACCTGCTCAGGTTGCCTCATGCATACCGGTGTGCCTACCGAAAATCAAATCCGGGCATATTGGTGGTGCAGTCCACCGAGGACGGGCCGGCTGATAATACGTCCCTGTGCGTGTCGACGGCGCGTGATATTGGCGCATCCTTGTTCAATGACAGGTGAGTGCGCGCGTCGTTGTAGTAATTCATGTACGACAGCAGCACGTGCCGCAGATGACGTTCACCGAATACCACGACATGATCAACGCATTCCCGGCGGATCGAGCCGATCAAGCCGTTCCGCGTATCCGTTCTGCCAAGGTGAGCGAGGAGACGTCGGGCGATCACGAATACCCAGGGACCGGACGCGACGAGTGAATATCTCGCCGTAGGCTGCATCACGATCCCGGATGAGATATCGAGGCACCTGCTCCCAGCCAATGGCCTCCGTGAGCTGATTGGCGATCCACTCCGCGGTCGGATGCGCGGTCACCCCGAGCCATAGGATCTGCCGCCGGCCATGCCGCCATGATCAGCAATCCATAAAGCAGCCGGAACGAGATGGTCGGCACCACGAACAGGTCCATCGCGGCGATGCCGTCAGCGTGATTGCGGAGAAACGTCTTCCAGCCCTGGGACGGCGGTCCCCTCCTCCGCGCCATATACTTTGCGACACTGGTCTGGCCGACATCGATGCCGAGCTTCAGAAGCTCTCCGTGGATCCTCGGAGCGCCCCACAATGGATTGTCGATGCTCATCTGGCGGATCAAGCGACGAATTTCTAACGGGATGGTCGGTCGACCGGGACGGCTCCTCGACTTCCAGCGCCAATACGATCGAAATCCGGCGCGGTGCCAGCGGATCACCGTTTCCGGACTGACGATTGCCAATGCATCGTACGCGTTCGGAAACCATCGGCAGGCACGCGGCCAATATCAGCCTGTCAATCGCGCCGAAGGGCAAACTTTTCGGTGCCCTTCGCCGCAGCACATTGATTTGCTGCCTCAGGACGAGCAACTCAGCCTCAAGCGCTGCCCGCGATCGGAACAGATCGATGAAGATTCCAAGAATATGCGGCATAGGTCCCACATCGGGCCGTAGCATCACCCGATTCTCATCCCCCCAACCAGCCGGATTGGATTTTCGGTAGGGACACGTCCAAGATCGTGCTGAGATAGAACCAGCCCCAGCCGACGACCTTGAGATAGGTGAAGTCGGTCTGCCAGAGTTGGTTCGGCGCCGTGGTCTTGTTCTTGAACTCATCCGCGGCCTTCACCACGATGAAGGCTGGACTGGCGATCAGGTCATGTGCCTTGAGCAGCCGATAAACCGACGATTCCGAGACAAAATAGCTTTCCGTATCGGTGAACCGGATAGCCAATTCCCGGGGCGACAGGTCCGGCTCATCCAGCGCCAGTTGAACGAGACTGTCGTGGATCGTATCGGGAATCTTCGTTCCAGACCCGCTTCGGTTTGGACGGCCGATCCTCCAGGGCCTCAGGCCCGCTGGTCTGATATCGGTCGTAACATCGGTAAAATGACCCAGGCAGGATACCGAGCTTGTCCAGCGTCCGACGGACCGGCAGATGGGACTGCTCGACCAGGCGGATGATCTCGAGCTTCTCGGATGCGGGGTATCTCATTCCTCGTCTCCCCCATCCCCGATCATGCTTTTTTTGAGCAGCCGAAGTTCCAGCGCCTGCTCGGCGACAACCTCCTTCAGTTGTCGCGCCTCGCGTCGCAGATCCTTGACCTCGCTGCTGGTCGCAGCGCGCGCCGTGTCGCCCGCCAGCCGTCGCTTGCCGGCCTCCAGGAACTCCTTCGACCAGCTGTAATAAAGGCTCTCGGCAATCCCCTCGCGCCGGCAAAGCTCGGCGATGCGAATGCTCGCCGCGTAGCCCATCGAGCACGATGCGGATCTTCTCTTCAGCCGAGTACTGCTTGCGGGTCGCCCGGCGAATGTCTTTCACAAGCCGCTCGGACGACGATTCTGACTGTCCGGATTTCTGTCTCATCTCCACTCCTTGATGGTTACGATGAGCCAGAAATCCTCCGTTCCTCAAGTCGTTAAATCTGTCTCACAGGTGCTGATGCCGGACAACTTTGCCGTCTCTCGGGATCCAGAGACAGTCTGGGAGACGAATATCCCGCCGAATTCGCCGCAGAACCCGCCACTATTGCCGCATCAGGATTGATGCCTATAAGCGAATTTCACAACACCAGAACTAGTGAACATTGTCGCGTCGTTGTAGGCGCCACATTTTTGCGTTTAAAAAACCCCGCCGCTACCTACGAAAGTGGTACGACCGCTCTTCTATCGTTTATTCGCAGGCGAAATTGCTGAACAACCACAAAGGTCGCATCGCCTTCGACTTTTCTGCACTCGACATGCGCATCCCAAGGGATCGGCATATCCAGTGCGCCGCCGCCCAACGAAAACACGACACCGGTTCTTTCCGGCGCGGCTTGACTTCCAGCGGAAACCTTTCTCTCTAAGCTGGGGCAGGATCGGATCGATACGCGGGGTCGTGCTCGATGCCAACGGCGCAATGGCCTCGCGATGCAGGTCCGGAGACAGAATGACGCAATAGGGCCCGTGCTGATTGTTTTCCTGAAGTGCCACAAGGCCCTCACGAATGCTGTCGAAAACCTCTCTACCGGCAGGGAGCCTTGCAGGCATTGACGCAAACAACCCTTCTTGCTGGTCCAAGGTCCTGCTCTCATCTTCGATATTGAGTCGCGTGAGTGTCGCTGCCGCACCCGCGCCGTGCAAAAGAATGGCGTCTTCTGCAAACGCGAGGTCGCTGGCTGGGCGAAAAGCCAGTCGGGTTGCAAGCATTTCATCGGAAAATTGTTGCTGAGCTACGACGAACCGTGAGGAAATCTTGATGGGTGCAAGCTTGCTGTTGGTTCGGATGCTGAAGGGTGGGCCGGGATCAACTCGATAACTTTGAACGACATCTTCGTAGCGTGATGACCCAGAGACGACAGGAATCAAAGGTGGATCGGCTCTGATCCGTCCAATCTCGGATCTGATCTGACTAGTAATTTTATTGGCCAGCTCTTGGCCCCATTTGAGATCGTAGACGTCGGCGCTCATGCTAACCTCCGAATCAACGCTCTTTCTCTAGCTGCTCGCTTGCTTCCTCGTAGGCTGTGGCGGAAAGATCCGCCTCGAAAAGCCTAATGCGACCGCCTCGCCTGAAATCCGTCGATGCGCGAGGGATGTATTCTCAACAAATGCAACCGGTTCGCAAGGAGATTCGAACTCGTTCTTGCCGCGGCGAAGTTTCGCACGTCTCGCCCTCGCAAATATCGGAAGCCGGCCGTCGAGCATGTCTCTCCGCTCGAGAGCGGAAAAAAATACCATTCGTTGAAGCCTTGATTTCTTGCCGGCGGCCCGCCGGGTTTTATCCCGGCGCCTCGAGCGTCAGTTCCGACAGTCGTAAAGGGCTCGAGTTGCATCCTACCGTGAAGCCGGTCGCCATGTGCGTCGACGCCATCATCGATCTCACCCATCGCGGCGATATCGTGCTGGACCCGTTCCTTGGCTCCGGCTCGACGCTAGTTGCAGCCGGGAGTGTTGGGCGGCGCTGCTTCGGGATCGAACTGGATCCGCGATATGTTGATGTCGCTGTTGCGCGCTATCAAAGCCAGGTCGGTGGCGCCGTCTCGCTGCAGGCGACCGGGGAGACGTTCGAGGCGGTCGCCACAAGCGCGCCCGAGATCGCGAACTCGATCACTCCGCACCAATCAAGAATTGCGACTGCGGTTTGAAACAGGATTACTTCCCATGAATCTGCAACGGCGGCGAACTAACATCGGCATCCTATCGGAAAATGCCGGATTGAACGCCATTCGGTTGGCTTGAGAGGTTCGATTAGCCCGCCATTAGGCTTCATTTCGCCTCGAAATCATCGCCGGACGAGGTTTTCGAGCTACAGCGCGGCGCGAAGCAGCGTCTCGAAATCTTCGGCAGACGGGCGGCGCGGCGTGGTGGCGTTGGAATGGTCTGCCATCGCCCGCGTCACCGTCGCGGCGATGTGCTCCTGTCGGAACCCCATCTCGCTCAGCGTCAGCGGCAGACCCAGATTCTTGAGCAAACGAACCACGGCCTCGGCCACATCGGCATTGTTATCGAGCAAGAACAGATCACGCAGTCTGGCGTATTTTTCGCCAACATGGCCAGCGTTGAAGCGCAGGACGTGCGGCAGGAACACGCCGTTCAGCATGCCGTGATGCAGCGTCGGCGAGCGCAACGCGCCGGCGGCGTGAGACAGCGAATGCACTGCGCCGAGCCCCTTCTGGAATGTGAGCCCGCCTTCCAGCGCCGCCATCATCATCTCCCAACGCGCCTCGCGGTCGGCGCCGTTTGTCACAGCGCGCTGGATGGAACGCCATGCGCGCTGTGCACCGTCGAGCGCGATCGCTTCCGCCGGCGGATTGACCAGCGGTGACAGGAACGTTTCAATACAATGGGTGAGCGCATCGATGCCAGTCGCCGCCGTCAACAACGGCGGCAGTCCCAGCGTGAGTTCAGGATCGCAGATCGCCCTTTTCGGGATCAAATATGGACTGATCAACGCCAGCTTTGAGCCGTTGGTCAGGTTGAGCAAAGCACCGCGGCCTACCTCGCTGCCGGTTCCCGCAGTGGTCGGGATAGCGATCACCGGCGCGACCTTCGCAGTGATCCTGCTGACGCCGCCACGGATAGCCGCATATTGCTCCAGCGGCCCCTCATGGGTGGCCGCCAACGGCCACGCCCTTGGCAAGATCAATCGGCGAACCGCCGCCGAGCGCAATGACGCCGTCGCAGCCGCCGTCGCAGTAGGCTACGACGCCTTCACGTACCGCTTCCTCCGTCGGATTTGGCGGCGTGCCGGCGAACACCGCGACCGTGGCCGGGTCGAGATGGCTCAGCACCTGCGCTGCGATGCCGGCACTCTGTACGCCGGCGTCTGTGACGAGCAACGGCCGGCGAATGCCGAGCGCCTCCAACTCGGTCGGCAGGCTCTTGATGGCGCCGAAATCGAAAATGGTCGTTGTCAGATAGCCGATGGTCGCCATGGTCCGTCTCCTTGCGACGCAAATGTCACGCAATTGTTGCATCACAGCATGGTTCTATTCATCGGATGTTTAACATCGGATGATTGCGCCGGCAACCGGATCGGTGTATGGGTTGAACGCGCTAGCCGGCCCAAGAGCCGGCGGTCGGGAGCGAACAGATTCATGCGTACCAAACGCGCCAAATCTTCCGAAAAGCGTTCGAAGCCGGGCCGCATTCAGGCGGTGCTGACGACACTCGGCCGTGAGATCGCTCAGGAGATCATCCCGGCCGGCGCGGTACTGCCACCCGAGAGTGATCTCGAGGCCCGCTTCGGCGTGGGTCGCGGCGTGGTTCGTGAGGCGATCAAAACGCTGTCGGGCAAGGGGCTCATCAGCGTCCAGCCGCGTCATGGCACCCGTGTATTGCCGCGGCGCGATTGGAGCCTTCTCGATCGCGACGTCTTGAGCTGGCTGATCGGCCACGACAAACCCGACCTCGAATTATTGCTGGCCGTCCAGGAAGTCCGCTCGATCATTGAGCCAGCCGCTGCCGCGCTCGCAGCCACACGCGCCACCAAGAGCGACCGGCAGCATATTAATGCAGCGCTGCGAGCGATGGAAAGTTCGGACAGTCAAGCCAGCGCAACCGCGGCGGACAAGGCGTTTCACCTCGCTATTCTGGACGCCACGCACAATCCGGTGTTGCAGGGCTTTCGCGGCGCCATCGACACAATTCTGAGCGCGGTCTTTGTGGTCGCCGTCGACAGCGTCGATGGCTGGTTCGAAGACAATCTTCCCAACCATGCTGCCACCGCTCGCGCCATCGAGGAAGGTAACGCCAAAAAAGCCCGCAACGCCATGGAGCAAGTCCTTGGCTACACCCAATCCAAATTGGCTAAGCGAGATAGCCGGGCCAGGCGTCGGAAAGGTCGGCCAGGTGACGCCTACGATCTGAGGCAAAGGTAATGGCGCGGCACTCGCTCTCTTCGGCGCTTTGGTTCTGCGCTCCCTTTACAGTGCTACTCGTCCTCTGGGCGGTTCTGGTCCCGTACTTCGACGTCAGCCCTCGGTTGTTTCCTCACATCACCTCTGTGGCCCAGGCTGGCATCGAGGGAATACAGGACGGCAGCCTTATTCAGCACATCGGTGCGAGCCTGCTGCGCGTCGCCGTCGGCACGGTGCTCGCGCTATTGGTCGCCATTCCCCTGGGCGTCGCCATGGGCGTCAGTCCGGTTGTCTCCAGCTTCCTGACACCCCTGTTCAGGTTTTTCTCGGTGCTGGCTGGCATCGCGTGGATCCCCATTGCGACGCTATGGTTCGGCTACGGCTTCGGCGCCATCACCTTCGTGATCTTCAATGCCGTGTTCTTCATCGTGACGTACAACACGCTGCTCGGCGTCTCGACCATTCCCTTGCACGTGCGCAATGCGGCCGCATCGCTCGGTGCGGGGCGATGGGCGATGTTGACCGAAGTGCTGCTGCCGGGCGCGCTTCCTAACATCGTCACTGGTATACGCACCGGGCTTGGGCTTTGCCTGGCGCGGGCTGATTGCAGCCGAGATGATCGCCACCAACGTCGGCCTCGGTTACATGCTGTTTGTGGCGCGCGACTTCTACAAGACCGAAGTGATCGTGCTCGGCATGATCGTGATCGGCGTGCTGTGGCTACTGCTCGACCGGCTGCTCTTGGCACCGATCGAGCGCGCCACCATCGAACGCTGGGGCATGGTGCAGCGCGCATGAGACCATTTCTTCTCAAGATATGGAGCCACTGCGTGCGCGTGACGGCGCGCTGGCCGTCGATCGGTTCGATCGCGCCGTTCATTCCCGTGATCGCGGCCTGGTGGATCGTCACCGAGCTGCAGATATTTCCACGCGTGTTCCTGCCAGGACCGGTGGAGGTAGTGCGCTCGTTCGTTTCGCTAGTTTATACGGGCATCCTGCCGGAGTACCTACAGGACAGCATGGTGCGCCTCGCCGTCGGTGCGTTCTGGGGCATCGCGCTCGGCATTCCGCTCGGTATACTGGTGGGCCTTAGCCCGCGGGCGCACACTATGCTGTGGCCGCTGCTGCTATTCTTCCAGGCCATCGGCGACATCGCCTGGCTGCCGATCTTGGTGATCTGGTTCGGCTACGGCCTCATCACCATGACGGTCGTCATCGTCTACACGGTGATCTTCCCAGTCGTTCTGAACACGGTGCTAGGCGTCCGCTCGATCCCCATCACCATGCATCGCGCCGCCCTGAGCCTCGGTGCCTCGCGCGCTCGCCTGCTTTGGGAAGTCGTGTTGCCGGGCGCGCTCCCCAACATCATAACGGGCCTGCGCAATGGGCTTGGCTACGGCTGGCGCGCGCTGATCGCAACCGAGATTATCGTCGGCACCAGCGGCATCGGGTTTCTCATGTTCGACGCGCGCCGCGCCGGGTCGGTCGTCGAGATTCTGCTCGGCATGATCATCCTCGGCATTCTCTGGTACATCGTAGACGGTTGGATTTTGGCGCCGATCGAGCGGGCTACCGGACAGCGGTGGGGGCTGGTGACGCGGTGAAGAATCTAATTATCCGCAATCTGTCGAAGACCTACTTCGACGTTTACGCCGGCACGCAGGTGACGGCCGTGCACGACGTATCGCTCAACGTGCCCGAGAGCGAGTTTATCTCCATCGTTGGGCCGTCAGGCTGTGGCAAGTCGACCATCCTCAACATGATCGCCGGCTTCATTCCGCTCTCGAGTGGAGAGATTCTGGTCGGCGGCAAGCCCGTGAAGGGACCGGGGCCGGATCGCGGCGTCGTGTTTCAGTCGTTCGCATTATTCCCGTGGCGGACAGTGCTGGAAAACGTGGCGTTCGGGCCAAAAATGCGCGGCATCGGCCGGGTGGAGCGTGAGAAGATCGCGCATGAGTATCTCGCGCTCGCAAAGCTTTCGGAAGCTGCAGGGCGTTATCCCAACGAACTGTCAGGCGGCATGCAGCAGCGCGTTGGCGTGGTGCGTGCGCTGGCCAATGAACCGGACGTGCTGTTGATGGATGAGCCTTTCGCAAGCGTGGATGCGCAGACGCGCATGACCTTGCAAGAGGAACTGACACGGATATGGGAGGCGAAGCGACCTACGGTCATCTTCATTACCCATGACGTTGGCGAAGCTGTTTTTCTGGCCAATCGGGTCGTAGCCCTGTCCAAGGGGCGGGTGCTGGAAGAGATTGCCGTGGACTTGCCGCGGCCTCGAGTTTGGGACGATCTCAACGAGGACGACCGGTTCAAAGCATTGACCGGGCGCGTTCTTCAACTCGTGCGAACGGCCTGAACCATGCTGGGCGACGCCCTCAGATCGCGAAAGACGCACATCCTGCTGGTCGTGGCGGGCTGCTATCTCGCCTGGGAGCTTTGGCTAACCATCGCAGCGCCGTACAAGATCGGGGACTTTGGAAACGGTCCGGAAAAAGTAAACGTACTGGTGACCCTGCCGTTCCCGCCGGAGCGTTTCCACGTTCAACTGTTCCAGACCTACGGCAGGGTGTCTGGGACACAAGAAAACGCCGTTGAAGTTCGGGGAGTGAAACGAGCGGACCTGACGACCGTCGCCCGCCCTTACTGGGTTACGCGCGTCGAGCCGCTTCAACCAGGAGGGTGATTGAAATGCGACGGATTATGACACTGCTCTGCGCCTTGCTGCTGCTGCCGTCACTGGCACTGGCGCAGGCCAAGGATCCCATAAAACTCAAGGTCGGCATGGTTGCTGCCGTGGACATGCTGGCGTTGCCGATCGCAGTCGAGCGCGGCTTCTTCGAGAAATACGGACTCGACGTGACCATCGCGCGTCCCTACGCCACCGGCGTCGATGCGCTCAACGCGTTGCAGGCAGGTGAAACCGACATGGTGCAAGCGGGCGTGCCGGCCATCGGCGCCATTCTGCGCGGCATGGATCTGGTTTTCTTCGGTAACTTCAGCGGCAACGCCACGAAGCTTGGATCCGATGCCACGCTCGCCCTCATTGCCAACGGCGATTCTGGGATCGTCAAGGGCGACTTGAAAAGTCTCAAGGGCAAAAAGATAGCGACCTCATTCGGCACGATCAACCATCTCTACATTCTCGGCTTGCTCGAGAAGGCTGGCCTCACGCCGACCGACGTGACGCTGATCAACACGCCGCCGCCGGAGATGAGCGTGGCGTTGCTTGCCAAGGGCGTGGATGCGTTTGTGTGCCTGGGACCCGGCACCGGTGATCGGCATGAAGGACGTGCCGGGCGCTATCGAGGTAATCCGTGGCGGCGATGTCATCTCCTATCTCGGCTTCAATATCGCGCTGCGGCCGTGGATGGAGAAGAATGGGCCGACGATCGAGAAATTCCTCGCGGCCGTGTCGGAAGCCGACCAGTGGATGCGCAAAAATCCCAAGCAGGCTGCTGCCATCGGTACACGCTGGATTCCCGGGCTGAAGCTCGACGTTGCGGAGACTGCGATGCAGTACAACATCCAGCAGGTGGACCGCCGGATTTCCGCTCACAACTATCGTGCGCTATGGAAGGCACAGGATACGCTGCAACGGCTGGGCGTGATCAAGTCGGTGTTCGATGTGAACAAGCACATCGAACCCAAGTTTATCCTCAGCGTGATGAAGACATACCCGGATCTGTTTTCAGACCTGCAGCCTATTCCTGCGGAGGTAGCGATTACACCGGGCTTCGTGTTCAAGCCTTGAACCCTAGTTGCCGCGCATGCTGTAGCTGGTGCGCGGCAACTCAGTTCCTGTGAGACCGATGAAGGCATTGTCACGTTGAAGAATGACAGACGCGACAAATCGTTGTGTAGCGAAAGCCTAGACCCGAATGTAATGGTGACGGAGCCCGCCAAACTGTGCGCACTTCAATAATAACTCCGTCAAACGGGTCTTGAAAATCTCAAAGCGGCTGTGCGACGAAAACAGCAAAACGCTCTAACAAGTTGACGGGGCAGAGGCGCAAGGCAAAATATGGCATCCTGATCGACGCTGGTGTGCATTGAGATTATTTTCGACCCAGCCGGGCCTCGCGCAGTATGACGGATAGGATGGAGCACTTAAGTCAATGTCGGTGGAGACTGTCTTGCGCATGGAGCCGCCGACGCGGTCGGTCAATTTGGATCGGCCGATCTGCGACCTTCACCGGCGCGCAGACGGGTCGATGATCCTGAAGGCGCGCGGGACGCTCGGTGCATATCCCGAGCGTATGACAGACCGGTTGATTTGGTGGGCGCAACACGCGGCGACACGGCCCTTGTTTGCCGCGCGCGAAGCGGACGGCGCTTGGCGCACCATCAGCTACGGCGAGGCATTGCAGCAAGCGCGCAAGATCGGCACTGCCCTGCTGGACCGAAATCTGTCGGCCGAGCGGCCGGTCGTCATCCTGTCCGGCAACGACCTCGACCACGCCATGCTGGCGCTCGGCTGCATGTACGCCGGCATTCCCTACGCGCCGATCTCGCCGGCCTATTCGCTGGTGTCGACCGACTTTGACAAGCTCAAGCAGATCTTCGCCTTGCTGACGCCCGGGACTGGTGTTCACGACCGACGGCCACGCCTTCGAGACGCGCGATCGAGGCGGCGGTGCCCAGCGACATCGAGGTCGTGCGTCTCGCGCCATCCGACCGCTCGGCCGGCGGGCTCACGCTTTCTCCGATCTTGCCGAACGCGTGCCGACCTCCGCCGTCGACGCCGCGCACGAGCGAGTCGGCGGCCGACACCATCGTCAAATTCCTGTTCACCTCCGGCTCGACCGGCGAACCCAAGGCCGTCATCAACACCAACCGCATGTGGTGCGCGAACCAGGAGATGCTGCGCACCGGCCTCGCGTTCGTGCAGGACGAGCCGCCGGTGATCGTCGACTGGTCGCCCTGGCATCACACCGCCGGCGGCAATCACGACGTCGGCCTTGTGCTTTATAACGGCGGCACCTTCTACATCGACGAAGGCAAGCCGTTGCCCGGCGCGATCGCAGGAGACGGTGCGCACGCTGCGCGAGATCGCCCCGAACCTGGTACTTCAACGTGCCGAAGGGCTTCGAGGCGCTGCTGCCCTATCTGCGCAGCGACGAGACGCTGCGCCGCAACTTCTTCAGCCGGCTGAAGGTGCTCTGGTTTGCCGGCGCCGGCATTGCGCAGCACGTGTTTCGACGAAGTGCAGCAACTCGCCGTCGAAACCTGCGGCGAGCGCATCCTGTTCCTCACCGGCTTCGGTTCGACCGAAACCGCGCCCTATGCGCTCGCCCGCACCTGGCATTCGAGCACATCGCGACCAATGTCGGCCTGCCCGCGGTCGGCCTCGACTGAAGCTTGTGCCGATCGAGGACCGGCTCGAAGGCCGCGTTCGCGGACCGAACATCACGCCGGGCTACTGGCGGCGGCCGCGAATCTGACCGCGGCGGCGTTCGACGAGGAAGGCTTCTATCGTCTCGGTGACGCCTTCAGCTTCGAGGATCCTTCGGATATCGCGAAAGGCCTGCTGTTCGAAGGCCGCACCGCGGAGAACTTCAAGCTTGCCACCGGGACCTGGGTCCAGGTCGGCGCCGTTGCGCGCGCAGTTCATCGCGCACTTTGCGCCGCTGGTTCGCGATGTGGTGATCGCCGGCGCCGATCGGGATTCTATCTGCCGCATTGATCAGTCCGGACGTCGAGGCCTGCCGAGCGATCGCGCGCTGTCCCGCCATCGGCGTCGATGCCGGAGATCATGGCCATCCGCCGGCGTCTGCGCGAGCGCCTTCGCGAGCGGCTTGCGTCGCTCGCCAAGCAAGCACCGGCAGCTCGAACCTGGTGCGACGCGCCATCGTGCCATGCTCGAGCCGCTGTCGATGGATGCAGGCGAGATGACCGACAAAGGCTCGATCAACCAGCGGCTGGTGCTGCGCAACCGCGCCGCGTTGGTCGAGCAGCTTTATGCCGACAAGCCCGGCGATGAGATAATGCTGCAGACGAGCTGACCGTCTCGGCCAGCGAACCGGAAAGCAAGACGCCATGCTCAAGCTCAGCGAACTGAAGGCGATCGATATCCACACCCATGCGGAAGAGCCGTGCGGCACCCACGCCGACGACGGCTATGACGACTTCCAGGCCGGCATGCATTCCTACTTCAAGTCGCCGTTCAAGCATCCGCCGACGATCCCGGAAACCGCCGCCTATTTTCGCGAGCGCAAGATCGGCGCGGTGATCTTTCCGGTCGATGCCGAGCGCGAGACCGGCTTCCGGCGCTACAACAACGAGGAGATGGCGGAACTCGCCGGCGCAGCACAGCGACATCCTGATCCCGTTCGCCAGCATCGATCCGGCCAAAGGCAAGGTGGGCGCGCGCGAGGCGCGCCGGCTCGTGCGAGACTTCGGCATTCGCGGCTTCAAGTTTCATCCGACGATGCAGGGCTTCTATCCCAACGACCGCAGCGCCTACGTGCTCTACGAGGCGATCGCCGAGTGCGGCGTGCCTGCCCTGTTCCACACCGGGCAGACCGGCGTCGGCGCCGGCATGCGCGGCGGCATGGGCATGAAGCTCAAATACTCCAATCCGATCTACATCGACGACGTGGCCGCGGATTTTCCCGACATGCCGATCATCCTCGCGCACCCGTCCTTTCCCTGGCAGGAGGAGGCGCTGTCGGTCGCGACCCACAAGCCGAACGTCTACATCGACCTGTCGGGCTGGTCGCCGCGCTACTTTCCGAAGATCCTGGTGCAGTACGCGAACTCGATTCTGCGGCACAAGGTGATGTTCGGCTCCGACTGGCCGGCCATCATGCCGGACCGCTGGCTCGCCGATTTCGAGAAGATCGAGATCAAGCCCGAAGTGCGGCCGCTGATCCTGAAGCAGAACGCGGCAAAGCTGCTGAAGCTGAGCTGACGAGTAGCAAATAGCCGCAGAGCAGTCCTATGCTCTCGCGGTGCGTTGCGTGAAGCCCACAGGAGGAAATACCGCCTGCTGTCGTCGCCACGCCGCGTCACGAATACTTGCCGGCCCGGATACTGCCGGGCATTCACTGAAGAGGCAACGTACCGCCGTCTCTGCCGCCTTCCCGGCGGAACAGTTGTGCCCTTCTGATAAACTTTTTGTATTTTGGAGTTTCCGCTAACTCGCCGTCCAGCTGGCGCAGCGCTTCCATTATATCGTCGAACTTAACGGCCGAACGACGCGGAGCTGCCCTTATCGCTTTCGTTTGAATTCAATGACTTGGCTGCAAACCGAATCCATTCCATGCCATTTGAAGACAAAGGGTTACGAGTGAAATGCAAACTGCAGCGGAGGGCGATGTCCGCTGTTGCGACTCCAACAGCGGACAAACGCGGGCGCAACTGGATTGTCCGCTTCTCTAATCGGCCGGTTGGGGTCAAGCACTTTCAAGCCATCAACGATACCTTTCAGACTATCCACCACTGCAGTGTCGATATCGCTCACGGGCTCGTGCTTCTCTTCGGAATCGGCGCTAGGGCCCTTCCAGTATGGGATCCGAGAACGAGGTGGAACAATCTAAGTGTCGGCCTTACCGTCAGATTGACGGCGGGTCCAAGCGGACAAACGAACTCACCTCATCCATCGTCCCGCGAGGGACATCATTCCACCACTCGGTGGAACTCAGTTTTCTCCTATTATGTCTGATCCTGCACGGTTTTCATGCTGCTGCCGCGGCTTGATCCCGGGCCCAGCGGAACTCGGTGCCATCAACCCAGATGCGGTGCATGATGACGGCCAGCCGGCGTGCCAGCGCCACGATCGCCTTTTTCATTCCGCGACGCCTGGCGATCTGCATGGCCCAGGCCTTGAGCCAGGACCATTTTTTCGAACGCAGCATGGCCTGAGCTGCTTCGTAGAGCATCACCCGCATCATCTCATCTCCGCAGCGTGATATTCTGCCGCCTCATTCCACCTCGCCCGATTCGAGATCTGCGCACGTCAGCCCAAACACCGCCCCGACAGACTTGGACTTATGGAAGCGAGCGGGACGTCGACGGTCGCGCGATAGGTTAGCGACACCACTGGGCCAACACCGGGCGTCGTCATCAAGCGCCGGCACACCTCATCGTCCCGCACGATAGCTAATAATGTACCGATGCAGAACGCAGAACTGCTCGCGAAGCGTTCGCCGGACAACCAGCAGCGGTTCAACCATGGCGGCTATATCTGGAAAGCGAGTGACCAGCTCTCTAATGCGGGCCTCGAACTTCACCGTTCTCACTACACCCACCTTGAGGCCGAAGTTGCGCAAGGTGCCACGCAGATCATTGTCGATAGCGATGGCCTTGGACTGCAGCAGCTTGCGATGCGTCAGCAGCATTCGCAGTTTCTGGCTGCGTAACGTCTTCACATGCACCGGACGATAAAGTCCCGCCCGCATCATCTGCGCCATGCCGCGTGCGTCGTCGCGGTCGTGTTCTTCTTGTCAATAACTTCTGCGCCTTCAACACTGCCCGCATGCGCCGTGTCTCGACACAGATCGCCGGCAAGCCCGCTTCGGCCAGGGCACTGAACAGCCACTGCGATAATGGCCCGGCTTCCAATCCGATCCGTTTGAAGTGGTAGGCAGGGTTAACTCAATATCTGCAGTAGATCTTCAGGCTCACTCGCAACCTTTACTTCTCGTACGATCTTGCCTGTGTCATCCACAATGCAGACGCTGGTCTCCTTGACCGATACGTCCAATCCAGCAAAATGGTCCATGCTGCGCTTCTCCTTCTGATGCTTGAGGCCGTGTCAACAACGGACCTCGTTTCCACCATCAGCCTGAAGCGCAGCACCCAAAATCTTCAGCTATCCACAAGCTGGGCCGGCCGATTACCCCATCTAAGTGCCAAGAGCGGACAACTACCGCGACTGCGCTTAATGCAATTCGAGAAGTTGTTTTAGCGTCGCAAGATTTGCACGCATTCCACGTTCAAATAGGCGTTCCGCGAAAGGTACAACGAGCGCAAATCCACGACCGAGGCCTTCGCCGCTGATCTCACCTTCAAGGCGAAGGTGTGTGTTTTTGCCTTGAGGCGACAGGCGGTATCGGTATGTGAACGGCGTGGGCCCACTTCGGCTCGCAAGTGTGAAAACGCTGTTCGGGACAAATTCAGTTACTTCAACGTCGTTGATAGCGGGTCCGGTAGGAAGCTGTCGCAACAAGCGATAGCAAGTTCCGGTAGTTACTGGCGCGGATGTCAATTTGTCTGCCTTCTCGACGGCGGAATACCATTTCGGCGTGTTCTCAACTTGCGCCAGATAACCAAACACGACCTCCGACGGACGATCGATATCGATTTCAATCGTGAACATTGCCGAAAATTCCTTTTGACTCGCCGATGGCGCGCGGCCTCTTACCGCGGTCCATATCTACTGCCGCGGCGCAGCACGCTCGGGCGTCCCCACTAGGCTCCGGTTTGCAAGGCGGGCAGCGGATTGGGGATCGTGAGTTGGCAGATATACTGTCGGACGCGATCGGGCGAAGCCTTTAATCGCGTCCAGCGTTGCGCCGGACATGTGCTCGTCTGGACTGACGCCGTCCACTCTGCCGGCGAGCATCAGCTTCTCATTGTACGAGGTATCGCCAGCAAGAAAGAGCGTTGTGTCGTCCTCCTGAACTAAGACGGAGACATGATCCGCGGTGTGACCGGGCGTGGCGACCGCAACGACGTCCCCGGCATTAGTCAATCTCCGGCTGCGAGCGAAGGGCCCAAACGGTTCCGCTGCTAGATCAAGCGGCGCCGGGTCGAACCATGAGGGCCAACGATGAGGCAGATACCCGCGTACGCGCCCTGCCCATCCACTTGCAGTGCGAATTTCGCCGGGGGCAACGAGAATTTCGACTGTTTGGGAAATGTGCAAGTCCGCCGTCGTGATCCATGTGTAAATGGGTGAGAACAACCCTTTTCACATCGCGCGGACCGATGCCCAGTGCACGTAATTGCGGACCGATCTCTTCTTCAGGATCAATTCGAAACACGACCTCCCATCGAGCAAAGGGATGATACGACTTTCCAGTTTCGAGCAGATGCGCTCCTTGGCCGGTGTCGACCACGATGACACCCTCACGATGCTCGATCGCCCAAGCATACGTTGGCAGCCACTCGGTCCAGTTCCGGTCGGCGTAAATGGCGAGTTGTCGCACAATTACGTTATGTCCATGCCCTCGACCTGCGCGCTTTTTATTTTGACGAAGCCGGTTTGGATGGCGTGTATCTTCATGGCTGAATATCTCCATTGCCCAGCCAACCCGGAAACTAGCGACAGGTTTCGCCGCTTCAAGTCTTCCACCAGGTTATGCTACAAGGGCGCAGACAATTTACCGTGAGGGCATCTGTGGCTGCTTTACGTCAAAGCAGAGTCTACAGGATTCTTCCATAGCGATGATCACGCCATAGGTTGCCGCATAAACATATTTCATGTGCAACCCAGCTGATTCCAAAACAATGTTCCGGTTCCATACGGCATCCATGCGCGAGCCGTCGTTGACATCAACGCCTTGTAGAACCACAAAACGCAGATACGTAGCAGATACGTAATTGACTGATTGTTGAGTTCAACCACGGCCGCAAGTTGCCCCTCTGAATCGCAGGATCAAATGGCTATTATGATGGGATATTTTCTGTCGGGCGTGATGGCTCTGGGGATAGTGACCATCGGCTCTCGATTTTTGTTGGCACCTCATGCGGCCGCTGCAGCATTCGGCGTCTCCGTGACCCCTGATACGAGATGGGATGCTTATCTTTCAGTAAAGGCGGTACGCGACATCCCGCTTTCGTCGCCTCCTCTGAGGTAAGGTATTCCGATTTGAACTTTCCATCGATCTCGAGGACATAGCCTTCAGATGGCAGTGTTTTGGCTGACGGGTTCTTTGGTCTCGTCATATTATTGTTCATAGGTTGCTCGGTTTTTGCCTCTTTCATTCCGAGCGATGGCTTCTTGTCATTCATGCAGATTATCCATTGCTTGAGGAATTCGCGGAAGATGACGCGCTGGCGCATGCCAACAGCTGCAAAGCCAACAGGCGGGCTCGATGGGTAAGAAGGCGTCCAGTAACCCGCACAGCCCGCTTAAGAAGAGATGCCCTTGAACGCATCGGTCGTCGCTTTGGTCGCTGTCTCGGCGAGATCCTTTGCCTGCTCGCTGAAAGACTTCAATTGCGTCTGCGTGAATTCCGCCTGAAATCCGTACGATATCTTGGAAATCTTTGGCTTCGGTTAGTTTCTGCGCAAACTGATGAGCACTTGCAAAATTTTGCTCAGCATAACTTTGTATTTTTTTGCTCAAATCTGTTCCACCCCAGGGCAACGCTGACATGCTCTTTTGAAAGAATTGAAGATAGTTTTCCATTGCTCCACGTGCTTCTTCAACACTCTGCGCCATCGTTTTACCAATGTCTTTGGCAAGAATTTCGTTATCTTTATCTTTCACGAATCGTCTCCTGTAAACATAACTCCCAGGGACTTTAGCCAATCAGTTATAAGCGTATACGGTATGTTCTCTGGTCACGGTCTAGCGCCAATCCCGACCGACAGCGCCGCGTTCTCGTACCAACCGTCCGATTTGAAAGCCGTTTGTCGTCTTACGGCTTTTCGCCTAACGGCGCTTGTTTTCTTAGACCGAGGTGTATGTGCTTTGCGCTCAGGCTCTTTAGGCACATCGCGTTCGGCGACAGGGACAAACCATCCACCCAAAATCACGAAACACCCCCTACGCTCAACAGACACGTTGCCAGATCGCGCTGTTTCATTCGGCGCCTAAACAGATCGAAACAGGAGAGCCGAGCGACACCCGACGCCGTTCAGGGCAGCTCGGAGATGAGCTTCAGATATTCCGCCTCCGACCATGCGCGGGCAGTGCGAGTGTGTACATTTCCCATCGAGCTGAGCGCCAGTGCGAATTTAGCGACGTTGTCGCCGTTCGGTGTATCGACGAAGATTACAAGATCACTGTCACCAGTGGTGAGATAAATCTGCTTGATTTCGACGCCCATCTTCTTGGCGAGATCGCGGGCGCCTTGCGTACGCTTCGGCGCGTCCTTAATCGTGCGGATAACCTGAGTCGTAAAGTTTAGCGAAAGTATGAATGTCGGCATAAGACCACCCTAGAGGTTGTATGTCCCCGCGCCTCAATCATGCGCCTGGGTAATTGCGCCGACAAGGCGGTTAAGATGGCGATGGAGGGTCTGGCGACTGTTGCGCCGTCGAGAACAGGTCGTCTTTTATCGATGGATTGATGCCGATTCCCATATGCAATAATGCCGTCCTTGGCACTCAGCAGCAACAAGGTCGCAGTACCAATGAGGGCTACAAACGAGGGCGGATCCAGGGGTCGATAAGAAATGACCCCAGACGGGGGGCGCCGCTGAGGTCAATCTTAGCTGGACGCAGGGGCTGTGGGGACGGGGCATCCAGCTCGTTCGCTAATAGTAGGATCGATCTAGGGCAAGGCAATGCGCATTATTGTCTCACTAGCCATGCATAAAAAACAGGGCAATAACGCTGACTGATCCACGTCAAAGACCCCTCAGCGATTTTCAGTTCTTCTTTGATCGCATATTGGAGAAGCTTGTTGCTGGGGAGCTTCGAGTTTCTTCGATGCGCAAAACGAGCGGACGCTTTCGGGCATGGTTTGAGGAACATGTGCCTCCCACTGATTTCTTCACTCTCGTCCTAGAGAGCCCGCTCTTTTTGCGACCAATTCACTGCGAGGGGGCATGCAGCAATGACGCCCGTTCATTCGCTGCCTGAAAAATGGTTGCCCATTTCGATTGCGCCATCGGACGCCGACCTTGAAGTCTGTGTAATGGACAAAAACGAAATCCACGCGTTGGTGTTTCCGTGCCGTAAGAACGGTACTGAATGGGTCGATGCTTCAACTAAAAAACGCATCGACATTCAGCCAACGCATTGGCGCAAATGGAATGAGCTCCCGCTGAGTTAAGCCTATGCTTTTATCTTCTCAGGCTTTGGCAACTTCGCCTCTTCCTCGGCCAGAAGGCGAATTAGCATCGCTCGCTTCGTTGGGTCGACTTCGGTTTTCAAAAGTAATTTAAATCTATCGATATTTGCTCGGATGATTCTATACATAGAAGCCCCCCTTCTTCGACCAGAGCCCAACGTTACGCGGGAGAGTGCCAGCCACATAACGGGGGTAGCTATCGTGTCTATCAATCGATAGCACCCATCTGAGGACCTATGACTACTCTTAGAGGGCGCAACAGCCATGCCGAAAACGGGGCAGCATCACTGTCCTGTCCAAGCCAATCTCTCATAACGCTTGGCGAAAAACAGCTAGTCAGGTCAATCCCAATTCAGAAGTCGGACGCATGGAGATCATAAGAGCCGCCTTTCTGCCCGCGACCATAGATTTTGGCTGCAGCCGCGCAAATCCGCGGACGGTTGCGGTCGAAAGCCGCGAGCAGTTCCGTCTCATTGTTGGCAGCACTGGGGACGAGCCGTTGCAGGGCTTCGGCGCTGATGAAGAACGACGTTTCCATCGATTTGTCATGCCCCCAAAAGCGAACAGCGTTGCGCGTAGCGTCAAACGAGCGGCTGGGATTGGGAAAGTTTATCGTCATGGTGACACGAGGTTGGGACAGAGCATAGCGTCCAACTTCTATTGAAATAAGGTCAATCGACCGCATTTCAAGTAACTGCGCGGTCCATCACTTAAGCTGTTCGGATGGAAGATTAGTCCGCACTGGATCGCCGTGGACGTTGGTGCCGTTCAAGTCTTGACTTTTGTGAAGCAGATCGATTCCGTTCCACCAAGCTCTTTAAAGTGATGTTGCAAATCTCAAGGTGCTCCCTGATCGCCTTTCGCCGATCGGCAGTCAGGTTTTTCGAGGCTAACGTTTTCCAATCGAGATCTATAGATTCTCGGACGTTAGCAATTCTCCACCTGAGTTCCTCCTCATCACTCATCATTGCTTCCAACTCTAAAACAATCGCTGTGGGGTCTGCAATCAGCAAAACCAGCTGCGAGACGGGGCGCGAATATTCACTTAAGTGCAATGCCCTTAAACGCATCGGTCGTCGCTTTGGTCGCGGTCTCGCCGAGATCTTTTGCCTGCTCGCCCAAAGACTTCAATTGCGTCTGCATGAATTCCATCTGAACCCGCACGAGATCTTGGAAATCTTTGGCTTTGGCTAGCTTCTGTGCAAACTCATAAGCAGCGGCGACATTTTGCTCAGCATAACTTTTAACTTTTTCGCCAAAGTCGCTCTTACCCAAAGGCACGCCTGACATACTCTTTTGAAAGAACTGAAGATAGTTCTCCATTGCCTTGCGAGCTTGCTCAACACTCTGCGTCGCTATTGCACTCATGCCTTCAAACGGTTCTTTGCCTGTTTCCATGATGCGCCCCTCTGAATTAAAACCGCGCTAAAGCCAACAATGGAGCGGTTAGTACAGTCTCGGCAGCTTCATTGCGCGTTGATTCAAATCAATGTTGGATTAGTTTAGTCGCTATCGCTTTGACGTTTGGCATCAACACGAGGACTGCGCAGCCCTCCTAATGGTTATCGAAGACGCCGCCTTCTGATACCAGCTGTCCGATTTAAAAGCGAATTTGCGTTTTACGATCTTGCGCCTAACGACATTGTCTTTTTTAATCGGAGAATTAGGTGATTTGCGATTGAACTTCGATGACGCGGCATCTTTCACAACAGCCCCCCATCAACAAATGGCGCTTCAAATGGCGGCGCCTTGTGAGTATCGGAGCAGTAGGGAGTTGCATCGTCAATGGCGACGGGGACCACTCGCGCGGACGAATGTTCAAAATGGAACGGCGATTGTCGTAATGCATCGACGACTTTTCGAGGCTTCGCACCCCAAAATCTGCCCGAAAAAATTTTATAGGTGTTTATAGTTTTTTCCGAGACCGACTAAAAAATCGACCTCGCTATAAACGTCTGATTTATCAGCAGTTTTGGTGGGCGCACCAGGGCTCGAACCTGGGACCCGCTGATTAAGAGTCAGCTGCTCTACCAACTGAGCTATGCGCCCGGATTGCCGTCGGCGGGGAAGCCCCGCCAGGCCGGCGAGCCTTAGCAAAGGGATGCTGGGGTGTCCAGCCGCGCGGGGCACGCGAATCCGCGCGCATGATCCCGAAAAATGGGAACAGGTTTTCGGACGAGATCATGCGAAAACACGAAGGAAAAGCCGCCGGGCTTTCCCGGCGGCTTCTTGATCGGAAGCTATTTGGACGGCGGCTGACAGCGTCCGGGAGGATCGCGCTCGCCGCCGTCCGCTGTCCTTTCCGCCTTATTGCGGCGGCCGCGCGCCGCCTTCGCCGCCCTCGGGACCACCCTGGCCGCGATGCATCCAGCCGCCCGGCCTATGATGACCGCGCGCGCCGCCGAACTGGCCTTCGCCAAGGCGGGCGAGAACGAAGGCGCGGTGCTTCTGCCCCTCGTCCAGGCTCTTGTAGAGCGGACCGGCAGCGTCGGCGAGCTTCTTGAGCGCAGCACCGCGCTGCGTCATCGCGTCGGCGTGCAGGCTCAGCCGTTCGATCGGATCTTTCGGCCGATCGGCGCTGGCGCGGGCGGCGAAACGTTCGGAGCGCTGCTTGGCAAGATCGCGCAGCGCGCTTTCCACCGCCGGCCAATTCTTTTCCTGCTCGGGCGTCAGCTTGAGCCCGGCATGAATCGCCGCAATGCGCGCATCACCGAAGGCGCTGATGTCTTCCGCGTTCGGCCGCCAGCGCTGCACGTTCTCGGTCGCACTCGGCCCGTTCGGACGCTGCTGGGCGTAAACAAGCGAACCACCGACGATCGCAAGCGCGGTCGTGCCGGCTAGAACAGTCTTCCACATGGTTTCCTCCAAAGGCATTTCTGATGCCTCCAGTAGAAGAACGCCGCGTTGCCTTATCAAGTTAAAGTTTAGACAGAGATTACCGGCCCGCAATGTTCATTGACGTTTGTTTATCGCCGGAATTCAATACAGCATCCCCAGACGTACGCGGCAGCCAGAGCGACAATTCCGGCACATAAGTCACCACGCCGAGGAAAACCAGCATGGTGAGCAGCCACGGCCAGACCGCGATGGTGAGTTCGGTGATTCCCATCTTGGCGATGCCGGACGCAACATAGAGGTTCAACCCGACCGGCGGATGGCAGAGGCCGACCTCCATGTTCACCGTCATCAGAATGCCGAGATGGATCGGGTTGACGCCCAAGCCGACCGCGACCGGAAACAGGATCGGCGCGGTGATCAGCACGATCGACGACGGCTCCATCACGTTGCCGGCGACCAGCAGCAGGACGTTCACGAACAGCAGGAACTCGACCTGCCCGATGCCGCTGCCGGTGGCCCAGGCGGTGATCGACTGCGGAATTTGCTCGCTGGTCATCAGGAACGAGAACAGCACCGCGTTGGTGATGATGTAGAGGATCATCGCGCTCATATTGGCGGACGACAGCAGCACCTTCGGAATGTCCGAAAGTTTCAGATCGCTGTAGACGAACACCGCGACGACGAAGGCATAGACCGCGCTGACGGCCGCGGCTTCGGTCGGCGTGAACAGTCCGGTGTAGATGCCGCCCAGCACCAATACGATGAGCAGAAGACCCCAGATCGAATCGCGGAACGCGATCAGAGCTTCCAGCCACGTCGCCTTTTCCATGCGCGGATAGTTGCCCTTCCAGGCGCGATAGAACGTGGTCATGCCGAGCAGGAAGGCGAGGATCAGGCCGGGAATGACGCCGGCCATGAACAGCTGCGCGACCGAGGCCGACAGCACGCGCTTGCCTTCCGGATCGATCGCGACGCTGCCGCCGGTCGCCACCGCGTACAGCACCATGACGATCGACGGCGGGATCAGAATGCCGAGCGCGCCCGAGGTGGCGATGACGCCGGCGCCGAAGCGCTTCGGATAGCCGGCCTGCACCATTGCCGGCAGCAGGATCGAGCCGATGGCGACCACGGTCGCCGGCGAAGAGCCGGAAATGGCGGCGAACAGCGCGCAGGCGACGACCGCCGCCAGCCCCAACCCGCCGTACCAGTGGCCGACCATCGTGGTGGCAAACCGGATCATGCGGCGGGCGACGCCGCCATGGGTGAGGAAATTGCCGGCGAGAATGAAGAACGGGATCGCCATGATCTCGAAGCTCTCGATCCCGGTGAACAGCTTGAGCGCCACCGCCTCGATCGGCACCGTGGTCATCACGTACAGGAAGCTGAGCACGGTCAGGCCGAGCGCGATCGAGATCGGCATGCCGGTGAGCATCAGCGCGATCAGCAGGCCGAAGATCAGGGCGCTGTTCATCGCGCGCCACCATTGCCGGCAAATTCTTCCGCGGCCAGGTCCTTGGCAGCCGCCTCGCTTTCGACCACGCCCTCGACGTGACCGGGATCATGATGCGGCAGTTCGCCGGTGTGCCAGTATTTCCAGGCCACCTGCAGGAAGCGGAAGCACATCAGGTAGGAGCCGAGCGGCACGCACAGGAAGATGATCCAGCGCGGCATCTCCAGATCGGGCGATACCTGGTCGGTCGGGTAAAGCTCGATGATGAACTTGGCGCCCATGGTGCCGACCACGAAGGTGAAAAACGCGCCGGCGCACAGCCCGAACAAGATGACCTTGCGCTGGTATTTCGGCTGCAGCAGATTGACGATGACATCCACGCCGACATGGATGCCGGTGCGCACGCCATAGGCGGCGCCGAACTTGGCCATCCACACGAACATGTAGATGCACAGTTCCTGCGCCCAGGTGAGATTGAAGTGGTAGAAATACGGATAGAGGAACGGCACGCCGATCAGATAGCGCTGCACCACCGCGACAAAGATCAACAGCGTCGCCGCCGCGATCAGCGTGGCGATGATGATTTCTTCCAACCGATCGAGAATGCGAAGAAACACAAATCCCTCATGCGCATGGGACGAGCGATTTCGCCCCCGCGGCGGAAGATTCCGAATTTACAGACAAGAGGCGCGCGCCCGCCCACGCCTCAACGACAAGTCGTCTAAGGAATCCCCGCCCTCTGGTAGCAAACGGGCCCCGGCATTTGGCCGGGACCCGTCCTAATTTTTAGTTGGTAACGCCCTGCGCCGTCTTGCGGACGTCGTCGATCAGCTGCTTGCCGACGCGGCTCGCCATGTCCTCGTAGAGCGGATCCATGGCCTTCTGCATCGCCGCCATTTCGGCGCCGGTCGGGATGATGATCTGCGTCTTGCCCGACTTCTTGATCTCGTCGAGCGCTTCCGCGTTTTCCGACTCGGAAATCTTGTTGGCGTAGGCGGTCGACTTCTTTCATCGCCTTCTCGAGCTGGCCGCGGACGTCGCCCGGCAGGTCGTCCCAGAACTTCTTGTTCACGACCACGACGTAGCCGATATAGCCGTGGTTGGTCAGCGTCGTGTACTTCTGCACTTCGTGGAATTTCTGGGTGTACATGTTCGACGGCGTATTCTCCTGGCCGTCGACCACGCCGGTCTGCAGCGCCTGATAGACTTCAGAGAACGCCATCACCTGCGGCGTCGCGCCGAGCAGGCGGAATTGCGCTTCCAGCACCTTCGAGGACTGGATGCGGAACTTGAGGCCCTTGTAGTCTTCCGGCACGCGCAGCGGCTTGTTGGCGCTCATTTCCTTGAAGCCGTTGTCCCAATAGGCGAGACCGATCATGCCCTTCGGTTCGAGCAGCTTGAGCATCTTCTGGCCGATCGGACCTTCGGTGACCTTGCGCAGCGCCGCCGTGTTCGGCAGCAGGAACGGCAGGTCGAACACTTCGAAGTCCTTGATGCCCATCGGGCCGAACTTGGAGTTCGACGGCGCCAGCATCTGCACCGCGCCGAGTTGCAAGGCTTCGAGCTCTTCCTTGTCCTTGTAGAGCGTCGAGTTCGGATAGACCTCGACCTTGACCTTGCCGTTGGTATATTTCTCGGCAAGCTCCTTGAACTTTTCGGCGCCCTTGCCCTTCGGCGTGTTGGGCGCCACCACGTGGCTGAATTTGATGACGATCGGCGCCTGCGCCATGACGGCGCTCGGTGCCATAAAAATTGCGGCCGCAGCCGCCGCGAGAACCCAATTGCGCATAGACGTATTCCTCCAGGTTATAGCTCTTAAGCCAGCTTTTTTGTTGAGTTTCAGACGTTTAAGCTGCCATTAAACCGTCATTCCGGCAAGTAGCCCTATAGCCAATATTGCTGCCCGACCGTCAAGCCGAAACAAGCGGTCGAGCTCGCCGCTGCACTGCGTCAATTCAGCCCAGCCGCATAAAAAATGCCGCGCCTCTCGCGAAGCGCGGCATCTCGATACCGGACCGGCATTTCAGCCGACGTCGGTGGAGTGGATCCGGTTCTCGACGCCCGGAATTCGGTTCCGTTTGCTCGTGAGCTTGTTGAGCGCCCCGAGATAAGCTTTGGCCGAGGCAACAAGCGTGTCGGGATCAGCACCCTTGGCGGTGAAGGAGCGGCCGCCTTCCGACAGCCGCACCGACACTTCGGCCTGCGCATCGGTGCCTTCGGTCACGGCATGCACCTGGTAGAGCTCAAGCTTGGCCTCGTGCGGCACCAGTTCGCGGATCGCCTTGAAGATGGCATCTACCGGACCGTTACCAGTCGTTTGCGTAGTGATGTGCTGGCCCTCGATATCGAGCGTGAGCGTGGCCGATTGCGGGCCCATGGTGCCGGCGATCACCGTCAGCGAGAGCACCTTGATGCGATCGTGCGCGTGCGCAATTTCCTCATCGACCAGCGCCTCGATGTCCTCGTCGTAGATCTGCTTCTTCTTGTCGGCCAGCGCCTTGAAGCGCACGAAGGCATCCTCGAGCTGATTGGCGGCTAACTGGTAGCCGAGCTCTTCGAGCTTGTGCACGAAGGCGTGCCGGCCGGAATGCTTGCCCATCACCAGCGAGGTCTGCTTCACGCCGACCGACTCCGGCGTCATGATCTCGTAGGTCTGCGCGTTCTTGAGCATGCCATCCTGATGGATGCCGCTTTCATGCGCGAAGGCGTTACGGCCGACGATCGCCTTGTTGTATTGCACCGGGAACGAAGTCGCCGCCGACACGAGCTTGGAGGCGCGCGTCAACATGGTAGCGTCGATGCCGGTCGTATAGGGCAATACGTCATTGCGCGTTTTGATCGCCATGACGATCTCTTCCAGGGCGGCATTGCCGGCGCGCTCGCCGATGCCGTTGATGGTGCACTCGATCTGGCGCGCGCCAGCCTTCACGCCGGCGAGCGAATTGGCCACCGCCATGCCAAGATCGTTGTGGCAATGGGTGGAGAACACCGCCTTGTCAGAATTTGGCACTCGCTCGCGCAGCAATTCGAACAGCGCGAAATATTCCTCCGGCGTGGTGTAGCCGACCGTGTCGGGGATATTGATGGTTGTGGCGCCGGCATTGATCGCGGCTTCCACGCAGCGGCAGAGGAAATCGTGCTCGGTGCGGGTGCCGTCCTCGGCCGACCACTCGACGTCGTCGGTATGGCTGCGCGCGCGGGTGACCTGCCCGATCACCATTTCGTAGACCTCGTGCGGCTCCTTCTGGAGCTTGTATTTCATATGCACCGGCGAGGTGGACAAGAAAGTATGGATGCGCCGGCGCTTGGCCGGCCGGATCGCTTCTGCGCATCGGTCGATGTCCTTGGGCGAAGCGCGCGAGAGTCCGCAGATCACGGAATTCTTGGAACGCTTGGCGATCTCATTGACGGCGGCAAAGTCTCCTTCCGAAGCGATCGGAAAGCCGGCCTCGATGATGTCGACGCCCATGGTGTCGAGCAGCTCTGCAACCGCGAGCTTTTCTTCATGGGTCATGGTGGCGCCGGGACACTGCTCGCCGTCGCGCAAGGTGGTGTCGAAGATAACGACACGGTCCTTGTCGGACTGGGTCTGGGTAGTCATTGGATTATTCCTTCTCGTCGAATGCGCCATGGCGGCGCTCTATGGGGTGCTGTCTCTCGTGCCGTCGATCCCCCGAGTGCCCAGGCGCAAAATGCCCAGCCGGCCCTCAGGGGCGGATAAGGAGAAGGAGCGTTGCCCAGAATGAGGGCGGCAGCGGGTTCGGCTTGCGCCGCCCGTTCGATCGCGCAGATGGTCTGCCGCGTCGACATGCCTCGAAAATCCCTCGTCTTCGGCAGCTAAACTCGCGGACTTAGGTAAAGTCCGGGTTAACCGCCTGCAAGAAGGCCAGCTTCTAGCGGAAAGTGGCGGACCAAATCAAGGGTGCCGACAGGATAGGTCAGCACCACTGCCTGTTTGAAATGGCGGAGAGTTCTCAATGATCGATCGCCGCAATCTCTCGCATCAGGCGGTGGAGGGCTTAATCAAGTTCGCCGTGGCCATGGCCGCACTGTTGTTCGTGCCAGCCTGGACTTTGCGCTATTGGCAAGGCTGGCTTTTTCTTGGCGTGTTCTGCGGCGCCTGTATCGCCAGCACGTTCTATTTTCTCAGGCACGATCCGAAACTGATCGAGCGTCGGATGTCCGCCGGCCCCGCAGCAGAGCGCGAGCCGACGCAAAAAATCATCATGGGCATCGCGTCCGTCTGCTTCCTGCTGCTGGTCGTCGTGCCGGGCCTCGACCACCGTTGGCACTGGTCCGAGGTTCCGGCCCCGCTGGTCTTCGCCGGCAATGCCATCGTCGTGACGAGTTTTCTGTTGGTCGGGCTAGTGCTGCGGCAGAATAGCTACGCGGCCTCCACTATCCGGGTCGAGCAGAACCAGCCGGTGATCAGTACTGGCGCCTACGCCGTCGTGCGTCACCCGATGTATGCCGCGGCATTACCGATGTTCATCGGTACGCCGCTCGCGCTCGGCTCGTACTGGGCCTTGTTTGTTCTCATCCCGATGGTGCCGGCCTTACTGTGGCGCCTGATCGACGAAGAGCAATTCCTGAAAGTTCATCTGCCGGGCTATGTCGAATACTGCTGCGCCACGCGCTACCGGCTCATCCCGTTGCTTTGGTAAGCGCTATTCCTTCTTCAGCGCCTTGCGAACTTTGCGCAGCTCCTTGAGCGCCTTGCCGGAAACCTTGGGAAACTTGAGGTCGAGCGCTTGCAGCTCGCGCACGATCGCGCCCGCCACCACCAGCCGCGCGAACCATTTGTTGTCGGCCGGCACCACAAACCAGGGCGCCTCCGGCCGGCCGGTCTGCCGGATCGCGTCCTCATAGGCGTCCATGTATTTGGTCCACAGCTTGCGCTCGGCGATGTCGCCCATGGAGAACTTCCAACGCTTGGCAGGCTCCTCGATACGGTCGAGAAAACGCTTGCGCTGCTCGTCCTTCGAAACATTGAGAAAGAATTTTAAGACCATCGTGCCGTTGCGGGCGAGATGGCGCTCGAAGCCGCGTATATCGCCGAACCGTTGCTGCCATATGTCCTTGCCGGCGTTGGGCAGCCGCTGCCGCGCCAGCAATTCGCGGTGCACGCGCACCGTCAGGACTTCTTCATAATGCGAACGGTTGAAGATGCCGATGCGCCCGTTGGTGGGCAGTCGCTGGGCGACGCGCCAGAGGAAATCGTGCTGCAGCTCCTCCTCGCTCGGCTGCTTGAAGGAATGCACCTCGCAGCCTTGCGGATTGATGCCGCTCAGCACGTGCTTGATGACGCTGTCCTTGCCGGCGGCGTCCATTGCCTGAAGCACGATCAGCACCGACCAGCGCCCATCGGCGTAAAGCCGCTCCTGCAGTTCCGATAGCTGCTCGATGCCCTCCTTGAGCAGGTCCTTGGCATCGCTCTTGTCGACGCTCAATCCGAAACACTCGGCGGGATCGTGGCTGGACAGGCGGAATTTTTCCGGCCGGTCGATGCGAAATCGTTTGGCGATGCTGTAAAGTTTCATGGGACCAGTTCACGCTTTCGCAGATGCCTTGGCAAGAGTTCGGCCGGCTTCAACCGGGGGCCGGTCTATACCATGCTAAACCACCGCTCCAGAAACGCAGTGACGAAATGCGGCATCTCGGGATCGAAATCGGCCGGCCCACGGACGATATAGATGTCGGAGAGCTCCGGCTGCGGCTCGCGCGCAAGGTATTCGAGGATGCGGGCGCGCAAGGTAACGGCGTCCTGCCTGGCACGCAGCACCTTGACCTGCGCGATCAGCACGCCGTCGACGACGGTAGTCCATCCCGGCTCGGCGGAAAACGCGTCGATATCGAGCCCGGTTTCCTCCTTAAGCTCACGGCGCACGCTGGCGTCGAGGTCGACGCGTCCCTCCACGAGGTCATCCTGGTCGGGGGTGCCGCATGGAAAATAGATCTCGCCGGCGTTGAAGGTGTGCGCGCCCATGCGGCCCAACAGAATCGCGCCGTCAGCAGCGACCAAAGCCGCCGCACTGAAGCAATCATACACCCCCGCCGACGGCCTGCCCCAATGGCACCAGGCGGTGAAGCTCGCATAGTCGGTTTCCAGATAGGCGCCGCGGAATACGCCTTCCGTCACCCCTAGGGTGTGCATCAAGAGCACGCGGCCATTCCAGATCGCCGGCTTCTCGCGCTTGAGGTTCTCGAAAAAGTCGTCGATCTTGGCGCGCCGTTCGACCGCGAAGGCCCAGGGCATTTGCTCGAGGCGCAATTCCAGCCGGTCGACGTGAAAAATCTCTGTCATTGAGAAACGTCTTCGACGTCAAACACACGACTGGGCGTAACGAGTTCGTCCTGCGCAGCAATGAGCTGGATTTCGCGTGTGCCGACTTCCGCGGTTCTGGCCAGTACGCCGAAGATGCTGGATGCAGATTGCGCCAGCGCCTGATCGATACGTCCAGAGCGCAGGTAATGCGCGAAAAACAGCGCGGCGATGGCATCGCCCGTCCCGTTCACCGTCAAAGGAAGCTTCGGGGTGCGCAGGCGGAAGCAGCCGCTTGCATCAGAGCCCAGCAGGTCGATCGCATCCTCGGGCGTCTCCATGGTCTGCAGCGACGTCACCAGAATGGCGCGCGGTCCAAGGTCATGCACCGCCTTGACCGCATCGCGCGCCTGATCAAGCGTGGAACTGCTTCCGCCCGACAGATGATCCAGCTCGAACTGGTTTGGCATGACGATATCGGCGGCCGGGACGGCTTTGCTCTTGATGAATTCCGGAATACCTTCACGCACAAAGACGCCGCGGCCGACATCGCCGATCACTGGGTCGCAGGCATAGCGCGCGGCCGGATTAGCGCGCTTGACCATCGCCACTGCGTCAAGAATGGCCGCACCGATATCGGCCCCGCCCATGTAGCCCGACAATACGCCGTCGCATTCGCCAAGAACGCCGCGCTGCTCGATACCCTGCATGACCTCGCGGATCATGCCGGCATCGAACACCCGGCCCTGCCAACTGCCGTAGCCGGGATGGTTGGAGAACTGCACGGTATGGATCGGCCACACCTCGACGCCCATGCGTTGCAGCGGAAATACCGCCGCGGCGTTGCCGACATGGCCATAGGCGACATGCGACTGGATGGAGAGGAGGTTCATGGCGACGATAATAACAGACGCGGCGCGGAAGTTCCCCGCCGTGTGGATGCCGCGCGATTTCAGCCGTGCCGTTACATTCCCTTACCGGCCGCCTCGACGAACTTGTTGGTGTAGGTCTTGCTCACGTCGATATTGGCCTTGGCCACGTCCGGCGAAGACAGGCTGAATACCGCGAGCACCGCGGCCGCACCCTTCGGGTCCATTTTTCCGGTCGTCGAATACATCGGGATCGTGTTCTTCAACGCCGACAGGTAGCCCGCCTTATCAGGCCCGACCAGATTTTCCGGCATCTTGGCCATGATCTCCTCGGGCGTGTGGGAGTGCAGCCAGGCCAGCGTATTGACGATCGCCGTGGTGAGCGCCTGCGTTTCCTTCGGATGCTGCTCGATCCAGTCGCCCTTCGAATAGAGCGCGCCGCCGGGATAGTCCCCGCCGAACACCGCCTGCGTATCCTTTTGGGTACGCGTGTCGCTCAGGATCTTGAGATCCTTGTTCTTGCCCTGCAGGATCGTAACGGTCGGATCGAGCAGGATGGCGGCATCGATCTGGCCCTGCTCCATCGCCACCAAAGCCGTCGCGCCGAGACCGACGCCGATCACGGCGACCGAATTCGGATCGACGCCGTTCTTGTTTAGCATGTATTTGAGAAAGAAGTCGGTGGAGGAGCCCGGCGCGCTGACGCCCACTTTTTTGCCGGCCAGATCCTTGATCGATTTGATCTCGTCCTTATGCGCGGGCGACACCGTCAGCGCAAAACCGGGATACCGGTCATAGACCACGAAGGCCACCAGCGACTGGTTTTTTGCCGCCAGATTGACGCAGTGATCAAAATAGCCCGAGACCACATCGGCGCTGCCGCCGATCACCGCAGTGAGCGATTGCGAGCCGCCTTTGAAATCGACGATTTCGACATCGAGCCCGGCCTTTTTATATTCGCCGAGCTCTTGCGCCAGCATTGTCGGCAAATAGCAAAGGCATCCCGCCCCGCCCACTGCGATCGTAACCTTGGACTGCGCCAGCGCGAGGCCGCTCGATAAGACCAGGGCGGCGAGCGACGTGACGATACGCCGAATGAATTGTGCGGACATGTTTTCCTCCCGATGGATCGTGGCCTTAACGCAAGCCATCTCGGTGGGAAAGATAGGCCAGCGCGGCAGGCGTGCCTAGGGCCTCGATGCCAGCGGCCGGCTACCAGATGGTGGCGCCGCTATCCACCACCATGATCTGGCCTGTTGTTATTTCCGCCTCATCCGATGCGAGATAGACCGCCATATTTGCCATGTGGATCGGCAGCCCCAGCCCGAGCAAATGGGACGAGGCCAGTTTCGCAATATCCTTGGACCCTTCCAGCAATTTCTTGACCCGATCCGAAAGCGTGACCGACGGGGCAATGGCGTTGACGCAAATCTTGTGCGGCGCATATTCCACCGCCATGGAACGCGTCATCGAGGCGATAGCGCCTTTCGCAGCGGTGTAGCAGTCGCGTCCCGGCACGGCATTGAGCGCCAGGGTCGACGTCATATTGATGATGCAACCGCCGCCCGACTTTATGATCAAGGGAATGCCGACCTTCGAGCACAGAAACGTGCCGAACAGGTCGAGTTTGATTACACGCCAGAATTCGTCTTCCGACACATCGGTGACCGGACCATCCTGTGGCGAAGACCCGCCCGCATTGTTGTGAAGGATGGTCAGCTTTCCGAAGCGCTTCACCGTCTCCGCCATGGCGGCTTCGACGCTTGTCCTTTCGCGCACATCGCAATGCACGAACAGTGCGTCGCCGCCGGTTTGGCCACCCCGTGCGCGCGCGCTTTTTGCGGCGGCCTCGCCGGCAACATCGTCTATCTCGGCGATTACGACCTTTGCGCCCTCTTCGGCGAATCTTTCGGCAGTCGCCCGGCCAATGCCGCCTCCGCCGCCGGTAATGAAAGCGACTTTTCCAGCCAATCGCGGCATGTTCATTCCTCCGTCATGGCCTACTGTCGCTCGCCAGCGGCCGCCAGACCAGCAGGCGCCGCTCCACCAGCGTGACCAGCGTATCGATTGCCACCACAAACACCGCGAGCACGAACATCCCCGCGAAAACGCCGGCCACGTCGAACACGCCTTCCGCCTGCTGGATCAGATAGCCAAGGCCGGCCGCCGAACCGAGATATTCGCCCACGACCGCCCCCACGACCGCGAAGCCGACCGAGGTGTGCAGCGAGGAAAACATCCAGGACAAAGCCGAGGGCCAATAGACGTTGCGCATCAATTGCCGCTCGCTCATGCCCAGCATGCGTGCATTGGCGAGCACCGTTGGGCTTACTTCCTTGACGCCCTGATAAACGTTAAAGAACACGATGAAGAACACCAGCGTGACGCCGAGCGCGACCTTCGACCAGATGCCGAGACCGAGCCAGAGCGTGAAGATCGGCGCCAGCACCACGCGCGGCAGCGCGTTGACCATCTTGACATAAGGATCTAACACCGCGGCGGTGCGCGGTTGGCGCGCGAACCAGAAGCCGACCAGCACCCCGCCGAGCGATCCGATCGTGAAGGCCAGAACCAATTCGATCAGTGTTACCCAGAGATGCTTCCAGATCACCCCAGAGGCGAACCAACTGACGATCTGCTGGGCGACATCAACCGGATTTGAAAAGAAAAACGGCGGCAGCAGCATCTTGCCGAACACCGGATAGGTCGTCAGCGCGTACCACGATAGGACGAACATGACCGCGACGCTGGCTTGCAAAAGGAGAAGCGTGATTTTTGACATAGATCACGCTTCCCCTTGTTGCCTTCGCAGATGCAAGTCTGAAGTCAGTATGGGTTCTTGAAAACGCCGATCATGCCGGCCGCACCCTTGCTATGGCCGTTGAGCTTCTCAAGCAGCTCAAGCCTGGTCAATCCAGCCGGCAACGCCTTGGAATCGAGATCGGTCGCCACGACCACGAATGTATAGTGATGCGGCGCGCCCGGCGGGGTGCATGGACCCATGTAGTAGTCCTTGCCCGCTGTGCCCTTGCCGCCGACATATTTGTCGGACGGTTTGCTGGTCTCGCCTTCGGCGAATGAGGTCACCGAAGCCGGAATGCCGTAGGCGTGCCAGTGATCGACGCCGAGTCCGAGACGGCCCTCCGGATCAGTCATGATCACCGCGTAGCTCACGGTTCCGGCCGGCGGGTTCTTCCATTCAAGCGCCGGCGAAATGTTTTCGCCCACGCAGTTCGGATTGGCCTTGTTGTCGCCGGCCATTTTCTTCGGCAGCAAAGTCCCGTCCTTGAATGACGGCGAGCTCAGCATGAACGGATCGGCCGCATGAACGGTCCCGGCCATCAGCAGAAGGCCGGCCGCGGTGGCGAGCGCGTGACGTAGTCCAGACATTGCATCCTCCCTATATGGTTTTTTGGCAGTCGCTATCACTAACAATGCTAGCGCAACTAAATTCCGTCCGCATCAGGCTCCTTCGGCCTGCTCATAGCCCTTGATCACCTCGGCCTTGAGCATGTGCCAGATTTCGCGGTGCAGCGCATGGAACTCCGGATCGAGTTTCACCTCTGAAATGTCGCGCGGACGCGACAGCTTGACCGGCCAGTCGCCAATGATACGCGCGGCCGGCCCTGCCGACATGATCACCACGCGGTCCGACAGTGCAATAGCTTCTTCGAGATCATGCGTGACGAACAACACCGCCTTGCGGTCGGCGTTCCACAGGTCGAGCAGCAGATTGCCCATGATTTGCCGGGTCTGCGCGTCGAGCGGCCCGAACGGCTCGTCCATCAGCAGAATTTTCGGATCGCGGATCAGGACCTGCGCGAGCCCAACGCGCTTGCGCTGGCCGCCCGAGAGCATGTGCGGATAGCGATCACCGAACGAGCCAAGGCCGACTCGCGTGAGCCAGGCTGCCGCGCGGGCGCGTGCGTCCTCCGATAGGGTGCCTGCCGTCTCGAGGCCGATGGCGACATTCTCCAGCGCGGTCTTCCAGGGAAACAGCGCGTCGGCCTGGAACAGGTAGCCGGCCTGGCGATTGAGCGATCCGAGCGAAGCGCCGAAAATATCGATGCGGCCGGCCGACAGTGGCATCAGGCCGGCGGCAATATTAAGCAGCGTTGATTTGCCACAGCCAGTCGGACCCACGATCGCTACGAATTCGCCATCCGCGACAGTGAGCGTGGCGCTTTCCACCGCAGTATAGATGCCGCCATCCGGAATGCGGAAAGCGACCGAGACGTCGCTAAGGCCGATGGCTGGCGCGCTGCCCGCTATTGTTGCCGTTTCCCCCATAGGCCGAGGCTAGCGGCTTGCCCGCGGCTTGCAAACCCGGCCATCATCGCAGCGATGACCCTCGACCCTCGTCTCGCTGAAGCGCTGGCGCGGTTGCCGGATTACCTCGGCAGCCACGTGCTGGTGAGCGTCACCGCGCTTGTCTTGGGGCTCGGTATCAGCCTGCCGGTCGCGATCGCGGCGCGGCGCCGGCCAGTGGTGCGCGGCAGCCTGCTCGCCATCGCCAGCATTGTGCAGACCATCCCCGGCCTGGCGCTGCTGGCGCTGTTTTATCCTTTGCTGCTTGCCCTCGCCGCTTTGTCCGAACGCGCCTTCGGTAAAGGATTCTCGGCGCTCGGCTTCCTGCCTTCGGTTTTGGCTCTCGCGCTCTACTCGATGCTGCCGGTGCTGCGCAACACGGTGATCGGGCTCAACGGCGTCGATCCGCGCCTGCGCGACGCCGCGCGCGTCATCGGCATGACGCCCGGGCAGTCGTTGCGGGAGATTGAACTGCCGCTGGCCATGCCGGTGATCATGGCCGGTATCCGCACCGCCGCCGTCTGGGTGATCGGCACCGCGACGCTGGCGACGCCGATCGGCCAGGAGAGCCTGGGCAATTACATCTTCACCGGTTTGCAGACGCAGAACTGGGTGTTCGTGGCTTTCGGCTGCGTCGCCGCCGCCGTGCTGGCGCTTGTTGTCGACCAATTGCTCGCGCTGATGCAGGCCGGGCTGACCCGCGGCAGCCGCACGCGGCTAGCGTTGGGCGCCCTCGGCATTGTCGCCGTTACTTTGGCCGCGCTCGCGCCTGGCTTGATGCGCCCGCAGGCCACTTATGTGATCGGCGCCAAGACCTTCACCGAGCAATACGTGCTGGCGGCGCTGATCCAGCAGCGGCTGCAAGCGGCCCGCCTGTCGGCCTCGGGGCGCCAGGGCCTTGGCTCCAATGTCTTGTTCGACGCCTTGGCCGCCAATGAAATCGACGTAGCGGTAGACTATTCCGGCACGCTATGGGCCAACCGAATGCAGCGCAACGACGTGCTGCCGCGCGAGGCCGTGCTCGCCGAGCTCTCGCGCTGGCTGCAGGCCAAGCACGGCATCCGTATGCTGGGCGGGCTCGGATTCGAGAATGCCTACGCGTTGGCTATGGCGCGCAAGAAGGCCGACGCCCTCGGCATTCGCTCGATCGCCGACCTCGCGCGCCATTCGGCGCAGCTTACGATTGCCGGCGATTATGAATTCTTCGCGCGTCCGGAATGGACCGCGCTGGTGAAAACCTACGGTCTCGTCTTTCGCGCACAGCGGCAGATGCAGCCGGAATTCATGGTCCGGGCTGTCGCCGATGGCGAAGTCGACGTGATCTCCGCCTATACCAGCGACGGCCAGATCGCAAAATACGATCTGCTCGTGCTGGAAGACTCCCGGCGCGCGATCCCTCCCTATGACGCGGTGCTGCTGGTCGCTTCGCGCCGCGCCAATGACGACAAGCTGATCGCCGCGCTGATGCCGTTGGTGAATGCCGTTCCGGTCGATCTAATGCGCGCGGCCAATGCGCGAGCTTCCGCAGGCAACACATCCGCGGAGACGGTGGCAAGGTGGATGGGCGAGCAGATCCGATAACCGGCTAGTTCCGGTTGGCTTCGAACTCACGGGCGCGGGCTTGCGTCATCGTATATATGCAGTCGGCAGCTTCGATGCGGGCGATGGTGCCCTCGCCGAGATCGTAATACAGACAATTGGCGTCGCGGTACTGGATCCACAGGCGCTGCGCCTTGCGCAATTGCTCGCGCTGCTCCGGCTGTGCGTCCTTGAGCGCCTGCTGGTAGGCGATGTTCATGCGCTTGTCCCAATACGCCGTCTTGGCCCCGACGCACGCGACCATTTCGGCGGTGCTGCCGTCGCAAGTAGAATCCGGTTCGCCCGGGTCGCCGGCGAATGCAAAAGCGGCCGCCCCGATGAGAGCGGCCGCGGCAATGAATGCGACGCGCAGCACGCGCATCAGTTCTTGGTCTTGTCGACCAACGCGCGCTGCTTGATCCACGGCATCATCTCGCGCAGCTTGGCGCCGACCTGCTCGATCGGATGCTCGGCCAGCTTGGCGCGGGTGGCCTTGAACGAAGTCTGGTTGACCTTGTTCTCCAGCATCCAGTCGCGGGTGAAGCGGCCGGACTGGATATCGCCCAACACTTTCTTCATCTCGGCCTTGGTCGCCGCATTCACGATGCGCGGGCCGGAGACATATTCGCCATATTCGGCGGTGTTCGACACCGAATAGTTCATGTTGGCGATGCCGCCTTCATAGATCAGGTCGACGATCAGCTTCACTTCATGCACGCATTCGAAATAGGCCATCTCGGGAGCGTAGCCGGCTTCCACCAGCGTCTCGTAGCCGGCCTTCATCAACTCGACGAGGCCGCCGCACAGCACGGTCTGCTCGCCGAACAAATCGGTTTCGCATTCCTCCTTAAAAGTTGTCTCGATGATGCCGGCGCGACCGCCGCCGATCGCCGAGGCGTAGCTCAGGCCCAGATCATGCGCATTGCCGGAGGCATCCTTATGTATGGCCACCAGGCAGGGCACGCCGGCGCCGCGCTGATATTCCGAGCGCACGGTGTGGCCGGGGCCTTTCGGCGCGATCATCAGCACGTCGAGGTCGGCGCGCGGCTCGATCAGGTTGAAATGCACGTTGAGCCCGTGCGCGAACATCAGCGCCGCACCCTGCTTCATGTTGGCGGCGAGACTTTCGCGATAGATGTCGCCCTGCAATTCGTCGGGCGTGAGCATCATCATCACGTCGGCCCATTTGGCGGCCTCGGCCACTTCCATGACCTTGAACTTCTCGCTTTCGGCCTTCTTTACGCCCTGCGAGCCCTTGCGCAGCGCCACCGCCACGTCCTTGACGCCGCTATCGCGCAGATTGAGCGCATGGGCGTGCCCCTGGCTGCCATAGCCGATGACGGCGACCTTCTTGCCCTTGATCAGGTTGAGGTCGGCGTCGCGATCGTAATAAACACGCATGATTTTACCCCTGAGCGTCATGGCCGGGTTTGTCCCGGCCATCCACGGCTTTATCTGCGCCAGTCGATAGCAAGACGTGGATGCCCGGCACAAGGCCGGGCATGACGAATTCTCCGGGTCAGACCTTCCCGGTACCCCAGCGCTCGTGCATGAAACGTTCCCACGGCGAGAACAGGATACGGTCGGCCACAAGCCCGATGGCCACAATCACCAGCATAATGCCGATCACCTGATCCATGGCATTGAGCTCGCGGCCATAATGCAGCAAGTGGCCCAGCCCAAAGCCGGTGAGAATGGTGACGTAGATTTCAGCCGCCATCAGGGAGCGCCAGGCGAAGGCCCAGCCCTGCTTCATGCCGCTGACCAGGAACGGCAGCGAGGCCGGCAGGATCACCCGCGTCCATTTGTGGAAACCTTCCGAGCCCATGGTGCGCGCCGCCCGCGCGTAAATCGGCGGAATGTTGCGCGCGCCATGATCGGTCGCAATCATCACCGAACCGACCGTGCCCATCACCACCACGAATAGCATGGCGCCCTCGGTCTGCCCGAACCAGATCAAGGCAAGCGGGATCCAGCACACGCTCGGCAGCGTCTGGAAACCGAGCGCGAGCGCGCCGATGGTGTCCTCGATCCACTGGTTCGAGCTCATCAGCAATCCGAGCGGAAGCCCGATCACGACGCCGAGCGTATAGCCGACCAGAAGCCGCTTCATGGTCACCAGGATCGCGCGGAAAATGGTGCCGTCAAGCGTGGCCGTCCACAAATATTCGGCAACAGCAACCGGCGACGGCAGCAGAACCTCGGACCAGCGACCGCTCGCCACTGCCAACCACCAGAGCGCGGTCACGCCGACGAAAAATAAGACGATGACAGCGGCGCGCCTCATGGAACTGCATCCGCGGTCGCAATCGACTTGAGCGCGCGCGCCACCTCGGTGGAATAGCGGGCCAGTTCGACGCTGTTGATGTCGCGCTGGCGCGGCAGCGGAATCTTGAACTCGCTGGTGATACGGCCGGGCCGCGGCGACATCAGCAACACGCGATCGCCGAGACATACAGCTTCGCGAACATTGTGCGTCACGAACACGATGGTCTTGCCGGTTTCCTCCCAGATGCGCTGGATATCGGCATAGAGATGGTCGCGCGTAATCGCATCGAGCGCGGCAAACGGCTCGTCCATCAGCAGCACCTGCGGATCCGGCGCCAAGGCGCGCGCCAGCGCGGCGCGCTGCTTCATGCCGCCCGACAATTCGTGCACGTTGGCTTTTGCGAAAGCCTCGAGGCCCACCATGCGCAGGAAATGCTGCGCGCGGTCCTTGCGTTCGGCTTTGCTCAGCCCGGGCGTGAGCTTGAGCCCGAACATCACGTTACCGAGCACGTCCAGCCAGGGAAATAGTGCCGGCTCCTGGAACATCACCAGCCGCTGCCGGCCGGGCCCTGTGACCGGCTCGTTGTCGGCGAGAATTTGCCCGCCGTCGGGCTTGGTCAGTCCGGCCATGATGTCGAGCAGCGTCGACTTGCCGCACCCGCTCGGCCCGACCAGGCATACGAACTCGCCGTCCGCCACCTCGAGCGATACGTCGTCGAGGGCGTGCACTTCACCTCGCTTGGTCACGAACTCTTTCGAGACGTGATCGACGACGATCTTGGCCGACACCGCGGGAAACTCCATGCGCACCAGCGCGATACGGCCGAGCTCCGCCAGCATCAGCGCGATGCCACGAAGCGCGACAGATCCGGCGAATCGCGAAGAAAGCCAACCTTTTGGGCGTCGGCCACCCAGGATTGGAAGGCCGCCGGCGCCACGTCAGCGGTTACTTTAATGCGTCCCCAGGCCTGCGCAATGAGTTTGGCGGGGACATCGGAGCGCATCTCGGCGCTCAGTTCTTCGCGCAACAAATTCTGCGCCTCGGCCGGGTTGGCGTTGATCCAGTCCGTCAACTCGCGGTGAGCCTTCACAAAGCGAACAACCAGATCCGGCTGCTCGCGCAGGAATTTGCTGCTGGCGACAAGAATGGTAGTAATTGCGTCGCGTTCGTCGACCAGAATTTTTCCACCGGCCTCAAGCTCGAGACGCGACACCCAGGGCTCGACCGTCCACACAGCGTCGAGCTGTTTGCTCTTGAACAGAGAAAGCTGATCCGGATTCTGCGTCGGTACAACCTGTGCATCGCCGCCGGTCTGCGTGATCTTCAATCCGCCCTTGACCAGCCAAGCGCGCGCGGCAACGTCTTGTGTATTGCCGAATTGCGGCGTGGCGATGCGCTTGCCCGCGAAATCCGCCGGCGACTTGAGTCCGCTGTCTGGCTGGATCACCAGCGCGGAGCCACCATTGACGGCGCCGCCGACGACGCGAATTTCCTCACCCTTCGATCGGAAATAAGCGTTGAGCGCCGGGCTTGGCCCCACGTAAGTGAGATCGATCGAGTTGGCGAAAATCGCCTCCATGGCGCTGGGGCCGGCGTTGTAGCTGTACCAATCGATCTTCACATTCGATCCAAGGCGCGGGGCAAACCAGCCCTTGCCCTGCCGCTCCAGCCCGCGCGCGACCAGCGCCTGAACATGGGTGACGTTGGGAAAATGACCGACGCGGATGGTCACGTCGGCGGCGCCGGCGCGGCCGGAAAGACTGAGACAAATCAAAACGATCCAGGCGGCCATGCGTCCGTAAGCGGCATGACGAGTAACGTTTGATGATTGTGACATTGCAACCCCCATCGGCGTGACGACCAATCCCGGCGGCTTGCTGCTAGCGGCCTCGCGACAAGGCCCGGAACCGCAAAAGGTTCCGGGACGTCAAAAGGCCGCAACAAGCCGCCGGGACCTTCCCGGCCAGCGGATGAGAGCATGTAATCCTGACTAAATCAATCGGCTTAATCGGGTTATATCTTGCGCCGTTTTGCCGCAGGTTTGGCGAGCGCGTCGGCCAAAGTGGTGTTTTCCAGAATATCGGCGGTGGCATCGCGCGCCAGGATCAGCGTCCGCCGCAATTCGCAGGTCTTGACGTCGCGGCATTCCGGACATGGTCGGTAGGCGGTACGGCTCGCGCAGGGAGCAAGCGCCAGCGGCCCGTCGACGTGGCGGATGATCTCGGCGAAATTAATCTCCGCCGGCTTGCGCGCCAACAGAAACCCGCCCTGTTTTCCGCGCCGGCTGACTAACAAATTGCGGCGCTTCAAGTCGGAAAGTATCTGCTCCAGAAACGGTCCCGGCACGTTTGCTTTCTTGGCAATGTCGGTGACCGACAGCGGCGCCGGCCCGGGATGACCGGCCAGACAGATCATCGCTTTCAAGGCGTATTTGGCGCGTTGCGAGAGCATCGCCGACTGGCTTACAGAGCCCGCGCTGCCGACGCAACCGAGAGCGGCCTACATCCCCTCCGGCCCGCGCCCGATGGCGGCGATGCCGGTGCGCGAGACCTCGACCAGGCCGAGCGGCAGCATCAGCGCCACGAACTGCTCGATCTTGTCGCTCTTGCCGGTGATCTCGAACACGAAGCTCTCGGTGGTGGCGTCGATCACGCGCGCGCGGAAGGCATCAGCCAGCCGCAGCGCCTCGACTCTGGAGTCGCCTTTACCGCGCACCTTGACCATGGCGAGTTCGCGCTCGATCGAGTTGCCGGCAAGCGTCATGTCGACCACGCGGTGGATCGGCACCAGCCGGTCGAGCTGGTTCTTGATCTGCTCGATCACCATCGGCGTCCCGGTGGTGACGATGGTGATGAGCGATAGGTGCTTGGCGTGCTCGGTCTCCGACACTGTCAGCGACTCGATATTGTAGCCGCGGCCAGAGAACAGGCCGATGACGCGCGCCAGCACGCCGGGCTCGTTGTCGACCAGCACCGAGAGCGTATGGCTTTCCGACTTTTGCGCCGTCGGCGCCGCCGGGTAGTGACTTGTGGTAGGTGCGTTCATTTTATTCACCTTCAGTGTCGAACGATTGAAAATGCCCAGTCACGGCCGAGCCCGCGATTGAGCGCAAGATCGATCCACAGCATGGCATGCGGCTCGAGCAAGCGCGCGTTGCGCAAGGGACCTGCGTCCACCACGTCGAAGCCAAGTTCGCGCACCAACTCGATGACGGTCGGCTTGTTAAGCGCGTCGTCGCCGGCCACGAACATCACAGAATTCACTTCGTCGAATACCGGGTTCGCCATGTTGCCAAAGCCCGTGGTATTGAGCGTCTTGAACACCGAGGCACCCGCCGCCCAGCCTTGCACTTTCTCTCCGCCGGAAATGCCGTGACCGATCTCAAGCCCGAGACCCTGCGGCCCCATCGCCAGCGGATTGGTGGCATCGAGAATGATCTTTCCCTTCAGATCGCCCATCGAGCGGATTGCAGCTTCCGTTGCCGGCCACGGCGTCGACAGCACGATCACGTCGGCGAAAGCCGCCGCCTCCGCGGGCGTGCCGGCCCGCGCCTTTCCCCCGATCGCGCGCAGCAGGCTTTGCGTCTTCTCGGCCTCGGGCTTGCGCACGCCGAAGAAAACCTCACGGCCGGCTTTCTGCGCCCAAGCCGTGCCGAGCGCAGCCCCGACTTTGCCGGCACCGATGATGGCGAGCTTCATCACACCATCACCTTGCCGGCCTCGGTGATCGCGCTGTCGAGACTTTCAGCCGCGTCGCCGAGGATCATTTCATTGTGCGCGCGTCCCGACGGGATCATCGGGAAGCAGTTCTCCTTCGGATCGACCACGCAGTCGAACAGCACCGGCTTGTCGACGTCGATCATCTCCGGATGGCGTGGTCGAGATCGCCCGGCTTTTCGCAGCGGATGCCGACCGCGTGATAGGCCTCGGCCAGCTTGACGAAATCCGGCAGCGCTTCCGAATAGCTCTCGGAATAGCGTCCGCCATGCAGCAGTTCCTGCCACTGCCGCACCATGCCCATGTACTGGTTGTTGAGGATGAAGATCTTGATCGGCAGCCGGTACTGCACCGCGGTCGAAATCTCCTGCATGGTCATCAGCACCGAGGCCTCGCCGGCGATGTCGATGACCAGCGATTTCGGATGTGCGAGCTGCACGCCGACCGAGGCCGGCAGGCCATAGCCCATGGTGCCGAGCCCGCCGGAGGTCATCCAGCGGTTGGGCTCCTGGAAATTGTAGAACTGCGCCGCCCACATCTGGTGCTGGCCGACTTCGGTGGTGATGTAGGTGTCGCGGTCCTTGGTCAGCTCGTAGAGCCGCTGGATGGCGTATTGCGGCTTGATCACCTCGTTGGAATGGCGATAGGCGAGCGACTTGCGCCCGCGCCATTTGTCGATCTGCTTCCACCACTCGCCGAGCGCCTTCTTGTCGGGATGCTTGGCGCCGGCGCGCCACGCCGCACCATGTCATCCAGCACATGGGCGCAATCGCCGACGATCGGCATGTCGACCTTGACGTTCTTGTTGATCGAGGACGGATCGATGTCGACGTGGATCTTTTTCGAGCCGGGCGAGAAGGCGTCGAGCCGGCCGGTGATGCGGTCGTCGAAGCGCGCGCCGATGCAGATCATCACGTCGCAATCGTGCATCGCCATGTTGGCTTCCAGCGTGCCGTGCATGCCGAGCATGCCCATCCATTGCGGATCGGCGGCCGGGAAGGCGCCGAGCCCCATCAGCGTCGAGGTGATCGGATAGCCGGTGAGCTTGACCAGTTCGGTCAGCAGCGCGCTGGCGTGCTTGCCGGAATTGATCACGCCGCCGCCGGTGTAGAACAGCGGGCGCTTGGCGTGCGCCATCAGCTCGATTGCCTGCTTGATCGTCTCGATGTCGCCTTTGACCTTCGGCTTGTAGCCGGTGTGCGGAAAATCCTTCGGCTTGGAATAGATGCCCTTGGCGAACTGGATGTCCTTCGGAATGTCGACCACGACCGGTCCCGGCCGGCCGCTGGAGGCGATGTGGAACGCCTCGTGCAGCACGCCGCGGCAGATCCTCGATGCGCTTGACCAGATAATTATGCTTGGTGCACGGCCGCGTGATGCCGACGGTGTCGCATTCCTGGAACGCGTCATTGCCGATCAGATGCGTCGGCACCTGGCCGGTGATGCAGACGATCGGGATCGAGTCGCACAGCGCGTCGGTCAGGCCGGTCACCGCATTGGTGGCGCCGGGGCCGGAGGTGACCAGCACGCAGCCGACTTTGCCGGTCGAGCGCGCATAGCCTTCCGCCGCGTGCACGGCGCCCTGCTCGTGCCGCACCAGGATGTGCTGCACTTTGTCCTGCGCGAAGATGGCGTCGTAGATCGGCAGCACCGCGCCGCCCGGATAGCCGAACAGATGCTTCACGCCCTGATCCGCCATCGCCCGGATCACCATTTCGGCGCCGGTCATTTCCTCGCTCATGGTCGTCATCCTTGCCTGTGCTCTGCTCGTCATGTCGCGCGCAATAAAAAAGGCCCGCGAAGGGCCATGTCCGGACGCTACCCTCGGGTGCCCTTGTCAGGGGCGCCCAGGCCGCGTCCGAACCTCTACGACGAGAGTAATAATATTGCGCATCATTGTGTCCGCTCGTACTTTCATTGCGCGGTTTATAATAGGCGGCCGAAAGCGCCGGTCAAGCGCAATTTGTAGGCGCAGGCGGCAGCTTAGACCCCGTCGAGCTGGCTTTCGAGGGCTTTTTGCGCCTCTCCAGGCGCCCGCAAACGGCCAATCCTTCATCTGATTGCGAAACCAGGTGACCTGGCGCTTGGCGTAGCGGCGGGTGTCCATGACGCCGCCTGCGGCCGCCTCGTCGAGCGAGATCTCGCCGTTGAGATGGCGGATCAGCCAAGGCACGCCATGCGCCTTCATGGCCGGCAGCGTCGGATCGAGCTGGCGCGCCGCGAGCGCCCGCACCTCGTCGAGCGCGCCGGCCTTCAGCATGGCGGCAAAGCGCTTTTCGATGCGCGCCACCAGTTCGCTTGCGCTCGCAGGTGAGGAAGACCTTGGCGGCGCGCGTCGGGATCGAGCAGCGCCGGCATGCCGTCGCGGTGCCAGTCGGTCAGCGAACGCCCGGTCGCCAGTATCACTTCCAGCGCGCGCGAAATGCGCGAGCGGTCGTTCGGCATCAGTCGCTGCGCGGTCACGGGATCGCGCTCGCTCGAGTTCGGCATGCAGAGCGGCGCCACGCCTTCGCTCTGCAATCGCCCGCGCACATGCGCGCGGATATCGGCCGGGATCGGCGGCACCGCCGCCAGTCCCGACGTCAGCGCCTTGAAATAAAGCCCGGTGCCGCCGACCAGGATCGGCACGCGGCCTTGCGCGGCAATATCGGCCAGCACCTCGCCGACATCGCGGCACCAGCGCCCGACCGAATAATTCTCCGCCGCATCGACATGGCCATAGAGCCGATGCGGCACGCGCGCTTCCTCCGCGGGCGTCGGCCGCGCGGTGATGACGCGCAAATCGCGATAGACCTGCATGGAATCGGCATTGACGATCATGCCGCCGAGTTTCTCGGCCAGCTCGAGCGCCAGCGCCGACTTGCCGCTGGCGGTCGGCCCTGCAATAAGCACCGCTCTGCCGGCTTTGTGCATCGCATGACTCATGTCGCAACCCTGATCGGGCCTCCCGACGCGCTCGCCGCGCGGCGCTCGCGCTTGCGCGCGCGGCGCTGCCCGGCACCGGCGAGCCGACACTGGCTTGGCCCCGGACCGCCGCCGACATCTCCTTTAGCTTAGATGCCGGCATGCCGACCAACGCGGCGCTTGCCGAACATCTGCGCGATCTCGTCGCCCGGCATCGACGTGGTCGTGCAACCGGCCGCCCATCGGCGCAAGAAGCTGTTCCTGGCCGACATGGATTCCACCATGATCGGACAGGAATGCATCGACGAACTGGCCGATTTTGTCGGCTTGAAAGCGCATGTGGCGGCGATCACCGAGCGCGCCATGCGCGGCGAGATCGCCTTCGAGCCGGCGCTGCGCGAGCGCGTCGCGCTGCTGCAAGGGCTGCCGGTCTAGGTCGATCGACGAAGTCATCGCGCAACCGCATCACGCTTGACGCCCGGCGCGCGCACGCTGGTCGCCACCATGCGCGCCAACGGCGCGCACACCTGCCTGGTGTCCGGCGGCTTCACGCTGTTCACGCGATCGCATCGCCGCGATGATCGGTTTCGACGAGACGCGCGCCAACACGCTCAGATTCTCGACGGCGCACAAGCTGGCCGGTTCGGTCGGCGAGCCGATCTTCGGCCGCGACGGCAAGCGCGCGATGCTGCTCGAACTGCGCACGCAGCTCGGCCTTGCCAAGCACGACACGCTGGCGATCGGCGACGGCGCCAACGACATGGACATGATCGCGGAAGCGGGACTGGGCGTCGCCTATCACGCCAAGCCCGCGGTCGCCGCCGCGGCGCCTGCGCGCATCGACCACGGCGACCTCACCGCGCTGCTGTATGTGCAGGGGTATAAGCGCGAAGAATTTGTGGAGGTGTGATTTGTCGTGGCGGGCTTGACCCGGCCATCCCGCTTAGCAAGGCACAATGCGTCCCTAAACGAGATCACCGGGTCACGGCGCTGCGCGCCGGCCTGGTGATGACAATAATTTAGGTTTATGCGCTTTGCTACTGCAAACTCAGCGCCACGAAGCTGGGGTCGCCGTCGGGGGTAACCACCAGCAGCACCACCGCCTTCTTGCCGTCCTTCTTGAGCTTGTCGACGCGCTTCTGCAGTTCGGCGGCGTTGGCCACCGGCTGCTGCTGCACTTCGGCGATCACCATGCCGGGCGCCAGCCGCTTTTCGGCTGCCGGCGAATTCGGATCGACGCCGGTGATCAGCACGCCCTTCACCTTGTCCTTGATCTTGTGCTTCTTGCGCAGCTCGTCGGTGAGGTTGGCGAGATCGAGGCCGAGCGCCTTCTTGATCGCCGGCTTGTCCTCGCAGCGGCATCCTTCTTCGTGGTCAGCGCGCGACCTTCTTGTCGGTATCCTCGAGACGGCCGAGCTTGACCGTCTTCTTTTCTTCCTTGCCCTTGCGGATGATCAGCACCTCGACGTCCTTGCCGACCGCGGTCTCGGCGACGATCTTGGGCAGATCGCGCATTTCCTTGATGTCCTTGCCGTCGAACTTGACGACGACGTCGCCCGGCTCGATGCCGGCGGGCTTGGCCGGACCCTTGTCGTCGATGCCGGCGATCAGCGCGCCGCGCGGCGGCTTGATGCTCAGGCTTTCGGCGATGTCGTCGGTCACCTGCTGGATGCGCACGCCGAGCCAGCCGCGCCGCACTTCCTTGAATTCGCGCAGCTGATCGATCACCGCCACCACGGTCTTCGAGGGCACCGCAAAGCCGATACCGATCGAGCCGCCGGACGGCGAGATGATCGCGGTGTTCACGCCGATCACTTCGCCATTGAGGTTGAACAGCGGTCCGCCGGAATTGCCGCGATTGATGGCCGCGTCGGTCTGGATGTAATTGTCGTAGGGACCCGACTGGATGTCGCGGTTGCGCGCCGAGACGATGCCGGCGGTCACCGTGCCGCCGAGGCTGAACGGATTGCCGATCGCGATCACCCATTCGCCCAGCCGCAATTTGTCGCTAGTCGCCGAACTTCACCGCCTTGAGCGGCGCGGCCGGCGTGACCTTGAGCAGCGCGAGATCGGTCTTGGTATCGCGGCCGAGCAGCGTCGGCCTTCAGCGTGGTGCCGTCATTGAGGATGACGCTGACCTCGTCGGCGTCGGCGATAACGTGATTGTTGGTGACCACCAGGCCGGACGGAGTCGATGATGAAGCCGGAGCCGAGCGAATTGACCCGGCGCGGGGTCGGCGTGGCGTCGCCCTGCTTGCCGGGCGCCTTGCCGCCTGGCCGCCTTGCCCACCGCCCTGACCGCCTTGCCCGCGCCGGTTCTTGAAGAACTCCTCGAAGAATTCCTCGAACGGCGAACCCGGCGGCAAATTCGGCATGGCGCCGCCGCTTGATGTCCACGGTCTGCTTGGTCGAAATATTGACGACGGCGTCGATCACCTGCTCGGCGACGTCGGCGATGCCGTCCGGCCCGCGCGCCAAAGCCTGACCCGCGGTCATGAGCGGCCAAGCGATTGCGGCGGCGGCGAAAATCATCAGCCGGCGCGGCCGATCCGTGTCGTCGTCACGATTGAAACTAGCGCCCATGGGCGTCAATTCTCCTGCGAAAAGGCGTTTAATTGCGACACTGCCGCCGTATTCAAGGCGATTCAAGGGCTTTGGCCATCAACACAATGCGAGGCTCAACCAGGAGAAGCGGATCGCATCTAACGCCAATTCGACAGCCAATGAGACGCTAAATCCGCACCAGCCATAGCACAATCAGGCCAATGACAGCCGAGCCGATGCCGATCACGCGCAACGAGGTGTCCGGCGTATCCAGCACGCTGGTCATCGCCCGCTTGGCCTGCGCCGGAAAGGCGGCGAACACCAGACCTTCGATGACAAAGACCAATCCAAGCGCGGCCAGAAAATCCGTCATGCCGACCGCGTTTCTCTTTAGTTTACCAGTTTACCGCGCCGGCGCCGCTTGCGCTGCCGCGGGCGCTGCCGGCGCCGCGGTGTCACGCGGCTTGCCGGACGGGTCGTTGAAGTAGCGGAAGAAATTGGTGTCGGGCTTGAGCAGCAGCCGCGTGTCGTTGCTCTTGAGGCTCGCCTCGTAGGCCTGCATCGAGCGGTAGAAGGCGAAGAAATCCGGATCCTTGTTGAACGCGTCGGCAAAGATCTGGTTACGGGTGGCGTCGCCCTCGCCGCGGATCTGCTCGGATTGCGAGGTCGCTTCGGCGACCAGCACGGTCACCTCGCGATCGGCGCGCGAGCGGATTTCCTGGCCGCGCTGAGCGCCTTGCGCGCGGAATTCCGCCGCCTCGCGCTGGCGTTCGGTCTGCATGCGCTGATAGACCGCCTGGCTGTTCTGCTCCGGCAAGTCGGCACGCCGGATGCGCACGTCAACCACCTCGATGCCGTAGGCCTCCTGCTTCCTTGTCCACCAGTTCGCGGATGCGCGACATCAAGTCGGCGCGCTGATCGCGCACGACATGGATAAAGGTGGCTTCGCCCAGCACGCGGCGCAGCGCCGAATTGAGCAGGATGGCGAGCTGCGAATTGGCGCCCTGGATCGAGCCCAGCGTCTGATAGAAGCGCAGCGGATCCTGGATGCGATAGCGGGCGAAGGCATCCACCACCAGACGCTTCTGATCGGAAGCGATCACTTCCTGCGCCGGCGCATCCAGATCGAGAATACGCTTGTCGATATAGACCACCGTGTCGATGAACGGCGCCTTGACGTGCAGGCCGGGAGTGGTGATTGGCGGCTGCGGCTTGCCGAGCCGCAGCACCAGCGCCTGCTGCGTCTGGTAGATGGTGAACAATGACGAGTACGCCACGATCAGCGCGGCGAAGATCAGAACGGCGATGACGCCGCCGAATACATTGGGTTTCATCGCTGGGCTCCCGGCTGGCTACGCGTCGCCGGACGGGCGAGTTCGCTGAGCGGCAGATAAGGCACAACGCTGGAACCGTCGCGGCCGCCGGAATCCATGATGATCTTGTCGGCGCCGCCGAGCACGCGCTCCATCGTTTCCAGATACATGCGCTGGCGGGTGACGTCGGGCGCCTTCTTGTACTGCTCGTAGATTTTCAAGAAGCGCGAGGTCTGGCCGGTGGCTTCGGCCACCGTCTGCTGGCGATAGGCCTCGGCGGCCTGGGTGATCTGCGCGACTTTGCCGCGCGCTTCCGGCACCACGCGGTTGGCATAAGTCTGCGCCTCGTTGACCGCGCGCTCGAGATCGGCGCGCGCTGCCTGCACGTCGCGGTTGGAATCGATCACCTGCGTCGGCGGATCGACCTTCTGCATCTGCACCTGGGTGATCTGGATGCCGGCCCCGTAATTATCGAGGATCTTCTGCATCAGCTCATGCACGGCCGTCTCGGTATTTTGCCGTCCGACGGTTGTGAGATCGCGGCTGTCGGAGCGGCCGACCGCCTCGCGCATGGCGCTTTCCGCCACTGCTTTCACGGTGCCTTCCGGATTCTGAATGTTGAACAGATATTCGCCGACGCCGCCCTCGGTCGGCCTCACCTTCCAGAAGACCGAGAAGTCGACGTCGACGATGTTCTCGTCGCCGGTGAGCATCAGGCTTTCTTCCGGCACGTCGCGCGTGGAGGAACGGCGGCCGTCGTCAACCGTGCGCATGCCGATGTCGATCTTGTTGACGCGCAACGCCTTGGGCGTCAGCGCGGTCTCGATCGGATACGGCAGGTGGTAATTCAGTCCGGGCTCCACGACGCGCTGCTGCTGGCCAAAGCGCATGACTACGCCGAGTTCATCGGGTGTGACCTGAAATATGCCGGACAAGCCCCAGAGTGCGATTGCGACAAGTGCGAGCACCACGAAGCCCCTGCCGCCGAGATTGCCGCCCGGCAGAAAGCCGCGCAGCTTGTCCTGGCCGCGGCGCAGCATTTCCTCCAAATCCGGCGGGGTCGGCCCACCCGACTGCGGTCCGGAGCCCCACGGGCCCTTGCCGCCGCCGGAGCCTGAGCCCCACGGGCCGCCACCACCGCCGCCGCCCTGATTACTCCATGGCATGAGAATCTCTCCTGGCGCCGGACTTGGATCGCCGGCAGCCTTATGTTGGGAGGGGTTATAGGGGACGCAAGGCGGGGTTACAACGCGCGTTCATGCCGCATTTTGGCCGCTTACGCTCGTTTGAGCCACTTTCCGACCGCCATCTAAAACAGCTACGATCCCCCGGGCTGTTCAAGGTATTCTCAAGGCGCATCATGACTGAAGGCCGTCAGCAACGCCGCCTTGCCACGATCCTTGCCGCCGACGTCTTCGGCTACAGCCGGCTCACGGCCGAAAATGAGGAAGACGCACTGCGCACGCTCAAGGCGCATCGTGCCGTCATCGACCGCCTGATTGCGCGCCACGAGGGGCGCATCTTCAACACCGCGGGCGACAGCGTACTCGCCGAATTCGGCTCGGCGGTGGAAGCAGTGCGTTGCGCGATCACGATCCAGGAGGAGTTGCGCGTCCGCAATTCCCAGATCGACGAGACGCGCCGCATGAACTTTCGCATTGGCATCAATGTCGGCGACGTTCTGGTCGATGGCGACAATCTCTACGGCGACGGCGTCAACATCGCAGCCCGCCTCGAAGGCATCGCCGCGCCGGGCAATATCTGCATCTCGGGTAGCGTGTTCACATTGGTGAAGAACAAGCTCTCCTACGGCTTCGAAGACATCGGCATGCAGACGATGAAGAATATCCCGGAGCCGGTGCCCGCCTTTCGTCTCACTCCGGAATGGAGCGCGCTGCAAGTGCCGGGCGCGGCGAAGCCAGCCCGTGGCTGGGCCTTGCCGATTGCAGCGGCAGTCGCAGTTCTCATTATTGCTGGCGCCGGGATTTTCTTTTGGGCCGGGCGCGGCAAGGAGCGCACCGCCGCCGTCGTTCCGCCGCCGGCTGCGACGGCGCCTTCGGTGCCCTCCCCGGGTCCACCGACCTCTCCCGCGGCATCTCCCGCTCCTGCGCCCACGGCCCCCCCTGCGCCCGCTCCCTTTGTGCCTGCCTTTACAAATCAAATCCTGAAAACCGAGCCAGCCATCGGTCAATTGCCGACCGGCGCCAAAGTCCTGGTCGACGATGGCACTTGCCCAACCGGACAACTTAAACAAATCATTGGCGGCAATTTAGCGACCAGTCAGCCCCGCATTCGCACCTGCGTGCCACGTCCTGCAGATGCTCCGCCGGTCGCTGCCGCGTCGCCCGCGTCAAGTCCGCCGCAGTTGAGCGCCGCCGCGCTGGATCGCATGCGGCCTTACGTTGGCAATAGCGTGGAGGGCATATCGATCGTCACCGGCAAACCCTTCGTGATGACACTCGAAGCGGGCGGCACCGCCGAGGTCAAGATCGAGCTTGCCGTCGCCGGAAGATTCACGACAGATCACGGAAACTGGTGGATCGCGCCCAACGGAAATTTCTGCGTTCATTACGAACGCTTCGCTCAAGGCAACGTGGTCTGCCGTGAGCTGGTCACGGAGGGCGGCATCCAGAAGGCTTACACCTGGGATCACCAGCCGAATCCCTGGGTATTCAAGAAATAGCCGCGCGGTTAGCGCCTTATATAAGTCGCCGCCGCAAAGCCGGCGTCGTCATTCGGTCCGGCTGGATATTCCGTGCTGCTGACTTCGCGCCAGATCGTGGGATCGATCGGCGGAAAGCGCACGTCGCCCTTGGGCGAGGCATGCACGTGGGTGATCTCCAGCCGGTCCGCCATTGGCATGAAGGCCGCAAAAATATCGCTGCCGCCTATCACCATGATCTCGTCCACCCGGCGCGCCGCGGCGTCCTTGCGCGCAAAGTCGAGCGCCGCGTCCAGGCTGGTGGCCAGTACGCCGCCCGGAACAACCAAGCCAAGATCTCTGGTCAGCACGATGTTGGTGCGGCCCTTGAGCGGCTTGCCGATCAATTCATAGGTCTTGCGCCCCATCACCACCGGCTTGTTGATGGTAACTTTGCGGAAATGCGCGAGATCGGATTTCAGCCGCCATGGCAGGCCGCCGTCGCGTCCGATGACGTTGTTCTCGCCGATGGCGGCGACCAGCACGATCTCCATTATTTCTCTCGCTCGCCCGCGAAGGCGTGCAATGCCGGCCCGCTCAGCCGGCATATTTTCCAGTCGTCCATCATCTGCGCGCCGATGGACTTATAGAACGAAATCGAATTTTCATTCCAACCGAGCACCGCCCATTCGAAGCGCGCCCAACCCTCATCGACGCAACGGCGCGCCAACTGCGCCATCAAGGCCTTGCCGATACCTTTGCCGCGGAACGGCGGACGCACGAACAGGTCCTCGACATAAAGCCCGTGACGGCCGCGAAAGGTCGAGAAATTGACGAACCAGACCGTAAATCCCGCCGGCTCGCCGCCCCACTCCGCTATCTCGCAGTGAATGCGCGGCTGTGGCGCAAACAGCGCGCCAGCAATTTCCTCCGGCGTCGCATCGACCTCCGCCTGCAGGTTTTCGTAGTCGGCAAGCTCGCACACCAGCGCGAAGATCAGCGCGCTATCCGCTGGCTGTGCCGCGCGGATGGTGAGGCTCACACCGCCACCTCGGCCTTGATGTGCGGATGCGGGTCGTAGTTCTCGATCGTGAAATCCTCGTAGCGGAAGCCAAAAATATCTTTCACCTCCGGATTGATCCGCATCGCCGGCAAGCGCCGCGGGCCGCGCGCAAGCTGCAACTGCGCCTGGTCCAGGTGATTGAGATAAAGATGCGCATCGCCGAAGGTGTGGATGAACTCGCCGGCCTTGAATCCGGTCACCTGCGCCACCATCAGCGTCAGCAGCGCGTAGGACGCGATGTTGAACGGCACGCCGAGGAATACATCGGCCGAGCGCTGGTAGAGCTGGCAGGACAGCCGCCCATTGGCGACATAGAACTGGAATAGGCAGTGGCACGGCGGCAGCGCCATCTTGTCGACGTCGGCCGGGTTCCAGGCGGTCACGATCAGCCGGCGCGAATCCGGATTGCGCCTGATCATCTCGATCACATTGCCGATCTGATCGATGGTCTTGCCGTCCTTGGCCGGCCAAGAGCGCCATTGCTGGCCGTAGACCGGACCGAGATCGCCGCGCTCGTCGGCCCATTCGTCCCAGATGCGCACGCCGTGCTCTTTGAGATATTTGATATTGGTGTCGCCGGCCAGGAACCAGAGCAACTCATGCACGATCGATTTGACGTGCAGCTTCTTGGTAGTGAGCAGCGGGAAGCCGTCGTCGAGATGGAACCGCAACTGATGACCGAATACCGAAATCGTGCCGGTGCCGGTACGGTCGCGCTTTTCCACGCCGTGCTTGAGGATATGGCGCATCAGGTCGAGGTATTGGCGCATCTTAAGGCCCTGCTTTCCCGACTCGGCAAGATGGGGAAGTTTAGCGCCCTCGGCAACCACGCGGCAGGCTCTTATCAACGGCGGGAAAGAGCCCGTTTGGGACGGTATCCGCACACGTCGCGCTTTTTGCTACCATCGGCCCAACACGGAGAGGACCCGTCATGAGCTTCGATCACATTCTTGTTGCCCGCATCCTGTTCACGTTGACGACGCTGGGCTGGTCGCTCGGCACGATCATCGCCGACTTCAACAAGACCCACGCCACCAATCCGAAATGGACCGGGCATGCCCGCTTCCATGTGGTCTGGCAGATCACCAGCTATTCCGGCTTCGGCCTGATGGCGCTGGCGCTGATCTGGTGGCCGGGCCCGTTCGCGGTCGGGCGGATCTGGCTCGCCGCGCTCTTCAGCGTGATCGTCTATGCCGGCTTCTATTCGGCGTTGTTCACGATGCCGGTCTATGGTGGCAAGCACTACGACCAGAACGGCTACAAGCCCTTCCCCGCCCCGGTGGCGCTGTTCGCGAAAAAATGGGACGCCAACATCACCGCGTTCGGCGTCCAGATGCTATTTCTGGTCGCCGGCTTCGTGGCGCTGACCGCGTAATCGGTCAGTTTTCCGATTCCACGAACACCGCTTCGCGCCGCTTGCGGATCATCGGCAGCGCGGCCAGCGCCAGCAGGAACAGCGCGACCAGCAGCAGCCCGGCCGATATCGGCCGCGTCGCGAACACGGTCGGGTCGCCGCGCGCGATCAACATGGCGCGCCGCAGGTTCTCCTCCATCAGCGGCCCCAGCACGAAAGCCAGCACCAGCGGCGCCGGCTCGAAGTCATGCTTGACCAGCCAATAGCCGAACAGGCCGAAGATCGCCGCGATCACCACGTCGGTCGGCGAATTGTTGATTGAGTAGATGCCGATGCAGCAGAACACGATGATGGAGGGATAAAGCAGCCGGTACGGCACCCGCAGCAGGCTCACCCACAGGCCGACCAGCGGCAGATTGATGATGACCAGCATCAGGTTGCCGAGCCACATCGACGCGATCATGCCCCAGAACAGTTCCGGCTGCTTGGCCATCACCTGCGGGCCCGGCACGATGCCGTGAATGGTCATGGCGCCGACCATCAGCGCCATCACGGCGTTGGGCGGAATGCCGAGCGTGAGCAGTGGAATGAACGAGGTTTGCGCGGCGGCGTTGTTGGCGGCTTCCGGCGCCGCCACGCCCTGGATGGCGCCGCGGCCGAAGCGCTCCGGATGCTTGGAGATGCGCTTCTCGAAAGTATAGGCGGCAAACGAGGCCACCACCGCGCCGCCGCCCGGCAGGATGCCCAGGATGGAGCCGAGGATAGTGCCGCGCACGATCGCGCCGGAGGAATCGACCAGGTCCTTGCGCGTCGGCATCAGTCCGGAAATCTTGGCGTTCACGATGTCGCGACTTTCCTTCGACATTTCCAGGTTGCGGATGATCTCGGCAAAGCCGAACAGGCCCATCGCGACATTGGTGAAGCCGATGCCGTCGGACAGCTCCGCGATGTTGAAGGTCATGCGGCCAGCGCCGGTCTCCAGGTCGGAGCCGACCATCGACAGCAGCAATCCGGTCAGGATCATCACGATCGCCTTGAGCACGGAGCCTTTGGCCAGCACCACCGCGAAGATCAGGCCGAGTACCATCAGCGAAAAATATTCCGCCGGCCCGAACAGCAGCGCCAGCTTGGTAAGCGGCGCGCCGAGCGCCGCCACCAATACGGTCGAGACGCAGCCGGCGAAGAACGAGCCGATGGCGGCGATCGAGAGCGCGGCGCCGGCGCGGCCCTGGCGCGCCATCTGGTGGCCGTCGAGACAGGTCACCACCGAGGTCGCCTCGCCCGGAATGTTCACCAAGATCGAGGTGGTCGAACCGCCATATTGCGCGCCGTAATATATGCCGGCCAGCATGATCAACGCGCCGACCGGCGGCAGACCGAAAGTGATCGGCAGCAGCATGGCCACCGTCGCCACCGTTCCGATGCCGGGCAGCACGCCGACCAGCGTGCCGACCATAGCGCCGAGCAGGCAAAACGCGAGATTTTGCCACTGGGCAGCGACCGAAAAGCCGAGCGCGAGATTGGAGAAAAGGTCATACATGGTGCGATCCGATCAGAATCCCGGCCAAAGCTGGAATGGAAGTCGCAGCAGATAGGCAAACAGCCCGACACAGAATGCCGTCATCGCCGCGGCCGCAAGCAGGCTTTCCAACCAGCGCATTTCGCTCGACCCCATGATCGAAATCATGAAGGCGGCAAAGGTGGACGCCACCAGGCCGAGCGGCGGGATGGTCAGCGGAATGCCGATGACAGACAGGCTGATGCCGCGGATCATGCCGGCAAACAGGAGGATCGCGACCAGCACATAGGCGGGACCCGTGACGGCGAATTTTTCGATCGGTGGCCCGTCGAGAAAAAGGCCGGTCAGCGCCACCAGCGCGCCGATGACGACAAGTAAGGTGGCGAACATGCGCGGAGCGGTGCCAGGCCCGAATGAGAAGCCGTGCTGACCGGGCAATTCGCTGGTCGCCACGATGGCGATAATCGCCAAAGCCATCAGCGCGAGGCCGCCGTAGAAATCGCGCGGCCCGCGAACTTTGAATTGGAATCCCACCCCTCTCGGGGAGGATTTCGCCCCCTCAGACATAGTCTTCCTCCACCCGCGCGATTTTTTATTGTTGTTTTTCTGTTGGTTCTTAGCCGTGCTTAACACAGGCATTCGGCCGGCCCGGCGCGTCACCTCGCCACAGCCCCGCGACGATCTGTCGCTTACAGCCAGCCGCTCAGTCCCAGAAATCCGCCCACAGCGAACAGCCAGAGCGGATTGATGCGCGTGGCGACGGCGACCACGACGGTGGCGGCGGTGACCGCGCCGGCATAGACGGTATTGTCGGCCGCGCGCGCCAGCACGAAGGCGCTGGCGCCGATCAGTCCGAGCGAGACCGGCACCAGGCCGGCCTGGATGGCGATCCGCCAATGCGCGTCCTTGAAACGGTCCCAGGTGCGGGCGACGAAAAACGCCAGCAGGCAGGTCGGACCGCACATCGCCACGGTGGCGACCGCCGCGCCGGCAAAGCCCGCGACGTGGTAGCCGATCAAGGTCACGATGATGACGTTCGGGCCGGGCGAGACTTGCGAGATCGCGAACATGTCGGCGAACTGCCGATCGCTCATCCAATGCATCACCTCGACCGCGACCCGGTGCATTTCCGGGATCGCCGCATTGGCGCCGCCGACCGCGAACAGCGACAGCAACGCGAAATAGCCGAACAGCGCGATGAGCGGGTTGTCGTTCATCGCTTAAACCAGGCGAAGGCCACGCTCACCGGCGCGAGCGCGGCGAACACCCACGGCAGCGGCCAATGCATGATGGCGACCCCGATGAACGCCAGGATCGCGATCACCGGACCGGAATTCCAGCGCATGAGGAACATCGGCGCCGCCATCTTGGCGACCACGGCGATCAGCAGCCCGGCCGCGGCGGCGGTGACGCCGGAAAGGATCCGGCTGAGCGTTTCGAGATCGCCGAAGCGGGCATACAGCATGGCCAACACCGTGACGATGATCAGCGGCGGCCCGAGCAGGCCGGCGAGCGCCACCGCCGCTCCCGCCGCGCCGCCGAAACGCGAGCCGAACACCACCGAAAAATTGATCACGTTCGGCCCCGGCAGGAATTGCGCCAGCGCGAAGGTCTCGTTGAATTCCTCGGTGGTCATCCAGCGCTTCTGATCGACGATCATCCGCCGCGCCCACGGCAGCGCGCCGCCGAAGCCGGAGAGCGAGACGATGACGAAGGCGCGGAACAGTTCGCTGAGCGCAGGCTTTGTGGCGGGAGATGGCGGCACGGCGGGTAAGGACATTTACGGCATGATTACATCGCGGCGGCGCGCGCGGCTAGACGCCCTGCGGTGGCCGCACGGTGCGGGAATGCATGGCCGCTGTCATTGCCGAACAAACCCGATAGACTACGCCCGATCGGGCGGGTCGGCGGGCATGCGTCATCGAGTTTCACGGATTGCAATCGGCATTGCGTTGCTTGCCGCATTGCTTTTGCAGATCGCGCCAGCCTGCGCGCAAACCGCCCCCATCGACCGCAGCCGTGCTGAAAAGCTCTATCCGCTCGCCGCCTGGACGAAAGATTCGGGGCAGGCCGGATCGATCCTGGGCGATGTCGCGCAGGCGCTCGGCGTGGGGTCCGGTGAGGAAATTGCGACCCTCGCCATGATCTATCGCGACACCAATGGACTTCAGTACTCTTTCCATCTGGTCAAGGACCGTCCCGACATCATGGTCATGATCCGCTCGACCCCCGACATCGCCGACAGCTGGAAAATTCTCGGCAACGGCGCCATCGAGCGTTCCGTGCATGTCGACGAGAAAGACAAAGTCAGCGTACGAAAATTTCAGCCGCGCCTGTTCGATGAGACGCTGGATTTTTTCCGGGATCGCTTGCGCGAGGCGAACCGCGCGGCGCCTCCGCCGCCGGCCCTGCCCGCCGACACGCCGCCGGCGGCAGCCGAGGTTGCGTCCGGCAATGTGGCGTTCGGTCCGGCGAACGGGGTCGCCGCTCTGATCGCGCGCGGCACGCAATATAACCTTGCCAGCAATTACGACCGCGCCATCGCGGACTTCACCGAGGCGATCCGGCAGGCGCCCAATTCGGCGCAAGCCTATTACGGCCGCGCCGCCGTCTACTACAACACCGGCGACTACGACCGCGCCATCCAGGATTACGACCAGGTGCTGCGCATCGATCCGCGCAACAGTTCGGCGGCCACGTTTCGCGCGCTGACCCTAGACATGAAAAATCAGCACTGATGCCGGCACCTCCATTGCACCGCACCCAGCACTACCAGAACCTCGACGCGGTGCGCGGCATTGCCGCGCAAGTCGTGGTCGTCGTGCATGTCATCCTGCTGATTGCCTCGAACGACCCGGTCTACAATGCGATCACCGGCTGGCCCGGCCGGCTTTCCGTGCTGGTGTTTTTCTGCCTCAGCGGATTTGCCATTGCGACCTCGATCGAGCGCGGCTTTACGCGCAGCGGCGGCTTCGACGGGATCGACTACGCGATCCGGCGCTTCGCGCGCATCTATCCGCCCTATCTCGTCGCAGTGCTGGCCGCCGCGGCCATCGCCATTGCCGCGCATGACGGCGTGCGCTTCGCCGCGCTCGATTTCAAATTGACCGCCATGCCGCTCGGCGCCGCCACGCTGTCGTGGCTGCGCGCCCTGACGTTCACCTTCCTGCAACGGCCGAACGAGGCCCTGCTAGCCACCAATATCGCGATCTGGTCGCTGCGGCTCGAAATCATCCTCTACGCCGTCGCGGGGTTCGCGGCCTTGGCGATCGCTGAGAGCGCGCGGCTGCGCCGGGTCCTGTGGACCGCCCTCGGCGCTGTTTGGTGCATGAGCAATGAGAAGGCTTTATTCGACCAGCAGATCGCCGGCTGCACGATGCTGATCAGGTCGCCCTGAAGAGGCCCAAGAGAAGGAGCCTCGGGCTCGTGTTTTACAATCGCGGCACGGCCTATTTCCGCAAAGGGCAATCGACGATAAGACCGGCGCCGCGGCCGACTTCGAAGCGTTCAAGAGCAGCAAATAACGTCGCTGAAAACTCAAGCCTTGCTTTTGGCGGCAACGGCATTCGCCGCGGGCTTCGCTGGCTCGGTTTTGCCTGCTCCGGTCTTGCTCTGCTCGATCACGCCTTCCAGCCGCGTGATGTTCTGCAGCAGGCGGTCGGTGGAGAGGCGCAGAAAATAATAGCCGAACTCCGGATTCTGGAAATAGACCTCGAGCAGCCGGTCATATTCGATGGTGAGCACGTCGCCATCCTCAATGCATTCCACCGTCTGCGTGCGGCGGTTTTTCGGAGTCAGAAAGCCGAGTTCGCCCATGATCCGGCCCGGCAGCAGTTCGACGCCGATCTCGCTCACCAGGAATTTTCCGGTGACGATGAGGAACATCTCCTTGGCGGCTTGGCCTTTCTTGAACAGCACATCGCCCTTGCGGTAGGCGCGCTTGTTCATGAACGGCTTGAGCCAGTCCATCGACAGGTCGCCGCGCGCAGCGACGCGCGCCTTCTTGACCAGATCGAGCATCTGGAACAGGCGCACGCTGTTGAGCGGCAGCAACATCAGATACATCAAGAAGGTCGCGACCGCGCCGCCGAGCGCGCCATAGGCGATGAAGAACAGAATGCTGATGATGCCGAAAACGCGCAGCGGCACCATGGTGCGCATCAGCAGGGTTGCGGCATAGAAGCCGGCGCCGATCAAAGCGCACACATTGGCGACGTTGATATTGGCGAGCGCAACCTCGACCAGCCGGTTGCCGACCGCATCCATGGTCAGGTGGGCGGGATCGAGACCTACCTGGGTCAGTATCTTGCCGAATGTCAGATTCTGCGACGCGCGGTCGAGCGCGCGCTGCACGATGTCCGACAAAGTCAACAGTGCGCTATCCATTCCGCCTCACTTCCAGACCGCTCCGCCAAGCCACTTCACCAAGCCGCCGCGCCCCCATGTTTTATCGCAGTACCACCGGCTTGCGAAGCGAGGAAGCTATGGTTAATGGCGATGTCCCTTAAGGCGCCGTTGCCCTCAAGGCTTGACGCCGGCAGACTTGATCACCTTCGCCCATTTCTCGGTTTCCCCGGCCATCAACCGCCCGAAGTCGGCGGGCGAGCCAGGAAGCCCGATGCCGCCGGTATCGGCGAGACGCGCCTGCATCGTGGCGTCGGCAAACGCCGCATTGATCTCCTTGTTGAGCCGCTCGATGACGTCGGTCGGCGTGTTGGCGGGAACGCCAATGCCCGTCACCGCGCTCGCCTCGTAGCCGGGAACGGCTTCGCTTAAGGACGGCACTTCCGGCAGCGCGGCCGAACGCGTCGCCGTCGTCACCGCCAGCGCGCGCAACTTGCCGCTCCTTACCGGCGCGATCGACGCCGACATCGGCTCGAACATCATTTGCGCGTTGCCTTCGATCATTTCCTTCAGTGCCGGTCCGCCACCGCCATATTGCACAATGGCCAGGTCGACGCCGGTCATCATGGCGAATAGCAGGCCGGACACGTGCGGCGAGCTGCCCTTGCCGGTAGACGCCATTTTGATTTTGCCGGGATCGGCTTTCGCCAGCGCGACGAACTCCGCGACGGTTTTTGCCGGCACCGAGGGATGCACCAACATGACCAGCGGCTCGCGCGTGATCGCCGCCACCGGCGCGATGTCGCGCAGAAAAACGAAATCGAGATTGTCGTAGAGCGAGCCGTTGATCGCATTCGCCGGCCCGACCAGCAGCAGCGTGTAGCCGTCGGCCGGCGCGCGCGCCACGGCTTCGGTGGCGATGTTGCCGGAGGCGCCGGGTCTGTTCTCGACCATGACCGGCTGACTTAAGTGCGCCGACAGCCATTCGCGCGATCAGGCGCCCAAGGATGTCGTTGGGCCCGCCAGCCGGAAAGCCGACGACGAGAGTGACGGGGTGGGCCGGATAGCTTTGCGCGCTTGCGATTTGCGCCAAGGCGGGGAGAAAGGCGGCAACGCCCGCGAGACGCAGAAACCGGCGGCGGGGGATGGTCATGATTTGAAGGTTCCTAAAGTTAGATGCTGTCATTGCCGGGCAAAGCCGGCCAAAGGACGGCGTCGCTTCGCTCGCCTATCCCCCGGCAATCTCGCTTAGCCACCTCTCTACCTCCGCGCCGAACACGTCTGGCAAAAGAACATCCAGCTCTGCGGCGACGAACGCCACGTCTGCCGGCCTAGACCGCCAGTGCTTTCGAAAGCTCGGCAGTTCTGCGCGGCCCGCAAGCCGCCCGACGCCAAAACCCAACAAAATCAGCAGCCCGATTTATCCCCGCCATGCGCGCGGCGCATGGCCTCTAGGAATTGTTTCACATGAACCACGAAACGCGCTCTGTTTTTGTCAACCATTAGCGCCTATATTCGATACCGCCGGGGCAACCCGGCTATGGCGATAAACGGACGTCGTAATAAACCTTTCGGACCCGGGGGCAGTACCCGGCGCCTCCACCCAAGCCCGAGCGCGGCCTGGGCTTCGGCGGGGGCGAAATAGGATCGACGAGGGCGTAAAGGACGAACTTTTGCTCGGCATGGTTCCGCCGTTATCGGGCCAAATCGTAGTTGCAAATGACAACTATGCTCCGGTTGCTCAGGCCGCGTAAGCGGTTTGAATAACCAAGCCTACAAGTCCTAGCCGTCTTAGCAGCGGTTAGGCGGGGTTCGGAGGCACCTGGCAACAGAAGCCTCCACTTTCATTTTCGCTTTCGCGGCCGGGCGCGCTAGCATCGGCATGGTTCCGAATCCCCTAGTTCCGTGAGCCGCATGGCCGACCAAATCCGCTACGATCTCCTGACCCAGCAGGCGCTGCGCGGCGTGGTGCGCAGCGTGCTCGCGGACGCCGCCAAGAAAGGCCTGCCGGGCGACCATCACTTCTTCATCGAGTTCGACACCCACGCCGCCGGCGTGCGCATGTCGGACCGGCTGCGCGCGCAGCATCCGGAAGAAGATGACCATCATCCTGCAGCACCAGTTCTGGGATTTGACGGTCAACGAGCAGGGTTTCGAGGTCGGCCTGTCGTTCGGCGGCATCACCGAACGGCTGAGCATTCCGTTCGAGGCGATCAACGGCTTCTTCGATCCGTCGGTGCAGTTCGGCCTGCAATTCGAGGAAGTCACCGAAGGCGAGAGCCAGCAGACGCCGGCCAATGAGCAGGACAAGGCGCAGGAATTGAAGGGCCAAGAGCTCGAAGGAGCAAGACGAAGCGCCGAGAGAAGGCTCAGGACAAGCCGCGCCAAGACCAAGCGCTTCTCGGCGAGCCCGACGGCCATTGTCGCGCCCAACTCGGCGCCGAAGCCAACGCCGGTCACGCCGGTGGCGGGCGAAACCGAAGCCGGACAAGCCAACCGGCGGCGGCGAAGTGGTCCGCCTCGATCGTTTCCGCAAGAAGTAATGGCCAAAAAGCCCGGCAAGGCTGGCGCCAGAGTTCGCGGCAAAACCCGAACCGAAAGCGATGCCTTCGGGCCGCTGGAAATCCCGGCCGACAAGCTCTGGGGCGCGCAGACCGAGCGCTCGCTGCACAATTTCCGCATCGGCACCGAGCGCATGCCGATCGCAATCGTGCACGCCCTCGGCCTGATCAAGCGCGCGGCGGCGGAAGTCAATCGCGACCTCGGCACGCCTCGACTGCCAGGCGCGCCGGAGCCATCGTCGCGGTGGCGCAGGATATCGCCGACGGCAAACTGGACGAGCATTTTCCGCTGCTGGTGTGGCAGACCGGCTCCGGCACCCAGACGCAACATGAACGTCAACGAGGTGATCGCCAACATCGCCAATGTCGCGCTCGGCGGCGAACTCGGCTCGAAAAAGCCGGTGCATCCGAACGATCACGTCAATATGAGCCAGTCGTCCAACGACTCGATCCCGTCCGCCATGCATATCGCCGCGGCGATGCGAGATTTCGCGGCATCTGCTGCCGGCGCTGACGCGGATGCATGAGGCGCTCGACAAGAAGACGAAGGAATTCGCCGGCATCGTCAAGATCGGCCGCACCCACACGATGGACGCGACCCCGATCACGCTCGGCCAGGAATTTTCCGGCTATGCGGCCAGGTGAAATCCGCCGCGGCGCGTCTGGCGCTTGCCCAGCGCGAACTATATCCCGCTGGCCCAAGGCGGCACCGCGGTCGGCACCGGGCTCAATTCCAAGCCGCAATTCGCCAAGGCCTTCGCGCGCCGCATCGCGCAACTCACGAAGCTGCCGTTCGTCAGTGCCCCGAACAAATTCGAGCACATGGCGGGCCATGACGCCTATGTCTTCGTGCACGGCGCGCATCAATGCCGCCGCCACCGCAATGTTCAAGATCGCCAACGATATCCGCCTGCTCGGCTCCGGCCCGCGCTCGGGCCTGGGCGAATTGATCCTGCCGAGCAACGAACTGGGCTCCTCGATCATGCCGGGCAAGACCAACCCGACCCAGAGCGAAGCGCTGACCATGGTCTGCTGCCAGGTGTTCGGCAACAACACGACGATCACGGTGGCCGGCAGCCAGGGCCATTTCGAGCTCAACGTCTACAAGCCGGTGCTGGCCTATTGCATGCTGCAGTCGATCCGGCTGCTTGGCGACGCGGTGAATTCGTTCACCGACAATTGCGTGGTCGGGATCAAGGCCAATGAGCCGCGCATCGCCGAACTGATGCAGCGCTCGCTGATGCTGGTGACCGCGCTGGCGCCTAAGATCGGCTACGACAAGGCGGCGCAGGTCGCCAAGGCCGCCCACGCCAACGGCACGACGCTGCGCGAGGAAGCCGTGCGCCTCGGCTACGTCACGGGGCCTGAGTTCGACCGGCTGGTGCGGCCGGAAAAAATGACACACCCGCGGTAAATCCACCGATATTTTTCAACCCGTAGGCACCCAAGCACTTGGCCGCAGTGGGCAGCAGCCGTTGTTTGCCTGCTTACCGCAGCGGGAGCTGGCGCCGGCCAAAGCTATATTCTCGCGTCGGAATGTATTGGCACGTAGTTCCCATGCGTATCCGGGTACTATTTTACTGAAACCGTCTGTCAATTTTCACGATGCCATAAATTGCCATAGAGTTAGTCACAGAGTTCGTTTCATGGTTTCGATAGTAATTCTTTTCAAATGGCAAAATATACATTTGGAAGTGTCTTGCCACCTTGATAATTATACCGGTCTCTTCTCATGGTATTCGCTGACAGTCACTTGTGGGACTATTGCCATCAACTAACCGTGTATTGAATTGTTCCCGCAATTCCGCGCAAAGTCATAGGCGCAATCTTACAGAGTCGTCCCGGCTAAAAGCGTTGGCGCACTGCCTGGCAACGAGTTGACGTAATTGCGGGCGATGTACTGGGTCAAATGACGACCTGAGCTAACCACGTATCCGGTTACCGTCGAGGCGAAGAATGGCTGAACTGCTCAATCTTCGGACAGCCCGCAAACGGGTCAAACGCGAGCAGAACGATCAGCGTGCCAACGCCAATCGTCTTGCCCACGGTCAGCCCAAACGTTTGCGCAAACTTGAAGCCGCACAACAGGCGAAAGCCAGCGGCGATCTCGACCGGCACCAGATCGAAAAAGGAGACCGCCAATGAAATCGCCTGTTGTGAAGCGCTCGATCGTCATTGCTGGTCACAAGACGAGCGTCAGTCTGGAAGACGCATTCTGGAAGGGGCTCAAAGAAATCGCCAACGGCCGGGAGCTCACGCTGTCCGACATGGTGGCTTCCATCGACACCGATCGCCGTCACGGCAATCTGTCGTCCGCGATCCGTCTGTTTGTACTCGACCACTACCGCATGCAGATCGGCGACGAGCCCAAAAGCATTGCCCGTGATGCGGCGGGCATGCGTTCAGCCCCCTCAGTTCTGCGGGCCGAATGACGCAGGCGGCTGCTTCGTGCGGGCCGGTGCGGGCAGCGGCCTGATGTCGATCGGCGTCGGCAACGCCGGCGCCAGTTCGCTCTTCGGTTTCAGTGTTGGCGGTTTTGGCGCTGGCGCCACCGGCGGTGGCGTGCCTTCGATGGCCTGCAATTGCTTTGCCTGCCTGTCGACCGCCCGCAATGTGAGCCATCCAGTTAGCGCCGACACATCGATGCTGCGCGACGGCGCCGTGACCGGCCCTTTCAATACCAAGAAAATATCCGGCAAGTTATTGGGCTTGGCTCCAGCGGCTTGGCTTGATCCGGACAAGACGAGGCGTGCACCGATCGATCCGTCGGTGAGGTCGAGATTGCCGGACAGCGACAGGCTGGCGTCCTTGGCCTCGGCGGTGACATTGCTCAGCCGCACCTGGCCGGCGCTGACGGCAATTGTGCCTTCCGTGCGTTTCACAACCAGTTGACCGTTATCCAAGGCCTTGCTCGCCAGGTCGGAGATGCGCGCGGCATTGATCACCAGTCCCTGGTCCACAGCACGCGTGACGGCGTCGAAAACGCGCGGATCGAGGCGGGCAAATTGGGCGTCGGCAAGCGCGATCTTTCCGGAGCCCTGCAACGAACCGATCAAAGCGACCGGGCTCAGGCCGGTCCCCTCCACTTCGCCGGCAAGGGCGAGCGAGCCGGAGAACGGCAAGCGGGCGGGCGAGGTAAACAAAGCGCCGGCTGCTACACCGTTCAGCGAGACCTTGGCGCGCGCCGTCACTCCAGCCTCGGGGGCACGAAACGAAATGCCGCCATCGAAGCGTCCGCCGCCGACCTCGCCGGTCATGTTGTCGAGTGCGAATTCGCCCTTGCCGAGGCGCGCCGTCGCACGAAATTCGCGCACCGTCAGTTGCGGCAGCAGATCGAAGCGCCGCGCCTTGAAGGCGACCTGGCCGATGAACCTGCCGAACGCACCATCGGTGAACGGATCGGCCGACCAGGCCCAGGCGGCATTGGTGGCAGCATTGCCCATTGCCGGCATCCCGATCGCCGCCGCAATAAGGCTGGGTCCATCGACCGAGTCCGCCTCGATCTCGCCCTGCAGACGATTTGGTCGTGCCAGCGTAACCTCGAGTTTGCCGCGCAATGTCGCGCCGCCAATGCTGGCATTGATGTCGTCGAGCGACAGATCCTTGGGCGTAAGCGTGACGCGGCCCGCAAAGGTGACCGGCAGCGCAGTTCGTCCGGCGCTTGCGCCGCGCAACGGCGAAGCATCGGCCCGCACAATGGCCGCGCGCAAAGCAGCCGAGGGAACGTCGGCGAATAGGCGCAGTACACCGCTGGCGTTCGCGTCGAAGCCGCCGGCGGTCAGCCGAGCATCGATCTGCTGCTCGCCGCGCGCCGGCCCGCTCGCATTGAACGTCAATGTGCCGGGGCCGGTATTCAAAGCCACCAGAAGGTCGAGGCCGAGCATTGCGGCAAGCGTCTGGCCATCCCCGGCTTCGAATTTTCCGTCCAGTTGCAGGTCGCCGACGCTGAGCGCGATCGGATCGGCATTGGCCTGTCCTTTCAGCGTAACGCGCACCTTGCCAAGGTTGCCGCCGATGGCGAGCTTGGCCACCGGCGATGGCGCGGCGCCGTCAACGGTCAACGTTGCGTTCAGCTTGGCAGGCGCCAGCAGCGGCGCGCGCGACACCAGCACCAGCGCGGCCTCCGGAGACCAGCGTGCCAGCAACGCCAAGACCGGCGTCACGTTGGGAGCATCGAGATCGAGACGAATGCTGCCCCGCGGCGACGGCGCCGCCGTCATGCGGCCACTGACGGAAAACGCCGCGCCGCCAAGATCGGCGACCGATAGACGGTCGATCTGCAATCCATCACCATCGACCTTTAGCCGTGCGCTGGCGTCACGCGCCGGCATGCCGGCGATGGTTGCGCGGCCAATATCGGCGGCAAACGTCATATCGCGCGGCCGCGCAATATCGGCGCCGGCAAGCAGCGAATTGCCAAAGCCGAGCGCGGCGTCGACATCGAGCTGGGGCGCATTGAGCTCGACGTCGAGCTTTGCCGGCCGATTCTCCGCGGCAAGGACATAGGCAAAGCGGCCGGCAATCGCCTTGCGATCGAACTCGCCCTTGAGTTTTTCGACCCCGACTCTATTGCTTGCAATGGTCAGTTCGCCGTGCACGTTCAAAGGGCGCAACTCGCCCTGCGCGGTTTCCACGCGCCCTGCCAACCAGTTGACGAGCGCCTTCGGGTCGCCGGCGTCAATCTCAGCCGGACCGGCAAAGGCGGCGCCACCGGCACCGAGTGCCAAATGGCCGGCCAAACGAACCTGGGTAAATCCAGGGGCGCGAAACTCGAACCGATCCAAGTTCCAGCCTTGCGCGTCCGTGCCGATATCGCCGCGCAAATTCGCGACGACGTTGCCGCCAAGCGTGATCTGGTCGATGCCGACGCCGATCTGGATCGGAATGGCAGGGCGGAAGGCGGCACCGCCCAGGTCGGCAAGCTTCCGGATGGCGGCGGCCGGCGCGAGCCGGGTGCCGTTAATGTCGGCCAGGGCGCGATCGAGATCGATCTGCCGGCCCGACAACACGCCATCGAAACGCGGGTTCTTGCCGAACTTGAAATCGGCGACACCACTGAGCTTGAGCCCCTGGTCCTCCGAACCGTACTGGAATTCCAATTGTTCCATCAGCGCCGACGCGGCACTTGCTTTGATGCTGCCGTTCAGGCGCCAGGGTTGCGTCACTTGCGCGGTGCTGCCGATCCCGACCGGGCGCGCCACGCTCAAGCTACCATCGAAGCGCGGCTCCCCGCCGGCAAGCGCCAATGTGCCGTCGACCTCGATGCTCAACGGGCGATTGACCGGGTCGAGATTGACGTGGAGCTTGAGCGTGCCCTCGTCGCTGTAGCGGCCGGCGGCGATCCGGAACGGATAGAGCTCGCCGCCGATGGTGGCGGCGCCCTCGCCCTTGAACGGGCCGAGGAGCGAGCGCGCCTCACCCTTGAACGAGACCTGCTCGAGCGTGACGCCGGCACCATTCGCCGCATAGGCAAGCATCACCTTGCCATCCTCGATGCTCAGACGCTCGATCGCCAGTTCATTGGGGTTGAACGCAACCGCGACGTTCGGCGCCTGCACGTGGCCGGACGCGTCAAGGCCGAGACTGATTTGCGGTCCGGCGAGATTGAGTTCGGTAGCGCGCCACTCGCCGCGCATCAGCGAGCCGAGTGCGAATTCGATGCCGAGCGAGCGCGCACGGATCTTGTCGGCGCTGCCACTGCCGATCTCGATCTCATGCAGGGTGAGGCGCGGCGACGGCAACAGCCGCGCATCGATGTCGCCGGTCACGCGCACATTCAGCCCGACCAGCCGGCTCGCCTCCGTCTCGAAAACCGCGCGGTGGCTGCCCCAATCGATCAGCAGCGGACCGAGCAGCGCCGCCAGCAGCGCCACGATGATCGCGATCGCCAATCCAAGCAAAGTGGTCTGCAATGCCAACTCCAGCGCGGCGCCAAACGCCCCGCGCAGGCGCTTCAGGATGTGAAACGTACGCCTCTTTGCCGGTTCTTGGCGGCAAATCTGTGTCGGGTAACGCGCTCAGGACAGCGAGACGATCTTGCCTGGATTCATGATGTTCTGCGGATCGAGCGCACGCTTGATCGACGTCATGACGGCAAGCGCGGCCGCGCCGTGCTCGGCCAAGAGATATTTCATCTTGCCCTGCCCCACGCCGTGCTCGCCGGTGCAGGTGCCGTCCATCGACAGCGCGCGCTCAACCAGCCGCTCCGACAGATCCTTGGCGCGCGTGACCTCGTCAGCATCGTCCAGGTCGACCAGCAGCGTGAGATGGAAATTACCGTCGCCGACATGGCCGACGATCGGCGCCAGCAGACGGCTGACTTCGATGTCGCGCTGCGTTTCGGTGACGCACTCGGCCAGCCGCGAGATCGGCACGCAGACATCGGTGGCAATCATCGCCGCGCCCGGGCGAAGCGCGAAGTTGGAGAGCGCGGCATGATGGCGCGCATCCCACAGCCTGGTGCGCTCCTCCTGGCGCGTCGTCCATTCGAACGGACCGCCGCCGAATTCGGCCGCGATCTCGCCGAACCGCTTGGACTGCTCGGCGACCGAGGCCTCGCTGCCGTGGAATTCCAAAAACAACATCGGCGTTTCCGGCAGCCCAAGTTTCGCATGCATGTTGCACGCGTGCACTTGCAGGGCGTCGAGCAGTTCGACGCGCGCGATCGGAATGCCGGACTGGATGGTCTGGATGGCGGCGTTGCAGCAGGCCTCCACCGACGGGAACGGACAGGTGCCGCCGGAAATCGCCTCCGGGATACCGGAGAGCTTGAGCGTCAGTTCGGTGATAACGCCGAGCGTGCCTTCCGAGCCGACCATCAGGCGCGTCAGGTCATAGCCGGACGCGGTTTTCTTCGCCCGCCGCGCGGTGTCGATCACGTCGCCGTTCGCCATCACCACTTTCAGCGCGATGACGTTGTCCTTCATGGTGCCGTAGCGCACCGCGTTGGTGCCGGAGGCGCGCGTCGCCGCCATGCCGCCGAGCGAAGCGTCGGCGCCGGGATCGATCGGGAAGAACAGTCCGCGGTCGCGCAGGTGCTCGTTGAGCGCTTTGCGGGTGATGCCAGGCTGGATCACGCAGTCGAGATCCTCGGCATGAACATGCAGCACCTTGTTCATGTCGCGGAAGTCGATCGAGACGCCGCCGGAGGGCGCGTTGACGTGGCCCTCGAGCGAAGAGCCGACACCGAATGGAATGATCGGCACGCCGGATCGCGCACAAAGGCGCACGATCTGCTGCACGTCCTCGGTGCTCTGCGGGAACACCACGACATCTGGCGGCTGGTTGACGATCCAGGTGACGGTGTTGCCGTGCTGCTCGCGCACGGCCTGCGAGGTGACCACTCGGTTGCCAAAGGCAGCCTGCAGCGCCGCGATCACTGCCGCGATCGCGGCCGGATCGCGCGATTGTTCCGCTGCTGTGGCTTTAGGCGCCGCCGCGACCATGACAGATTTCCCCGTGCACTGGCGGCGAACGTGGCGGGGATGATCAAGGAGGTCAAGCTTGCGAGATGCCCACTGCCGGCGGGCAGTATTACGAATACATGCGGTCGATCGGCTGGTCGCTCTCCGGGTCGACCGGGCGGCTGTCGCTGACCGACATTGCCCAGGACACGATCATCACGGCGAGAACGAGCAGAAACAGCCCTCGTGCGATTTTGCCAAGCATTGCCCCCGCTCCCTGATTTTCCTCAGGATAGCCGAGGGAATACGTCCGGTGAGGCTATCGTTAATTTTTGGTTAATACTGGGCGTTAAGTCCTTGAAATCCGCCGCTTTCGCGGCCCAATAATCCTATGGTTCGCCCGGCTTGCGCCCAAACAGCCCCGCGATCAGCGACGAGAAGATCCCCGGCACCTCGTGTGGCTGGAACGGCACCGGCCGGCACATGCCCATGGTGATAAGGCCAATCCGCGCCATGCGCTGGCCGGCATACATCGATTCCGCGGTGTTGGCGGCCAACCGCTCGGCGAGCGCCCCACCGATATGCTGGGTCAGTGTCATTCCGGCAAGATCCACGGCGCCGAGCCGTCCGGCCTCGACCACCAGCCGGCGCAGAAGATGCGCGGTTGCAGCCGCGGTCGGGCGATGACCGTAGCAGGTGGCGATGCCACGCACCATCCGCACGCTCATCGCGATGAAGAATGCCGCGTCGGTAATTGCGGTCGGCGAGATCGCGGTAATGCCGAAGGCGCGCGCGGTGGCGCCGCGCACGATTGCCTCGGCGCGGCGGTCAAGCAGCGTCACCACGGTCCGCGACAGCAATTCGAGTTGCTGCTCCGGAGTGTGATGCGGCTGCGATTGGCGCTGATAGGACTCGATTGCGGCTTCGCTTTCGCGGTCCTTCGGAATGACCACCAACACATTGCGGATCGCGTCCCGCATTTCGGCCGGGCGTAATCCTTCATCGGCGAAACGCTGCTGATTGGCCTCCACGCTTTTGAGCGCGAGAAAGCTCTTCATTTCGCGCCCGATCATCAGCGCCAGCGCCGACGACGCCGGCCGCCACCGCCACCGTGGCGACGGTGCCAAGCGCGGCACTGCTGGCAAAGGCGTTGGATATCCAAAGATACGCGTCAATGCCGAGCCATCCAGCAAACGCAATACCGACGCCGTAGAGTCCGAGCCGCACCCAGCCATCTTGCCGGCGCGGCGTCGTAAGCACGCGCGGCGGCTGAGTGGCAACGGCACGTTCGCGCGGCACGACGCGTTCGGTCGCCTCGGTCGCGAATACCGTCGGTGCCGAAGCAATTGCGGCCGGACGCGTCACGTCGCGCGGCACTTCCTCATGGATCACGCGTGGCCCGGAAAGGCCGTCGCGCAGTTTGGTGGGATCGCTCATCGCAACCGGTCTCCGATAAATATTCGAGAACCAGATCGAGATTGATGTGTGGAATGCCATCGACCGGGGCGGAATCGATCAAGGGCGGCTCGAACACCGGAATGTTGAGGAACGGTGTGCCCCACCCGTCCGGTCGCGGTGGCCGGATCGGCACTTGGCCGATGAAGAACTTCGCCTGCTTGGTAGCGCCGACCGGACGGCCGACGACCACCTGAACGCGCTGGCCGTCGATCTCCTGCGTGCCCTCCACGGTCGAGGCCACCGACGCCAGCGTCGTGACATCGATGTCGGCATCACTGCCGCGTGCTTCCAGCGCTGGCAAGGCCGCCATGTTGCGCAGCAACGCGCTCATATGATCGCGTTGCACGTCCGGGATGTGATCGGCTTTGGTGGCGGCGAACAGCACTTTTTCCACGCGGGCGCTGCCGAGCAGCTTGGTGAGAATATTGTGCCGGCCGTACCGAAAGCTCTCCAGAATGGCTTCGGTGGCAAGGCGCGTATCCTCGAATGCCTCGCGGCCGGCCAGCAGCGCGCCAAGCACGTCGATCAGCACGATCTGCCGTGCATAATTTCGGAAGTAGGTTTCGTAGAATTTTACGACGACTTCATTCTTGTAGACCTCGAAGCGGTCCTGCATCAGCGCGCCGAGCGATCCGGGGCTGAAACGGTCGATGCCGTCGGCCGCGTCAAGCGGCGCGAACCAGAGATAGGGCACCTCGCCGAGCGATCCCGGGCAAACGAAGCGGCCGGGTTGCAGATAGCTCAGGCCATGCTTGTCGCGCGCGGTGACCAGCAGGGCACGGTAGAGATCGTGCGCCTGCTTGGCGATCTCTTCGCTGGCCGTCTCGGTGGCGGGATGATCGGCAAGAAAGGCAAGGTATTCCCGGCCGATCTCGGCGCGCAGGCCGCGGCGCCACAGATGCAAGGTCGAGCGTGACCATTCGGCGTAGCATCTGCGACAGCAACGGCAGATCAAGCAGCCATTCGCCGGGATAGTCGACGATCTTAAGCTTGAGAGTTGCGGCGTCACCGATGATCTTGCCGAGCATCTGAACGAGCAACCCGGTCGGCGCGAAGCGGATATCGACGCCGATCTCGCTGATGTCGGCGGTGCGTTCCGGCCAACCGGCCGGCGAAGCGGCCATCTGCTCGATATTGGCGGCGTATGGAAACCGCGGCAGCCGATGCGCCTTGGAGCCCTCGAGCCTGGCGGCGAGCAACCTGCCCTCGCCGACCACCTTCAACAGCGGCATGCGGTTCGGGTTATGCAGGGCGCTCAGGAGATTGTGGATCAGGCTGGTGATGAACACGGTCTTGCCGGCGCGGCTCAGCCCCGTCACAGCCAGCCAGACGGTCGAGCCCTTGGCCAGTTCGGTCAGGTTGGCGGCGTCGGCCAGCCAATCCGGCAAGATGCCGCGTTCGGGGAGCGTTACCATGCGGGGATTCTCGCAGTAGCCATAGGCAGCGCCATTTGTTTATCGGTTTTCATATCGCCGTATGTAGGCATCTTTAGGCGTTTCGCAGCGGCGAAAAGTAGACGCCGGTACCGGCCGTGTCGTAGGTTTTCGCGGAGTTCTGCTTGACCGAATTTGGAGTGTGCAATGGCCGGCCCTGTGATTGCTGTCACCGATAGCGTTTTTCCCTCGCTCGATCCGGCCAAGGCCGCGCTGGCCAAGCTCAACCCGACCTTTCGCATGTCGAAAAGCGCCAATGCCGACGATATCTTGAGCGTCGCCAAGGACGCCGACGCCATCCTGGTGACCTATGCCAAGCTGACGCGCGAAATCCTGACGCAGCTCACCAAATGCAAGGCGATCGGACGCTTCGGGCTTGGCGTCGACAATATCGATCTGCCCGCCGCCAAGGAGAAAGGCATCGCGGTGAATTACGTGCCGGACTATTGCATCCGCGAAGTGTCCGATCACGCCATGGCGCTGCTGCTCGCTTTGATCCGCAAGATCCCGCTCTCCAACAAACTGGTGCAGAGCGGGCGCTGGGAAATGCCGGCGGTGGTGCCGATCCGCCGCATCGAGGGAACGGTGCTTGGCCTGGTCGGCTTCGGTCATATCCCGCGCCTGGTTGCGCCCAAGGCGCAGGCCTTCGGCATCAAGGTCATCGCCTACGATCCCTTACGCCAAGCCGGAAGTGTTCAAGGCGGCGGGCGTCGAGAGCGTCGACTTCGACACGCTGCTGAAGACTGTCCGACTACGTCTCGGTGCACGCGCCGCTGATGCCGGCAGACGCGCGGCCTGATGAACGCCGCCGTGTTCGGCAAGATGAAGAAGGGCGCCTACATCGTGAACACCGCGCGCGGGCCGCTGATCGACGAGCCGGCCTTGATCGCTGCGCTCGACTCCGGCCAGCTCGGCGGCGCCGGGCTCGACGTCGTTACGCAGCGAACCGCTGGCGAAGGATTCCCCCTTGCTCGGCCGCGACAATGTGATCATCTCGCCGCACACCGCCTTTTATTCGATCGAGGCGCTCGAGGAATTGCAGACCAAATGCGCCAGCGACGTCGCGCGCGTGCTCAGCGGCGAGAAGGCCGTGTATCCGATTAGCGCATGATCCCCCGCGCCCTTCGTCTCATCCGTGATGCGCATCGAGCCGCAATGGATCGATTATAACGGCCACCTCAACGTGGCCTATTACAACGTGCTGTTCGACCGCGCGGTGGACGAAGTCTACGAACTCGCTTGGGCTTGGCCCCGACTATCTCGAGCGGCACAACCAATCGACCATGGTCGCCGAAACGCACGTGCGCTATCTGCGCGAAGTTCACGAGACCGACCCGCTGCAGGTGACGGTACAGCTGCTCGACTATGACGCCAAGCGGATTCATCTGTTCGAGCAATTACTGCACGCCGACCGAAGGCTGGGTGTCGGCGACCTGCGAAACCATGACCCTGCATGTCGACATGACGGCAAAGAAGGTCGTGCCGTTTCACGACAGTGTTTTGCGAGCGCTCGAACGCATGCAAAGCGCGCACGCCGCACCTGCCGCGGCCGGAAGCGCCGGGCGACGCGTCGGGATGCCGGGAAAACGGTGAGCACGGATCCAGCCGTACGCAGGCAAGGCTATTTCAGCGTGCAGTCCTTGGCGTAAAGGTCGGCATTAGTGGCAAGAACCTTCTCGACGATCTGCGTCTGGTATTTCCCGTCGGCGCGCTTGACCACCTTGGTCAAATAGAAATCCTCGATCGGATATCCGTTGGTATTGAACTTGAACGGACCGCGCAGCGACTTGAAGTCGGCCTTTTTCAGCGCGGCGCTCACGGCCTTGGTGTCCGACAGGTTGCCTTTGACGCTGCGAACCGCACTGTCGATCAGCATGGCCGCGTCGTAAGCCTGCATCGCGTAGGATGCAGGGATCGCGTTGTAAGCCGCTTCGTAGGCCGCGACGAATTTCTTGTTTTGCGGATTATCGGTATTGGGCGCCCAGGTGAGCGCGCCGAACATGCCATCGGCGGCTTCTTTCAGCACCGGCAGCGTCGCCTCGTCGGCGGTGAAGGCCGAAAGAATTGGCATCTTTCAAGCCCGCCTGATTGAATTGCTTGATCAAGCTGATGCCCAAACCACCCGGCATGAAGGTGAACAAGGCATCGGGCTTCAACGAGCCGAGCTTGCTCAGCTCCGCCTGGAAGTCGAGATTGGTGAGCGGAACAAGAGATTCCTCGACGATCGTTCCCTTGTAGGTGCGCTTGAAGCCGGCGAGCGCGTCCTTGCCGGCCTGATAGTTCGGCACCATGGCATAGACGGTTTTGTATCCTTTGTCGGTCGCCACCTTGCCGAGCGTCTCGTAGATCTGGTCGTTCTGATAAGACGTCACGAAAAAATTCGGATTGCATGCGCTTCCGGCAAACGATGAAGCCCCCGCATTGGTGCTGATCAAGATCTTTCCGGCGTCCATGACCGGCTTGTGGATCGCCTGCAGAATATTGGAGAAGATCGGGCCGACCACGAAGTCGACCTTGTCGCGGTCGATCAGTTCTCCGACCTTCTGAATCGCCACGTCCGGCTTGAGACCATCGTCGGCGACGATTAGCTCGACCTCCCGGCCGGCCATTTTCCCGCCGAGATCCTTGACCGCGAGTTCGAAACCGTTTTTCGACTGCTGGCCAAGGACGCTTGGCGGTCCGGACAGCGTATAGATGAGGCCGATGCGGATCTTGTCCTGCGCAGCCGCGCCATTTGCCGCAACAATTAAAGCCGCCGCCGCTAGCACGCCTTGAACGGATAACCGCATAACCCAACCCCCGATAAAAACACTGCCTCTTGGCCCGCTTATTGGCCTGTCAAAACAACGCGATGTCAACGGGTCGGCCGATTACCATGCCGCCAGAGGACCGATTGCTCCCGCCGCGCAAGAGTTACATTATATGGCCTGACCTGGCGTGGGGTGAGTGCGATGAAGGCCATTATCGTCGGTGGCGGAATCGGGGGCCTGACGACCGCTTTGATGCTGCATGCGCGCGGCATCGACTGCGAAGTTTTTGAGCAATCCGATGCTGTCCGTGAGCTCGGCGTCGGCATCAATACATTGCCGCACGCGATCAAGGAGTTGGCCGAACTCGATCTGTTAGCCGAGACTTGACCAGGTCGGTATCCGCACGCACGAACTGTTCTATATGAACCGCACCGGCCAGGAGATCTGGCGCGAACCGCGCGGCACCGACGCCGGCTTTGAATATCCGCAGTTCTCTATCCACCGCGGCCGATTGCAGAACGTGATCTATCAGGCCGTGCGCGCGCGCCTTGGCGAATCCCGTATTCATACCGGCCACCGCCTCGGCTCCTACAAGCAGGACGAGGGCGGCGTCACCGCCTATTTCTTCGGACGCGACGGCTCGCATCGAACCACCGTGCGCGGCGATATACTCATCGGCGCGGACGGCATCCATTCGCTGGTGCGCGAGACGCTTTATCCCAACGAAGGACCCGCGCGCTGGAACGGATCGATGCTATGGCGCGGCGCGATCGACTGGCCGAAATTCCTGACCGGCCGTTCGATGGTGATCGCCGGCGGCATGGCCGCCAAGCTTGTGGTCTATCCGATCGGCGAAGGTGCGCGCGAGGACCGTCCGCTCACCAATTGGGCGGTGCTTGTGAAGGTTGGCGAGGGCGGCGCTCCGCCGCGCAAGGAAGACTGGTCGCGCCCCGGCAGATTCGAAGACCTGATGCCGCATGTGCAGCGCTTTCGCATTCCCTTCGTCGATGCCAAGGCGCTGATCGAAACGACGCCGGAATTCTGGGAATATCCGATGTGCGACCGCGACCCGCTGCCGCGCTGGTCGCACGCGCGCGTCACGCTGCTCGGCGATGCCGCGCATCCAATGTATCCGGTCGGTTCGAACGGCGCGTCGCAGGCCATTCTCGACGCGCGCTGCCTGGCCGACCGGCTGCTCGAGGCCGAGCACCCTTGCCAGGCGCTATGGGCCTATGAGCGCGAGCGGCTGCCGATGACGGCGCAAATCGTGCAGTCGAACCGGTCCGGGGGACCGGAAGGCGTGATCGACGCGGTCGAAGTGCGCGCGCCGGACGGCTTCGATCAGATCGACAGCGTGCTGTCGTACGAGGAGCGCAAGGCGATTGTGCGCGGCTATGCCGCCAAGGCCGGCTTTGCCAAGGAACAGGTCAACCGGTCCAGCAAGGTGGCGTGATTACGCCGGCGGCGGCAGGAAGTTGACTTCGTGCTTGGCCGACAGCGCCACGACCTCGGGTGGGTTTTGTTCCTTCATCGAATGGATCGCCCAGAACAGGTCGTAAAGCTTTCGCGTCGGCGTGACCCAGAACAGGCACTTGATGACCTGATCGGATTTGTTGAACAGCCCGTGCGGAATGTTCTTCGGCAGCTTGATGAGATCGCCGGCGGTGGCGGCGAACTCCTTGCCGTCGATCACAGCGTCCATCTTGCCTTCCAGCATGTAGATGAACTCATCCTGGGTCGGATGGATATGCGGCGGCACAAAGGTAGTGGGCGGTAACGTGGCGTGCCACGCGAAAGATTCCTCGCTCAACTGCTTCGGCACATAGGTTTGTCCGAGGATGTTCCAGACAATTCCATCAAGTCCTGAATTGGCCTTGGTAATACCGGGCGTCATCGCCTGCATAAGCCTCGAACTCCTCTGCCTCGCTGTTTCGCGGGCAGCTTAATGAATGCGCGACGAGAGTTCCAGCTAGTCCAGGCCCGCCCGGCGGAAGCCCTCCACATAGTGCTCCCGGTCGAAGTCCAGCTTGATCGGCATTTCGCTCGCAATCCAGGCCAGCGAAATATTGGGCTGCGCACGCCGCAACTCCAGCAACCCGGCCTTGGCGACATCGTCCTCGCCGGCCATGGCCGCTGCGGCCGTCAATACTCGGTGGCCGCCGACGAAATCGGCGCGTTGCCGGATGGCCTCGCGCGACAACTGCATGGCCTCGTCGTAATTGTGGCCATTGAACTGGGCGTAAGCGGCGACACCCAAATAGGTCGCCGAAAACGGATCGCGCGGACTTAATCGCAACGCCCGCCGCGCGGCCAAGTCGCCCTCTTCCCAACGCCCGCAATAGGCCAGCGTCACGCCATAAAAGGCCTGCGCAAGCGCGAAATTCGGATTGAGCCGCAGCGCCAGTTCGAATTCGGCCAGCGAATCTTCGAAGCGCCGCGCGAACAGATAGACGTAGCCCAAGGCATGATGCGCCCAGGGGTCTTCGCTGTCGGCGTGGATCGCTGCCAAGGCCGCACGCTCGGCGATCGGTGCCACGGTCGTCATATCTGCCCAGCCCATATGGGCGCTGAAAGTATGGCTGGTAGCGAGCACGCCGAGCGCCTGGCCGTAGTTTGGATCGATGCTGATCGCCTTTTCCAGCAGCGCCTGCGCGACCACATTGTCCTGCCGCGTGACGCGCCAATAGTGCGACAGCCCGCGCATCACCAGATCCCAGGCGTCCATGCTGTCCGGCGGCTTGCGCTGAGCGCGGAAATTCTCCGCGGCATAAAGCTGCGGCTCGATCGCCGCGACGATGGCCTCGGTGATTTCGTCCTGCACCGCGAACACGTCGGCGAGGCCACGGTCGTAACGCTCGGCCCAGATGTGGCTGCCGGTCGCGACATCGTTGAGCTGCGCCGTGATGCGCACGCGATCGCCGCTCCTGCGCACGCTGCCCTCGAGCACATAGCCAACGCCGAGCTCCTCGGCGACCTGCTTCATATGAACGGATTTTCCCTTGTACACGAATGACGAATTGCGCGCGATCACGAAGAACCAGCGCAATTTCGAAAGCGCAGTGATGATGTCTTCGCTGATGCCGTCGGAGAAATATTCCTGCTCCGGATCGCCGCTCATATTGGTGAAAGGGAGCACGGCGATGGCCGGGCGGTCGGGCAGCGGCAAAGCCGATCGCGGCGGCTCACGATTTTCTTCGGGCATCGAAGCGGCGCCATTCCGCTGGGTCTGCACATCGCCGACAAAGCGGAAGCCCTTGCGCGCAATGGTGCGGACAAGCTTCTGCTTCTGGCCGCTGTCGCCGACCGCCTTGCGCACGGCGTTGATGCGGCTGGTCAGCGTCGATTCCGACACGATGCGCCCGCCCCAGATCGACGCGATCAAATCATCCTTGCTCACCACGCGGTCGCGGTTCTCGACCAGATAGACCAGCAGGTCGAACACCTGAGGCTCGACGGCGATGCGCTCGGCGCCCCGCAATAACTCGCGGCGGCCGCAATCGAGCGTGTGGTCGGCAAACAAGAAAAGCACGTTTTTCGCCCCAAATCGCCGATCTCAAGAAATAATCAGGCCCATCTCAAGGACAAATCAAGCAGCGCACAAAGCCTTTAATGCCGCGCCCCGGCATACCGACGCTGACTTTAGAACAAGGCAATAGGAGAGAAATATGGCCATCGCAACGCTTGCCACCGCAAAAGCCGCCCACCGGGGCGTCCCCGCCGGAAACGCCGATCTCGCGGCGCTGAAAACCAAGCAGCAGGCCGCCTGGTCTTCGGGCGATTACGCCGTCGTCGGCACCACTTTGCAGATCGTCGGCGAGCAGCTTTGTGAAACGCTCGATCTGCGGGCCGGCCGCAAGGTGCTGGACGTTGCCGCCGGCAACGGGATGGCGAGCCTCGCCGCGGCGCGGCGCTGGTGCCACGTCGTTTCGACCGATTATGTGCCGAGCCTGCTGGAGCGCGGCCGCGCACGGGCTGCGGCGGAGGATTTGCCGATCGAATTCCAGGTGGCCGACGCCGAGGCTTTGCCGTTTGACGATGAAAGCTTCGACACGGTGATTTCGACCTTCGGCGTGATGTTCGCCGCCAATCAGGATCAGGCCGCGGCCGAGCTGGTGCGCGTGTGCAAGCGCGGCGGCCAGATCGGCCTCACAAATTGGACGCCGGAAGGCTTTATCGGCCAGATATTCAAGACACTCGGCAAATTCTTGCCCTCGCCGCCGGCTGGCGCGCGATCGCCCGCTCAATGGGGGACGCGTTCGCGGCTGGTCGAGCTGTTCGAGCCGTCGGCGACATCGATCAGGACGGAGTCGCGCCACTTCAACTTCCGCTATCGCTCGGCGGATCACTTCCTGAATGTGTTCAAGACCTATTACGGTCCGATGCTGAAAGCTTTCGCCGTGCTCGATCTGGGCAAGCAGCAGCTATTGAAAGCCGAACTGGTCGACCTGATCGGGCGCATGAACAAAGCCGACGACCGCAGCGTGGTGGTGCCGAGCGAGTATCTCGAAGTCGTCATTACCAAGCGCTGAGCGGCACTCTCGCCATCGCCTTCAACAATGCTTGGACACAGGAGAACCCCATGGGCCGGTTCGTCGCCTTTATCTACGGAGTCGTTGCCTACGTCGTCTTTTTCGTCAGCTTCCTCTACGCCGTCGGCTTCGTCGAAGGCATGGTGGTGCCGAAGACGATCGACAGCGGAACGGTCGCGCCGATCGCCGAAGCGCTGATCGTCAACCTTGTGCTGATGTCGGTATTCGCGATCCAGCACAGCGTGATGGCGCGTAAGCAATTCAAGCAATGGTGGACGCAATTCGTGCCGAAATCGGTCGAGCGCAGCACCTATGTGCTGTTCTCGAGCCTGGCGCTTGCCTTACTGTGCTGGCAGTGGCGGCCGATGCCGGCCGTGGTGTGGCAGATCGACAATCCGCAGATCGCCATGGCGATAACGGTCCTGTCGTTCGTCGGCTTCCTGATCGTGCTGACCAGCACGTTCCTGATCAACCATTTCGAACTGTTCGGATTGCATCAGGTTGCCAATAATCTTTCCGGCCGTCCGATGCCGACGTCGCGCTTCCGCACGCCGCTGTACTACCAGTTCGTGCGGCACCCGATCTATCTCGGCTTCATCATCGCGTTCTGGGCGGCGCCGACGATGACGGTCGGGCACCTGCTGTTCGCGGCGGGGACCACCGGCTACATCATCGTCGGTATCCTGCTGGAAGAGCGCGACCTGATCGATGTGTTCGGCGACGAATACCGTCGCTACCGCCAGCGCGTGTCGATGCTGGTACCCTGGCGAAAGTCGGCTTGATCACACCGGCCTGACGCGAATTCACGGGTAAACGCCGGTGGCCGTCATCGCGATTTGACACGTTTTGATTCCGGTCGCTAGCATCCTCGATACGCTGATCCGGATGTACTGGATCGCGGTACGGGGAAATCATGTCAGTCACTGCCGGACAAATGACCACGCGTGCGCGCCCGGCCCGCTCGGTCGAGTTCCGCGAGCATCGAATTCCGAGCGCCAACAGCGCGCCCTATATCTGCGTCGAAGGACCGGACGGCAATCTGTGGTTCTGCGAAAGCGGCGCCGCCAAGATCGGCTGCTTCGATCCGCGCAGCGCGACGTTCACCGAATTTTCGCTGCCGACGCCCGGCGCCACGCCGATCGGCATCGCACTAGGCGGCGACGGCAATCTTTGGTTCGCGCAGAAGAAAGCCAACAAGATCGGCCGCATGTCGCCGGGCGGCGCATTGGCCGAGTTTGCGGTGCCGACCGCCAATGCCGGCCCCGACGCCATCGGTCTCGGGCCCGACGGCAATATCTGGTTCTCCGAAACCGATGTCAGCCAGATCGGCCGCATCACGCCGGACGGCAAAATCACCGAGTTCAAGACCGGCATTTCGCCCGGCAGCAAGCCGCTGTCGATCGTCGTGCGCGACGGCGCGCTCTGGTTCAGCGAGGCGGCCGGCAACCGCGTCGCGCCGCATCACCGTCGACGGCGACGTCACCGAATTCGACATTCCCGGCACACGACCCGCAGCCGCGCGCCATGGTCACCCATCCCGACGGCAACATCTGGTTTGTCGAAACCGGCGCCAATGCGCTCGGCCGCCTCGGCCGCGACAACACATTCAGCGAATTCGTGTTCCCGACGCCGAACGCGTCGCTTGCGCGGCGTCACCGTCGGGCCGGACGGCAATCTCTGGTGCACCGAAAACTTCGCCAACAAGATCGGCCACATGGCGCCGGACGGCACGCTGATCGGCGAATACGACATTCCGACGCCGGCGAGCGGCGCGCGCTGCATCGCGGCGCATGTCGAACGGCCGGCTCTATTTCACGCAATACGATGCCGGCTCGATCGGGGAAATCATCCTCGGCTGAATAGACATGTTGGGGGAAGCGGTGACGGTCGAACGCATCAATTATCAGGCGGGCAATGTCGCGTGCAGCGGCGCGCTGGTCTATGACGAGAGCGCCAAGGGGCCGCCGCCCGTTGCTGCTGATGGCGCCGAACTGGCTTGGCGTCACCGAAGACGCGATCAAGCGCGCCGCGACGATGGCCGGCAGCAAATATGTCGCCTTCATTGCCGACATGTATGGCGGCGGCAAAGTCGCCTCCGGTCCGCCGGAAGCCATGCCACTCGCCAATGCGCTTGCGCGCCGACGCGCCCGAACGGCGGCGCCGCATTGGCGCCGCGCTCGACACGCTGCGCAGCGAAAGCGACAAGCGCAACATCGGCGATCTCCAACGGCAGGCGGCGGTCGGCTTCTGTTTCGGCGGCGGCAATGTGCTCGAACTCGCGCGCACCGGCGCCGATCTGCAAGCGGTCATCTGCCTGCACGGCGATCTGCTTGACCCCGCATGCCGGCCAAGACCGGCGATATCAAGGCGGCGATCTGCGTGATGCACGGCGCCAACGATCCGGTGGTGCCGAAAAAGGACCGCGACATTTTCGAAGCCGAAATGGAAGGCGCCGGAGCGAAATGGCAGATGCTGGTGTTCGGCGGTCTGCTGCATTCGTTCTGCGAAGCTGAATCCGACGTGCCGGGCATCGCGCTGCTTCGATCCCGGCGCCGCGCGGCAGTGCTACAACATGATCGACGACTTCGCGACCGCCGCATTCGACGGAAAACTTTAGCGCAACGATAATCAACGCGCGAACTACGGGGAAGGAAACGTCATGACAGAGAATCGGACGCGTTATCGTTCGGCCTTCTGCTCGCTTTGCTGCGCAGCATCGGCGCAGGCGCAAACTTATCCGGACCGGCCGATCCGGCTGATCGTCTCGATCGCCGCCGGCAGCGTCACCGACGTGATCATGCGCAAGGCGTCGGCCGAACTGCAGCCGCGCCTCGGCCAGCCTCTGATCATCGAGAACCGCGGCGGCGCCAGCGGCATCATCGCCGCGCAATCCTGCGCGCAGGCGGCGCCCGACGGCTACACGCTGTGCGTGATCTATCACAGCACGATGTCCTTACAATCCGCTGCTGTTCGACAAGCTGCCCTATCGAGCCGGACAGATCTGGTGCCGGTGACGCGGCTGTTCTTTCTCACCGAAGGACTATTCGTTTCGTCCGAGCTCGGCGTGAATTCGGTCGCCGAGCTCAAGGCGCTGGCGCAGGCCAAGCCCGACGGCCTCAACTACGCCACGCTCGGCGACGGCTCGTTTCCCGACCTGTTCATGAAGTGGCTGAACAACCAGTGGGGCACGAAAATCGTCGGCGTGCCGTACAAAGGCGGCGGCCCGGCGGCGCAGGCGCTGGCCGCCAACCAGGTGCAGGTGACGCGTTTCGGCGTCGGAAACTTTCTCGGCCTGATCGAAGCCGGCAAGGTGAAGGCGCTGGCGGTGTCGGCCGACAAGCGCTCGCCGCTGCTGCCGAAGTGCCGACCTTTGCCGAGAGCCGGCCTCGGCGACTATCCCGGCCAGGGCTGGTGGGGCCTGGCCGCGCCGAAAGGCACGCCGCCAGCGATCGTCGACAAGGTCAATGCCGAGTTCGTCAAACTGTTCAGCGATCCGAAATTCATCGAATTCCTTGACCAAGCAGGCGGTCGTGGCGGCGCCGACCACGCCGGCCGGCTTCGCCGCGTTCCTCAAGGAGGATCGCAAGGCGGCCGAGACGCTGATCAAGATCGCGAACAGCAAACGCGAAGACTACAAGCCGGAGTGATTATTCGGGGATCAGTCGATCCGCCCGCCGGAGAACCGACGGCCGGGCACGCTGAGGAAATAGCCGACCGCCTGGCCGCCGTCGGCGCCGACCACGCTGCCGGTGGTGTATTGCGCATCGTCGGAAGCGAGAAAGATCGCCGGCCCGGCGATGTCCTCGCCGGAGCCGACGCGGCCCATCGGCACGCCCTTGCGGCGGCCCTCGTAGATTTCCGGATCGGCATACATCGCCTCGGTGCCGGGCGTGCGGATATAGCCGGGCGTGATGGCGTTGGCGCGGATGCCGTAGGGCGCCCATTCCATCGCCTGCAATTTCGTCAGCATGATCAGGCCGGCCTTCACCACGCTGTAGGCGCCGGCCCAGTTGTACGGGAACAACCCGGCGATCGAGGCGATGTTGACGATGCAGCCCGACTTCTGCGCGATCATGTGCTTGGCGGCGGCCTGGCTGACCAGGAACGCGCCTTTCAGACCGATATTCATTGTGGTGTCCCACGCCGCTTCCGGCAAGCGCTTCCAGCTTGCCGGGCACGATCTTCATGGCGTTGTTGACGACGATGTCGACGCGGCCGAAGGCTCTTGATGGTCTCGTCGATCAGCCGGTTGATGTCGGCGGACTTGGCGACGTCGACCGCGACGCCGATGCTTTTGCCGCCGGCGTCCTTGGCCGTGGCGGCCGCGGTCTGCGGATCGATCTCGGCCACGACCACATGGGCGCCCTCGCGGGCATAGGCGAGCGCGATATCGCGGCCGATGCCGCGGCCGCCGCCGGTGATGACCGCCACTTTGTCCTTCAGTCGCACGGGCATTTCCCCCTAAATTGTTCTGTTTCGCTCGAAATTTGAACGCTAAAGCGGTGGGGAGAGCGCCGACAAGGGCCCGGCCGCCCCTCGAAATTGCCGCTTCCGAGTGCCATCTTGGGCTTGAAGGAATCATCGACAATATGGCCGAACCGAAGCGTCGAACCTGCTCCGATTGAACCCGCAGCCTGCTGCCGGGCGGCATTGCCGCGCGCGCGATGGGCGCGCGCGGCGCGGCCTATCTCGCCGACCTCAACCCCGAACAGCGCGAGGCGGTCGAGACCCTGGACGGGCCGGTGCTGGTGCTGGCGGGCGCCGGAACCGGCAAAACCCGCGTTCTCACCACCCGCATCGCGCACATCCTCAATCTCGGCCGCGCCCGGCCGCAGCGAAATCCTCGTCCGTCACCTTCACCAACAAGGCGGCGCGCGAGATGAAAGACGCGCGTCGGCCAGATGGTCGGCCAGGTGGTCGAGGGCATGCCGTGGATGGGCACCTTCCATTCGATCGGCGTGAAGATTCTGCGGCGTCACGCCGAACTGGTCGGCCTGAAGAGCAATTTCACGATCCTCGACGTCGACGACCAGATCCGGCTGATCAAGCAGATCCTGGAAGCCGAGAAGCTCGACGAGAAACGCTGGCCGGCGCGCGTCTTCGCCATGATCCTCGACGGCTGGAAGAACCGCGGCCTGACGCCCGACCAGGTGCCGGCCGGCGAGGCCGCCAGCTTCGCCAACGGCAAGGGCAAGAAGCTCTACATCGCCTACCAGGAGCGGCTGAAGACGCTCAACGCCGCCGACTTCGGCGATCTTCTGCTCGAGAATGCATCCGGCTGTTCCGGCAGAACCCGGACGTGCTGCGGCAGTACCAGCAGCGCTTCAAATTCATCCTGGTCGACGAATATCAGGACACCAACGTGGCGCAGTATCTGTGGCTGCGGCTGCTGTCGCAGACGGCGAGTGCGCCAGCGACGCGGGCCTCGTCCTTCGAGACGCCGCGCTGCGCGCGGCTGCTCAGGATGAGGAGGAAAGTGAGAATCCGCAGCCGGACGAAACCGAAAACCCTCACCCTGAGGAACGAGGGCAAAGCCCGAGCGTCTCGAAGGGCGAGGCCGAGGCGCCGCAGCAGCGTGCGCCGAAAAACATCTGCTGCGTCGGCGATGACGACCAGTCGATCTATGGCTGGCGCGGCGCCGAGGTCGATAACATTCTGCGCTTCGATCACGACTTTCCCGGCGCGAAGGTCATCCGGCTCGAACGAAATTACCGCAGCACCGGCCACATCCTCGCGGCCGCGAGCGCAGCTGATCGCCCACAACGAAGGCCGGCTCGGCAAGACGCTGCGCACCGAGGACGTGCTCGGCGAAAAAGTGCAGGTCACCGGCGGCTGGGATTCGGAAGAAGAAGCCCGCAGCGTCGGCGAGGAGATCGAGCAGCTGCAGCGCGACGCGCGCGAGCACGGCGTCGACCATCCGCTCGACGAGATCGCCATTCTGGTGCGCGCCTCGTTCCAGATGCGCGAATTCGAAGAACGCTTCATCCAGCTCGGCCTGCCCTATCGCGTGATCGGCGGGCCCCGCTTCTACGAGCGCGCCGAAATCCGCGACGCGCTGGCCTATCTGCGCGTGATCGCGCAGCCGGCCGACGATCTCGCCTTCGAGCGCATCGTCAACGTGCCCAAGCGCGGCCTGGGCGACGCCACCGTGCAGATGCTGCACGACCACGCGCGCAAGTCGCGCATTCCGCTGAGCGAAGCGGCCGCTGCGCTCTCCGCCACCGACGAGATGAAGCCGAAGCCGCGCCTAGCGCTGCGCGAGCTGATGGCGACCTTCGAGCGCTGGCGCGGCAAGAAGGACACTTTGCCGCACAACGAGCTGGCCGAGATCGTGCTCGACGAGAGCGGCTACACGGCGATGTGGCAGAACGACAAGAGCGCCGACGCCGCCGGCCGGCTGGAAAACCTCAAGGAGCTGGTGCGCTCGATGGAGGAATTCGAAAACCTGCAGGGCTTCCTCGAGCACATCTCGCTGGTGATGGACCGCGACAGCGGCGAGGCCGAGCAGGCGGTCAACATCATGACGCTGCATTCCGCCAAGGGCCTGGAATTCGACACCGTGTTCCTGCCCGGCTGGGAGGAAGGCCTGTTTCCGCATCAACGCTCGCTCGACGAGAGCGGCCGCAACGGGCTGGAGGAGGAACGCCGCCTCGCCCATGTCGGGCTGACGCGCGCGAGGAAGCGCGCCAAGATCTATTTCGCCACCAACCGGCGCATCCACGGCATGTGGACCACGACGGTGCCGTCGCGCTTTCTCGACGAACTGCCGGAGGCGCATGTCGAGGTGAAGGAGCCGGCCGGCGGCAGCGGCGGCTTCGGCATGTCGGGCTACGGCGCTTCCCGCTTCGACGAGATGAATTCGTTCGGCTCGAACTACACGACGCCGGGCTGGCAGCGCGCGCAAAAAGCCAAGGATGCGCGCAAGGGCGGCTTCAACGAGAACGGCCAGCCGCGTTATGTGCCGGATGGCGTGTTCGACCAGGACAGCGAGGCATATGCGGATGACCTCTCCCCCGGTGGGAGAGGTCGACCGGGCGCAGCCCGGTCGGGTGAGGGGGCGCCTGCCAAGGCCCCTGCCCGCCGCCCCGCCATTCCCCTGACCATCGAAGGCGAACTGGTGGCGAAATCCACCGGCGCCGCCTCATCCTTCGACGTCGGCGCCCGCGTGTTTCACCAGAAATTCGGCAACGGCAACGTCACCGCCGTGGACGGCAACAAGCTGACCATCAAGTTCGACAAGGCCGGCGAAAAGCGCGTGGTGGATAGTTTTGTGGAGAGGGTGTGAGGGCATGCGTTGCCGCACCCCTCCCGGACCACTATTTTAGGCATCCCAAAGTTGTGGCCCTTCGAGGCTCGCTTCGCTCGCACCTCAGGGCGACGGCTCAACTCACCGCACTCGGCAACACTACCACCTTGGTGCCGATCGGCGTGCGGTCGTAGAGCTCGATCGCGTCGTCGTTGACCAGGCGAATGCAGCCGGACGACACGTTCTTGCCAATGCTCCAGGGCTCGTTGGTGCCGTGGATGCGGTAGAGCGTGTCCTTGTTGTTCTGCCACAGATAGAGCGCGCGGGCGCCGAGCGGATTGTCGGGGCCGCCGGCCATGCCGGTGCCGCTCGGCAGCGGCCGCATCGCCTTCACCAGCTCGGGGTGGCGCCGCAGGATGTCCGGCGTCGGATACCAGTCCGGCCATTCCTGCTTGGAATGCACCCTCGCCTCGCCCGACCAGCCGAAGCCCTCGCCACCGACCGCGACGCCGTAGCGCATGGCGCGGCCGTCGCCCTCGACGCGGTAGAGGAAGTGCTCGGCCGGGTTGATGACGATGGTGCCGCGCGGCTCGCGGCGCTCGAAGGCGACCTGCTGCGGCCGGAAGCGCGGATCGACGTCGCGCAGCACCACCGGCGCGGTGGCGCAGCCGGCCAGGCTCCAGGCGGTCGCGGCGGTGGCGCCCTGCAGAAGCGCGCGGCGGCTCAATGGCTGCATGACACCCAACGAAGCTGGAACCCTAAGGGTTCCGGGGGATGATTGAGGCTGGTGAATGCGGCGTGTATGGGGCGGCAAACAACAGGTGGCGGCGGTATCGGGTGCTGGAGTTGGGGGATTAGCTCGGCATCATGGTGAGGAGCCGCGCCATAGACGCTTCAGAACCGAATCCCGAAAATGCCGATGTGCTGGCGGCCGCGGCGCGGCTTGGCCGGCTTGACCGGCTGATCATAGGGGTCCTGGACCAGCGCGTCCGCATCGTCTTGCGCTTGCGCTGCGTCTTCCACGCGTGGCGCGCTGCCGACGGTCGCGGGCGCCAGCGCGCGCGCCGTCGACGGGCTTTGCAGGAGTATTGGTAGGCGTCTTGGCTGGCTGCAGCGGCGGCGCGATTACGGCTGCGGGAACGGCCGGCGCCGGGCTGACGACCGGCGGCGACAAGGCAGCCTGCGGCGCGGCATTGGCGCGGGCGGGACAGCGACTGTCGAAATAGGGCCAGGTGCGTTCGCCGCACGGGTCGCTGCGCTCGGTGCCGTCGATGACCTTCACCACGCGCGGCGGCGCCTCGGCCAGCCGGTTGCTCGGCACGGGCGCCGGAGCCCGCGTGGCCGCGCTCGGCGTCACCACCAGCGCGGCGATGCCGCAGACCAGAACGCCGATCAGCGTGAGCGTGGCCGACAGGCGCGCGTCGGGCGGCTCGAGGGCCGGGCGGACGAGTTGATGCGACGACGCCATGACGCGTCTCCCCTTGCGGTTCATTCAATTTGTGTTGCCGGTTTTAACGCGCGGCGGGGCTTGAGTGTTCCATCGGCCCGGCGCGATAGCACGCTAAATCAATTCACCGGCGCGCGGCCTTCGATGCGGGTCAGGCGCGTGCGCAAGGTGCTATCCGGCGTGGCGTTGAATGCCCTGCGGTCCGGCAGCACCTGCGTGCCGCGCGGCGCCACGTAGGCGGCGACGCCGTGGTTCTCGCTCTGCGAGGGCATATTGAGAAGGTATACCGGTGTGCCCAGCACCAGAACGACGGCCGCCAGCGCGCCGATATAGATGACCAGCGACGTCACCAGGCCCTCGTCGGCGTCGTTTGTAATGATACCCATCACCGGCAAGCATTGCGGCGGCGAATGGTTCCATGCGATCGGGCGAAACGAGCCGTCGCGCGGGTCAGAAAAACTTGACCGAGGCGCCGGCCAGCGTCGGGATCACCACCATCAGCACGACGCCGATGACGAAGCCGAGCAGGCGCGCGTTCATCGCCAGCATGGTGCCGGGCGCGTTGCGCCCGAGCACGTAGGCGCCGAGGTCGAACAAAGCGACCGCGATCATCACCCAGAAATACGGCTTGATGGCAAAGTCCTGCGCGCGCGGGAGCGCGATCAATATCGCGCCGGCGGCGGCGCCGACCAGCGCCATGTAGACGAAGAAACAACCGGTCCATCGTCATGCGGCTACTTCTTCTCCAGCATCAGCTGGCCCTTTTGGCCGATCACGCGTTGCGCGGCCGCGGCAAACTTCGCCAGCAGCCAGGGTAGCGTGACCTCAAGCCGCACCGCGAACTCGTAGACCGTGATGGTACCGGCGGCGCGCTGTCCCAAGGCAGAAGCGCCGAAAGTCAGGACGTCGCCGTTCCAGCTCTCGTTCTCGATCGTCAGCAGCGCCGAGAACTCGCTCTTGGCGCGGCCGAGGCCGTCCTTGATGCGCCGCAACGCCTCGTCCTTGCCGAGGCGGTGCGGAATGTTGACGACCAGCGGTTCCGGCATCGCGCGGTTTTCCTTCTCATGCGGCGTTCAAGCCGCATGTAGGAATTCGCTGCCGGTGCCGAAAGGGGCGGCTAGCCGCCTACCATCTGCCGCCGCGCCGGAACAGCCGCAGGATGATCAGCAGCACGATGGCGCCGATGGTGGCGTCGATGATCTCGCCAACAATGCCGCCGCTCAGCCGGATGCCGAGCTTGGGAAACAGCCAGCTCGCGATGAATGCACCAATAATGCCGATGCAGATGTCGCCGATCAGGCCGTAGCCGGTGCCCTGCACGAGCTGCCCGGCCAGCCAGCCGGCGATCAGACCGACCAACAGAATAACGAGAATGCTTTCGCCCGATAGATACATGTCCCAGTCCTCAGGTTGCCCCCACGGGTGGGATGATGGCGGTTTCGCATGACCGGCGCAATACGACGTGCGGCCGTGCTAGGGTCGCGCCATGCTCAAGCGCGAGAACTTCCCGGTCGCCAAGATCTACGTGCCGATCAAGCGGCGGCTGACGCTCGACCAGGGCAAAGTGGACCAGCTGGCCGAAAGCATGCTCAAGGACGGCCAGCAGACGCCGATTTTGGTGCGGCCCGACGGCGAGCGTTTCGTGCTGGTCGAGGGGCTGCACCGGCTCGAGGCCGCCAAGGCGCTGGGCGAGGCAACCATCATCGGCTTCCGGGTGGATGCCCGGAAGCATTAGCGTTAAAGATCACGCGCCCACAGAACTAGGACCGAGACGACCCATGCCGCTCTCCGACACCATCAAGACCCTGATCCGCAATGCCTGGGACGACGGTTATCCGTGCCTGCTCGCAACCTCCGGCAAGGACGGGCCTAACGTCACACCCAAGGGCAGCATGATCGTGTTCGACGACCAGCATCTGGCCTATTGGGAGCGCTCCAAGCGCGCCGTGCTGGACAACCTGGTCGCCGAGCCGCGCGTGTGCGTGCTGTATGCCAACTTCAAGGCGCAGCGCGACGGCGTGCTGGAAAGCGGATTTGTGCGGTTTTTCGGCTCGGTAGTGCTGCACGAAAGCGGGCCGGTGCGCGAGGCGATTTTCGCCAAGCTGTTGCCGCGCGAGCAGACCCATGCCGGCGCCGAGGCCGGCATCGGCGTACTGATCAAGATCGAAAAAGCCATCGATATCCGCGGCAAACCGATCCTTTGAGGGTGCCTGGACGGCCGCGTTTGCCATATCCGGAGGCCGATTCTAAAAAATAGCATGTCCGCCACAATCCCGCCTTCCGGCATGCTATGCTGCCTTCGGTTCGGATTGGGGTTTGAAGTATTCCCATGCGTTTCCGTGGCCTGGTGTCGCCGTTTGTCGCGCTTGCCGCATTTGCTGCGCTCGCCGCCTCCCCCGCGCGCGCCGACGTTCTCATCAATATCGACAAATCCTCCCAGCAGATGACTGTCACCGTCGACGGCGTCGAGCGCTATGTCTGGCCGGTGTCCACGGGTGCGCCCGGCTACGACACACCCTCGGGCGAATTCAAGCCGTTCCGCATGGAGCGCGACCACTTCAGCCGCGAGTGGGACGACGCGCCGATGCCGCATTCGATCTTCTTCACGCAGAAAGGCCACGCCATCCACGGCTCCGGCCATGTCCGCGCGATCGGCACCCCGGCCTCGCATGGCTGCGTGCGGCTGGAGCCGAAGAACGCTGCCATTCTGTTTGCGCTGGTGAGGCAGCAGAAAATGGCCAACACCCAGGTGGTGCTCTCTGGCGAGACGCCATTGAACGGCGTGCCAATGGCGCGGCGTGGCAACGGTAACGAGCGCAATGCGCGCGACACCTCGCGCTCCTATAGTTCCAATGACATCGTCGTCGACGATGACGACTATACCGCCACGCTGCCACAGCAGCGCAGCGCCCGCGGCTGGCGCGAATATCACGACGGGCCGCGTTATTATTATTACCGCGAGCGGCCGTATTACGTGCGCCGCTATTACGGCTATTACGGCGCGCCGTACCCGCGCTTCGGCTGGTAAAGCTCACGCGCTAGCGGCGCGGAACCACGGCGCGCGGCAAATCTCAGAATCGCAACGCGACCGCTTGGAGATTCTCCATGATCCGCAAACTCGCCGGCGGCAAGTACCGGCTCTATTCGCGCAAGAAAAATCCGGCAACGGGCAAGCGCCGCAATCTCGGCACCTTCACCAGCCGGAAGGCCGCCGAGAAGCACGAGCGCGACGTGCAGTATTTCAAGCGGCATTGATATCGGGGCACATGGCAGTCCGCTTCAGCTAAACACCGACGTCACGTCATTCGTCGGCGAACCAATGCTTTCCGTCGATCAGAATTTCCGTCGACCAATCGTCATGCTTGATGACGTTCACCTTTGTGCCCCGCTTGAGCCAGCGGCAGCCCTTCCATTTCACGGGGTAAGGCGGGCGGCCGTTATTCAGGCTGGCCAGCGTGCGTTCGTGCGCTTCCGCCCAGGTCGGGCAGAATCTCACGTCACTTTCGAGGCTCTGCATGTCGGCCCGCGCCGAAACCGCACCGGCCGCAATGGTTGCCATGGCAATAAGCAGGAGCTTACGCATCGTAGGCATCATAGTCACCCGTGATGCGCGACGCCGAGCGCGTGCTCGCCGCGCTCGAGGATCAGCGGCACGATCAGATCCTCCTCGTCGTCGAGATGGCGGACCAGCCCCTTGAGCAGCGCGCCGCTCGCCTTGGCGTAGTCGTCGCCGCAGCGCTTGAGTGCGTCGGCATTGCCATTAAGCGCGCGCAGTAGCGCGTTAGCCGTTTCCGCGGTTGCCGCCATGTCGGCGTGGATGGCGTGATGGTCGCCTTCCAGCACGTCGAAGCCGCGCGCCAGCCGGTCATCGGCGGCACGGAAAATCGGAAAATAATGCAAGTCCTCGATCTGATGATGCACGCCGAGCTGCTGCAGCAGGAATTGCAGCCGCGGCACCAGCTGGCGCGGCAGATCGGCCGGCGCCAGCGCGCCGCTGCGGAATTGCGCCTCGACACCTTCGGTGTGCGCCGCCAGTTCGCGGAACATGTCGTGGCGCGACAGCCAGAAGCGCGCCATGGCGCCGAGATTGGCGTGGCCCTCCCATTGCTCGCGCGGATATTGCGCGATCAGCACGCGCAAATCCTCCGGCCAGCCGCTGCGGCGGGCCAATTCAAGCGTCTCGGCATCGGCGGCGCTGGGGGATTCGATGATCATCAGGGTCCTTGCATTTTGCTGCCCCTACATAACCACTGGCGGCGTCTTCACCAAGGCGCCCATGAACGCTAAACGTTAGGCATGGACGCGCCCTCCACCGTCGCCCGCCTGGTCTGCGATGAGCCGGTCGCGCGCCGGATCGCCGCCTATCTAGGCGAGATATTCGGCGGCGACGACAGCGCCTGCGCCGCTTTCGAGGGCGACGACGGGCGTTGGCAGGTGGCGATCCATTTCTGCGACCCGCCGGACGAGGTCGCGTTGCGTGCCCAGGTCGCGCTGGTTGCCGGCGACGCGGCGGCAGCCGGGCTGGCGATCGAGCCGGTCGAGCAGGCCGATTGGGTGGCGAAAAGCCTCGCCGGCCTGCAGCCCGTGCGCGCCGGCCGCTTCATCGTGCATGGCGCGCATGATCGCGCGCGCGTGCGGCCCAACGATCTCGGCATCGAGATTGAGGCGGCGCTCGCCTTCGGTACCGGCCATCACGGCACCACGCGCGGCTGTCTGCTGGCGCTCGACGATCTGGCGAAGCGGCTGCGCGTCCGCCGCGTTCTTGATATCGGCACCGGCTCCGGCGTGCTGACGATCGCGGCGGCGAAAATTCTGCACGGGCGCGTCGTTGCCAGCGACATCGACAACGTCGCGGTCGAGGCCGCGCGTGCCAATGCGCGGCTCAATCACGTTTATCCAAATATCACGCTGCTGCGCGCCGTGGGCGTGAATGCCCGTGCCATCACGAGCCTTGCGCCTTACGATCTGATCTTTGCCAATATCCTGCTCGGTCCCTTGCTGCGGCTGGCGGTGCCGATCCGCGGGCTGACTGGCGCGAACGCACGCGTCGTGCTCTCGGGCCTGTTGCCGATTCACGCCAACGCCGTGCTCGCCATCTACCGCATGCAAGGCCTGACGCTCGAACGCCGCATCCCGCTCGATGGCTGGGTCACGCTGGTGCTGCGGCGCCGACGGTGACCAAACGCGAAACCGCCCCGGGCGGGGAGTCCGGGGCGGCTTCGCTGGTGCCAAGCAAAGATTTACCAGCCGCCGAAAGGCTCATCCTTGCCGCGTGTCCACAAGCGCCGATCGCCCAGTTCGAAATTGGGTGGCAGCAGATGGCGATAACGCGCGAGTTCGCGCTCCGCCCGGATCATCTGCGAGTAACAAATCCCGTCGTACACGCGCTTGAAAAAACTCCGGCCCGTCCGCGCGGCAGCCGGAGTGGAGGTAGCGGCGGGTGCGCCGCCATAAGTGACAGCAACCATTATGTGTCTCCTTCTGAGAACCGAGGCGCCAAGCCAAATATCCGACTCATGCGCCTCTCTATTGCGATGCAACATAAACTAGATCGCGATTGCGAACACCCCATGACAATGCATGGAAGCCCAGTAAACTCGGCATAAACTGATTAATTGATTGGTGACATCAGCGGCAGGAATGCGGCGAATTTAATGCACTGCACAAATTTGAGTCAATTAGACGGACTGCTGCCGAAAGGCCCGCCAAGTCGACATGAGTTTTGCACAAGGTTGCCCGCCGTATGACACACATGCCTCGCCCGGCGCATCGTGCATGCCTGCGTTGCCCATGCCGGTGAGCGCGCTATGGTGCCACCTCATGGTCGAGGCCCGCTTCCAGACATTCGACGATTCGAGCGAGCGAGCGCAAAGCGCGCCGCGCGTTGCCGCTCTGCGCGCCGAGCTCAAGCGGCGCGGGCTCGACGGTTTTGTCGTGCCGCGCGCCGACCGCCAGCAGAACGAATATCTGCCGGCGAGTGAGGAACGCTTCGCCTGGCTCACCGGCTTCACCGGTTCCGCCGGCGCGGCAATCGTACTCGCCGAGCGCGCGGCTCTGTTCACGGACGGACGTTACACCGTGCAGGCGGCGGCGCAGGTCGATCCGGCGGTTTTTTCGGTCCAGCACGTGGTGGAGAGCCCGCCCGAACAATGGCTCGAGCAGAATCTCAAGAACGGCAACAAGCTCGGCTACGATCGCTGGCTGCACACGACGGAAAATGCCGACAAGCTGCGGCAGGCGTGCGCCAATACCGGCGCCACTCTGGTGGCGGTCGATGGCAATCCGATTGACGTGCTATGGACCGACCGCCCCGCTCCGCCCGCAGGCGCTGTGAGCTTGCGCGACATCAAGTTCGCGGGCGAAAGCGCCACCGACAAGCTCAAGCGCGTCATCGCTGAGATCGGCAAGTTGCGCGCCGACGCGCTGCTGGTGTCGGACCCGCAGAACGTCGCCTGGGCGTTCAACATCCGCGGCGCCGACGTGGCGCATACCCCGCTGGCGCTGGCTTCCGCGCTGATCGCGCGCGAGGGGCGCCCCCGCCTTTATGTCGACAGCGCCAAACTCGACAACAGCGTGCGCAGCGCGCTGGACGAATTCACCGATCTGCGCGCGCCCGATGACCTCGCCGGCGACCTGGCCACGCTCAAGGACAAGACCGTGCGGCTCGATTCGGCGAGCGCGACCGACGCGCTCTCGCAGCTGGTGGCCACAGGCGGCGGCAAGCCGGTGCGCGGGCTCGACCCGATCACGCTGATGAAGGCCGTGAAGAACCATGCCGAGATCGCCGGCATGCGCGCGGCGCACAGACGCGACGGCGTGGCGATGGTCCGGTTTCTCGCCTGGCTCGACGCGCAGGCGCCATCCGGAAAATTGACCGAGATCGGCGCGGTCGAGGCGCTGGAGAATTTTCGCCGCGACACCGGCGCGCTCAAGGACATTTCGTTCCCGACCATCGCCGGCAGCGGGCCGAACGGCGCCATCGTGCATTACCGCGTCACCCATGCGACCAACCGCACCATAGGCAAGGACGAGCTGTTCCTGGTCGACTTCCGGCGCGCAATACGAGGACGGCACCACCGACATCACGCGCACCGTCGTGGTCGGCACTCCGAGCGACGAAATGCGCGACCGCTTCACCCGCGTGCTCAAGGGCCACATCGCCATCGCCACGCGCGATCTTCCCGGAGAATACCAGCGGCGCGCAGCTCGATTCGCTGGCGCGCGTCGCGCTGTGGCAGGCCGGGCTCGATTTCGATCACGGCACCGGCCACGGCGTCGGCAGCTATTTGTCGGTGCACGAAGGACCGGCGCGCATTTCAAAGCTCGGCACCGTCGCGCTCAAGCGCGGCATGATCCTGTCGAACGAGCCGGGCTACTACAAAACCGGCGCCTATGGCATCCGCATCGAGAACCTGGTGCTGGTGATCGCCGCGCCGGCGCCCGAGGGCGCCGAGAAGCCGTTGAACGCATTCGAGACGCTCACGCTGGCGCCGATCGACTGGCGGCTGATCGACAACCGCATGCTCACCGGCAAGGAACGGACCTGGGTCGACGATTACCACATCCGCTTGCGCGACACGTTGAGCCCGCTGCTCAATGCGCCAACCCAGCGCTGGCTCGATACCGCGACCAGGCCGCTTGGCACCATCTGATGGACGCCCGCACGCCTCTTCCCGAGACGCATAACAGGCAGGCCACGCCGTGGCGGTTGCTGGCGCTGCTGATGGCGATGACCGCCATCGGGCCGGCCACGCTCAACATCCTGGTGCCGGCGCTGCCGGGCCTGATCACGAGTCTCGCGACCGACACTGGCACCGTGCAGCTGATGCTGTCGCTTTATCTGCTGAGCCTTGCCACCGCCCAGCTTTTGCTCGGCCCTTTGTCGGACCGTTTCGGCAGGCGACCCGTGGTGCTCGCCGGGCTCGCCTTGACCGTGGTCGCCTCGCTGGCGGGCGCGCTGACATCGTCGATCGGCGCGCTGATTGCGGCGCGCATCCTGCAGGCGATCGGCGCCTCGTCCGGCGTGGTCATCGGCCGCGCCATCATTCGCGATCTCTTCGAGCGCGACCGCGCCGCCGCCATGATCGGCCTCGTGACCACCGCCATGGTGATCGCGCCGATGGTCTCGCCGCTGATCGGCGGCTTGCTCGACATCGGCTTTGGCTGGAAGTCGATCTTCCTGTTCATCGCGCTGCTCAGCGGCATCGTGCTGACGTGGTCGGTTCTCGTGCTGCCGGAGACGCGGCCGGTGAGCGTGGCGCGGGCGCCCGCCAAGCTATGGCAGGAATGGCGGGCGTTGCTCGCCAGCGCCAAATTCCATGGCTACGTGCTGTGCGGCGCGCTCGGCTCGGCGCCATTTTTCACCTTTCTCGGCGGCGGGCCGCATGTGGTGGTGACGCTGATGGGCCGCAGCTCGGCCGAATTCGGGCTGTGGTTCGCGGTGACTTCGCTCGGCTATATGAGCGGCAACTTTACCGCCTCGCGGCTGTCGCAGCGCTTCGGTATCGACGCCATGATCCTGGCCGGCATCGTGTTCGAGTTGATCGGGGCGGGCCTGACCGCCGTGCTGGTCGCGAGCCTTTGGGGCGCCGGACCGGCGATAATTTTCCTGCCGCAGCTCATCATCTCCTACGGCAACGGCCTGCTGCTGCCGAATTGCATTGCCGGCGCGGTCAGCGTGCGCCCGCATGCCGCGGGCGCGGCCGCCGGCATGACCGGCTTCACGCAGATGGCGATCGGCGCCGCATCGACGCAGGTAGTTTCGATATTGTTGGCGGGCGGCACCACCGCCATGCCGATGGCCTGGATGCTGGTGTTCATGGCGGCGACAGCCGGCGTCGCCTATGTCGCGCTGGTGCGGGGTAGAAAAGGCCCCTGATCACGGCCTCTCCGCCTTGATCGTCATCCTGGCGCGATTGCCGTCCTCGACCGGCCCCTTGCGAGTTGTGACTATACTGATCGAATTTTTTGAGATTTGCACATCACCGTCCCACCGGTCTCCCAAAACGACGTTTCGCACGATTGTGAGATTGATGCGCCGATAGAGTTTGCCTTCCGGATCGAAACCGCGTGCTGCGGCGATATCGAGTACGTGCAGCGTATAGAAGGTTCCAGAGCCGCCGCCATTGTAGCTTGCGATCGCGACGAGGAGGCTGTTGTCGGTCGAACCGACGAACTTGTAGGAAGTTTCTTCTTGGCCGTTCAGGCTTGGGTTGGCCTTGGTTTGGCTAAACCAGCCATGCTCTTCTTTGATGTCCTCGAAATAGAGGTTGCTGCCTATCGCGGCCTCGATATCCACGGTCACCCAGATGCTGGCGGAATTGGCGATGTTGCCGTCACTGAAATCACGGAAAATCTCTGGCGGAATTGGCTTGCCGTGAAGCGTGAAGGCGCGCCGCACCTCGGCCAGTAGCGCAGCGTCCGAGGCGTCGGCACGCGTTGTTTCTTGCGCGCCAGCGGTCGCAATCGAAGGCACACCAGAGCAGGTCATCAAACAAAGTGCGGCAAGCGCGAAGGCCAGGCGGCAATGTTTCATTCGGAATTTCTCGATTGATTCTGGGCAGGCACGATAGGCGGCTTCCGAATTGACTGGAAGCAGGCGCCGACCCGTTCAGCCGGCCACCAGCTTGAGCCACTCGTCTTCGGTCAATACCTGGACGCCGTGCTTTTTGGCCTCGGCCAATTTGGAACCGGCGCCGGGACCGGCAACCACATAATCGGTCTTCTTGGAGACCGAACCCGACGCCTTGGCGCCCAGGCGCTCTGCCATCGCCTTGGCCTCCTCGCGCGTCATCTTCTCAAGCGATCCGGTGAACACCACGGTCTTGCCGGCGATCGGGCTGTCGGTCTTCGGTTTTTCGGCATCGAGGATTTTTACTTCCTTGGTCAGCCGCTCGACGATGCCGCGATTATGGCTCTCGCCGAAATAGGCGGCGACGGCGGCGATCACCGTGTCGCCGATCTGGTCGAGCGCATCCATTTCGGCAATGGTTTCCTCGTCGCCTTTGGCGACCTGCAAGCCGGCATCGTGGAACGCCTTCCAGGAGCCGTAGCCGCGCGCCAGCGCCAGTGCCGTGGTCTCGCCGACCTGGCGGATGCCGAGCGAATAGATAAAGCGATCGAGCGAGATCTCGCGGCGCTGGTCGATTGCCGCGAACAGATTGCGCACCGAGGTCTCACCGTAGCCTTCGACCTCTTCGAGCTTGATCTTCTTGTTGCGCGTCTCGAAGCGTAAAGATATCGCCGGGCTCCTTGATCCATTCCTTCTCGAAGAACAATTCGATCTGCTTCTCGCCCAGGCCCTCGATGTCGAAGGCGCGGCGCGAGGCGAACAGCTTCAGATGTTCGATCTTCTGGTACGGACAGGCGAACTCGCCGCTGCAGCGGGCGCGCGCGCCCTCCTCGCCGGCGGCGGTTTCCTCGCGCACCACTTTGGTGTGCAGAGTAGCACGGACACTTCGTCGGAAAATGATAAGGCTTGGCGTCCTTCGGGCGCTTGTCCAGCACCACGTCGACCACCTGCGGGATCACGTCGCCGGCGCGCTGGATGATGACGGTGTCGCCGATGCGGATATCGCGGCCCTCGCGCAACTGTTCGCCGTCGCCGCCGATGCCCTTGATGTAGTCCTCGTTGTGCAGCGTGGCATTCTGCACGATGACGCCGCCGACGCCGATCGGCTCGAGCTTGGCGACCGGCGTGAGCGTGCCGGTGCGGCCGACCTGGATTTCGATATCCTTGAGCACGGTCGTCGCGCGCTCGGCCGGGAATTTATGCGCGATCGCCCAGCGCGGCGAGCGCGAGACGAAGCCGAGCCGCTCCTGCCAGTCGAGGCGGTCGACCTTGTAGACGACGCCGTCGATGTCGTAGTCGAGATGCGAGCGGCGCTGTTCGATCTCGCGATGAAAGGCGAGCAGTTCCTCGACCGAGTGGCAAACCTTGGTGAGCGGATTGGTGGTGAAGCCGCAGCGCTCGAACCATTCGATCATGCCGGACTGGGTCTTGGCCGGCATCTCGCTCATCTGCCCCCAGGCATAGGCAAAGAAGCCGAGCGGACGCGAGGCGGTGACGGCGGGGTCTTTCTGGCGCAACGAGCCTGCCGCCGAATTGCGTGGATTGGCAAAGATGGTGTCATCGGCCGCCTTCTGGCGCTCGTTCAGTTTCAGGAAATCGCCCTTGGTCATATAGACCTCGCCGCGCACCTCGCAGACGTCCGGCAGATTCTTGCCTTTGAGCTGTTGCGGCACTTCGCGCAGCGTCTTGATATTGGCGGTGACGTCCTCGCCCTCGGCGCCGTCGCCGCGCGTGGCGGCGGTGACGAGTTCGCCGTTCTCGTAACGCAGCGACATCGACAGCCCGTCGATCTTGGGCTCGGCGCTGAAGGCGATCTTCTCGTCGTCGGCGAGCTTCAGGAAACGGCGGATGCGGGCGACGAAATCGATGACGTCCTGCTCGGCGAAGGCATTGTCGAGCGAGAGCATCGGCATCGCGTGGCGAATTTTCTTGAAGCCGCGCGCGGGCGCCGCGCCGACTTTCAGTGACAGCGACTCCAGCGTGCGCAGGTCGGGAAAGCGCGCCTCGATGGCGTTGTAGCGCATGCCGCAGCGCGTCGTATTCGGCGTCCGTTATCGTCGGCCGGTCCTGCTGGTAATAGCGCTTGTCGTGCTGGGTTATTTCCACCGTGCAGCCGCGCGTGCTCGGCCTTCGCCTGCTTGGTGGTCAGCAGATCGACCGGCGTTTTGTCGGTTTTGACTTTGGACTTGCTACTCTTCGCCATGGCGGACGACTACGATGCCGCCTTGATCAGCCGTTCGGCGGCGGCGCGGGCCTCGTTGGTGATCTCGGCGCCGGCCAGCATGCGGGCGATCTCCTCGCGCCGGCGCTCCTCGGCCACCTCGGTGACGCGGGTGGCGACGCGCTTGCCCTTCTCCAGCGCGTCCTTGCTGATGACGTAATGGCGGTCGGCGCGCGCCGCCACCTGCGGCGCATGCGTCACCGCCAGCACCTGCACGCCGGAAGCGAGCCGCGCCAGCCGCACGCCGATGGCATCGGCCACGGCGCCGCCGACGCCGGTGTCGATCTCGTCGAACACCAGCGTCGGCGCCGAGCCGCGGTCGGCCAGCACCACTTTGAGCGCCAGCAGAAAGCGCGCCAGTTCGCCGCCGGAGGCGATCTTCATCAGCGGGCCCGGCTTGGTGCCCGGATTGGTCTGCACCCAGAACTCGACCCGGTCGATGCCGTTCGGCCCGGCGGCGGCGGGATCGCTGACGATCTCGGTCGAGAATTGCGCGCGCTCGAGCTTGAGCGGCTTGAGTTCGCCATTCACCGCCTTGTCGAGCGCGGCCGCCGCCTTGGCGCGCGCCTTGGACAGAGCATCGGCAGCGGCACGGAAATCGGCTTCGGCCTTGGCGCTGGCGGCTTCCAGAACTTTGAGTTTCTCCTCGCCGGCATCGATCAGCGCGATATCGGCATTGTATTTGCGCGCCAGCGCCGCCAGTTCGTCGACCGGCACATTGTATTTGCGCCCCGCGGCGCGCAGCGCGAACAGCCGCTCCTCGATGCGCTCCAGTTCGGCCGGATCGAAATCGGCGGTGCGCAACGCCTGTTCGAGATGGCCGCGGGTTTCCTCCAGCGCGGTGAGCGCGGCATCGAGCGCCTTCACCGCCGGCTCGACCAGGCTCGGCGCCTGCGCGGTGCGCCGCTCCAGCCGGCGGATGACGCCGGACAAGCGCCGGCACCGATGAATTGGCGCCGGCGATCACGTCGTGCGCGTCGCGCAAATCCTCGGCGACCTTCTCGGACTGCATCATGATCGGTGCGGCGGGTGGCGAGCGCGGTTTCCTCGCCGGCCTGCGGCGCCAGCTTGTCGAGTTCGTCGACCGAGTGGCGCAGCCAGTCGCTTTCGCGTTTGGCCCGCTCGACGTCGGCGCGATGGGCTGTCGGCCGCCTCCTGCGCGGCGCGGCGCGCTTCCCACAGCGCTTCGACCTTGGCGGCGTCGCCTTCCAGCGCGCCGAAGGCATCGAGCAGACGGCGATGGGTGGCGGCGTCGACCAGCGCGCGGTCGTCGTGCTGGCCGTGGATCTCGACCAGCGCTGAGCCGAGCTGCTTCATCACCTGGACGCTGACCGGCTGGTCGTTGACGAAGGCGCGCGTGCGGCCATCGGAGAACTGCACGCGGCGCAGGATCAGTTCGTCCTCGGCGGCGATATCGTTGGCTTTCAGCAGCGCGCGCGCCGGATGCTTGCGCCGACCTCGAACACGGCGATCACCTGGCCCTGCTCGACGCCCTGGCGCACCAGGCTCTGGTCGCCGCGGGCGCCGAGCGCCAGCGCGAAGGCGTCGAGCAGGATCGACTTGCCGGCGCCGGTCTCGCCGGTGAGCACGGCCAGGCCGCCGGCAAAATCGATGTCGAGCCGGTCGATCAGGACGATGTCGCGGATCGAAAGTCGGGAAAGCATGGCCTGCCAGTCCTAGCCTCGTCATGCCCGGCTTTGCCGGGCATCCACGTCTAACTGATTCCGTACATCATCAAAGACGTGGATGGCCGGGACAAGCCCGGCCATGACGATGTGGGTAACTCGGCGTTCGATGACGAATTCGCCGGGCGGATGGCTAACCCAGCCCGACCTTCTTGAATGCCCGGCTGATCCAGGAACCCTTGTTCTCGGTGGGCTCGACGCCCCCGCCTTTCACCAGCGTATAGGCGTGCCTGTACCATTCGCTGTCGGGGAAATTGTGCCCGAGCACGGCGGCCGCGGTCTGCGCCTCGTCCACGATGCCGAGCGCCATATAGGCTTCGGTCAGCCGCATCAGCGCCTCTTCGACGTGACGCGTGGTCTGGTACTTGGTGACGACGACTTTGAAGCGGTTGATGGCGCCGGTGTAGTCCTTCTTTTCCAGATAATAGCGGCCGACCAGCCATTTCCTTGCCGGCGAGCTGGTCGCGCGCGACCTCGATCTTCTGCTTGGCGCTGACGGCGTATTCGCTGGTCGGATATTTCCGCACCACTTCGTCGAGCGCGGCCAGCGCCTTGTCGGTGCGCGCCTGGTCGCGGGTGATGTCCGGGATTTCGTCGAAATAGGCACGAGCCGATGAGAAACTGCGCGTAGGCGGCGTCCGGGCTGCCGGGGTGGAGCGAGATGTAGCGCTTGGCCGCGGTGACGCTGTCGTCGTAGGAGCCGGCCTCGTAATAGGCGTAGGACGACATGATCAGCGACTTGCGCGCCCATTCCGAATAGGGGTGCTGGCGGTCGACCTCTTCGAACTTCTTCGACCGCCTCCTTCGGATCTTTCTTGTGGTTGAGGAGATAGAGGCCCTCGTTATAGAGCCGGTCGGCGCGGCTCGTCGGGCGGCGTGTCGTCCTTGCCGAACAGGCTGGTGCAGGCGCCGAGGCTCACCGCCAGCAGCAGCACCGCTGCGATGCGCGCGCAGCCGGCGCGAGCCGGTCTGAATTCGGCGCGTCATGACGCCGGACGAATCCTTGGACGAATACTTGGGCACAAACTCACACACGCGTTCGTGTCCACTTCCCCTTAGCCGAGCATGATCTCGTCCGAAAACCGGTTTCCCGCTTTTCGGGATCATGCTCGCGACGGCCGCGCAACAGCAGCCTCGATCTCCGCACGGATGTAAACGAAAAAACGCGGTCCCGCCAATCGATTACAGCGCGACATTCGGCCGGGATTAAGGCGAAGCGTTAAGGCGAAATCCTGAGGCTTTTCAGGATACTTCCGGGCCATAGGCCGGGGCCACCAGGCCGGCGGCGACATCGGCATGGCCGCGCGTGCGGCGGACCGGCTCGGCAGCGGCCTCGACCACCCGCCAGGCGGTCGGATCGGCCATCAGCGCCGACAGCACCGCGTGATTGAGCTTGTGGCCGCCGCGGACGGTCCGGTAGGCGGCGAGCAGCGGCTGACCGGCCAGCGCCAGATCGCCGATGGCGTCGAGCACCTTGTGGCGCACGAACTCGTCGGCAAAGCGCAGGCCTTCCGGATTGAGCACGCGGTCTTCGCTGATCACCAGCGTGTTGTCGAAAGTGGCGCCGAGCGCGTAACCGGCGCTCCACAACTTGGCGACGTCCTTCATGAAGCCGAAGGTGCGCGCGCGCGCGATCTCGCGGCGGAAGGTGTTCGGCTCGATGTCGAGCGCGAGCGCCTGCGTGCCGATCAGCGGATGATCGAATTCGATTTCGGCTTCGACCCGGAAGCCGTGCTGGTAGGGCCGCAATTCGCCGAAGGCGTCGTCCTTGGCCACGCGCACCGGCTTGAGCACTTCGATATAGCGGCGCGGCAGTGCGCGCGCGGTCAGGCCGGCCTGATCGATCGCATCGACGAAAGCCGCGGCGCTGCCGTCCATGATCGGCACTTCCGGTCCGTCGATCTCGACGACGACGTTGTCGACGTGAAGCCCGCGCAACGCCGCCAGCAGATGTTCGGCGGTCGAGCAGATCGGGCCCGTGGCATCACCCAGGACGGTGGCAAATTCGGTGGCGGTGACCGAGCGGACATCGGCGCGGACTTCGCGCTCGATCGAGCCGTCGGCGGAAACGCGGCGGAAGATAATGCCGGCATCGTCATCGGCCGGATTCAAGGTGAGCGTGACGGGCAAGCCGGAATGGACGCCGACGCCGGAGACGGCAACCTGGTCGCGTAGCGTGGTCTGCTTAGCGCCCTTCATCGACCCCTTATCCGCCAACTCGCAAGCGAGCTACGCGGTCCCATCCCAAGACCCCAACCGGGCCACATTTTCGCCGTCAACTCAGATCCGCCCGAAGGTAAGGACGGCAAGCCCCTAGGGACGAATGTCCCTTTCACCGTCAAAACTTAGGCTACAAACGAAGCGTTCTCCAAAACACGCTTTCTTACCGAGTGTTACTCTTTTTTGCCGCAATTGGTCCTAGACCAATAGGCAGAAATTGGCTTTATGCTGCCGTTACGCTCCTGTGGCCTAGCTTTGGGGCGGCGGGCCAGCCGCTGAAACAATAAAAACTACTTATATTTCAATTCGTTAGACGAAGTTCGTCGGCCGCGGCAGTCGGCAAACAGCCCCGCTTCACCAGGTGAAACGGGGCTGCGTTGTGGCGCGCCATAACCTTAGTTGGCTTGCCGGCGGAGGAAAGCCGGGATGTCGAGTTGATCCTCCTCCGGCGAATTATGCACAGGCACCGGCCGTCCGTGCGGGTCGAGGCCCTGCGGAGCCGTTCGGCGGGCATATTCCGACACCGGGTCGGCCGGTCTGCCTTCCGGATGCCGCCCTTCCGGTTGACGAGCCGAAGGCCGCTGCGGCGGACGCTCGAATTGCGGCATCGCCCGCGCGGTACGCGGCGCCGGAGGCGTTTCGGCCTCCTCGCCTCGCCGGCCCAGGCCAACCGAGGCCAGCCTCTGCATCAGCGACATGCGGCGCTTCTCGGGGTGATCGTCCTCGAGCTCCCCGCGCTGCGCCCTGATCTCGTTCTGCGCCGGCAGCGGCAATTCGTCGATTCGCGGCATGCGCGGCACGCGCATCGTCCGCTCGGGCGCCGGTGGGATGAACGTCATTGGCGGCGCGGGCAGCGGCGGTTCGGCCGGCAGCTCGAATAGAGACGGCTTCATCGGCATCGGCCGGATCGAAACATCCTCGCCCAAGCTGGGCGGCAGGATGGCGGCCGCAACCGCGGCATGCGCGGCCGATTCCACAGCCGCCGAACTGGCGGTGGCAGGCGCCGGCATGCGTTCGATCCGCTCGGCGGCGCGGCGGGTTTCGCTGCGCACCTTGCCGGCAAGCTGCTTGAGCGCGGTTTCCGCGTGCTGCGGATTAGCGCTGGCACGGTCGATACCGGTTGCCACCACCGAGACGCGGATGATGCCTTCCAGGCTTTCGTCGAAGGTGGCGCCGACGATGATGTTGGCGTCCTGGTCGACTTCCTCGCGGATGCGGGTGGCAGCCTCATCGACTTCGTACAGCGTGAGGTCTTTGCCGCCGGTGATCGAGATCAGCAGACCCTGGGCGCCCTTCATTGAGGCGTCGTCGATCAGCGGATTGTTGATGGCGGCTTCGGCGGCGGTGAGCGCGCGCTTCTCGCCGGAGGCTTCGCCGGTACCCATCATCGCCGTGCCCATTTCGCGCATGACCGCGCGCACGTCGGCAAAGTCGAGATTGATCAGGCCTTCCTTGACCATCAGATCGGTGATGCAGGCAACGCCCGAATAGAGCACCTGGTCGGCCATGGCGAAGGCGTCGGCGAACGTAGTCTTCTCGTTCGCCACCCGGAACAGATTCTGGTTCGGGATGACGAGCAGCGTGTCGACCACCTTCTGCAATTCAATGATGCCCGCCTCGGCAAAGCGCATGCGGCGGGAGCCTTCGAACTGGAACGGCTTGGTGACCACACCGACGGTGAGGATGCCGAGCTCGCGCGCGACCTTGGCGATGATCGGGGCCGCTCCGGTGCCGGTGCCGCCGCCCATGCCGGCGGTGACGAATACCATATGCGCGCCGGTGAGATGATCGCGGATCTCGTCGATCACCTCCTCCGCCGCGGCGCGGCCGACCTCGGGCTGCGATCCGGCGCCGAGACCTTCGGTCACCTGGGTGCCCATTTGCACGATGCGCTCGGCCTTCGACATGGTGAGCGCCTGCGCGTCGGTATTGGCGACGACGAAGTCGACGCCTTGCAGCCCCGCCGTGATCATGTTGTTCACGGCATTGCCGCCGGCACCGCCGACGCCGAACACGGTAATTCGCGGTTTCATCTCGCGAATGTCTGGAATCTTCAGATTGATGGTCATGAGGTTGCCTCTTTAATGCACGGGCAGCAGGCTCGCTTTGGCGCGACCAGCACCAACGCGATTGCACGCCGTCGAAAAGCGCCGGTCCGCCACCGGCCCCTTCGTGGTTCAGTTGAGTGGGTCAGAAGCTTTCGCGCAGCCATCGTCCGACCCGTGCCATGTAACCGCCCGTTCCTGTCATCAATTGCCGCGTTCGCCGCGGTTCGAAGTGTTCAAGATGTGCCGCCTGCGGATAGACCAGCAGGCCCGCCGCCACGGCGAAAGCCGGACCCTTGGCCCCATCGGGCAGGCCCGCCAAGCCGAGCGGACGTCCGATGCGCACCGGACGTTTCAGAATTCGCGCCGCCAGATCGGCAATGCCCGCCAATTGGCATGCGCCGCCGGTCAACACCACGCGCCCGCGCGGCTCGGCCGTGAAGGGCGAAGCTGCGAGACGATCGCGCACCATTTCCAGGATCTCCTCGACCCGCGGCTTGATGATGCGCGCCAATGATCCGCGCGCCACGAACTGCGGCGGCTCGCGCTCGTCATCCCCAACCGGAGGTACCGTGATCATGTCGCGTTCATCTGATCCGCCTGTCAAAACTGTGCCATAAATCGCTTTGATTCGCTCGGCATCCGCGATTCGGGTGTTGAGACCGCGGGCCAGATCCATGGTGATGTGGTGGCCGCCGAGGGCGAAGCCATCGACGTGCACGAAGCGGCCGCCGGAAAATACCGCCAGGGTGGTAGTTCCCGCGCCCATATCGATGGTCGCGGCGCCGAGATCGGCCTCGTCGTCGGCCAAAACGGCTAAACCGGCCACGTAAGGGGACGCGACCATGGCTTCGACCGCCAAATGGCTGCGTTCGACCGTGAGCATCAAGTTCCGCACGGTCGCCACGTCGGCGGTGACCATGTGCATATCGACGCCGAAACGGTGACCAAGCATGCCGCGCGGCTCGCGGATGCCGGTGGCGGCGTCGAGAGCGTAGCCGATCGGCAAGGAGTGCAGGACGGCCCGCGCGTCGCGCACCGCATGGCGGCTGGCGGCGGCCAGCACCCGTCCGATATCGCCGTCGGTCACGGCGGAGCCTGCAAGCTCGATATCGGCCACAAACCGCTCGCTGCCGATACGCCCGCCCGACAGCGACACGACCACCAATTCAAGCTGCACGCCCGCCATGCTCTCGGCGGTGTCGATGGCCTGGCGCACCATCTCCTCGGCCTCGACCAGATCGACCACGCAACCCGCTTTGGTTCCGCTCGCCGCGGTATGGGCATAGCCCAGAACGCTCACGCCATGGCTGCGGCGACGCAGCGCGTCCTGTGGCGCCTGCGGCTCGAGCCGCGCGATCATGCAGGCGATCTTGCTGGTGCCGATATCGAGGCCGGCGACCACGGCCGCGCGCTTCGGCGAAACCGGCTTCATCTTCGGCGTCAAATTGAAGCGCAGCACATTCATGCTTCGCTCCCCTTATTACGCTTGAGCTTCTTGTCGCGCTCGGCGGCGGCCTTGAGCGCTTCCGCGCGCGCCGCTGCAGCGACATCGGATTGGCGCACCGTGACCCGGTCGGAGAGCCGCAGATCGACCGCGACAATGTCGCGCGTGAGCAATTTCTTGGTGCGGGCGAGATCGGCCAATGTCGTCAGCGCGCGCTCGGGCTCGGCTTCGGGAAGCAGAACCTCAACACCGCCTTTCAGGTGCAGGTTCCATCGCCGCTCCGCCACCAGCACGGAAGCCTCGACCGTATTGACGATGTCGGGATAGCGCGCAAGCAGCGCTATAAAATCCGCCGCGGCGCGATCGGCGCCGCGCCCGACCACCTGCGGCAGCGCGGCAAAGCGGCGCGGCACGCTTGGCTCCAGCAGCGTTCCGTCGGCAGCGATCAGCGCGATGCGGCCGTTCTTCTGCCAGAGCGCGAAAGGTTTTCGCTCCTTGATCTCGATGCGCAGCTGATCGGGATAGAGCTTGAGCACGCGCGCGTCCGAAATCCACGGATTGGTCAAAAGCCGCGCGCGCATGCCCGCGGCATCGAGAAACAGCAGCGAGGAGCGCTCGGTGATGCCGGCAAGCGCCAGAATATCCTCGCGCTCGACTTCCGCGGCCCCGGCAAGCGCCACCCGCGCAATGCGAAAGCCCAAAGCATTGGCCGTCTCGTCGCAGAATTCCTGCAACTGCGCGGTCATTTCCGGAATGTGGCCGCCTCTGACCGCGCCATACCAGGCGCTGGCGAGCAGCAGCAGAGCGGCGGCTGAGGAGCCCAAGCCGCGCGGCACGTTGCATGCGAGCACCGCGACGCTCCAGCGCCGCGCCAGGCGCCGCCAGCCCGCGTTCGAGGCCGGCCAGCTTTGCGCCTCCCAGCCTTGCTGCTCCACAGCCATCGTGACCGGCTCTTCAAACGTTGGCGCCCCGGATGGGGTCGCAAAAGCGGAGCACGAGCGAGTTTCCGGTCATGCCCCGTGGCGGCATCCGCGCACGCGCGAATTCGCGGCCCGCGCGCGCGATACGCCGCCGGCGCCTAGTCTTGGGGCCCTTTGGTAAACGATTAGTAAAATTTAAGGGGTAGCCGCAGGTTTCGCTTAACTTTGGGGCGCTGTTGCGGGCAAAGTCCCGGCATGAAGGGCACAGCGCAAAGTCGAGCCGGCAAACGCCGGGATTTGCGGCCAAGGCGGCGTTTCGCGCTTTTGCCCTCGTTGCTGCCTTTGCTGCTGCCTTTATTGCTCGGCGCCTGCGGCTCGGTCCTCACTGCGATCGAGGACCCGCCGATGAAACCCGGCATGGCCCAGCTCCTCATCTACCGCATCGGCAATTCGCCGCTGGTGCCGGCCAACGCCGTTGTCGAGGTCAACGGCGAACGCATCGGAAGTCTGAGCCCGCGCGAGCGTCAGGTCGCCGACCTCAAGCCCGGGCACACGGTGGTTTCCATCACCAGTTCCCTGTTGCCGATCGGGCGCTATACGGTGGAGTTCGAGGCGGCGGCCGAGCAGAAATACAGTCTCAGCGTTGCCTTGCGCGGGGATACGATCGTGCAGCCGCTGCCCGGCAGCTATAAAATCACCGAAACTCCCGGCACCGCCTTTCGAATTGGGCAAGGGCATTAGCGAGGCAATTTTGTTCCGCGGTCATCCTGAGGAGCATCGCGTCAGCGATACGTCTCGAAGGATCGGCGCCAAGATCATTAAGGCCTTGGCCGTCGCCCTTCGAGGCGCGCTACGCGCACACCTCAGGGTGACCGAGTTACCGCTCCAGCGACGCATCCTCGACCATCCACGCCACCAGTTTCTCGAAGCTCATGCCGGCATGCGCGGCGAGTTCCGGCACCAGCGAGGTTTCCGTCATGCCGGGCTGCGTGTTCACCTCGAGGCAGGCGAGACCCTTGGTGCCGCTCACACTGTCGTCGTAGCGGAAGTCGGCGCGCGAGACGCCGCGGCAGCCGAGCGCGTTATGCGCCAAGAGGGAAAGCCGGCGGCACTCTTCGTAGATTTCCGGCGCGACCGGCGCCGGCAGCAGATGCTTCGAGCCGCCGGGCGCGTATTTGGCCTCGTAGTCGTAGAATTTGGTGTTGGCGACGATCTCGATGACGCCGAGCGCCTTGTCGCCGATCACCGCGCAGGTCAGCTCCTTGCCGGGAATGTAGGGCTCGATCAGCACGCGGTCGCCGAAAGTCCAGTCGGCGCGCGTCAATTCCTGCGGCGGAGCGCCTTGGTCCTCGCGCACGATGAAGACGCCGACGCTGGAGCCTTCCGCCACCGGCTTGATCACATAAGGCGGCGGCAGCAGATGTTTCTTGGCGGCCTCCTGGCGCGTCGCCACCAGGCCGCCCGGCACCGGAATGCCGGCGGCCTTGAGCACGGTCTTGGCGATGTCCTTCTGCATCGCGACGGCCGAGGCCATCACGCCGGAATGCGAATAGGGAATGCCGAGAATTTCCAGCATGCCCTGCAGCGTGCCGTCCTCGCCCGGGCGGCCGTGCAACAGGTTGAGCGCGCAATCGGGCATCAGGTCGCGCAAGGCGATGGCGATGTCGCGGGTGACGTCGATGCGGCTGACGCGGTAGCCCTTCACGCGCTCGAGCGCATCGGCGCAGGCCTTGCCGGAGCGAAGCGAGACCTCGCGCTCGGCCGACCAGCCCCCCATCAGAACCGCGACGTGTTTGGTCATGGTGCTCTCTTTATGCGCCTCGCCGGCGCCGCCGCCGGCAGCGCACCGCCGTCATACAGCCAAGCCAGGCATTCGCAAACCTCGCGCTCGCTACGGCCGGAGAAAGTCTGAAGCCAGACGTCGCGGGCGATGCCCTCGGCGTGATAGCCCTCCCACAATTGGCGGCCTTCGAGCTGGACGCGCGCGGTGCGAACGATGCGCGCGGCCTGGTATTGCCGGAACGCGGACGCGAAATCATCGCCGCTTTGCTCGACCATCTCGGCGAGACAAACGGCGTCCTCGATCGCCATGCAGGCGCCTTGCGCAAACGTCTGTAGCGCCGGATGGGCGGCATCACCCAGAATGGTGACGGCGCCCAAGCTCCAGTGCCGCACCGGATCGCGGTCGGCGATCGTCCAGCGGCGATTAAGATCCATCATCGCCAGCAGCGACTTCATCACCGGATGCGCGGTCTTGTAAGTACGTTCCACCTCCGCAGTGTGGAAGGCGGCGTCGGCCTTTTCATCGAACGTGCCGGTGCGGAACACCGCGACGATGTTGAACAGCGTTCCGTGCCGCAAAGGGTAATGCACCATGTGAAATCCCGGCCCGATCCAGAGCGCGGAGACATCGCGCTGCACGCCGGCAGGCACCCGGTCGATCGGCACGATGGTGCGATGCGCGACATAACCGATCGGCTTGGGCTCGCCATCGCCGACGATTTTTTCGCGTACGACAGAGCGCAAACCATCGGCGCCGATCAGAGCTGCGCCTTCGATATTACGGCCGTCTTCGGTCATAACGGTCACGCCGCCGGCGCGCGGCGCAAAGCCGGCCACCGAGGTCCGCGGCTCGAGCGTAAGCCCATCGGTCGCGCGGCAGGCGTCGAGCAGCACCTGATGCAGGTCGACGCGGTGGATGACGACGTAAGGGTGCCCGAAGCGCGCGCGCAGCGCCGGCTCGTTGGGAATGTGCGTGATCTCCTCGCCGCTTAGCGCATCGAACATGACGCAGGCGCGCGGCAGGATCGACTGATCGAGCACGGCCTCGGTGACGCCAATCCGCTCGAACATCGGAAATACGTTGGGCCCGAGCTGGATGCCGTAGCCGATGGCGCCGAGCTCGGCGGTCTGCTCCAGCACGCGAACGCGCCGGCCCTGGCGCCCGAGCGCGAGCGCCACCGACAGGCCGCCAAGGCCGCCGCCGGCCACCAGAATGGGCTCGGATGCTTTCATCGTTTCACCCCGAACCTACATTACGCCAATGCGCTTGATTTCCCATTCCAGATCGACGCCGGAATTTTCCTTCACGCGCGCGCGCACGGTTTCGCCCAGCGTTTCGATATCGCCCGCTGTCGCGTTGTCGAGGCTGATCAGGAAATTGCTGTGCAGATCGGAAACCTTCGCCTGGCCTACTTGCAAACCCCGGCAGCCGGCTTCGTCGACCAGCTTCCAGGCGCTATGGCCGGGCGGGTTCTTGAAGGTCGAGCCGCCCGTGCGATTGCGCGGCTGGCTGGCCTCGCGTTTCTTCTTGATCTCGGCCATCTCGGCCGCGATCGCTTCGGTCTCGCCGGCGCGGCCCTGGAACAAAGCGGCGGTGAAGATGACGTCGTCGGGCACGCTACAATGGCGATACGTGAATCCCATCTCGGCGTTGCTGTAGGTACGGATGTTGCCCTGCCGGTCAACGCCGCGCGCTTCGATCAGCACATCCTTAGTCTCGCCGCCATAGGCGCCACCGTTCATGCGCAGCGCGCCGCCGATGGTGCCGGGAATGCCGCTGAAAAATGACAGCCCGCCGACGCCGGCGTCGCGCGCCGCGCGCGACACCATCACGTCGAGCATCGCCGTGCCGGACGCGACGCGATGATTGTCTTCGGTTTTTATTTCGTTGAAGCCGCGGCCGAGCCGCACCACCACGCCCGGCACGCCGCCGTCGCGCACGATGAGATTGGAGCCGGCGCCGATCACGGTGACCGGAATTTCCGCCGGCAGATTGTGCAGGAAATAAGCCAGGTCGTCTTCGTTGTCCGGCATGAAGAAGGCCTGCGCCGGCCCGCCGACGCGAAACCAGGTGAACTCGCCGAGCGACTGGCTCGCCAGCAGCCGCCCGCGCAGTTCGCGCATGCGGGCTTTCAGGTCGGGGACAATGTCGGGGAAGGTCATTATCTTCTGTCATCACCGGACTTGTCCCGGTGATCCCGCTTAGGAAAGCAATGCGTCCCTGATCGGGATGGCCGGGACAAGCCCGGCCATGACGGTGTAGTAGCCGCCCCGCCAACCCTCATGACCCCAACGCCTTCAGTTCCGCCGGCAGCGCATAGGCCCATTGCGTGATCGAACCGGCGCCGAGCAGCACGACGTAGTCGCCCGGCTTGGCCAGGTCCTTGACGATGCCGGCAAGCTTTTCCGGGCCATCGAGGGCAATGACCTGGCGATGGCCGCGCGCAAGCAAAGCCTGCACCAGATGATCGCGGTCGGCGCCTTCGATCGGCGCTTCGCCGGCTGGATACACATCGGCGACGATGACGACATCGGCGTCATTGAAGCAGGTGGAAAACGGCTCGAACAGAGTCTTGAGCCGCGTATAGCGGTGCGGCTGCACGACCGCGATCACCTGGTCCTTGGTCGACTTGCGCGCGGCTTTCAGCACCGCGGCGATCTCGACCGGATGGTGGCCGTAGTCGTCGATGATCACCGCGCCGTTCCATTCTCCAACTCTAGTGAAGCGCCGCTTGACGCCGCCGAACTTGGCGAGCGCGCTGCGAATCTTGTCGTCGGCGATTTTCAGCTCATGCGCGACCGCAACCGCCGATGTCGCGTTGAGCGCATTGTGGCGGCCGGGCATCGGCAGTTCGAGATTGCGGATGGCATGCACCTCGTTGCCGTCGCGGTCGCGAAATAGCACGGAAAATCGCGACTTGCCTTCGTGATGATCGAGATCGACCAGCCGCACGTCGGCCTGCGGGTTTTCGCCGTAGGTGATGATGCGCCGGTCGATGACGCGGCCGGCCAGCCGCTGCACGATCGGATGGTCGGTGCACATCACCACGAAGCCGTAGAACGGCACGTTCTCCATGAAGGCGACGAAAGCGTCCTGCACCGCCTGAAACGTTCCGAAGTGGTCGAGATGCTCGGCATCGACATTGGTCACGATGGCGATGTCGGCCGGTAGCTTGAGGAAAGTGCCGTCGGATTCGTCGGCCTCGACCACCATCCAATCACCGGCCCCCAGCCGCGCATTGGTGCCGTAGGCATTGATGATGCCGCCATTGATCACGGTCGGATCGAGCCCGCCGGCGTCGAGCAGCGTGGCGACGATCGAGGTGGTTGTGGTCTTGCCGTGCGTGCCGGCGATTGCCACGCAGCTTTTGAGCCGCATCAGCTCGGCCAGCATTTCGGCGCGCCGCACCACCGGCAGGCGTTTTCCCCGCGCGGCGATCAACTCCGGATTGTCCTGTTTGATGGCGGAGGAAATCACCACCACGTCGGCGCCGTCGATATTCTCGGCCTTGTGGCCGATGGCGACCTTGATGCCCTTGTCGCGCAGGCGCTTAACGTTGGCGCTATCGGCAACGTCCGAGCCGGTGACGGTATAGCCGAGATTGGCCAGCACCTCGGCGATGCCGCTCATGCCGATGCCGCCAATGCCGACGAAGTGCACCGGTCCGATGTCGCGCGGCAGTTTCATGGGGTCGCCCTCGCCTATTACTCGTCATGGCCGGGCTCGTCCCGGGCATCCACGCCTTGCTTCAGTAAGAAAGACGTGGATGCTCGGCACAAGGCCGGGCATGACGGAAAAAGTCAAATGCGTAAATACATACTCCGCTCATTCCCGCGCAAGCAGGAATCCAGATTAACGATCGGAGAGTCTGCTCATTCGCCACCTGGGTCCCCGCTTTCGTGGGGACGGGCGGATGAATATCCGGGCCAGCGTTATTAAATCCCCGCTACCTTCATCACCAGATCCGCCAGCCGCTCGGCGGCGTCGATGGTGCCGGCTGACTTGGCGGCATGCGCCATGCGCGCCAGTTGCGCGGAATCGCCCGCCAGCCGCGAGATTTCCGCGGCCAGGCGCTCTGGAGTGAAATCGCGCTGCTCGATGCGGATCGCCCCGCCGGCAGCCTCCAGCACGCCGGCATTGGCGAACTGGTCCTGATCGAGCGCATGCGGTAACGGCACCAAGATGCCCGGCCGGCCGATGGCCGAGAGCTCGGCCACGGTTGAGGCGCCCGAGCGGGAGACCACCAGATGCGCGGCCGCGATGCGCGCCGGCAGGTCATTGAAAAAGGGTTCAGCTTCGGCTTCGACGCCGAGCCGTGCGTAAGTGCCTCGCACCTCGTCGAGGTCTTCCGCGCGCGCCTGCTGCACGATAACGAGCCGCGCACGCAATTCGGACGGCATGCGCGCAATTGCCGGCGGCACGATTTCGGCCATCACATGCGCGCCCTGGCTGCCGCCGAACACCAGCAGGCGCATTTTTTCGTTCGGCCTGGACGCGGTGTAGGGCGCCGCCGCCGCGGCGATCACCAGCGGCCGCACCGGATTGCCGGTGAAGGTAATTTTACTTTGCAGGCGCGCATCGAGCCGCGCCAGTTTCGGGAAGCTGGTGGCAATTGCGCTCACGCGCGGCGCCAGCAGGCGGTTGGCGCGGCCCATGACCCCATTCTGCTCGTGCAGGATCGTCGGCACGCCGCGCAACCTCGCAGCCCACAGTGGCGGCACGGTCGGATAGCCGCCGAAACCGACGGCGACCGCCGGGCGGATTTCTCCGATCAGCCGCCACGCCTTCAGGGTGCCGAGCGCGAGCAGCGCGCCCGTGCGCGCGAGCGACAAGGGATCGCGCCCGCGCACGGTGGCGCTCGGGATGAGATGCACATCGCGGGCGGGGAACTTGAAATGCGCCGCGCGATGGTCGGTGGCGAGATCGACAATCAGGCCGCGCTTTGCCAGCACCACCGCCAGCGCCTCGGCCGGAAACAGATGGCCGCCGGTGCCGCCGGCCGCTAGGAGGATGAGTTTGTTGAGCGCCATAGCTTCTCCACCGTCATGACCGGGCATGGCCGTCCAAAGGACGGCGTCGCTTCGCTCGCCTATGTCCCGGCCATCCACGCCTTTCCCTAGCAAAGCAAGACGCGGATACCCGGCACAAGGCCGGGCATGACAAGAAAAAGCTTGGCGGATGGCCAAAAGAACTACGCGTGCGTTGCCAGCGCGTGGTCGGGCGCCAGCATGGCCGCACGGGGTTGTTCGCGCGTCAACGCCAGCAACATGCCCATGGCATAGGCGAGCGAGATCATCGACGAGCCGCCATAGGAGATGAACGGCAGCGTCATGCCCTTGGCGGGAATGAGATGCAGATTGACCGCCATGTTGATCGCCGACTGGATCGCAAACAGCATGGTGAGGCCGGCGCCGGCAAAGCGCGCGAACGGATCGTCGTTGCGCATGGCGCGGATCAGCGCGCGGATGACGATGAAGGCGAACAGCGCGACCAGCACCAGGCAGAGCGCGATGCCGAATTCCTCCGCCGCCACCGCGAACACGAAATCGGTATGACCCTCCGGCAGCAGTTTCTTGACCGTGCCCTCGCCCGGCCCCTTGCCGAACCAGCCGCCACGCATGAAGGATTCGGTGGCGATGTCGATGTTGAAAGTATCGCCCGAGGCCGGATCGACAAAACGCTGGATGCGGCGCGCGACATGCGGGACCGTGTAATAGGCGATCGTCAGGCCGAAGGCGGCGACGCCGGCCAGCCCAAACACCCACACCAGCCGCATGCCGGCGATGAAGAACATCGCGCTCCACACCACCAGGATCAGCATGGTCTGGCCGAAGTCGGGCTGCATCACCAGCAGCGCCACCACCGTGAGCAGCATCAGCAGCGAGATCGCATTGGTCGGCATGTCCGAGCGTTTCGACAATTCGCCGAACAGCCAGGCGACCAGAATGACGAAGGCGGGCTTGAGGAATTCGGACGGCTGGATGTTGACGCCGAGCAGCACCAGCCAGCGCCGCGCGCCCTTGATCTCGACGCCGAAATAGGGCGTCACCGCCACCATGATGAGGCTGACAGCGAACACCACCAGCGCGAGGCGGCGGATCTGGCGCGGGTTGAGGAAGGAGACCGACAGCATCACCGCTACGGCGGGGATGAGATAGAGAATGTGCCGGTTGACGAAAAAGAACGGGTCGAGCCCGAGCCGTCCGGCGACCGGCGGGCTTGCGGCGAGCGAGAGCACCACGCCGGCCAGCATCAGCGTGCCGATGGCGCCGAGCGTGAGGCGGTCGACCGTCCACCACCATTCGCCGAAGGGCGTGCGTTGCGCGCGCGAAACCATCCCAGTCCCCGTGCCGCTAGCGGCGGCGCCCTAGTGGTGACGCGGGATGGTTGCCAAGAGATTAACGGGGGGCACTTAAGCGACCCCGGGAATCGCCCGCACCAGGTCGGTGAAGGCCTTGCCGCGCACCTCGAAGTTGGGGAACTGGTCGAACGAGGCGCAGGCGGGCGAGAGCAGCACGACCGGCTCCTTGAGCCCTGCGGCCGCGGCATCGCGCGCCGCGGCCGCGACGGCCGCCGACAGGACGCCGTCGATCTCGTAGGGAACCTTGCCGTCCAGGGTCCTGGCAAAGTCGGCGGCCGCCTCGCCAATGAGATAGGCCTTAGCGATACGCGGAAAGAATTCGGCCAAACTCGTGATGCCGCCGGTTTTCGGCTTTCCCCCGGCGATCCAGAAAATATCGGTAAAGCTCGCCAGCGCCTTGGCCGCGCTGTCGGCATTGGTGGCTTTTGAATCGTTGACGAACAGAATCTTCCCCTTGCGGCCAACCTGCTGCATGCGATGCGCGAGGCCGGGGAAACTCAGAAGCCCCTTCTGGATTGTTGGCGGATCGATCCCGAGCGCCACGCAAGCGGCGAGCGCGCAGGCCGCGTTCTGCGCATTATGCGTGCCGCGCAAGGAGCCGATGCCGGCGAGCTGCGCCACCGGATGCGACTTGCCGGCGACGCTGCGCAGGATGGTGCTGCCTTTCGCGTAATAGCCGTCGCGCAGGGGCGCCACCACCGACACGCGCACGACGTTGCGGCCGGCGCGCTCGATGCGGTCGGCGGCGCTGCGCGTGTAGCGGTCGTCTACGCCGATGATCGCACTGCCGCCTTCCTCGAGGCTCGCAACCAGCAGCGTCTTGATGGCGGTATAATTTTCCATGCTGCCGTGGCGATCGAGATGGTCTTCCGAAACGTTCAGCAGAATGCCGACCGTGGAGCGCAGCGAGGGCGCCAGATCGATCTGGTAGGACGAGACCTCGAGTACGTAAACGCGGCCGGGCGCGAACGGTTCTAGCGCCAGAACCGGCACGCCGATATTGCCGCCCATCTGCGCGTCGCAGCCGGCGCTCTTGAGCAGATGCGCGGTCAGCGCCGTGGTGGTCGACTTGCCATTGGTGCCGGTGATGGCGATGAGCGGGCAACTGGCGCCCGACATTGCGCGTTGCAGGCAGAACAATTCGATGTCGCCGATGATCTCGACGCCAGCTCGGTTGGCGAGCTGCGCCGACCAGTGCGGCGCCGGATGCGTCAGCGGCACGCCGGGCGTGAGTACCAAAGCGGCGATGGCCGACCAGTCGAGTTCGCTCAAATTCTGCGTGTTGAAACCGGCAGCTTTCGCCTCGGCGACCTTCTTCTCGTCGTCGTCGAAGGCGATCACCTCGGCGCCGCCTTCGCGCAGCGCGCGCGCCGAAAGCAGACCGGAACTTCCTAGGCCGAAGAGTGCGACCTTTTGACCGGCGAAAATGGTGACCGGGATCATCGCAACTTCAGCGTCGCCAGCCCCGCCAGCGCCAGCACCACGGCGACGATCCAGAACCGGATCACGATCTGCGGTTCGGTCCAGCCGAGCTGCTCGTAGTGATGATGGATCGGCGCCATCTTGAACACGCGTTTGCCGGTGAGCTTGAACGAGACCACCTGCACGATCACCGATACCGCTTCCAGCACGAACAGCCCGCCGACAATGGCGAGCACGATCTCGTGCTTGACGGCGACGGCGACGGTGCCGAGCAGGCCGCCGAGCGACAGCGAGCCGGTGTCGCCCATGAAGATCGTGGCCGGCGGTGCGTTGAACCAGAGGAATCCGAGCCCGGCGCCGATCACCGCGCCGCAGATCACCGCCAGTTCGCCGGTGCCGGCGACATAACGAATTTGCAGGTACTCGGCGAACAGCGCGTTACCGGCGAGATAGGCGATGAGGCCGAAGGTGGCGGCCGCGATCATCACCGGCACGATGGCGAGGCCATCGAGCCCGTCGGTCAAGTTGACCGCGTTGCCGGCGCCGACGATCACGAAGGCGCCGATCACAACGAAGAACCAGCCGAGATTGAACACCAGATCCTTGAAGAACGGGAACGCGATCGAGGTCGCGGTTGCCCCGCGGCCGAGATGGGCGATCAGCGTACAGGCAATGACCGCTATCACCGCCTCCGCGATCAGCCGCGCGCGGCCGGCAAAGCCGGCTTGGCTCTGCTGGATGACCTTGAGATAGTCGTCATAGAAGCCGATCACGCCGAAGCTCAGCGTCACCCCGAGCACGATCCACACGTACGGATTGACCGGATTGGCCCACAGCAACGTCGAGACCAGCAGCCCGGACAGGATCATCAGCCCGCCCATGGTCGGCGTGCCGATCTTGGTGACCAGGTGGGATTTCGGGCCATCGGTGCGGATCGGCTGGCCCTTGCCTTGCCTGGCGCGCAACATGTCGATGAACGGGCCGCCGAACAGAAACACGAACATCAACCCGGTGACGATGGAGCCGCCGGTGCGGAAGGTGATGTAGCGGAAGACGTTGAGGAATGAGAGCTTATCGGAAAATTCGGTCAGCCAGTAGAACATCGAAATCAACCCTGTGGCTGTGCCTGTGCCTGTTGGAGCGCGGCCTGCCTTGGGAATTGCCGCTCCAGCGCCTTGACGATCGGACCCATCTTGGAGCCCAGCGAACCCTTCACCATCACCGCGTCACCGTCGCGGATGGCGTCGAGCACGGCCGGTTCCAGTCCCGCCGCCGTCTCGGCATAGCCGCCCTGACGCCCGGAGGGAAGAGCCTCCCATAACCGGCGCATAAACGGCCCCGAGCAGAACACCAGATCGATCGACGCCGTCTCGATTGCCTCGCCGAGCGCGCGGTGCAGCGCGGCGGCCTGGTCGCCAAGTTCCAGCATGTCGCCCAGCACCGCTATGCGGCGGCCAAGCTTGCCGACCGGCGCCTGGCCGAGCAGCGCAATCGCCGCGCGCATCGAGGCAGGGTTGGCGTTATAGCTCTCGTCGATCAGCAGCGCGCTGCCGCCCGGCACACGTAAAGTTGTACGCGCGCCGCGTCCAACCACGGCTCTCAGGTTGTTGAGCGCGAGCGCGGCCAGCGCCAGATCGGCACCCACCAGCGCCACAGCCGCCAGCACGCTGAGCGAGTTGAGCACCAGATGCTTGCCCGGCGCGCCGAGCTTGTAGGTCACGTCGGCTCCGAGAATTTTCGCCTGCACGGTCGAGCTGTCGGCTTGCAGCGAATGCTTCAACAGCCGCGCGTCGGCAGCCTTGTGCTCGCCGAAGGTGACGATGCGGCTAACGCCGGCGGCCTTGGCGGCGGCTTCAAGCCGCGCGAACTGCACATTGTCGCGATTGAGCACGGCCGCGCCGCCCGGCTCTATGCCGGAAAAGATCTCGGCCTTTGCGTCGGCGATCTTGTCGAGCGTTCCGAAAAATTCCAGATGCACCGGCTCGATGGTGGTGATGATGGCCACATGCGGGCGCACCAGCTTCGTGAGCGGCGTGATCTCGCCGGCGTGATTCATGCCGATCTCGAACACCGCGTATTTCGCGTTCTCGGGACATCTGGCCAGAGAGAGCGGCACCCCCCAGTGATTGTTGTAAGAGGCGGCCGAAACGTGGGTTTCGCCGTCCGGGGTGAGCGCCAGGCGGAGCGCCTCCTTGGTGCCCGTCTTGCCGACCGAACCGGTGACGGCAACGATCTTGGCGCGTGAACGCGCGCGCGCGGCATGCGCGAGATCGCGCAAGCCCTCGAGCACGTCATCGACCAGCAGCAATGGCGCATCGGCCGGAAAACTTTTGCGCTTGTTGCGCGCGATGACGGCAACAGCGGCGCCGGCCTTGAGCGCGGTTGCGACGAAATCATGGCCGTCGCGGTTCTCGCCCTGGATGGCGAAGAAGACTTCGCCCTCGCCGATGCTGCGGCTATCGATGGAAATTCCCGAAACATCGCCCGGCAGCGCGCCGGATTTCTCCGCGCGCATCGCCTTGGCCATGTCGGAAAGGGTCCACAGCACGCTCACGCCGCACTCTCCCGCAACGCCGCGGCGACGGCGTCGTGGTCGGAGAATTCAATAACGCGATCGGCGAGAATTTGCCCAACTTCATGGCCCTTGCCGGCGATCAGCAGCACGTCGCCCGATTTCAACTCGGCAATCGCGCCGCGAATGGCTTGCGCGCGGTCGCCGATCTCGCTCGCACCCGCCGCCGCGGTCAGGATGGCGGCGCGGATGGAGGCCGGATTTTCGCTGCGCGGATTGTCGTCGGTGACGATGACGCGGTCGGCATTCTCTTTAGCAATGCGGCCCATGATCGGGCGTTTACCCGCGTCGCGGTCGCCGCCGGCGCCGAACACCACGATGAGTTTTCCGCTGACATAAGGCCGCAGCGCCTGCAGCGCCTTGGCCAGCGCGTCTGGCTTGTGGGCGTAGTCGATAAATATAGGAGCGCCGTTGCGCTCTCCCACCCGTTCCAGCCGGCCTTTGGCGCCGATCAGTTTTTCGAGGCTGGCGAATACGCGCGCCGGTTCCGCGCCGGTCGCGATCGCAAGGCCGGCCGCCACCGCGGCATTCTGCACCTGGAATCCGCCGACCAGCGGGAGCTTCACCTTATATGTGCGGCCGCCATGCGCGATGGTAACGACCTGCGCGAAACCCTCGATGGCGCCCTCGACAAGCTTGATGCCGTCGCCGTTGACGCCGACCGTCATGATCTTGAGGCCGCGCTTCTTGGCCGCCTCGACCACCTGCCCGGCGTAGCAATCGTCGACATCGATCACCGCAGTACCGCGGGGCACGATTAGCGCGTCGAACAGCCGCAGCTTGGCGGCGAGATAGGCTTCGATGGTCGGGTGATAGTCGAGATGATCGCGCGACAAATTGGTGAAGGCGCCGGCGGCAATGCACACGCCGTCGAGCCGGTGCTGGTCGAGCCCGTGCGAGGATGCTTCGAGCGCCAGATGGGTGATGCCCTCGCCCGCCAACTGGTCAAGCGTGCGATGCAGCTCGACGGGATCTGGCGTGGTGAGCGAGCCGTATTTTTCTCCCCTGGGCGTGAACACGCCGACGGTGCCGATGCTGGCGGCCTGATGCCCAAGCGCCGCCCAGATCTGGCGGGTGAAGGCTGCGACCGAGGTCTTGCCGCTGGTGCCGGTGACGGCGGCGATCGTGCCCGGCTGGCGCGGATAGAATTTCGCAGCGGCGAGTGCGAGCGCGCGGCGCGCATTATCGACCGGAACGAAAGCGACGTGCTCAGGCAACCCTTGTGGGAGATGTTCGGCTGCGACCGCGATCGCGCCGTTTACGACAGCTTGCTTGGCGAAATGCGCGCCGTCGGCCTTGGCGCCGGCGATGGCGAAGAACAGGAATCCGGCTTTGGCTTTGCGGCTGTCGGCTGTGACGCCGGTGATGTCTCCGCCGACAAAAAGCATCGATTTGTGCGCATCGATCCCGGCTTCGGGCAAAAGTTCGGGTAGTTTCACCGCGTTTCCTTCGCGCTTACCAAAAGCAGCTGGTCGGCCTTGGGCAATTCGAGGCGCGGCGGAATATTCAGCAGCGGCGCCACGCGCTCGATCACCGCCGCGCCGACCGGCACCGCGTTCCAGCCGGACGTGGTGTAGCCTTTGGTCTCGGGGAGGCCTTGCGGTTCATCGATCATGATCAGCACTTGATAGCGCGGTTTGTCGGCGGGCAAAATGGCGGTGAAACTGGTCAAGACTTTGGTCTTGGAATAGCGCCCGCCGACCACCTTGTCCGAGGTGCCGGTTTTTCCCCCGACATAATAGCCGGGAACATTGGCGCGCGTCGCGGTGCCCTTCTCGACGTTGAGACGCATCAGATAGCGCATCTTATTGGCGGTTTCCGGCTTGATCACGCGCACGGCCAACTTGTCGGCTTCCGCCCGGTCGCGCTTGAGGAAGGTGGGCGGGATCATCTTGCCGCCATTCACCAGCGCGGAAATGCCCATGACCGCCTGCAAAGGCGCGACCGACAGGCCATGGCCGAAGGCGATGGTCACGGTGTTGAGCTCGCCCCAATGTTTCGGAACGAGCGGCTCGGCGCTTTCCGGCAGTTCGGTGCGTAGCCGGTCGAGCTGGCCGAGCTTCTGCAGGAAGGCCCTATGCTGGTCGACGCCGACCGCCAGCGCGATGCGCGCCGCGCCGATGTTCGAGGAGTAGGTGAAAATCTCCGGCACCGAGAGGAAGCGCTTCTCGGCGTGGAAATCGTGGATCTCGAACTTGCCGTAGCGCAGCGGCACGCGCGCATCGAAGCTGGAAGAGAGCGCGACCTTGCCGCTGTCGAGCGCCATCGCCAGTGTCAGCGCCTTGAAGGTGGAGCCCATCTCATAGACGCCGGTGGTGAGCCGGTTGATGCGGGTCGGATCGTTTGCCTTGCCCGGATTGTTGGGGTCGTAATCCGGCTCCGACACCAAAGCGATGATCTCGCCGGTGTTGACGTCGGTGATGATGCCGGAGGTCGCGATCGCCTTGTACTTCTCGCGCGCGGCGATGAGTTCCTCGCGTAGTGCGTATTGAACACGCAGATCGAGCGCCAGCTCGACCGGCTTCTGCAGGCGGTCGGTGGCGAGCCCCGCCAGATGCAGCGCCGCGAGCCCCTGCCCGTCGACCCACTTCTCGATGCCGGCAATGCCCTGGTTGTCGATATTTACATGCCCGATCTCGTGCGAGACCACCGGGCCATTCGGGTAGACGCGTTTGTTCTCGGAGAGAAAGCCGATCCCGGGAATGCCGAGCCGGTGGATTTCCTTCTGCTGGTCGGGCGTGATTTCGCGCCGCAGCCAGACGAAGCCGCGTTTGGACGACAGTCGCTCGCGCAATTCATTGGTGTCGAGATCGGGCAGCACCGCGGTGAGCAGTTCGATCGCCTCGTCGACGTCGATGATCTTGCGCGGTTCGGCAAATAACGACGGCGTCTTCACGTCGGTGGCCAGAATCTGCCCGTTGCGGTCGAGGATATCCGGCCGCGCGGTGGCAACCGCGTCGGGGCCGGCGCCGCGGCGCTCGCCATGGCCGTCGCTCAAGCCCGCGAACATGATGAGCCGCAGCGTGATGACGCCGTAGATTGTGGCGACGGCCAGAATGGCGAGGCCGAGCCGGGCCTTCGCCTTCACATTGCGGTCGACGACGCGGCCATAGATCAGCGAATGCCGCAGCTTTTGCCAGCGAGTCTGCGAGGTGTTGTTCAGTGCGGCTGCGTGCATGGCGGTCACCGCGCCGGCTTTTGCGACGGCACGCTGCCGGTCGTACCGGGCGCGCTGATCATGGCGCCGATCGGATCGTCGGACGGCGGCGGCATGATCTGCGGCGGGCGCTCGGGCAGCCGGTCGAGATTGTCGAATTGCGTCTGCACGATCGGGCGCAGCGCCAGATGGCGGTCGGCGAGCCCCTGGATGCGGGCGGGTGTGTCGAGTCGCGCCCACTCGGCGCGCAGGCTGGCGATGGCATTGCGCTCGATGCGCAATTCGGAAGCCAGCTTGCCGACGCGTTCGGCCTGCAGCGTGGAATCGAACTTGATCTTGTAGACAAAGGACGCCGCCAGAATAAGCGCGCCGATCACCATGATATGAAGAAGGCGCATGCTCAGTGCCCCTTCAACACGTCGGCCATCGCCGGCAGCCGCGGCAGCAGATCAGATGCATCGTTCTCGTGCGCCGGCGCTTCGGTGCGCTCGGCGGCCCGCAGCTTGGCCGAACGCGCGCGCGGATTGCGCGCCACTTCGCTCTCGTCGGCGACCGCTGGGCGCTTGGTGAGCAGGCGGAAGCTCGGCTCGGCGTGCGGACGCTCGGGCGCATGGCGCGAGCCTGCGCGCTGCTCGGCACGTCCCACCAGGAACGACTTCACGATGCGATCCTCGAGCGAATGGAACGACACCGCGACCAGCCGGCCGTTGGGTTTGAGAATGCGCTCGGCGGCGCCGAGCGCGGTGGCGAGTTCGCCCAGCTCGTCGTTGACGAAAATACGCAGCGCCTGGAACGTACGAGTCGCCGGGTGGATATCGCCAGGACGCGAGCGCACCACGCGGCCGACAATATCGGCGAGCGCGGCCGTGGTTTGGATCGGTGTTTGTGTGCGCGCCTTGACGATGGCGCGCGCCACAGAACGGGAATGGCGTTCCTCGCCGAGAATAAAAATAATGTTGGCGAGATCGCGCTCGCTCGCCTTGGCGACGATGTCGGCGGCGCTCGGAACGTCGCTCCCCATGCGCATGTCGAGCGGCCCGTCGAGACGGAAGGAAAATCCTCTTTCCGGCGTATCGAGCTGCATGGAGGACACGCCGAGATCGAGCACGACACCGTCAACGCTATCTGCGCCGCAATAGCGCGCCGCGCCATCGAGATTGGAGAAGCGATCCTCGATCAGCGTCAGCCGGCCGTTCGCGGCCTGCACCAGGTCGAAACCCGACGCGACCGCACTCTGGTCGCGGTCGATGCCGATCACCTTGCAATCGGCCGCCGCCAGAATCGCGCGGGTATAGCCGCCGCCGCCGAAGGTCGCGTCAATATAGACGCCGCCGTCGCGAACATTGAGAAACTCGAGCGCGGCGGCGCCGAGCACCGGAATGTGGCCGGCCTGCCCGCCTGCGACAGCCGCAAAGCCGTCGCCGGGAGCGCTCATTCGCAGGCTCCGATCGGGGAGCGGCGGCTGGCAGCGCGAGATGCTAAACGTTGAGATCTCATGGGATAATAGGGCTGTCATGGAATAACCCAGCACCGCGGCCCCCGCCTCGAGGCCCCGGCGCCACCGTGTCAGCCGCATTAACAGCCCTTAATCTTAAGGATTTGTTTCCAACTGTTGCCTTTTCCGCCCCCGGCAGGGAATGTTGTGCCCCGTGAATTTGGTGCGTCATGAACGTTGCCCCCGCCCCCAAACTTGAGTCTGGCCCGATGGCATCCTTTCCGCCGGACACCTTCCTTGTCGCCGAGGTCGTGCCCTCGCCCAATTTCGACGAGCGCACGGATGGCCGGCCGGCCGACATGATCCTGCTGCACTACACTGGCATGACCAGTGGCGAGTTGGCGCTGGCGCGGCTGTGCTCGCCGGACAGCAAGGTTTCTTCCCATTACGTGGTGTTCGAGAACGGCCGCATCGTGCAATGCGTGCCGGAGGCGCGGCGCGCCTGGCATGCCGGCGTGTCGCATTGGGCCGGTGAAACCGACAACAATTCGCGCTCGATCGGCATCGAGATCGTCAATCCGGGACACGAATTCGGCTACCGCGATTTTCCGCTGCGCCAGATCGCCGCGGTGATCGCGCTCTGCAAGACCATCCTCAGCCGCTGCGGGCCGATCAGCGGCGAGCGCATCCTCGCTCATTCCGACGTAGCGCCATCACGCAAGCAGGACCCGGGCGAGAAATTCCCCTGGGGACTGTTGAGCGAATCCGGCATCGGCCATTGGGTGCGCCCGGCCCCGCTCGATCTCGACGGCGGCACGCTGATGCCCGGCGACAGCGGCGAGCTAGTGGCGCGGCTGCAACACACGCTGGCGAGTTACGGTTATGGCGTCGAGGAAACCGGCAGCTATGACGACGCCACCCGCGATGTGGTTGCCGCCTTCCAGCGCCATTTCCGCCCCGCTCGCGTCGACGGTTTTGCCGATCCCTCGACGCTGCTCACGCTGCGGGCGTTGATCGAGACCAGGCCGGCACCGCTCGCTTGATTAACGCTGCGTTGCGCCTGCCCTTGACGCCGGGGGCACCCGCCCCCATTCCTATCCCGTCAGTCGGCCGGACGGCCGTCCCGCGCCAATGCCGAAAGGCGGCCGGGGAGGAAAGTCCGGGCTCCATGGACGAACGGTGCCGGATAACGTCCGGCGGGGATCGCCTCCGCGCAAGCGGGGAACGGGCCTCAGGGACAGTGCCACAGAGAACAGACCGCCACGGCTGCGTTGCGTATTGGCTGTGGTAAGGGTGAAACGGTGCGGTAAGAGCGCACCGCGTTTCCGGCAACGGAAGCGGCACGGCAAACCCCACCGGGAGCAAGACCGAATAGGAATGACGTTGGAGCGTAAGTTCCAGGTCCGTCCGGGCCAGTCATTCGGGTAGGTTGCTTGATGCGCCGGGCAACCGGCGTACCAGAGGAATGGCCGTCACGTTTGCGGGCGCAAGTCCGCAGGCCTTACAGAACCCGGCTTATAGGCCGGCTGATATGTTGAAGGGGCGTCCGGCGGAGAACCCGCCGGGCGCCCCACCAATTTTTGCAGATGATTGATATTGGCTTCGCCTTGGGGTCGCGCGCGTGAGCAGTCCGACAGAAACCGCGGCGCCTCTCGTAATACCTCCAGCGGCGCCGGCACGCCGTGGTCAATATTGACCACCGTCTCCTGGGGACGTGAGCAAAACTACACAGACGGTCTTTTTCGACTGAGCAAAAATATGCACTCAAGTACAGTCATCATTTCCCCGATCATTATCTTGCTGACAGAGAAAACAAATGCGCTGCCGAAATATGCTCGCCCTGGATGCCCAGGATGCCTGCCCAGTCTGCGGCGCGAACATCAAGCTCGCCGAGGTCGAACCGCATCCGATCCGTGTTGACCTGGAGATTCTCGGATTTCACTGTAAAGCCTGCGGCCCGGAGAAATCCCTGGTGGTCATGTGTCAGATGAAAAATGGAAGCCGGTTCTGCTGATGCCGACGGCAAATGCCGGTCGACCGATAGCGGGCGCGCTTTTCTCCATTATCCCCAATATCCCCCGTGACAAAATTGGGTTCCGCGCATGGAACTTCCGCTTTGTGACGCCGTTAACCAGCGCTCACACCGCGACTGCTCAGGGGCGGCTTGGGGCTTGATTGCCGGCGCTTGCTTGGCGCCGGTCGCATAATCGAGAAAACGAGGGAGACATATCGTGTCGCTTGGAACCATCATTCTTATTATTCTTGTCATCGCCCTGCTCGGCGGCTTCAGCGGGATCGGCGGCGGTCCCTTCTACGGCACCGGCTATTACGGCGGCGGCGGACTTGGCCTGATCGTCGTTATCCTGTTGATCCTGATACTGCTCGGCAAGATCTGAGCTGACTTTCCTCGCCGCGCGGGCGCAGTCATTTCCTGCCGTGCAGTTGCGCCAGCGCGGCGAGCATCGTCGCCCGGCGCGGCGAATCCTGGTATGTCCGGATCAAGTCCTCGGCTTCGCTCAGGGAGGCCTCGGCATCGCAACCATGCGAGGCCAGCCAGATGACCGCACCGAATTGATCGCCGGTGCCAAGCCGATCGAGCAACTCTTTGTAGGGCATCGGCTGCTCCGGCTTGGGCCGGTGAATACGCGCCAACTCCTTATGCAGCTCCCACTGCGCGGCGTCGCATAGCGCGGGCGTCGCTTCGAGGTCGAGCACCTGCAGTAACCGCAACACGGTCCAGGGATCGCCCTCGCCGCCGGACTTCAACATCTCGACCGCATCCGCGGTGCGATGGTCGAGCTTGCGCGCACCGGCGAGCGCCTGGTCGTGGTATTCCTTCTTGTCTTCGAAGCTGAGCCAGGCCCGCAGATGCGCCTTGGGCGTAAGCTGAGAAAATCTTTCCGGATAATTTCGAACGATATGGCCCAATTGTTTGGGATCTTTAATCTCGGCTAAACGGTGAACATCCCAATTGGTGCCGCGATAGTTATTGGCCATGGCTTCCCAGGCCGCGGCTTCGGGACCGGCGTCGCAGTCGTAGCCGACCAGCCATTCCATCGCCGTGGCCGCCTGTTCGACCGCAATGGCAATGTCGCTATAGGGTTTTGCTTCGCGGGTAGTGAGCGCCAGCGGCTCAAGTCGCTTGCGCAGCAAAGTGCGCGCCTTGTCGCATAGTGCCGGGGTCGGGGTGAGATCGAGCCGCCCCATATAACCGAGCGGGAAGTCGCCGCGATCGAGCATCAATTCGGCATCGCTCTGGCGCCGGTCGAGTTTGCGGATGCGATCGAGAATTTCGTTCTTCAGGGTCTCGTTGCGCGTGTCGAAAAACGGCACCCAGTCCCACAGTGGCGCGTCCGCCGGCAATTTGGCGAGGTCGGCATCGTATTTTTCGAGCGCCGCGGTGATGCGCTGATTGACGGTATGACGCACTTGGTCGAACGGCACAATTGTGCAGCAGAGGATCAGCACCGCACCCCAGATGACTCCTCCAGCAATGCGCGCAGGAATTTTGGCACGCAGCGCGGGCAGCAGCGCCCAAAAGCAGTAGGCCACGACCAGCGGCGGAATCAGCGCCGGAATGATGAGCGGCCAGCGGTACGGCGGGAAGGACGGCCGCGAGAGCAATTCGAGCACCTCGAACGCGATAAAGCCGGACGCCGGCACCAGGACACCCGCCGCGGCCAGCGCCGGCTTAGGGACGTCGCCTTTGAGAGATGCAATGAGAGTGAGCGCGGCCAGCACCGACCAGACAAAAATGATTTCGATCGCAGCATAGGCCTGCGCATAGGCATTGCCCGCCGCGTCGCTGCTGGCGAGGTCGGCGAGCGTCGGCAGTTGCAGCGCATAAAACGGCAAGGCCAGCAGGCCGAGCGCAATGCTGAGGCCAACGGCACCGGGCGAAGCTTTGGCGGTGTCCGGCACGGCGGTTACTTGTTGTCGGCCAAACCGCCGAGCACCTTCGCCCACATCGCGACCTCGTCTTTAACGAACCGGTCGAAATAGGCCGCGCCGCGCTTGGACGACGGCACGACATCGAAGCCAAGTTCGGCAAAGCGCTTGACGACATCGGGATCTTCCAGCGCGGAGTCGAGCGCCTTGGCGAGCTTGTTGATGACCGGACGCGGCGTGCCTTTCGGCGCCGCCAGTCCGAACCAGACCGTCAGATTGAACTGCGGCAGGCCGGCTTCGGCGGTGGTCGGAACATCCGGCAGCATGGCGGAGCGCGTATCGCCCGTCACCGCATAGGCCTTCAGGGTGCCGGCCTTGATGTGCTGGACGGTGTTGACGATCTGATTGCAGCCGAAGTCGACATTGCCCGCCACCAGATCGAGCGTTGCCTGCGGCGTGCCGCGATACGAAGCAACCGTCGGGTGCACATTCGCCACCGAGTGGAACACCGCGCAGGCGAGATTGGAAATCGAGCCGACGCCGGCATCCGCCTCGGTGACTTTCTTCTCGTTCGCCTGCAGATAGGCGACGAATTCCTTGAGCGTGTTGGCGGGCACCGCGCCGCGCGCCACCAGAACCATTGGCGAAATGTTGACCAGGCCGATATAGTCGAAATCGGTCGAGCGATACGGCAGATCCTTTTGCAGAAATTCGGCAGCGGCCTGCGTGCCCGAGCCGGAGACCGCCAGCGTGTAACCGTCCGGCTTGGCCTTGGCGACGCGGTTCGAGCCGATGACGCCCCCGGCGCCGGTCACGTTTTCGACGATGATCTGCTGACCCAGCGCCTTCGACATCGGACCGACGATCAAGCGCGCGGTAGTGTCGGACGGCCCGCCCGGAGGAAACGGCGAAACCAGCGTGATGATCCGTTCGGGGTAATCCTGCGCCGCGGCGGTCGAAATCGCCGCGAGAAATGTCAAGGCGAGCGCGAGAACTGTTTTCACGGGCGTTCCTTCCCATTTCGTTATTTCACGTCCAGCATGGTCGAGGGTAGCCATAACGCGATGCTGGGAAACATCGCCACCAACACGACGGCGGCGCACATTAGGAAGAACAGCGGCAGCGCGTAGGCGCCGATGGTGAAGATGTTGCGTCCCGTCATGCCCTGCAGGACATAGAGATTGAAGCCGACCGGCGGCGTGATCTGCGCCATCTCCACTACCAGCACGATGTAGATGCCGAACCAGATCAAGTCGAAGCCCGCCTTGATCACCAGCGGGATGATGATCGAGGTGGTCAGCACCACCATCGAGATGCCGTCGAGAAAACATCCGAGCACGATGTAGAACGCGGTAAGCACGGCGAGCAGCATCCAGGGCGGCATGTTGTAGCCGCTGATCCATTCGGCGAGCGCGCTCGGAATGCCGGTGAAACCCATGGCGGCGGTGAGGTAAGCCGCACCCGCCAGGATGAAGGCGATCATACAAGACGTGCGAGTCGCGCCCAAAAGCGCATCGCGAAAGCCGTCTTTGGTGAGCGTGCCGGAAAGCCACGACAGGATCAGCGCCAGAAAGACGCCGACCACCGCCGCTTCGGTTGCCGAGGCCAGCCCGCCATAGATCGAGCCGATGACGCCGAGAATGAGCAGCGTCACCGGGATCAGCCGGCGCGAGGCCTTGATGCGGGCAACAAAGGGCACGTACGGCTCCGGCGGCGGCATGCGCGATTTGTTGAGCAGCGCCCAGCCGACGATGAAACCCATGAACAGTAGCGCCAGCATGATGCCGGGGATGACGCCGGCGATGAACAGCCGCGCGATCGATTGATCGGTCGCCGTTGCATAGACGATCATGATGATCGAAGGCGGGATCAGCAGCCCGAGCGTGCCGGAGCCGGCCAGCGTGCCGATCGCCATTTTCTCGTCGTAGCCGCGCTTGAGGAGTTCGGGCAGCGCGATGCGCCCGATGGTCGCGCAAGTGGCGGCCGAGGAGCCCGACACCGCGGCAAATATCGCGCAGCCGATCACGTTCACATGCAGCAACCGGCCCGGCAGCCGTTGCACCCAGGGCGCCAGGCCCTCGAACATGTCGTCGGACAATTTGGTGCGATAGAGGATCTCGCCCATCCAGATGAACATCGGCAGCGCGGTTAAGTCCCACGAGTTCGACGCCGTCCACATCGAGGTCGCCAGCACCTGGCCCGCGGGCGTCGCTACTTTGGTCAGCACGGCGGCAAAGCCGCAGACCGCCAGCGCGATCGCGATCCATACGCCGGAGCCCAGAATCGCAAACAGCAGCAGCATGAGGGCAAGCGAGAGTTGGAGTTCGGTCATAAGCTCACCCCTCCTTGCCCAAGGTGATGGCATCCTCGGCGATGCGGAAGGTCGGGCGGCCGGCGCGCACGACGATGATGAGTTCGTCGATCAGCGCGACCGTGAGCGCGAGCGCGCCGAACGCCATGGCGGCCTGTGGGATGGCCAGCGGCACGCGGATCACGCCGTTCGACACTTCATGAAAGCGCAGCGACACCCAGGTGAAATGAGCGAGCTGGCCCGTCCCGTAAGCGCAGGCCGCCGCGGCAAAGCCGAACGCCCAGATTTCGATATAGCGGCGTATCCCCTCGCTGAAGGCGGACAGCACCAAAGTGACGCGGATATGCGCGCCGGCCTTGAGCGTGCCGGCGAGCGCCAGGAAGCTCGCCGCGGCGAGCAGGTAGCCACAGATTTCGTCGAGCGAGAGGATGACGAAATCGGTGCGAGGCAAGTGCGCAATCGCCAGCGCGCCGTCGACCAGCCGCATCGCCAGCTGCGCGCCGACCATGAGCGCGATGGCGACCAGGCAGAGCGCGGAAGCATACAGCGTCGATTGATAGAGGATATCTAGCGCGCGGCGCATGCGACGTATTACTCCCCCCGCCATCTTATCGTCATTCGGGGACGACCCGCAGGGCCGGGCCAGGAATCCATAACCCCGGTGCGTAATTATGGATTCCGGGCTCGCCGCTACGCGGCGCCCCGGAATGACAGGTGCTACTTCTTAAACGCCGCCAGCATGGCGGCGCCGTCGCCGCCGGCGGATTTCTCCCATTCTGCGGCAATAGTTTCGCCGACTTTGCCCAGGCCGGCCTTGAGCTCCGGGGTCGGCGGCAGCACGATGATGCCGGCATCTTTCAGCGCCTTGGTCTTGATGTTCATTTCCTCGATCGACATTTTCCAGCCGCGATCCTCGGCGGCTTTGGCCGCGTCCTTGACCACCTTCTGCTCGATCGGCGTGAGCTTGTCGAAAGCCTCCTTGTTCACGATCACGATGTTGCGCGGAAGCCAGGCCTGCGTGTCGATGTAATGCGTCAGATAGTCCTGCGACTTGGTGTCAACGCCGGTGGAGGCGGAAGTGATCATCACGTCGACGCGGCCGGTGGCAAACGCGGTCGGCAGATCCGGCACCTCGATCTGGGTCGGGATCGAGCCAACCAGCGTGGCGATGCGGCCGATCATGGCGTTGTAGGTACGGAATTTAAGGCCCCTGAATTCGTCGACCGACTTGATCTCGCGCTTGGCGTAGACGCCCTGCGGCGGCCACGGAATCGAATAGAGCAGGATTAATCCTTCCGAGGCGAGCTGCTTTTCCAGATACGGCTTCTGCGCCAGATAAAGTTTCTTCGAGGCGTCGTAACCAGTGGCGAGGAACGGGATTGAATCGATTCCGTAGACCGGCGCCTCGTTGGAGGCGAGCGACTCGAGCATTTCGCCGATCGGTGTGGTGCCCTGGCGGACCGAGCGCTTGATCTCCGCGTGCTTGATCAAGGAGCCGGCCGAATGCACCGCGATCTTGAGCGAGCCGTTGGTCGCTTTCTCTACATCCTGCGTGAACAGGACGACATTCTTGGTGTGGAAGTTGCCGTCCGGATAGGGCGTCGGCATGTCCCACTTGGTTTGCGCTGAGGCTGATGCCACAAGCCCGCCCGCGAGCAACAGCCCGGCGAGTGCGCGCACGAATACGGTCATTGAACCCTCCATAGCGGCCGCATGTGCGGATCGCCCCACGCCGCGGCCTTCCCTTATGACCCATCAGCATGGGGCGAGTGGCGTGCCGGTGGCAAGAGCGCCGAAAGTTTATGCGTGAATGCGCAAAACGGTCTCTCATTTCCCCTCCCCCGCGAGCGCTTAGCGAGCGTGGCGAGGGGTTAGAGGTGCGGGGGACAAAATTCGATGAACGCCCAACCGGGCAGCAAAGCAGCCACGAGAACGGGAGCGAACGGAAGTCATGGCGCGGCCTTTTTCAACGACCCAGCATAGTAGGCTTGTTTTACCCCCGTCAGGACGGCATCGTGCCGCCGTCTCTTTTCACGACCGAGCCATGCCAGCCAAAACCTCGCCGCAACTCTGGGATTTCTGGATCGACCGCGGCGGCACCTTCACCGACGTGGTCGGGCGGCGGCCTGACGGGACGCTAGCCGCGCACAAGCTGCTGTCGGAAAATCCAGAGGCCTATACCGACGCCGCCGTACAAGGCATCCGCGATCTGCTCGGCCTGAAGGCCGGCCAGCCGATCCCTGCAGCCTGCGTCGGCGCGGTGAAGATGGGCACTACGGTCGCCACCAATGCGCTGCTCGAGCGCAAAGGCGACCGCACTCTGCTGCTCATCACCAAGGGTTTCCGCGACGCGCTCAAGATCGGCTATCAGGCACGGCCGAAGATTTTCGCGCGCCATATCATCAAACCCGACATGTTGTACGAACGCGTCGCCGAAGTGGACGAGCGCGTGCGCGCCGACGGCACGGTCGAGCGCGAACCCGATCTTGGCCCCGTGGTGGCCGATCTCGAAGCGGCCCGCGCGGAGGGCATCGACGCCGTGGCGATCGTGTTCATGCACGCCTACCGCTTTCCTGAGCACGAGAAACGCGTGGCGCGGCTCGCGCGCGAGATGGGTTTTGCGCAGGTCTCGGTCAGCCACGAGGTGTCGCCGCTGATAAAGCTGGTTGGGCGCGGCGATACCACGGTGGTCGACGCCTATCTGTCACCGATATTGCGGCGCTACGTGGCGCGGGTGGCGGGTGAGATGAGCACGTCTTCACCCTCCCCTGGGGGGGGAGGTAAAGACAAAATCCGCCTGATGTTCATGATGTCGTCGGGGGGCTTGACCGCCGCCGAATTGTTCCAGGGCAAGGATGCGATCCTTTCGGGTCCCGCCGGCGGCGTGGTCGGCATGGCGGAGACCGGGCGGCAGGCCGGATTCGACCGGCTCATTGGATTCGACATGGGCGGCACGTCGACCGACGTCTCCCATTTCGACGGCGAATACGAACGCGCCTTCGAGACCGAAGTGGCCGGTGTGCGCATGCGCGCGCCGATGATGCTCATTCACACTGTGGCGGCGGGCGGCGGCTCGATCCTGCATTTCGACGGCGCACGCTTCCGCGTCGGGCCGGACTCGGCCGGCGCCAATCCGGGACCGGCCTGCTACCGGCGCGGCGGACCGCTTGCGGTGACCGACGCCAATGTGATGGCAGGGAAATTGATCCCAGATTTCTTTCCGAAGATATTCGGCCCCGCGCAAGATCAGCCGCTCGACGCCAGCGCGGTCCGGCATGGCTTCAACAATCTGGCGCAGAGAGTCGAGTCTGGCGCAGATCGGCGACAAGTCGGCGGAAGAAATCGCCGACGGCTTCATCAAAATCGCGGTCGAGAACATGGCGAACGCGATCAAGAAGATTTCGGTGCAGCGCGGCTACGACGTGACGCGCTATGCGCTCAACTGTTTCGGCGGCGCCGGTGGACAGCACGCCTGTCTAGTGGCCGACGCGCTCGGCATGACGCGCGTGCTGATCCACCCGTTCTCGTCCTTGCTCTCGGCCTATGGCATGGGGCTGGCCGACATCCGCGCCACGCGCGAACAGGCAATCGAGCTGGCCTTCGGGCCGGAATCGCGGGCCGCGATTCTGCGCATCGGCGGAACCCTCGGCAAGGATGTGAAGCACGAAGTCGCGGGTCAGGGCGTGCCGCTCGCCAAGATCAAGGTGATCGTGCGCGCGCATATCCGCTACGCCGGCACCGATACCGCGCTGGTGGTGAACGCGGGCACCCTGCCCGCCATGCAGCGCGCTTTCGAGAAGGCGCACAAGGCCCGCTTCGGCTTCATCGACCGCACCAAGCAGATCGTGGTCGAAGCGGTGTCGGTGGAAGCGATCGGCGGCGGCGCCAGGTTCAACGAGAAGACGCTCAAGCGTTCGCGCGGCAAGCTGCCGCCGCCGGCGCGGCGCACGCAATTCTTTTCCGGCGGCGCCTGGCACAAGGCCAATGTGTATACGCGCGACCAGATCAAGATCGGTGCGAAAGTCAAAGGCGCCGCCATCATCATCGAGCCACACCAGACTATCGTAGTCGAGCCCGGCTGGCAGGCCGAACTGACGCCGAAGAATCATCTGGTGCTCACGCGCACCGTGAAGCTCAAGCGCACGAATGCCATCGGTACCCATGCCGATCCGATCATGCTCGAGGTGTTCAACAATCTTTTCATGTCGATTGCCGAGCAGATGGGTGTGTCGCTGCAGAACACCGCCTATTCGGTCAACATCAAAGAGCGACTCGATTTCTCCTGCGCGGTGTTCGCGCATGACGGCACGCTGGTCGCCAACGCGCCGCACATGCCGGTGCACTTAGGCTCGATGGACCGCGCGGTCGAAACCATCATCCGCGAGAACAAGGGTCGCATCGCGCCCGGCGATGTCTATGCCATCAACGCGCCCTATAACGGCGGCACGCATCTGCCCGACATTACGGTGTGTACTCCGGTGTTCGACGACAAGAAGAAAAAGATCCTGTTCTGGGTGGCCTCGCGCGGGCATCACGCCGATGTTGGCGGAATTTCGCCCGGCTCGATGTCGCCCAACGCCACCACCATCGAGCAAGAAGGCGTCTACATGGACAACTTCAAGCTCGTCGACCGCGGCCGCTTCCGCGAGAAGGAACTGATGGCGGCGCTGACCGGCGCGAAATATCCGGCGCGCAATCCGGTGCAGAACATCAACGACATCAAGGCGCAGATCGCCGCCAACGAGAAAGGCGTCGCCGAACTGCGCAAGATGGTGACGCTGTTCACCATGCCGGTGGTGCAGGCCTATATGCAGCACGTGCAGGACAACGCGGCCGAAAGCGTGCGCCGCGTGCTCGACCGACTGCACGATGCGGAATTCTCCTACGAGATGGACCAGGGCACCGTGATCAAGGTGAAGATCACGGTCGACAAGGGCAAGCGCGAGGCGACCGTCGATTTCACCGGCACCTCGCCGCAGCAGCCGACCAATTTCAACGCACCCGAGCCGGTGACGCGCGCGGCGGTGCTCTATGTTTTCCGCGTGATGGTCGACGACGACATTCCGATGAATGCCGGGTGCCTGCGGCCGATCAACATCGTGGTGCCGCCGAAGTCGATGCTGACGCCGGAATATCCGGCCGCCGTGGTCGCCGGCAATGTCGAAGTTTCGCAGGCGGTGACCAATTGCCTGTTCCTCGCGTTAGGCTCGCTCGCTGCCGCGCAAGGCACCATGAACAATCTCAATTTCGGCAATGCCAAGTATCAGTATTACGAGACGATATGTTCCGGCTCGCCGGCCGGTCCCGGTTTCAACGGCACCGATGCGGTGCACACGCATATGACCAATACGCGGCTGACCGACCCTGAAGTGCTCGAGTTCCGCGTTCCGGTGGTGCTGGAGGATTTCCACATTCGCGGCGGCTCTGGCGGCAAAGGGAAGTGGCACGCGGGCGACGGCATTCGCCGCACCATCCGCTTCCTGGAAAAAATGGAATGCACGATTTTGTCCGGACACCGCCGGGTGCGGCCTCCGGGCCTGGCCGACGGCGAGGCCGGCCAGGTCGGCGAGAACTGGGCGCGGCGCAAGGACGGCCGTATGGAACGGCTCGCAGCCTGCGCAGAAACTTCGATCGACGCCGGCGAGGCGGTGATCATCCAGTCGCCGACGGCGGGCGGTTACGGGAAGCCTTAGCCTTACCTGCCCATTCAATCTTTCTGTTTAAAGGTTCGGCGGCGGCGCCTGGAGATTCGCACGCCATCGATGCCGAAATCGCGCGACAGCTTGCGTCGCGCGGCCAGCCGCAAGCTGCACTGTCAACCCGGATATCATCGACTTTGGCACCGCCAGCCAACGCCGTCCCCGGCGGCTCGTTCGGGCGGCGCAACTCGTTGCGCTAAGACGCCGCCCAAATCGCCGCTATTTGAAATAATTTACCTTCCGTTTCATTAAGCATCGGCAAGGCTTGCGCTTGCATTAGCGGCTGGCGGGGACGAATCTTGCACTCATGCACAAAACGATTCTGTCTGTCCTGTTCCTGACCGCCATGGCCGCGCCCGCACTCGCCGAGGCCGGCTATCCGGTTTCCGGCAAGTGGGGCCAGAGCACCAGCGCGGAACAAGGCCCGGTCGATTGCGGCGGATTGCGCGTGATCGAATTCAACGGCGATGAACGCACCGACAGCCGCGGCGGCGTACCGGGCTATCGGATCCGATCGGTGTCGGCGGAAGGTTCGAGCTATCGGATCGTCGACGAGTTCACCAGCGGCCAGATATCCAACGGCCACGTCAGCTACACGCTGAACAAGCTCGACGCCGACCATATCGTGCTCGACATGCAGCCGGGTGGCACGCTCAAGCTGCAGCGGTGCAAGTAAGGCCTCAGCTCGCGCCACGCCTTCGGCCGCACTCCCTCTCCCCTGGTGAGGTGAAGAGAGGACTAATTCCTGGCGATGATTTCGCGCTCGCCGCGATGGATCGGCGTTGCTTCGCTGAGCTTGCCGGCTTTGCGGCGCAGCGGCATCGAGGGCCGGCGGCGCTTGATGGCGTTGTGGCGGCGCCGGCGCGCCCGTACGCGCTCGATGCGAACCTGGCCTAGCCGCGCGAACGGCTCGCGCAAGACCCCGTCTTCCTCGGCGACCAGCAGCGGCAGGCCGAGCACGCTGCCCCAGGCGCGCCATTGCGCAAACGCATCATCAGCCTCGGCCGAAACGAACACCGCCAGCCTGAGCGAAGGATCCTTGTGTTCGAGAACGACAGAGACGGTGGCTTGGGCTTCGCCCTCGGCCGGGTTGAGCCGGATGGCGACGCCGGCAAAGGCCGACACCGGCATATTGAGCGCCATGCGCATGCCGGCGAGCGAACGCCGCACCACCACGCGCTCCCGAGTCAGCTCCACATGCCGCACCCGCTCGTCGGCCGCGGCATCGTTTGCCGCAAAACTCAGCGGCAGGCTGAACGGGTCGAGCCGCAACGCACGGCTCGACCCGGCGGGACATCCGCCATCTCGCATTTGACGCCTCGAAACTCCCGCGCCGGCTTATTTGCCTGGTCGCAAGCGGATAATTGCAGAAACACGTCCGAATCCGCTTAATGTTCTGGGTTAACTGGCCGTAACGCTGGTCGCTTCGCGCTGCATGATTGACGCCGCGTTGCGAACCATGATTGACGAGGTGTTGCCAGGCTTCGGCAAATTGATCGAAGCGCGGTTGAACCGGCCCGCTTTCAGCGCCATGTGAGCGAAGCTCCCGGAACGACCAGTTCCTGCAGGAAAGCCAATCCGGCCATGCTCGCTCCCGCCGCGTCCCTGTTCGACCAAACCGCGCTCACCGACCGCGCCGAGCGGCTGGTGAAGGCCGCGCTCAGCCGCGGCGCCGACGCCGCCGACGCGGTGGTGCTGCGCTCGATGTCGCTCGGCATCGAGGTGCGCGACGGCGCGGTGGAAGAGTCCGAAAGCGCGGAAGGCGACGATCTCGGCCTGCGCGTGCTGGTCGGGCGCCGCCAGGCGGTGGTATCCACCAACGACATGGGAAGCGACGGAATTGCAGCTCTGGCCGAGCGGGCGGTGGCCATGGCGCGCGCCGCGCCGGAAGACAAATTCGCCGGGCTCGCGGATGAAAAACTGCTGGCGCAAGATTTTCCCGATCTCGACCTGATCGATCGCCATTTGCCGGAGGTCAAACAGTTGGAAGCCATGGCGCGCGCCGCCGAACAGGCGGCGCTTGCGGTCAAGGGCGTGTCGAAGTCGGGCGGCGCTTCGGCCTCGGCCGGCATTGGCGGCATGGTGCTGGTCACCAGTCACGGATTTCGCGGCGCCTATATGGGCTCCAACCACGGAGTCTCGATGACCGCGATCACCGGCGAGGGCACCGGCATGGAGCGCGACTACGATTTTTCATCCGCTTTGCACGCGTCCGATCTGGAGAGCCCGGAGAAAGTCGGCCGCAGGGCCGGCGAGAGAGCGATCGAGCGGCTTAATCCGCGCAAGGTATCCACCCGCAAGGTGCCGGTGATATTCGATCCGCGCGTGTCGGGCACGGTCGTGTCGCATCTGGCCAATGCCGCCAACGGCGCATCGATCGCGCGCAAGGTGAGCTTCCTCAAGGACAAGATGGGCGAGAAACTGTTCGCCGACGGCATCCGTATGGTCGACGACCCGTTGCGCAAGCGCGGCTTGCGCTCGCGCCCGTTCGACGGCGAGGGCGTGGCCGGCCGCAAACTCGCGCTGGTCGAGGACGGGCGTTTAAGCTCCTGGCTGCTCGACAGCGGCACCGCGCGCGAACTCGGCCTCGTCACCACCGGCCACGCCCAGCGCGGCGCGTCTTCGGTACCCTCGCCCGGTTCGTCCAATTTGTATCTCGAGCCCGGCAACATCAGCCCCGAAGCGCTGATGGCCGACATCGCCGACGGCTTCTACGTGACCGACCTGATCGGCATGGGCGTCAACATGGTGACCGGCGACTATAGCCGCGGCGCCAATGGCTTCTGGATCGAGAACGGCAAGCGCACGTATCCTGTGAGCGAAGTCACCATCGCCGGCCATCTGTTCGATATCTTCCGCAGCATGCAGCCGGCCAACGATCTCGAATTCGTCTACGGCACCAATGCGCCGACCCTGCGGCTGGAAGGACTGACCGTTGCCGGACAGTGACCTCGCCTCCTCGCTCGACGCCGTAATGCGCGAGGCCGGCGAGTTGGCGCGCGCAACCGCGCGCGGTCCGTTCAAGCGCTGGACCAAGGGACATGACCGCTCGCCGGTGAGTGACGGTGATATCGCGGTCAACAATCTGCTGCATGCGAGGCTAATGCAGCTCGCGCCCGATGCCGACTGGCTGTCGGAGGAAACCGAAGATTTGGGCGGCAGCACAACGCCGCTGACCTGGATCGTCGATCCGATCGACGGCACCCGCGCCTATATTTCCGCCCGCCCCGACTGGTCGATTTCGGTGGCGCTGGTCGAGCACGGACGCCCGCGGCTCGCGGCGATCTATGCGCCGATGACGGACGAGTTGTTCCTCGCCGTCCGGGGCAAGGGCGCAACGCTCAATGGCGCCGGCATCAAGGCCAGCCGTGGCGATGCCCTGGCCGGCGCAAAGATCGCCGGACCCAAACGCTATCTCGACCGTTTCGACGGCCTGAATCCAAATATCCTGCCGCAGCCCAAGGTGCACTCGCTGGCGCTGCGGCTCACCCGTGTGGCGCATGGCGGCCTCGATGCCGCCTTCGCCTCGCCCGGCAGCCATCACTGGGACCTGGCGGCGGCCGACCTTCTGGTGCACGAGGCGGGCGGCCTGATAACCGATTTTGCCGGCGCCCCGCTGAGCTATAATCGCCCGGATGTCGAGCATAGCGCGCTGATTGCGGCGGGGCCCGCCCGCCATGCTACGCTGATCGAGCTGGTGCGCGGCCGGCAAGCCGAATTCGCGTAATTGCCGAATTCGCGTCATTGCCGGGTTTGCATAAACCCGCCTTCTGCCGCTAAATCTCCCGCATCGTATCCACTCAAAGTCCGCCGGGGCTTCTTCGTAGGACCAAGCCATGACCGAAAAGGTACCCGGAAAACAATTGCTCCACCTCGTGCTCGGCGGCGAGCTCACCGAGCTCGGCGGCTCCGAATTCAAGGACCTCGAAATGGTCGAGATCGTCGGTGTCTATCCGAACTATGCAAACGCCTATGTCGCCTGGAAGGCGCGGGCGCAGCAGACCGTCGATAACGCCCATATGCGGTTTTTCATCGTTCACCTGCACCGCTTGCTCGATCCCGACAGCCCAGGCGCGCGGGCGAGCTAGAGTGCGGCTCTAAAGGGTGCGGATGCCATCATTCAAGCGGATCGTTTCCTCGCCCGCATTCCTTGGCGCCGTCGGCACGGCGGCGGCGTGCTATCTGCGGCTAGTCTGGTACACCAGCCGCAAAACGCTCGAACCGACGACAATCTACGAAGAAGTCAAGACGCCGGCAATCATCGCCATGTGGCACGGCCAGCATTTCCTGATGCCGTTCATCAAGAAGAATGACCCCAGCCACCGCGCCAAGGCGTTGATCTCGCACCACCGCGACGGCGAGATCAATGCGCGCGCCGCCGAGCGGCTAGGCATCGACACCATCCGCGGTTCGGGCGCGCACAACGGCGAATTCTACCGCAAGGGCGGCGCCACCGCTTTCACCGAAATGCTCGAGGCGCTCAAGAGCGGCTGCAATGTCGCGCTCACTGCCGACATCCCGAAGGTCGCGCGCGTCGCTGGTCTCGGGATCGTCAAGCTGGCGCAGCATTCCGGCTGCCCGATCTATACGGTGGCGATCGCAAGCCACCGCCGCATCGAGCTCAAGAATTGGGATCGCACCGCGATCAATCTTCCGTTCGGCCGCGTGGCGCTGGTGGCGCAAGAAGCGATTTACGTGGCCCGCGATGCCGACGATGCGGCGCTCGAAGCCGCGCGCCGGCAGGTGGAGGACGGCCTCAACCAGGTCACGGTTCGCGCCTACGAGATCGCCGACTGCAAACCGCGAGCGCAAAAGTGAGCGAAAAGCTCCCCGTCGCACTGCGCGCCTACCGGCTGTTGTCGGCGGCGGTCGCGCCATTGACGCCGTTGCTGCTGGCGCGCCGGCTCAAGCGCGGCAAGGAGAACCGCGCGCGCCTGTCCGAGCGGCGCGGCGTCGCCCGCATCACGCGGCCAAAAGGTAATTTGGTCTGGCTGCATGGCGCCAGCGTCGGCGAACTGGCGAGCGTGCTGCCTCTGATCGAGCGCATCGCCCAGCGCGGCGTCGGCGTGCTGGTGACCTCCGGCACCCTCACCTCGGCGCGCTTCGCCGAGCAGCGGCTGCCGCACGGCGTCAACCATCAATTCGTACCGCTGGACGTTCCGCGCTATGTTCGGCGGTTTCTCAACCACTGGCGGCCGGATCTGGCGCTGTTCGTCGAATCGGATCTATGGCCGAACATGATCATCGAGACGTCGCGGCGTGAGGTGCCGATTATCCTGCTCAACAGCCGGATGTCGGAACGCTCGTTCCGGCGCTGGCGCAAATTTCCCAATACAATCGGCAATCTGCTACGGCGGTTCGAACTGCTGCTCGCGCGCACGCCGGGCGATGGCGAGCGTTTCGGTATCCTGGGCGCGCCGCGCATCGTCGCCACCGGCAACCTCAAGCTCGACGTGCCGCCACCGCCCGCCGATAGCACCAAGCTCGCCGCCCTGAGCACCGCGATCGCCGCGCGCACCGTGATCGCGGCGGCCTCGACGCATGCCGGCGAGGAGGCGATCGTCATCGAGGCGCATCGCAAATTGCGCGAGAAGTTTCCCAGCCTGCTGACGCTGATCGCGCCGCGGCATGCCGAACGCGGCGCGAGCGTAATCGAAATCGCGCGGGCCGCGGGATTAAACGCAGCGTTGCGTTCGCGCGGTGAGGCGCTGACGGCGTCGACCGACATTTACGTTGCCGACACCATGGGCGAGCTCGGGGTGATGTATCGCCTAGCGCCGATTGTGTTCATCGGCGGCTCGCTGGTGCGCCATGGCGGGCAGAACCCGATCGAGGCGGCGAAACTTGGCGCCGCCATTCTGCACGGGCCGCATGTGGGAAATTTCACCGAACTCTACGCCGCGCTCGATAGCGCGCACGGCGCCGAGCCGGTCGCGGATGCCGATGCGCTGCTCGCCGGACTGGAAGCCTGGCTGAGCGATCCAGCGGCGCGTACGCGCGTCGCAGACGCCGCGCGCGCGACCGTGGAAGGTCTGGGCGGTGTCGCGCTCGAGCGCACTCTGCAATCGCTCGATCCTTATTTGCTGCAGCTTTCCATGCGCCAGCGAGCCGCCCATGCGTGAGCCGGCATTCTGGTGGCGCGAACCGGGTCTCGCTTCGAGCCTGCTGGCGCCGCTCGCCGTATTCTATGGCGCCATCGCGGCGCGGCGCATGGCGCGGCAAGGCGCGCGCGCCAGCCTGCCAGTGCTGTGCGTGGGAAATTTCACACTCGGCGGGGCCGGCAAGACGCCGGCTACGATGTGGCTTGCCAAGGCGTTGCAGGCGGCGGGGCAGCGCCCCTGTTGCCTGAGCCGCGGCTATGGCGGCAGCGTTATCGGCCCCAAACTGGTCGATGCCGAAGCGGACAGCGCCGCGCGAGTCGGCGACGAGGCCTTGCTGCTTGCGCGCGTGGCGCCGACTGTGATCGCGCGCGACCGCGTTTCCGGCGCGCAGGCGGCCGCCGCGCAGGGCGCCAACGTGGTGATCATGGACGACGGCTTGCAGAATGCGTCGCTTGTCAAGGATTTCACTTTAGCCGTGGTCGATGGACGGCGCGGGATCGGCAATGCGCGGGTGTTTCCGTCCGGACCGCTGCGGGCACCCTTGGCTGCGCAGCTCGCGCGTACCGATGCCCTGCTGGTGATGGGCAATGTTGAAGGCGCGCACGATGTCGTTGCCCAATCAGTTGCGCGCGGCCTGCCGGTTTTCCATGGAAAGCTGACGCCAGATGCGGCCGCGGTGGCAGCGCTTCAAAAGCGCAAGGTCTTGGCTTTTGCCGGCATCGGCGATCCGGAAAAGTTTTTCGCAACCGCAACGCAGGCCGGCATCGCCGTCGTGCAGACAAAGTCATTCGACGACCATCACCGTTTCAGCGGCGTACAAGCCGTCGAGTTGATCGCTCAGGCCGAGCGCGATGGGCTCGTGCTCCTGACGACGGAGAAAGACCGCGCCCGCATGGCCGGCGAACCAACGCTGGTGGCGCTTGCCGCGCGCGCGCACGCGCTGCCGGTGACGCTGGTGGTGGAGGAGGCGGACGAATTGCGGGCGCTGGTGATGACGAAGGTCCGGCGCTAGCTATTTGGCGCGCTGTTCCTTCAGCCTTTGCAGAACCGTCTCCGGCGAGGCATAGGCCTCCTGCAGGTCGACGCTCCAATATTTGAGTTCTTCGAGCGGGATCGGCACGCCGGTCACCGCGCAGCGCACAAAGGCGCCCGGCCGCACCACGCGGCAATCGCCATCGAGGTACTTCACCTCCGCTTCGCCGTTCATCGGCGCGGAGCGATCGTAGCGATTGAGCAAGAGCGGCCTCCGTTGCCCCGGGCGGGGACGACACGCCAAAGATAGTCGTTTGGCGGCGCCAGCGAAACCCTCAATAGAAGGCGTTTTCGTTACGCCCCGAACAGGCTGCCCTGCCCGCCCGACCCGCCGCCGCCGCGCGAGCGCGGTTTACTGCTTGATTTAGGCGTTTCCGCCGGCGAAGCCGCTGTGCCGCCGCCATCCGTGACAGCAGCAACGCGGCCGTCGGAAAATTCGATATCGAGCCGCATGCCGCCGGCCACATTTGCGGCGCTGCGCAACGGGCTGCCGTCGCCGTCGCGCACCAGCGCAAAGCCGCGCTTGAGAACGCCGTGGTAGGAATAAGCGTCAAGCAATTGTCCGGCGGCGAGCACGCGATCGGCGCGCCGCTGCAGGTAGTTCTCGCGCGCGCGTTTTCCTCGCTGGCCAAGCGCAACGACGATTTCACTGCTGCGCGCCAGCCGAAGTTTCAACAGGCGCGGCGTGAGGCGCGTTGCGGCACGAGTCAGATGAGTGCGATGCAGTTGCGCGTTGGCGTGCAGGGCACGCGGCAGTCGTTTTACCAAAGTGTCCAGCCGTTGGCGCGGCTCGGCCAGCAATTCGTCGCGCGCCGGCAAGGCTCGCGCGGCCGCGCGCAGTTCAGTGCGCCGCACCTCCATGCCGCGCTGCCACGATCCGATCTGACGCGCGGCAAGCGCGGCAATCTCGGCCATGAGCTCGGCGCGCACCGGTACCGCCATTTCGGCGGCGGCGGTGGGCGTGGGCGCACGCCGGTCGGCGGCAAAATCGATCAGCGTGATGTCGGTCTCGTGGCCGACCGCGGAAATCAGCGGGATAATGCTGTCGGCGGCCGCCCGCACCACGATCTCCTCGTTGAACGACCACAGGTCCTCGAGCGAGCCGCCGCCACGCGCCACGATGATCAGATCCGGCCGCGGCAGAGGTCCGCCTTCGGGCAGAGCATTGAAGCCTTTGATTGCGTTTGCCACCTCGGCGGCGGAATTCTCGCCCTGCACCCGCACCGGCCACACCAACACATGGCGCGGAAAGCGGTCGGCCAACCGATGCAATATGTCGCGGATGACGGCGCCGGACGGCGAGGTCACCACGCCGATCACGTTGGGCATGAACGGGATAAGTTGCTTGCGCGCCTCGTCAAACAGGCCTTCGGTGGCGAGTTTCTTCTTGCGCTCCTCCAGGAGCTTCATCAGTGCGCCGACGCCGGCCGGCTCCAGCGTGTCGATCACGATCTGGTATTTCGACGAGCCGGCAAAGGTCGTGAGCTTGCCGGACACGATCACGTCCAAGCCCTCTTCCGGCTTGACCCGCATTCGGCCGTAGACGCCTTTCCAGATCACGCCTTCCAGTACCGCCTTGTCGTCCTTAAGGCGAAAATAGCAGTGGCCGGAGGGCGATGCGCCCTTGAAGCCGGAGACCTCGCCGCGCACCCGTACAAAGCCATAGGCGTCCTCGACCGTGCGCCGGAGCGCGGCGGAGAGTTCGGAGACGGACCATTCCACAACGTTATTGAGCACAGGCTCTGCCATTCGGGGCGAATCTGCTTGCGGGGGTAAGGGGCCATGCTACACCAAATGCCGATCATTCCCTAAAGGCCTTCCCGTCGCCCAAGAAACCTAACTATGAACATCTTGATCCTCGGTTCCGGCGGGCGCGAACACGCGTTGGCCTGGAAAATGGCGGCCAGCCCGCTGACGACCAAGCTCTATTGCGCGCCCGGCAATGCCGGCATCGCGCGCGAGGCGCAATGCGTCGCGCTCGATCTTGCCGATCATGCGGCGGTGATCGCGTTCTGCCAGACGAACAGGATCGACCTGGTGGTGGTTGGCCCCGAGGTGCCGTTGTGCGCCGGCATTGTCGACGATCTCGAAGCGGCCGGCATCAAGGCCTTCGGCCCGGGCAAATGGGCGGCGCGGCTAGAAGGCTCGAAAGGCTTCACCAAGGACCTGTGCAAGACCAACAAGATTCCGACCGCGGCCTACGAGCGATTTAAGGGCGCTAGTGCAGCGAAAGATTATGTGCGTGCCAGAGGCGCGCCGATCGTGGTCAAGGCCGACGGGCTTGCCGCCGGCAAAGGCGTGGTGGTGGCCGATACAGTTTCTGAGGCTGAGGCCGCCATCGACATGATGTTCGGCGGCGGCAAAGATAATCCATTGGGTGCGCCTGCCTGGGAAATCGTGATCGAGGATTGCCTGGTCGGCGAGGAAGCCTCGTTCTTCGCACTGTGCGACGGCGAGAGCGCGGTCGCGCTCGCATCCGCGCAGGACCACAAACGCGTCTTCGACGGCGACAAAGGACCGAACACTGGCGGCATGGGCGCCTATTCGCCGGCGCCGATCATGACTCCCGACATGAACAAGCGCGTGATGGACGAGATCATTCTGCCGACCGTGCGCGCCATGAAGGCGATGGGCGCTCCCTACAAGGGCGTGCTGTTCGCCGGCCTGATGATCACCAAGGATGGTCCGCAGTTGATCGAATACAATGTCCGCTTCGGCGATCCGGAATGCCAGGTGCTGATGCTGCGGCTGATGTCGGATCTGGTTCCCGCCCTGCTCGCCGCGCGCGACGGACAATTGAAAAATTTCGATCTGCGCTGGTATCCGGATGCGGCTCTCACCGTGGTGATGGCGGCGAAAGGTTATCCCGGCGCATACCAGAAAGGCACGTTGATCGAAGGTCTCGACGCAGCGGCGCAGATCGAGGGCGTGGAAATTTTCCACGCCGGAACCATGACCACAAATGGGGATGACACGCGCATCTTCGCGAACGGCGGACGCGTGCTCAATGTTTGTGCGCGCGGCAAGAGCGTGCGCGAGGCACAGCAGCGCGCTTACACGGCGGTCGATCTTATAAAATGGCCGGAAGGCTTCTGCCGCGGCGACATCGGCTGGCAGGCGGTCGCACGTGAAACAAAATCTGCTTAAATTGAACGCAGTTGGCAATATAGAAATTACCATCCTGAAATTGCCGCGACTGTGGCAAAACGAAGTCTGTTCCTCAATCCTAGACTAATTGCCAAGCGTCATTCGACATGTCGCCCATGCGCTATCTCCAATACCGCACCGCAAAACAAAATCTATGTTGGGCGCGAGGGGTGATGACGATGCAGGAGAACCAACATGAAAAAGTTTTTGACAGTTCTGGCCTTGGTAACGCTGGCGGGGTCGCCGGCTTTCGCCGCCTCCAAACATTCGCGTACTTCGCCGACTGCGACGGCGAACGAGTCCTATGCCGCCGCCGGTGAAGTGGAAAACGGCAACAACAGTTACGCCAACCCGCGCGACCCCGACGTGGTGATCAGCAATGACGTCTATGCCGGCCGCGATCCCGATCCGAACATTCGCGCCCAGCTGATGCGCGATCCAGGGCTGCCCGCCAACTAAGGCGATCCACATTTAGCAAGGCAAAGCCCGGCATCGCGCTGGGCTTTGTTTTTGATGCGGCACACTCGCTACACCCTCTCCCACAAGGGCAGAGGGTAAAGTAAGGTGCGGTCATGACCGACCTCGCCGACCTTTTCCCAGGCTTTGCGGCGCACCGGATCGACACCTCGATCGGAAAAATCTTTGTCCGCACCGGCGGCAGCGGGCCGCCACTTTTGCTGCTGCACGGTTACACCGAAACCCATGTGATGTGGCACAAGGTGGCACCTGCGCTCGCGGCCCGCTTTGCGCTGACGATCCCGGACTTGCCCGGTTACGGCTCCTCGGCGGTGCCGGCGGCCGACGCCAGCCATGCGCCCTATGACAAGCGCTCAATGGCCAAGGTTATGGTCGAGGTCATGGAGAAACTCGGCCATACGCGCTTCCGGCTTGCCGGCCACGACCGCGGAGGCCGCGTCGCCTATCGGCTGGCGCTCGATCATCCAGGCCGCCTCGAGCGCATGGCGACGCTCGACATCGTGCCGACCTACGACATGTGGCGCGGCATGGACGCCAACATGGCGATGAAGGTGTGGCACTGGCCGTTCCTGGCGCAGCCGGCGCCGCTGCCGGAAATGCTGATCGGCAAAGCGCCGGTCGAATTGCTGGAATGGAAGCTGGCGAGCTGGGCCAAGACGAAGGATCTCTCGGCCTTCGACCCGCGCGCACTCGAGCATTATCGCGCCAGTTTCTCCGATCCCGCACGCATCCACGCCCAGTGCGAGGACTACCGCGCCGGCTATGGCGCCGACCTGGCCAATGACGAAGCCGACCGCGCCGCCGGCCGAACAATCACCTGCCCGCTGCTGGCCTTGTGGGGCGGCGTTGGAATTGCCAATGAGACCGCCGGGCCGCTCAAGATCTGGCGGCAATGGGCACCGCAAGCCATCGGGCAGCCGATTGACTCCGGGCATTTCCTCACCGAGGAAAACCCCGACGCCACCATCAAGGCGCTGCTAGAGTTCTTCGGCGCATGATCCCGAAAAGTGGGTACCGGTTTTCGGATAAAGATCATGCGCAATAAAAAATGCTAGGAGACCCCAAGAATGCATCCCGTGCTTCGGCTTTACGAAGACGTCCTTTCGAGCGCAGAGAATGTCGTGTTCCAGCTGGCGCCGCTCCCGCGTTTCATCTTCGTGGTACACGGCTCCGCCACCATCGCGGGCCGTGTCGTAAACGAAGGCGACGCCTGGCAGGGCGAAGCCGGCACGACCGTGAAGCCGGGTGCTGCCGGCGTCACCTGCTGGCGCTGGGAACTTACGCGTGGCGACCAGGGCAGCACGGTGGCCTGCGCGCCCGGCATGATCACGCACGAGAAGCTCTCGGCCTTCCTCGAGACAATGCCGAAGGGCGAATTGCTGATGCGCGGCGACAGCGTCGCATTTCCGCCCGGCGGTTGCGCCTATCTGCACAGCCACCAGGGGCCTGGCATCCGCTGCCTGATCGAGGGCGGCATCCGCATCGACACCCATGGCCGCTCGACGTCGTATGGGCCGGGCAGCGCCTGGTATGAATCCGGACCCGACGCGGTGTTCGCGCAAGGTGCGGCCGAGCGGCCGAGCCGCTTCATCCGCGTGATGATCCTGCCGCGCGCGCTCACCGGCAAAAGCTCGATCAGTTACGTCAACGAAGAAGACAAGGCCAAACCGAAGACGCAGAGCTACAAGATCTTCGCCGACGCGCCGATCGCGTTCGGGGCGCGCAAATAATCCCGCATGAGCATCGACCGCCAGCAGGCTTTTACCGGCACCAAGGAGGCGGCGGGAGCGCTTGCGCTCGACGCCGCGCGGCTCGAAGGCTATCTCGCCAAGCACGTGAAAAACTTCATCGGCCCGCTGACGGTCAAGCAATTCAAGGGCGGCCAGTCGAACCCGACCTATCTGCTGGAGACACCGGCGCGCCGTTACGTCTTGCGCCGCAAGCCGCCCGGCAAATTATTACCGTCGGCGCACGCGGTCGACCGCGAATATCGCGTGATCCGCGCGCTGCACACGCAAGGCTTTCCGGTAGCCGAGCCGCTGGTGCTTTGCGAGGACAAAACCGTCGCCGGCACGCCGTTCTATCTGATGAGCTACGCCGACGGGCGGGTGTTCTGGGAGCCGCAGATGCCGGGCTCCAACGCGGCCGAACGGGCCCGCATCTACGACGGCATGAACGGGACAATCGCGCGGCTGCATAGTTTCGATCCGGCAAAGATCGGACTGAACGATTTCGGCCGCGGCGAGAACTACGTGGCGCGCCAGGTCGAGCGCTGGTCGAAGCAGTATCGTGCCTCGCAGACCGAGAACATCGACGCCATGGATCGGCTGATCGAATGGCTGCCGTCGCATATTCCGCCGGCGGGCAGCCCGCGGCTGGTGCATGGCGACTACCGGCTCGACAATCTCATCGTCGCCGCAGATAAGTCCGTCATTATCGCCGTGCTCGATTGGGAATTGTCCACGCTCGGCGATCCGCTCGCCGATTTCACCTATCACCTGATGGCCTGGCACATGCCGCATTCCGAAAGCGCGGCCGGCACCGCCTCGCTGGTCGGTCACGATCTCGGCCGCCTCGGCATTCCGGGCATGGCGGCCTATGTAGACACTTACGTGGCGCGCACCGGGCTCGATCCGCGCCCGCACCTGCCGGCCTATCTCGCCTATAATTTCTTCCGCATCGCCGCCATTCTGCAGGGCATCATCGGGCGCGTGCGCGACGGCACCGCGACGTCCGAATTTGCGCCGGCCAAGGCCGCGATGATCCGTCCGCTCGCCGACAAGGCGTGGGAATTCGCGCTACAAGCCTAGCTGTAGGGTCAACAATTTCTTAATTCGTATCTCGCGCTTTCACGCGATTGCATTGCGGAATATTGAGACGCGTTCGCTACGATCGCGGCAATCGAGAAAGCAATTCATGAACGCCGTCAGCATTGGCATCCAGCTCATCATGCCAAAGACCGCAACATCATCGCAGCAGACGCCGCAGCAGCAGGCCAATGAGCGCGAGGCCGACACATCGGCTGCGCCCAAACAGGCCCCGCCACCGCCCGGCATGGGCAAATTGGTCGACAAGACGGTTTAGCGAGGTAATCCCTCCCCTTTAGGGGAGGGATCAGCGCGCTACCGCCTGGCTGCGAAAAAACCCTTCAGCAGCACAGCGCATTCGCTCTCGTCGATGCCGCCGTAGAACTCGGGACGGTGATGGCAGGCCGGGCTCGCGAAAAAACGCACGCCGTTTTCCACCGCTCCTCCTTTCGGATCGGCCGCGCCGAAATACAGCCTTCGAATACGCGCGAACGACATCGCGGCGGCGCACATGGCGCAGGGCTCCAGCGTCACATAGAGATCGCAGTCTGTAAGGCGTTCTGTGCCAAGCGTGGCCGCCGCCTGGCGGATCGCCAACAACTCAGCATGCGCAGTCGGATCCTTGTCAGCCAGCGTGCGGTTGCCGGCGCGCGCGACCACCTCGGCCCCGCGCACAACCACGCAGCCGACCGGCACCTCGCCGCGCGCCGCCGCGGCACGGGCTTCCTCAAGAGCCGTTTGCATGAAGGATAGTGAGGGCATGGCACCTATTATTCGTCATGGCCGGGCTTGTCCCGGCCATCCACGCCTTATACACGGTCCACAAGCAAGACGTGGATGCCCGGCACAAGGCCGGGCAACGAAGAAAACGAGCATGTCCGACAAGAACAAAAGCGAGATCCCCGGCGAACGCATCGCCAAGGTCATGGCGCGGGCGGGGCTGGCTTCGCGGCGCGAGGCGGAGGCGTGGATCGCCGCCGGGCGGGTGGCAGTCAACGGTGCGGTGATCCATTCGCCAGCGCTCAACGTCACCGCTGCGGACCGCGTCGTTGTCGACGGCACGCCCATGCGGCAGCGCGAGCGCACGCGGCTGTTTCTGTACAGCAAGCCGCGCGGGCTGGTGACCACCCACGCCGATCCGGAGGGGCGGCCGACCATCTTCACGGCGCTGCCGAAGAACCTGCCGCGCCTGATCAGCATCGGCCGGCTCGACATTAATACCGAAGGCTTGCTGCTGCTTACCAATGACGGCGGGCTGGCGCGCGTGCTCGAACTGCCGGCCACCGCCTGGCTGCGGCGCTATCGCGTGCGCGCCAACGGACGCGTCACCCAAGACCAGCTCGACAAGTTGCGCGCCGGCATCACGGTCGAGGGCGTGCGCTACGGCCCGATCGAGGCCACCCTCGACCGCGAACAAGGCGCCAACTGCTGGATCACTTTTGCCATCCGCGAGGGCAAGAACCGCGAAGTGCGCAAAGTGCTGGAGACGCTCAACCTCAAAGTGAACCGGCTTATTCGCGTGGCGTTCGGACCGTTCAATCTGGGCGAACTGCCGGAATGGTCGGTGAAGGAAGTCGACTCGGCGGCGCTGCGCACTGAACTCGGCGAAAAGATCGTGGCCGAGGCCGGCGCCGATTTCGACGCGCCGCTGATCGATCACGATGCGCGACCGGCCTACCCCCGTCATCCGGAGACGCGAGCGCGCGATAACACTTCCCGTCATTCCGGGGCGCGACCGTCAGGTCGCGAGCCCGGAATCCAGAGACGCAATTCACCGTCGCCCCTGGATTCCGGCCCGCGCGCTGACGCGCGCGACCGGAATAACAAGAGGCGCGACGACAAGAAAGAAACCAGCAGTTCGCGCAATTTCAAAAAGAGATTGCACAAGCGTCGCGACCGCAGCTCGGGGCCACGGCCGGCGAGACCACGCGCATGATCCCGAAAAGTGAGAACCGGTTTTCGGATAAGATCATGCGCAAAGGAAAAATGTAGTGCGCGTCGTCGGCGGACGCCTGCGCTCGCGCCCGATCTCCAGGCCGAAAGGCGACGGAATTCGCCCGACCGCCGATCGCTTACGCGAGTCGCTGTTCAATATCCTCATCCACGGCTACGGCGACCCGGTGACCGACGCTCGCGTGCTCGACCTGTTCGCCGGCACCGGCGCGCTCGGCATCGAGGCAATCTCGCGGGGTGCTGACTATGCACTGTTCGTCGACGATGGCGTCGAGGCGCGCGCCCTGCTGCGCGACAACACCGAGTCGTTGGGTCTGGGCGGCACCACCCGCATCTTCCGCCGTGATGCGACTAAATTGGGCCCGGCGCATCCGCTCGAACCGTTCTCGCTCGTCTTCCTCGATCCGCCCTATGGCAAGGGCCTGGCCGAGAGAGCGCTTGTGTCCGCGCGCGACGGCGGCTGGCTTTTGCCCGACGCGCTTGCCGTAGTGGAGGAAGCGGCCAAGGCCTTCAGCGCGCCGGAAGGATTTACCGAACTGGAGCGGCGGCAATACGACGATACGGAGTTCACGTTCTTGCGGTACAGTTAGTCATCGTCCCCGCGAAGGGGGGACCCAGAAATCGCAAACGCCATGTTAAAAAGCAGCGTTGGGATTATTGGATGCCCGCTTTCGCGGACATGACAGCAGAGGAAAGTCACCGCCGTCCGAACAGCCGTTCGATATCCGTGAGTTTCAATTCGACATAAGTCGGCCGGCCGTGATTGCACTGGCCGGAATTGGGCGTGTCTTCCATCTCACGCAGCAACGCGTTCATTTCCTCCGGCTTGAGACGGCGACCGGCGCGTACCGAGCCGTGGCAGGCCATGGTGGCCGACACATGCATCAGCCGGCGTTCGAGCGGCAAACTGTCGTCCCACTCCGCCATGTGCTCGGCGAGGTCGCGCAGCAGGCCCTGCACATCGATCTCGCCCAGCATCGAGGGCGCCTCGCGCACCGCCACAGCGCCCGGCCCAAACGGCTCGATCACGAGGCCGAAGCGGGCAAGCTCTTCGGCGCGCGCGGCAAGCCGCGAAGCATCGGCCTCGTCGATATCTACGATTTCCGGGATCAGCAATATCTGGCGCGCCACGCCCGCCTTATCGATCGCCGCCTTCATGCGCTCATAGACGATGCGCTCATGCGCGGCGTGCTGATCGACAATCACCAGCCCATCGCGGGTCTGCGACACGATGTAGGTCTCGTGCACCTGCGCGCGTGCCGCGCCGAGCGGCCGCTCGATCAGATCGCCCGCCGGCTCGAAACTCGCGATGCGCGCGTCGGCGGACGGCTCGCCCACTTCGAAGGCGGCTTGCGCGGCTACCGCGAAGCCGAACGCTGCGCCGCCGCGTGATGGCACGAAGGCGCGGGGATCGGGGCGCGACGGCGAGCGCCGCCAGTCGTAAGTCGCGCGGCGCGCCATGGCCATCGGTCGAAAGGCGGCGATGGTGGCGCCGCCGCCGGTCGTTGCCGCGCGCTGGCCTTCACGCGCCAGCGATTCCTTCAGCGCGCGCACGATCAGGCCGCGCACCAGCGCGCCGTCGCGGAAACGCACTTCGGTCTTGGCCGGGTGCACGTTGACATCGACCTCGCGCGCATCGAGCGTGACGAACAGCGCCAACAACGGATGGCGATCGCGCGGCAGATAATCGGCGTAGGCGCCGCGCACCGCGCCGACCAGAACCTTGTCGCGCACCGGGCGGCCGTTGACGAAAAGGTATTGCCCGAGCGTGTTGGCGCGCGACAATGTCGGCAACCCGGCAAAGCCCTGCACGCGCACTCCCTCGCGCTCGGCGTCGATGGCTATGGCATTGGCGCGGAAGTCCGGCCCCAGCACGTCGCCGAGCCGCGCCAGCCGGTCGCCGTCGGCCGAAGGTCCCCAGGTCACCGGGGCGCGCTCCTCGCCGGCGAGCGTGAAGGCGATGTCCGGCCGGCTCATCGCCAGGCGGCGCACCACCTCGCGCACCGCCTCGGCTTCGCTGCGGTCAGTCTTCAAGAATTTCAGCCGCGCCGGCGTGGCATAGAAGAGATCGCGCACTTCGACCGTGGTGCCCTGCCCGAGCGCTGCCGGCTTGGCTTGCGATTTCTCGCCGGCGTCGACGGTGAGCGCCCAGGCATGCGGCTCAGCCTTGTGGCGAGTGGTGATGGTCAGCCGTGCCACCGCGCCGATCGAGGGCAGGGCCTCGCCGCGAAAGCCAAGGGTGTCGATCGCCAGCAGATCGTCGTCGGCCAGTTTGGAGGTGGCGTGGCGGTCGACGCTGAGCTCGAGATCGGCGCGCGTCATGCCCTCGCCGTCGTCGGTGACGCGGATCAGCCTTCGGCCGCCGCCGTCGGTCAGGACGTCGATGCGGCGGCTGCCTGCATCGAGTGCATTCTCGATCAGTTCCTTGACCACGCTCGCCGGCCGCTCGACCACCTCGCCGGCGGCGATACGGTTGACGGTTGCCTCGGACAATTGGCGGACGGGCATCTTGTTTCCTTCACCTCTTCCCGCCGCAATCCTCACCGCGCCCCGCTCGCGGGGAGAGGAAAAGCGCGGGCGATTCGGATATTCGCAGTTTAGCGCTGCAATGCAGGCATTCGCGAGGGACCCGAGCTAACTGCCCCCGTTATCCCAAGACCTAATCCAAACTCGGCCGGCCGCCGCGCAGGCTTTTGATGTGGCCGCGGTGCTTTTTGCCCTCGACTCGCTTTCGTTTCTGGGCCTTGGGCACCTTGGTGGCGCGGCGTGGCACCGGCCGCACCGCTGCCTGACGGATCAGATCGAACAGCCGCTCGCGCGCGTCGGCGCGGTTGCGCTCCTGCTGGCGGTGAGTCTGGGCGATGATGACGATGACACCGTCTTTGGTCAGCCGCTTGCCCGCAAGCCGCATCAGCCGAATTGCCACGTCGTTGGGCAGCGACGGCGAGCCCCGCACGTCGAAACGCAGTTGCACCGCCGAGGAAACCTTGTTGACGTTCTGCCCGCCCGGCCCGGAGGAGCGCACGAAACTTTCCGACAATTCGGAGTCGTCGATCGAGATGGTGTCGGTGACGCGGTGCATTTGCTTGCCTGTCATGCCCCGCAAACGCCGGGCATCCAGTATACACGAACATGGCTCGGTGATTACTGGATCGCCCGCCTTCGCGGGCGATGACATTCACTGGGTCAAATACTTCTTCGCCAGCAGCTTGCCCTCTTCCACCGCCGGCTGGTCGAAAGCGTCCAGTCCCAGCAGATGTGCGGCGACGATCGTCTCCAGCATGAAATGCATGAGCAATTCGCCCAGACTCGCTTCGTCGAGGCTCGCCAGATGAATCTTGCGCACCGGGCAGCCGTTCTTGGCGAGCGTCTCGGCGGTGGCGCGGCCTTCCGCATCCACCAGGTCGCCGATGGTCTTGCCGCCTAAACCCGGTTCGCCGGCTAGCTTGGCGAGGTCGCCATCGATGCGCGGCCCCAGACCCTTGCCGTCGACGGTGACGACGGTGAACAATTTGTCGCGCGGCCCGCCGATATAGAGCTGCACCTGGCTGTGCTGATCGACCGGCCCGAGCGCGGCCACCGGCGTCGTGCCCTTGCCGTTCTTGCCGAGGCTTTCGGCCCACAGTTGCACGTACCAGCGCGTGAAGCGCTCCAGGCGGTCGGCATAGGCGATCAGCACGCTGATGCTCTTGCCTTTGGTCTCCGCCAGCGCCACCGCCAAGGCGGCGCCGAGCGCGGCCGGAACTTCCGCGGCCGGCTTGTTCGCCAGTACCGGCGCTAGCGCAACGGCGGCGCCCGAGCGCACCGCGGCAATATCGAGACCGAGCAGAGATGCCGGCAGCAGCCCGACATTGGTCAGCGCCGAGAAGCGTCCGCCGACGCCCGGATCGTGCTCGAGCATCGGCACGTGGTGGTGGGCGAGAAGATCGCGCAAGCCATTGCGCCGGCCGGCTTTTGCCGGCTCGGTGATACCGAGAAAGATATCGGGAATGCGTGGCCCGATATTCTGCGCTTTCAGCGTCGACAGCGCGGCGATGGTCTGCATCAGCGTTTCCGCGGTGCCGCCGGATTTGGAGATGGCGATGAAGCGCGCTGTCGCATGCGGCAACCTCGCCAGCAGCGCGGCGTAGGAGTGCGGATCGATATTGTCCATGAAATGCAGGCGCGGCGGCTCGCGCAGCGCTCCGACCCCCGGCACGCCGTGCCAGGCCAGTTGCGCCAGCGTCTGGCCGCCGAGGCTCGAACCGCCAGTGCCGAGCAAAACGATATCGGTGGCGCGGTCGGCGAGCCGGCGGGCCGCGTCGCGGATCGGATGGAGGTCGTCGTGCTTGCCGGCGAGCCGCAGCAGCGGCAAGCCGCCATCGGCGTGGCGCGCGCGCAAGCCTACGAGCGCGGCCTCGGCGCGCTTCAGTGTCGCCTGCAACACATCGTCAGCGACGCCGTGCTTGCCGACGTTCTTCTCGAGTGCACTGTCGATGGATTGGATCAAAGGCATTGCGGAACCTTAATGACTGTCATCGTCCGCGCAAGCGGACGATCCAGTTTCCCGTGACGTTCCAGTTCGGCACGGGGAATCAATTCAACGGGCTGTAATTACTGGATGCACCGCTTTCGCGGGGCATGACAAGTCAGAAGGACTACTCGGTTCCGTTCGAGGTCACGCCCACCGGCCGGCCGGCCACGGTGACCAGCATGCCGCCGCCATAAAGGCGTTTGGCCACCCGCTTGGCATCGGCGATGGTGACCGCATCGATCAGGGCGCCGCGGCGCTGGATGTAGTCGATGCCGAGATGGTCGAGCTGGATCTGCGTGAGCTGGGCGGCGATCTTTGCCGAGCTGTCGAGCGAGAGGGCGTAGGAGCCCTTGAGGAACGCCTTCGCGGCCGCCATTTCGTCGGCGGTCGGGCCTTCCTCGCCCATGCGCTTGGTCTCATGCTCGATGATCGCGAGCGCGTCGCCGGTGCGGTCGGCGCGTGTGGCAGTGCCGCCGAGCACGACGGAAGCGCGCTTGAACCAGACCAGGCTATCGGAGACGCCGTAGGCCAGCCCGCGCTTCTCGCGCACTTCCTTGTAGAGGCGCGAGGAAAAACTGCCGCCTCCGAGGATATGATTGACGATGTAGGCGGCCATGAAATCGGGGTCGCTGCGCGCAATCCCTTGCCCGCCGAAGGAGACCACCGCCTGCGGCACGTCGAGTTTGATAACGATGCGGCGCCCAAGCCCGGCGGGGCTCGCGTCGGCGATCGGCTTGAGATCGCCCTTGGCCGGCAGGCTGGCGAAAGCGCGGTCGACGAGGCCGCCCGCGGTCTTGGCGTCGACATCGCCGACGATCGAAATCGTCAGCCCGTCGCGCGCGAACACGCGCCGGACATAGTCGCGCATGTCCTCGGCACCGATACGCGGCACCGTCTCCAGCGTTCCTTTGCTTTCACGGCCGTAAGGATGGCCCGGGAAAGCGGTCGCCCACCAGCTTTTGCTGGCCAGATCGTTGGGATTGGTGGTGTCGCGCCGCAATGTCGAGAGTTGCTGCCCGCGCACCCGCTCGATGGCGTCCGCGTCGAAGCGCGGCGCCGTCAGCGCCAGCCGCAGCAGCTCGAAGGCCTCGTCGCGATGCTCATTGAGCGCGCGCAGCGAGCCGCGGATTTCGTCGCGGCCAACCTGGAAGCCGATCTCGATGGCGTGATTTTCGAGCTTTTCCTGGTACGCCTTGGAGTCGAGATCGCCGGCGCCCTCGTCGAGCAAGTCGGCCGCCATGTTGGCGGCGCCCGACTTGTCCGCGTCGTCCTGGCTGGAGCCGCCATGGAAGGCGTAATTGAGAGAGACCAGCGGCACGGTCTGCTCGCGCACCAGCCAGAACTCGATCCCGGCCGGGCTGACGGTCTTTTCGATCGTCATCGCCGAGGCCGGCGGAATGGCCGTCAGCAGAGCAAGCGCGGCGAAAGCGGCCGCGACCGTCAGACGTTTCATGAACGCTTCTCCGCGGGCGGGCTAGTGTCTTTGATGAGATAGCCGGTGACCGAGCGCCGCTTGTCGAGCCATGCGCGGGCGACGTCCTGCACCTGGGCGGCGGTGACGGCGCGGATGCGATCGGGCCAGCGCCGCAAGTCGTCGACGGTTGCACCTGTCATCAGCGCGGCGCCGTACCAGCGCGCCATGGTCGCCTGGTTGTCCTGCGCGTAGATCGCATCGGCAATCAGCCGCGACTTGGCGCGTTCCAATTCCTCGGGCGTGACGCCCTTGCTCGATCATCTGCGCGATGACGCCGTCGGCTTCGGTCTCTAACTGGGGCAGCGTGACGCCCGGGCGCGGCACGCCATAAATGCTGAACTTCGAATTATCGAGCGCGGTGCTGTCATAGGCGGCACCCGCCATCACCGAGACCTGCTTGTCGACCACCAGCGCGCGATAGAGCCGGCTGTTGGAACCGGAGCCGAGAATATGCGCCAGCACTTCCAAGGCTTCCGACTGGCCGGGTTTGCCGCTGGCGAATGAGGGCACCAAATAGGCCCGCTGCATCATCGGCTGTTCGACGCGAGCATCGGCGAGCGTGAGCGAACGCACCGCCACCGGCGGCGGCTCCTGCGGTCGCTGACGCGGCGTAAAATCGTTACGGCGCGCGGCCTTGCCGTAGGTTTCCTCGGCGAGCTTGCGCGCCTCGGCCAGTTCGATGTCGCCGGCAATAACCACCACCGCGTTGTTGGGACCATAGAAGCGGCGGTAGAAAGCGATGGCGTCGTCGCGGGAAAGCTCCTCCATTTCCTGCCGCCAGCCGATAATCGGTCTGCCGTAAGGGTGGTTGAGATACAGCGCGGCGTCGATCTGCTCGCCGAGCCGGGCGCGCGGCACGTTGGCGACGCGCTGGTTCTGCTCCTCCAGGATCACGTCGCGTTCCGGCAGCACCACCTTGTCGGTGAGCACAAGCCCGGTCATGCGGTCGGCTTCAAATTGCATCACGGTCTTGAGCTGATCGCTCGGAATGCGCTGGAAATAACCGGTGTAGTCGCTCGAGGTGAAGGCATTTTCCTGGCCGCCGACATGCGCAACCGCCTCGGAGAACTTGCCAATGGGATTGTTCGCCGTGCCCTTGAACATCAGATGTTCGAGGAAATGCGCGAGGCCGGATTTTCCCGGCGTCTCGTCGGCCGAGCCGACCTTGTACCAGATCATATGAGTGATCACCGGCGCGCGATGATCGGGAATGACCACCAGCTCCAGACCGTTCGCCAGCGTGACGTCGGCGACCTTGGCGCCGGCCTGCTCGGCGGCGAGCACTGGAGGAGCGAGGATGGCGGCGATGGCAGCGATGGCGGCGAGGGAGGCTACTCGATTGGCTGACACGTTGGCGGAGCCTTTGGTTGGCCGCGCAACCCTCGGGTCACGCCGCCGCTGGACTAAAATATATCGATTCGGCAGAACGCAGGCCGGCGCGCTTACTGTTTCGGCTCGGAGCGCGTCAGGAAGGAATTCTCGGCCTTCACAGGCGCGTCTTTGCTGAGACCGTAAGGCTGCTGCGGCGACGGCGTCTGGTAGCCCGGCGGCGGCTGGGTCAGCGAGGCACGCGGCCGCTCACCGGTAAACTTGGCAACCTCGTCGTTCTTTTTCTCGAACATGTTGGTGAAAATGTTGCCCTTGCTGCCGAGCTCCGCAGGAGTACTGCGATCGCCGGGTGTCGCGGTGTTCGCTTCCTCCCGATTGCGTCCGGGATTGCGCGGCGTGCCGCCGGGCGTGAGCTGATCCGGTCGCAACGGATTCTGCTCGCGTTCGCGCTCGTCGCTGACGTTGCGATTGCGCTCGATGTCGGCGATGGTCTTGCGCTTGACCACGTCCGGATCTTTTGGCCAGGCCGGATTCTTGGCGATCGCCTGATCGGTCTTTTCCGGCGGCGGCAGATCGAGGCGCGGCGGGATCACCAGCGGCCCGCGCTCCTGGTAGTTGATTTCCTCGCCGTCCCGCTTGAGGCCGAGACCTTCCATGATGCCGCGGAATATCTTGGTGTCGAGCGGGACATCGTCTTCGGCCGCGCGCGCCGGCATCGAAGTCATGACCAAGGCGGCGCCGAGCGCCAAGCTGAGGGCTGCGCTCGCGCAAAATGGGGTGGTCAGGCGTGTCGGCCGGCGTGATTTCATCAGAAACCTCTGGCGCTCGAATCTTACAGAAAGCCGCCCTGCGGCCCGGCTTATTGCGCCGGATCAGGGCGCTTTTACGGCGTTTCCCCCTGCCAGGGATTCATACAGGAGACCAATTACCCCGGCAACGATGGCCACATCGGCGAGGTTAAAAACATACCAGTTGAACTGCCAATTTGCCGTGGAAACGTGAAAAAACACGAAATCGGCCACCCAGCCATAGGCCAGCCGGTCGATACCATTGCCGACCGCCCCGCCGATGATGAGGCCTAATGAGAGCGCGGTAAGGCGGTCCTGCGCCCGCGCCAGCCACACCCATAGCGCCGCCACCGCCAGGACTTTGAAGGCGAGCATGACCGCCTGCCCGACCGGACCCTGGGTCTGGAACAGGCCGTAGCTGATGCCAGCGTTGCGGGTGAGCACGAAATCGAAGAACGGCCCGAGCCGCACCGGCCCCTGAGCGGCGAGATCGAAGACGAACAACAGATAGAGTTTGCTCGCCTGATCGAGCAGGCCGACGAGACCGGCGACGCCAAGGCCGAAAAACGTCAGCGGGCCAAGCAGATACGACCTGAACGAAGACATCTACTCCGCCGCCTTGCGCATGGTTTCCCATTCGCGCAACGCCTTGGCATCGCGCGGCGAAACTTCCGGAAATTCCGGATCGGCACCGATATTCGTGAGGATTTTCCACGACCTGGCGCATTTGGTGCCCTCGGCGAGATTGGGAATGACTGCGACGCCTGCGACATCCGGCAGCCGGAATGCGCCGTCAGAACTGCCGAGGTTTCGCAACGTCGCCGCCGAGGTGATGCAAATCTCGGCCAGATCAACGCCGACGACCGCCTCGAACAAGTCTTCGTCTTCGACCAGAACAATCGGATGCGCCTCGAGCGAGGAGCCGATGCGCTTTTGCGCCCGCTCGATCTCGAGCGCGCCGGTGACCACGCGGCGCACGGTGCGAACTTTTCGCCACTTGTCGGACAGCGCATCGTCACGCCAGGCCGCCGGCACTTCGGGGAAGGTCTCGAGGTGAACGGAAGCCACATCGGCGCCGTAGCGCGAGGCCCAGGATTCCTCCGCCGTGAAACACAGCATAGGCGCGAGCCAGATGACCGTGCAGCGAAAAAGATGATCGACCACGGTGAGGCAGGCCTTGCGATTGACCGACGAAATCGGATCGCAATAGAGCGTGTCCTTGCGGATGTCGAAATAGAACGCCGACAGATCCGACGTCATGAAGGCCGACAGCGCGGCAAAGATGCGCTTGTAGTCGAAATCGGCATAGGCCTGGCGCACCAGCGCATCGAGCTCGGTCAACCGATGCAACATCAGCCGCTCCAGCTCCGGCATCTTGTCGAACTTGACGCGATCCTCTTCGTGGAAATGCGAAAGCGAGCCGAGCATCCAGCGGATGGTGTTGCGCAGCTTGCGGTAGGTATCGGCCGTGGTCTTGAGAATTTCCGGCCCGATGCGCAGATCGTCGGCATAATCCGACGCGCACACCCACATTCGCAAAATATCGGCGCCGGACTGCTTGATCACGTCCTGCGGCGCGGTGACGTTGCCGAGCGACTTCGACATCTTGCGCCCCGCCTCGTCGAGCACGAAGCCGTGCGTGAGCACGACGTCATAGGGCGCGCGCCCGCGCGTGCCGCAGCTCTCCAGTAGCGAGGAATGAAACCAGCCGCGATGCTGGTCGCTGCCTTCGAGATACATCACGATGTCCTTGCCGCCGTCCACTTTCCGCTTGATGCCCGCGAGCTGCGGAAAATGCACGGGGTCTTCGAGCACGAAGGCGTGAGTCGAGCCGCTATCGAACCAGACGTCGCAGATGTCGTCGACTTTTTTCCAAGAACCGTTCGAAGTGTCGTTGGCAAGTTTTGGCCCAAGAAAACGCTCGCGCGCGCCTTCTTTGTACCAGGCGTCAGCGCCCTCGGCCTCGAAGGCCTCGACGATCCGCACGTTCACTTCCGGATCGTCGAGCAGTTCGACCGAGCCGTCGCCCTTCTCCTTGATGAACACCGTGATCGGCACGCCCCAGGCGCGCTGGCGCGAGATCACCCAGTCGGGGCGCGACTCGATCATGCCGGTGATGCGGTTTTCGCCGGCGGCCGGCACCCAGCGCGTAACCGTGATGGCCTTGAGCGCGCGATTACGAAGGGTGTCCGAAGAGGCAACGCCGGAATCCGGCGACCATCGTATATGACCGCTGGTGATCGGCTTATCCATCGCGATGAACCACTGCGGCGTGTTGCGGAAGATGATCGGCTTCTTCGAACGCCATGAATGAGGATATTGATGCTTGAGGCGCGAGCGCGCGATGATCATCCCGGCCGCCTGCAACGCCTTGATCACCGCCTCGTTGGCATCGCCCTTCTCGCCCTTGTCATTGATGACCCGTTTTCCCGTAAAGCCCGGCGCCTGCTCGGTGAAGGCACCGTTTTCGTCTACTGTGTAGGGGATCGCCGTTTCGATCCTTTCCGCGTCGAGCAAAGACTTCTTGCTCATCCAAATCTCAAAGTCGTCGCGGCCGTGACCCGGCGCGGTATGCACAAAACCCGTACCGTCTTCATCGGTAACGTGATCGCCATCAAGAACCGGCACGATGAAATCGTAACCTCTGCCGCGAAATGGATGCTTAAGTGTCATATGGTCCAGCACCTTCGCTGGAACGTCAGCTACCTTTTCGAAAGTTGCCACTTTCGCCTGTTTGAATACTTCGGCGGCGAGCTTTTCCGCCAAGATAAACTGGTCTCCAAACTTCGCCCAGTTTTCTGGCGCAGCTTCCATCACCCGATAGAGAGAGTAATTTATTTTCGACGAAAACGTCACCGCGCGATTGCCCGGCAAAGTCCACGGTGTAGTGGTCCAAATTACGACCGACGCCTTTTCCAATTTCTGATCATCTGTGTGCGAGACCGGAAACTTCACCCACACGGTATCCGAGGTGTAATCCTCGTACTCGACCTCCGCCTCGGCCAGCGCGGTTTTCTCGACCACACTCCACATCACCGGCTTGGAGCCGCGATACAAAGTCTGGTTGGCGGCGAACTTCATTAGCTCGCGCGCGATCTGTGCTTCCGCAAAGAAATCCATCGTGGTGTAGGGATGCGCCCAGTCGCCCTCGACGCCGAGCCGCATGAACTCGGCGCGCTGCACGTCGATCCAGCCTTGCGCGAAGGCGCGGCATTCCTGGCGGAATTTTACCAGCGCCTCGGCGTTGGTGAAGTCGGGCTTCGGCTTGTTCTTGGCGCGGTAGTTTTCTTCCTCGATCTTCCATTCGATCGGCAGGCCGTGGCAGTCCCAGCCCGGCACGTAATTTGAGTCGTAGCCGAGCATCTGCTGACTGCGCGTCACCACGTCCTTGAGGATCTTGTTGAGCGCATGACCGATGTGGATGTTGCCGTTGGCGTAAGGCGGGCCGTCATGCAAGATGAATTTCTCGCGGCCTTTGGCCGCCTTGCGCAACTGGCCGTAGAGACCGGTTTTCTCCCAGCGCGCCAGCAGCTCCGGCTCCTTCTGCGGCAGGCCGGCGCGCATCGGGAAATCCGTCTGCGGCAGGAACAGCGTTTCGGAATAGTCGCGCGCGGGCTTATTCATGGCGGGCTGTTTAGCAGGGGGATTCCGTGGCGAAAAGGCTGGTGTCGCGAGGCAATCGCGCTTTTCCCCCTCTCCCCTTGCGGGAGAGGGGGCCCGAGCGGAGGCGAAGCCAAGCGAGGGCGGGTGAGGGGGCGGTGCCTCGGGATAGTCTGGACCCCTCACCCGGCTCGCGTTCGCGATCGCTCCACGCGAGGCACCCTCTCCCGCAAGGGGAGAGGGAAACGAGATTGCCGCGCGCTCGACGCTTACTTAGATGTCCCCCAACATCGGAAACACCCTGCCGGCGCGCAGAAGCGCGTCGCGGGCCTGGGCCGCATCGCCCATCATGTGGCGCTTGAGGGCTTCGATGGTGGCGAACTTCTGCTCGTGCCGGATCCAGCCGACAAAGGCGACGTCGACCGTCTGCCCGTACAGGTCGCCGTCGAAATCGAACAGGAACACCTCGAGCAGCGGCGCGCCGTCGTCGAACATCGGGCGCACGCCGAAACTCGCCACGCCATCGTACAGCCGGTCGCCGCCGAGGCGCGTGCGCACCGCGTAGATGCCGTGCTTGAGGCCGCAGGATGCATCGAGCTTGAGATTGGCGGTGGGAAAGCCGAGTTCGCGCCCGCGCTTGCCGCCGTGGATGACCTCGCCCGATATAAACCAGGGCGCGCCGAGCAATTCGGCCGCCTCCACCACCTTGCCGGCGTTGAGCGCCGCGCGCACCGCGCCGGAGGAAACCGGGCGGCCTTCGTCTTCCAGCGGCGGCGCGATGTCGACCGCAAAGTGCAGCCGCCGGCCGACGCGGGCAAGATAGTCCGGCGTGCCGGCGCGGTTCTGCCCGAAATGAAAATCGAAACCGATCGCCGCGCCGCCGATGCCGAAGCCGCCGACCAGAATCTTCTCGATGAAGTCTTCGGCCGAAGTGGCGGCAAGGCTGGCGTCGAATGTCATGACGATGGCGCCATCCAAACCGGTGGCGGCCAAAAGCCGCAGTTTGTTCCGCTCGCTGGAAAGCTGGAACAATGTGTCCTGCGGCCGCAGGAAAAGTCGTGGATGCGGCGAGAAAGTCAGCGCCGCGGCCTTGCGGCCGAGCGCGCGGGCGCGCATTAACGCCGCCCCGATCACAGCGCGGTGCCCGCGATGCACGCCGTCGAAATTGCCGATCGCTACGACCGCACCATCCAGCGGTCCGATGTCGATTCCGCGCGCGTCGACGCGCGCAACGTGGAAGGAATTTGCTGGCTGGCCGGGCGCGGTCATGGCAATGCGGGGCGTTTGCAGGGAGAAGTGGTCACAAAGTGCTCATTTATGCAGCAAGTTGAAGTTTTGGGCGCAATAACGGTTACCGCGCGGTTAACAAAGCTTCAAATTAACGAGTTATTCAAGCGGTCTTGCTAAGTTCCACAACTCTCGAGGGACGCCCCGCGCGGGCGACGTGTCATGGCTGTCGATCTGACGATTCCGGTGCTGATCGTGGACGATTACAACACGATGGTCCGCATCATTCGCAATCTGCTGCGGCAGCTCGGCTTCGAGCATATCGACGACGCCAATGACGGCTCGCAGGCGCTCGCCAAGATGCGTGAGCTCAAATACGGCCTGGTAATCTCCGACTGGAACATGGAGCCGATGACCGGCTACGACTTGTTGCAGCAGGTTCGCTCCGATCCCAGCCTGTCGACAACACCGTTCATCATGGTGACGGCGGAATCCAAGACCGAGAACGTGATCGCGGCCAAGAAGGCGGGCGTGTCGAACTACATCGTCAAGCCGTTCAACGCGCAGACCCTCAAGAGCAAGATCGATTCGGTGTTTCCGGATCCGGACGCGCCCGCGGCGGCGTAAGTCCTCTGCTGTCGTCCCCGCGAAAGCGGGGACCCAGTACACAACGATGGCGCCGTGATTACTGGATGCCCGCCTTCTCGGGCATGACAGTGACAACTGTCACCACACCAATTCCCGCATCACCGCCTTGGGCATTCCGCCGGCAGCCGCGAAGGTCGCGCTCAGCGCTCCGGTGTCGGGCCGCTCGCGCCCGCCCAGCTCTTCGGCATGAATGCCCGATGTCACGAACAGGAAGTCGACGCCGGCGCTGCGCGCCCCTTTAAGATCGGTGCGCACGGAATCGCCGATCGCCAGCACGCGCTTGCGCTCGATCTTGCGCCCGGCAGCGGCTTCCGCCTTGCTCAGCGCCATCTCATAGATCGGCAGATAGGGCTTGCCGGCATAGAGCACCTCGCCGCCCATAGTGGCGTAGAGATCGGCGATCGAGCCGGCGCAATAGACCAGTTTGTCGCCGCGCTCGACCACCACGTCGGGATTGCCGCAGACCATGAACAGCTTGCGCTTGAGCATGATCTCCAGCCGCGCTCGGTAGTCCTCCGGCTTGTCCACGTCGTCGTCGACCAGTCCGGAGCAGACCACGTAGTCGGCGCTTTCCAGGGTTGCGAATTTCGCGTTGAGCCCGGTGAAGATCGAGCGGTCGCGCTCGGGTCCGAGATGAAAGAAGCTCTGCCCCACCCGCTTCTCCATCACGCCGCGGGTGACGTCGCCGGACGACACGATGGCGTCATAGGTTTCGCGCGGCACATGCAGCTTGACGAGCTGGCCGCTCACCACCTCGCTCGGGCGCGGCGCATTGGTGATGAACACCACCGTGGCGCCGCGCGCGCGTGCGCGCATCAGCGCATCGCAGGCGTGCGGAAAGGCGACGATGCCGTTGTGCATCACGCCCCAGACGTCGCATAGCAGCACGTCGTAGCCGGGCGCGAGAGTTTCGAAATGCTGGATCAAGGGCGGCAAGACGGCGGTCAATTCTTTTCCTCGTCATTCCAGGGTGGGAGGCAGACGGAATGACGACGCTATATCAGGTGCCGACGGCGACCGCGAATTCGCTTGCGCCATCGCCCGGCTGCGGCTTGTCGGTTGCGCCGGCGGCCCCTTGCAATGCCTCGGCCCGCACCGGCCGCGGCGGCGAGAACAGGAAGCCCTGGCCGAAGCGCACGTCGTAGTCGAGCAGATCGACCACCATGCTCTCGCTTTCGATCCGCTCGGCGATCAGATCGATGCCGGAGCGCGCCAAGAGGTCGGCGAGATCGGCGGGGTGGATATCGCTCTGCGCGTTCGAGGCCTTGTTGAGCAGAAGCTTGGCCGGCACTTTCAGAAAACGGAAATAGCGGTCGGCTAGTTCCTTGGGCTCCATGCGCAAATCGGCGACATGATCCATGGAGAAGCGGAAGCCACGCTCGGCCAGCGCCGCAAGGCTCTCGTGCTCGATCCGTCCAAAGGCGCGATAGGCGCTTTGCGTGAACTCGAACATCAAAGCGGTGGCGAGCGCGCGATTGGCGTCCATGAAATCGAGGAATTGCTTGAACAAGACGGGATCGGTCAGCGTCGAGGCGCTGACATTGCAGAACACGCCGACGTCGCGGCTCTTCAATTGCAGGCGGCGCGTCACCTGCACGCAGCGGAACACCAGCAGATTGTCGATCTTCGGCATCAGCCCGAAGCTCTCGGCATATTCGATGAAATCGCCGGCCGGAATGATGTCGCCTTCCTCGGTGCGCAGGCGCGACACCGCCTCGTAGTAGCGCACCTTGCGTTGCGGCAGCGTGACCACCGGCTGCAGATAAAGATCGATGCGATTGGCATCGACCGCCTTGCCGATCACGTCGGCGATGCTTTCGCGCGACAGACCCTCGAAGCGGCGCGCGCCGCTCACCGTGTCGCTCTCGCTCAGCCTGAGCAGGCCGTCCGCGGCCGGCGCCGCCGCGGGCGCGGTGTCAGCTTTCGGCATCTCGGTCGCGGCGGGCCGCGCCGGCATCGCACCTTGCGCCTGCAGCATGGCCTCGTGCGTCGCAACCGTTTCGGCGACCTGGCGGACCAGCCCGCCCAATTCGCCGATCTCGGCGGCCAGCGGGTCGACCGCGCCGCGCGCACTGTTCACTTTTGACTCGACCCGGCCTTCGATGGTGTTGAGGCGGCGGGAAATCTCGGCCACCTGGCGGGCAAGATCGCCGGTTCCGCGCGAAAGATCGGCGATCTGGTCGCCGAGCATGCCGCGGTCGTTCAGCCGGTTGCTCACGGTATTGTAGAGCGCCATGGCGGTAAGGGCGGCGAGCGCAATGATCGCGGAGGTGAGCGTGTCCATCTTGAGCGCAAGATAGAGGAACGCGCCGAGCGAGCCTGCGATGAGCACCATGCAGACCGCGATGAAGATGGCGCCGAAACGAAGCATAGTTCAAATCCTGGGCGGCCCCGCCTATCCACTAGGGTCAAGTGATTCGCGGTGCCGGGGTACAATGTTCATGAGGGCGCGGCTCCGCGCAACCTCCAACTCCTGCTATGGTAACGGGCGTTTGCCCCCCTATTGGCGCCCCTTTTCCGCGGGATGCGGGACGGTTTTGGAACTCTAGCAGCGATGGCCGCTCCCGGCAGGTTACCATTACTTCAGCGGATCGCGGCTTCCCCGGGGCGGGCCTTCGCCGCCTTTTTGGCACTGCACGCCTCGGTCTGGACCGCGCTGCCGAGCCTGCTCTACCCCAATCTGCCGCTCGACCTGATCGAGGCCCTGATTTATGGCCGTGAATGGCAACTCGGCTACGACAAGCTGCCCCCTCTGCCCTGGTGGCTGGTGGAAACCGTCTACCGGCTGATCGGCCACGACTTCGCCTACTACCTGCTGGCCCAGATCGCGGTGGTAGCGGCTTTTGCAGCCATCTTCGCCATGGCCCGGCCGCTGGTGGGGGTGCTGGGCGCGCTGGTCGCGGTGCTCATCATCGATGGCCTGCACTACGTCAACTACACCGCCGCCAAGTTCAATCACGACGTGATCCAGCTGCCGTTCTGGGCGCTCGCCGGCTTTGCCCTGCATCGCGCGCTGCGCGGCGGCGAAATCCGCCACTGGCTGCTGCTGGGCCTGGCGGTCGGGATGTCGCTGTGGGCGAAATATTTCGTCGCTGTGCTGGCGCTGCCGATCGGGCTTTTCATTCTGATCGACCGCGACGCGCGTAAATCGCTGATGACGCCCGGGCCCTATGTGGCGCTGGCTGCCGCGCTGGTCGTGATGGCGCCGCATCTGGTCTGGCTGGTGCAAAATGATTTCCTGCCTTTCGCCTATGCCGAACATCGCGCGCTGCCCTCGCGCGGGCTGATCGACCATGTCTGGCATCCGCTGCAATTCGCATTCAGCCAGGCATTCTTCCTGGTGCCATCGCTGCTGATCGCACTGCCGTTGTTTTACCCGCGCCGGAGCGCTTCCAGCGAGCAGCCGGTCGCACTCGGCGCGGATGCCTTCGACCGCCGCATTGTCACCTGGTTGGCCTTCGGGCCGATCGCCACCGTGCTGGCGCTTTCGGCCATCAGCGGGCGCGGCACCGTCGCCATGTGGGGCTACCCGCTCTGGCTGTTCCTGGGCGTGTGGCTGGTGATGACCGCGCGCCGCGCGCTCGACAATCCACGGCTCGGCCGCGTGCTGTTGAACTGGGCGGTCATCTTTACAGGACTGGCCATCGCCTTCATCGGCAATTACGGCGTGCTGCCGTTTTACGACCACCGCTACCGCGCGGTGTTCTTTCCCGGCGGCGATCTCGGCCGCGAATTGTCGCAACGCTATCGCGCCGTCACCGGACAGCCTATATCTTACGTGATCGGCACCATGTGGGACGGCGGCAATGTCGCGCATTACGCCGGCGAGCATCCGCGCGTGCTAATCGACGGCAGCGCCGCCCGCACGCCCTGGATCGATCTCGCCGATCTTAAACGCCGCGGCGCCGTGGTGGTGTGGACGGTGGGCGACCTGCATGCAGTGCCGGTCGAATTCAGAACCGTCGCGGTCGATGCCGCGGTGCAGCCGCCGTTCCTGCTGCACTACCGGCGCGGCGACTCAAGCCTCTATGTCGGCTGGGCGATCCTGCTGCCGAATCCTTCCTACGCAGGCGGCACGAACCGCTGACACTCCGCTGTCGTCCCCGCTTTCGGGGGTAAAACAGACATCGCACGGAGTTATGGCCGTGCCCGCTTATGACCTAACTCGGACATTACTTCCGTTTATTGCGATGTCGCTTTTCCCCAAAGCGGAGATGCCGCGTCTTACCACCTGCCCGGTGGAAACCGATAATAGTCGCCGCGCCGACGCGGATACCCAGTTTGGAAGTTCGAATTGCGCTGGAAAAAAGGGAATCCGTCGTCGCCCCAGCCGTTGTCGTTCGCAACTCGGACGTCGGTCGTAGGCGTGCGCGTTATAAAGCCGCCTTGGGGCTGATTGCTCAGCACCGCGACAAACTCGGTGCGGTAGTTGGTCTCGCGGCTCAGCGGCTCGTCCGAGACGATGATCGAGGATCGCGGCAATGCGGTCGGCGCGATGCGATCGAGCAAATCCTGCGGGATGGTGATGCGGTCGAGCGCATCCTTGGCGTCGTCCCCCTCGTCGATCGTGACCGCGGTCCAGCGAAGGCCGGCCTCTTTGCGCGCCATCGCCGTGAACACATGTGTGCCGATCGGCCTGTCGGGGTTGCGGATCGTGACGGGGACCTCGATGGTCGCATCGAACACCTCGCCCCCGTCCGGCCACCGCTTATGCGTGTTGCGCCGCACGTAAAGCTTCTGCGTTGCGCGGCTGATGTAGATCGAGACCGGCTCGAGCGCGAGCTTCCCCTCGGTTGCTGCCTTGGCGGTTGCGACCTTCTTGGTTTCGGCCGCCTTGGCGGCGTCCTTTGCGGCAGCGGCGGCGTCGAATTTTGACTTCACGTCGACCCTGGCGGTGTCGAGTTGCGTACCCAGTTCCGCGGCCTTGGCGGCGGCCTTCTGCTTCCAGTCCTCGGCCCGCGACTTGGCTTGGTCCGTCTTCGCGGATGCGAGCGCCTTTTCGGCGGATGCGAGCGCGGCGTCGGCGCTCCTCTTGAGCGATTCTAGCTTGCGCAGCGACGCCGTGAGCAATGCTGCCTCGCGCACCGTTGTCGTGACGGCTTTCTTCGCCTCGGCGGCGGCCTTGACGGCCTCCGCGGCCTCGCGGGCGAGCGTCTCGGCACGCGCCGGAGCGGCCGCGATGGCCTCCGCGTTCGGCATGAATAGCGCGGTGTGGGAAAACTCGACCGGGGCCGCGTCGTTCGGCGCGATGATCACCCGCATCCCGATGCGAGTTTTGTCAAACAGCTTCTCAGCAAAGCCGTAGGGCATCCTGATGCAGCCGTGCGAGGCCGCATATCCGGGCAGCGGCCCGCCGTGCAGCGCGACGCCGTTCCAGGTGATGCGCTGCATGTTCGGCATCCAGGCATCGTCATACATGGTCGAGTGGTGGTCCTTGTCCTTCTCGACGACGGCGAAGACGCCCGCTGGCGTCTCGCGTTCCTTAACGCCGGTCGATACCGGCGCACGAAAAATCCAGCCCTCCGCGTCGTAGAAGGTGACCTGCTGGGTCTTGATCGACACAATCGCCATGATCGGCTCGCCCGCATCGCGCGGAGCCATCGCCTCGGTCGGTGGCGCGGGGCGCGCCTGTCCGGCTGCGGCGTCGGAGCTCAATGCCGTCAGTGCGGCCATCGCCGCGAGCGTCACAATGGCGGGAGGCCCCCAACCGCGTATCGCCACGGTGGATTGCGCCGTCGTAAATCGATTTACCATGCCATGCCCGGTTGGAATGCCTATCCGCGCTTGCGTCGAATCGAGTGTCAGATCACAATTTCTGGATAACTAACAGACGCCACCATCTACGCCGCCAATTGCGGCTGAAATTGGCACTTAGCGGACATTCGAACCGCACCCGCAAATGTCCGCTTCTCTAATCGGCCGTTTGGGGTCAAGCGCTTTCAGACTATCCACCACTGCAGTGTCGATGTCGCTCACGGGCTCGCGCTTCTCTTCGGAATCGGCACTAAGGCCCTTCCAGCATGGGATTCGAGGACGAGGTGGAACAATCTTTTGGGCGGCCTTGCCGTCAGACTGAACCGGTAGGTCCAAGCGGACCATACGAACTCACCTCATCCATCGTCCCGCGAGGGACATCATTCCACCGCTCGGTGGAGCTCGAGTTTTCTCCTATCGCATTTGATCCTGACGCAGGCTTTCATGCCGCTGCGGCTTCTTCCCGGGTCCAGCGGAACTCGGTGCCGTCAACCCATATGCGGTGCATGATCACGGCCAACCGGCGCGCCAGCGCCACGATCGCCTTCTTCATCCCGCGGTGCCTGGCGATCTTCATCGCCCAGGCCTTGAGCCAGGACCACTTGTTGGTGCGGGTCAGCATGATCTGGGCCGCTTCGTAGAGCATCACCCGCATCATCTCGTCCCCGCATCGTGATATCCCGCCGGTTCGGTCGATCTCGCCCGATTGATACTTGGAGGGCGTCAGTCCAAACACCGCCCCGACCGCCTTGGAGTTCCGGAAGCGGGCGGGTACGTCGACGGTGGCGCGATAGGTCAGCGCCACCACCGGGCCGACACCGGGGACCGTCATCAGGCGCCGGCATACATCATCGTCCCGCACGATGGCCAGCAAGCGGCGATGCAGGATGCCGATCTGCTCGCGAAGCACCCGCCGGACAACAAGCAGCGGTTCGACCAGCACGGCCAGGTCGGGCAGGTTCTCGACCAGCTCCTTGATGCGCGCCTCGAACTTCACCTTCCCCACCATCCCGACCTTGAGGCCGAAGTTGCGCAAAGTGCCGCGCAGGTCGTTGTCGATGGCGATGGCCTTCGACTGCAGCAGCTTGCGATGGGTCAGCAGCATTCGCAGTTTCTGACTGCGTAACGTCTTCACATGCACCGGGCGATAAAGCCCCGCCCGCATCATCTGCGCCATGCCGCGCGCATCGTTGCGGTCGGTCTTGTTGATCTGCGCCTTCAACACCGCCCGCATGTGCCGCGTCTCGACACAGATCACCGGCAAGCCCGCTTCCGCCAGAGCGCTGAACAGCCACTGCGACAGCGGCCCGGCTTCCAGCCCAATCCGCTTGAAGTGGTAGACGGGGTTCCTCAGAACCTGCAGCAGCGCTTCAGGTTCGCTCGCTACCTTCACTTCCCGCACGATCCTGCCTGCGTCATCCACAATGCAGACGCTGGTCTCCTTGACTGAAACATCTAGTCCAGCAAAATGGTCCATGCTGCGCTTCTCCTTCTGATGCTTGAGGCCGTGACTGTGGACCTCGTTTCACCATCAGCCTGAAGCGCAATTGGGTGTAAAGCGGACATTGACCGGCCGCCGCTCGCTATTCCCGATTTATGAGTACGCGGCCTAGGTTACGCCACCGCCTTGATGACCTTGCCGAGCTTGTCGAAGATCTCGCCGATCTGGGCCTCGCTCACGATGAGCGGCGGGCTGAGCGCCAGCGTGTCGCCGACGCCGCGGACCATCAGGTCGTGTTCTTGGAAGGCCAATTCCATCGCCTCATAGCCGCGCCTGCCGACGGCGTCGGGTTTGCTGGCGAGATCGACACCGACGGCAAGCCCGATGGGGCGGATGTCGAGCACGTTCGGCAAACCTTTAAGGCTCATGGCGGCCTGCGCAAATAAAAGCTCGAGCTTACGGGCACGTTCGAACAGATTTTCCTCGCGATAGATGTCGAGCGTGGCAAGGCCGGCCGCGCAGGCGAGTGGATGCGCCGAATAGGTATAGCCGTGGAAAAGCTCGACCACGTGCTCGGGCCCGCGCATGAAAGCGTCGTAGATTCCCTTGCGCACCAGCACGCCACCCATCGGCACGCTGCCCGAGGTGATGCCCTTGGCGAAGGTGATCATGTCCGGCACCACGCCATAGCGCTCCGCGGCGAAGGCGTAACCCATGCGGCCAAAGCCGGTGATGACCTCGTCAAAGATCAGCAGGATGCCATGCTTGTCGCAGATCGCGCGCAGCCGCTCGAGGTAACCCTTCGGCGCCGCCAGCACGCCCGTTGACGCCGCCATCGGCTCGACAATCACCGCCGCGATCGTCGAGGCATCGTGCAGCGCGACCAGACGGTCGAGCTCATCGGCCAGATGCGCGCCCCATTCCGGCTCGCCGATCGAGAACGCCTGCTCGGCGCGATTATAGGTCATCGGCAGATGGTCGACGCCCGCCAGAGCCACACCGAACTGCTTGCGGTTGTTGACGATGCCGCCGACCGCGATGCCGCCAAAGCCGACGCCGTGATAGCCGCGCTCGCGCCCGATCAACCGCACCCGCGAGGCATTGCCGCGGACATTGTGAAAGGCGAGCGCGATCTTGAGCGCGGTGTCGACCGCCTCCGATCCGGAATTGCAGAAAAACACGTGATCGAGATCGCCGGGAGCAAGCGCCGCGACGCGCGCGGCCAATTCGAACGCCTTGGGATGGGCAAACTGGAATGCCGGCGCGTAGTCGAGCTCGGCCGCCTGCGCCTGGATCGCCGCAACAACCGAATTGCGGTTGTGGCCGGTATTAACGCACCACAAGCCGGCGGAGCCATCGAGCACGCGCCGTCCGTCCGCCGTGACGTAGTGCATGTCCTTAGCAGAGACAACCAGCCGCGGACGCTTCTTGAAGGCGCGGTTCGGCGTGAACGGCATCCAATAGGGTTCGAGATCGTTGGGAGCGTTTGTTGCAATGGTAACGGTGCGGACGGATGACATTGGGATACCTGCTGATCCTCGATTAACCGCCATTATGGCCCATTCATCGGCGCAGTGTCGATTTGCAATCCGCGCCTCCGCATCCGAATATCTTGGCATTTACTCCGGGTGTTATAATTTTCTCACTGCGATGACGGGATGAGGAAAAATCAAAATGACAATGCTCGCATGCAAATTCAGAGGCGCCAAACTCCGTCGATTTCGACTAAAGATTGCGTGCAATTTCACGGAATTATAAAATGGAATTGAAATTGGGTAAGGCAACTTAGTTGCGTACGACAACTGGAGTCTGCTGACACAGAATTTTAAAAAGATGACCGAATGTGCACTTGAGAACAATTGCAGGGGCTCGACCTATTCGTCTTTGCCCCACCGGCACGAGCAAAAAACCCACCCAGAAGAATGTTCAAATAAGCAATCCACGCTTTGCTTGACGCCCCGACAAGCGGGACCCACCGAAGCACTCACAACGATGGCCAAGAAGCAAAAGGAAATCGCGTTCGATCCCAAGGATTTCCTCTCCCGCATAGGCGCCGGGCGAACGAACACGAATTATCGCGGCAACGCGGTTGTCTTCGTCCAGGGTGACGCCGCCAACGCAATTTATTATCTGCAAAAAGGCAAGGCGAAAATCACCGTCACCTCAAAAAGCGGAAAGGAAGCGGTGCTCGCGATCCTCGGGCCCGGAGATTTTTTCGGCGAGGGTTGCCTGAACGGCCAGCCACGCCGCATGTCGACCGTGCGGACCATGACCGAATCTTCCATCATGCGCATAGATAAGGCCGCCATGGTGCGCGTTCTGCACGAGCAGCCCGATTTTGCCGACCTGTTCATAGCCCATCTGCTGCACCGTAACAGCCGCGTAGAAGAGGATCTGGTCGATCAACTGTTCAATTCCAGCGAACAGCGGCTGGCCCGCACGCTTCTGCTGCTGGCGAATTTCGGCAAGGACGGCAAGCAGGAACCGGTGATCGCAAAGATCAGCCAGGAAACGCTGGCCGAGATGATCGGCACCACGCGTTCGCGCGTCAGTTTCTTCATGAACAAATTCCGCCGCTTGGGATTTATCGATTACGACGGCGATACGCACGGCGATCTGCACGTGCACTCCTCGCTGCTCAACATGGTGCTGCGCGAGGGCGCGCCAAGCCAGAAACGCGAGTAGTTTCGCGTATTGAGCAATTTTGCTCAGAGCTGCGGCTCAGGGCGCGCCAATTTTTCCAGGCTGACCGGTGTGGCCCGCTTGCTTCCGGCGCCCACATGCTTGGGCTGCGCGTTCATGTCACGGATACGCTGCGGAAAAACTACCGGCTGGTGTTACTGATCGTGGCCATCGCCACCGCCGTCAGCGTGGCCCGGACTAGTACCACGCTTGTCGCAATGCCTTGCCGCATTGCGAAGCGGCTGCTACCACCCCGGCCATTGCAACAATCGACTCGAATTCAGCGCCAATGGCCGATCCCAAATCTGGCAGCAAAAAGTCCGGCAACAAGCCGCACAAGCTAAAGGCCCGCCTGCCGCGCGGGCTTGCCGACCGCGGCCCGGCCGAGATCGCCGCCACCCGCCACATGGTGGAGGCGATCCGCGCTAGTGTTCGAGCGCTACGGTTTCGAGCCGGTAGAGACGCCGGCGATCGAATACACCGACGCGCTCGGCAAGTTCCTGCCCGACCAGGACCGGCCGAACGAAGGCGTGTTCTCGTTCCAGGACGACGACGAGCAATGGCTGTCGCTGCGCTACGACCTGACCGCGCCGCTGGCGCGCTACGTGGCGGAGAATTTCGAGGCGCTGCCCAAGCCCTATCGCAGCTATCGCCATGGCTGGGTGTTCCGCAACGAGAAGCCCGGCCCCGGCCGCTTCCGCCAGTTCATGCAGTTCGACGCCGACACGGTCGGCGCGCCGCATCGATGGCGGCCGATGCCGAGATGTGCATGCTCGCGGCGGACACCATGGAAGCGCTGGGCATTCCGCGCGGCGAGTTATGTGGTGAAGGTGAATAACCGGAAGGTGCTCGATGGCGTGATGGACGCCGCCGCAAATTCCCGCCGAAAAGCGTCTCACCACCATGCGAGCCATCGACAAGCTCGATCGTCTTGGAATCGACGGCGTGCGAATGCTGCTCGGCAAAGGTCGCAAGGACGAAAGCGGCGATTTCACCAAGGGCGCGGAGCTCGACGACGCTCAGATCGACAAGCTATCGTTCGGGGCGATCACGCGGCGCAAGGCGATGCCGCTGCTCGGAACGACGAATGCCGGCGACCAGGAGCTTGCGGAAATTGCGGCGCTGGTAAACGTGCAGCCGGATACGACGATCGCATTCGCATCGACAAGACTGTCGTGCGCGGCCTCGAGTACTACACCGGGCCGGTGTACGAAGTTGAACTCACCTTCGAGATCAAGGACGACAAAGGCCGGCCCGTTCGCTTCGGCTCGGTCGGCGGCGGCGGGCGTTACGACGGGCTGGTGTCGCGCTTCCGCGGCGAGCCGGTGCCGGCGACCGGCTTCTCGATCGGCGTCTCGCGCCTGCAGGCGGCGCTGACCGCGCTCGGCAAGCTCGGCGGCAAAGCCGAACTCGGCCCGGTCGTGGTCACGGTGTTCGAGCGCGACCGCATCGCCGACTATCAGAAAATGGTCGCCGACTTGCGCGCGGCCAACATCCGCGCCGAGCTCTATCTCGGCAATCCGAAGAACAATCTCGGCACCCAGCTCAAATATGCCGACCGGCGCGGCGTCGCCCTGCGCCATCATCCAGGGCGGCGACGAGAAGCTGCGCGGAGAAGTGCAGATCAAGGACCTGATCCTCGGCGCCACGCTGGCCGAGACCAAGGACCGCGACGAATACCTCAAAAAACAGGCCGAAGCGCAATTCGCCGTTAAGCAAGACGGACTGGTCGAGGCCGTCCGCAAGCTGCTCGCCCGCCATAAGCTCGCTAGCTCCTTCCGCGTCCCCGCGAAGCGGGACCCAGTGCAAAAAGCCTGGATTCCCGCTCGCGCGGGAATGAGCGGGTGTCGGGCGATGGAACCATCCCCGCCCCCGCGCATTTACTGGACGCTACCCCAGCCGGGGAGGGTCGCGTTGTGGTCGAGCGTTGGTGTTATCCCATTCCAATAGCCTTGCAGCGCCATACCGGCAGCCGTTTTGCTCCGGCAACGCCCGCGCAGCCCAAATTGGACCCCCCGGCCAAGCCTGAAACGGACGAGATATCCAAGCCATCCGAGCCGCCGCCGCCTTGCGAAGCCGGCGACGGCACCCGAAATTAGACCGGCCCCGACCGATACGGCACAAAAGACATGAAATATCTGACCGTTCGCCACGAGACGCACTATCGCTATTCCGCGCCAGTGCGGTTCGGCACGCATCGGCTGATGCTGCGTCCGCGCGACAGTCACGATCTGCGGCTGGTCGACGCCGAACTGACGCTGTCGCCGCCCGGCGACACGCGCTGGATGCACGACGTATTCGGAAACTCGGTGGCGCGGGTCGAGTTCGGGCAGATGGCGTCCGAACTGCTGGTCATCAGCACCCTGCATCTCGAGCACTACGGACTGACGCGGCCGGTATTCCCGATCGCGCCGGAGGCGCAGGTCTATCCGTTCGTCTATTCGGCCGACGACCGCAGCGATCTCGGCCGCCTGCTCGACCGCCACTACCCCGATCCGCAAGGAATGGTCGAGGCCTGGGCCAAGGCTTTCGTGAAGGGCCGGTTCATGTCGACCTACAATCTGTTGTCGAACATCAACGGCGCCATTAAGAGCCAGTTCGCCTACAACGCGCGCTTCGAGGAAGGCACGCAGACCCCGATCGAGACGCTGGAAAGAAAGAGCGGCACCTGCCGCGACTTCGCTTTGCTGTTCATCGAGGCGGTGCGCAGCCTCGGATTCGGCGCGCGCTTCGTCACCGGTTATCTGTACGATCCGGCGCTCGATGGCGCCGATGGCGGCATGCAAGGCTCCGGCGCCACCCATGCCTGGGCCGATGTCTATCTGCCGGGCGCGGGCTGGGTGGAATACGATCCGACCAACGGGCTGATCGCAGGCCAGAACCTGATCCGCATCGCGGTGACGCGCGATCCCTCGCAGGCGATTCCGGTTGCCGGGACGTTCGACGGGACCACCGGGCAGTTTCTCGGCATGACGGTCGACGTGACCGTGCACGCGAGCCTGACGCCGCATGCAAGTCAGACGCCGGCTGAATCCGTGCAGGCCGCCGCGCTCCCGCTAATAGACGCGCCGCAGCCATTCGTGCAAACGGGTCTAGACACGGCGCCAGGTTCGGCCGCGCAGTCGGCGCGGACCCCGGAACCTGCTATGGCGGCGCAACAGACGCAAAACCAGAACGCCCAGCTCGCCGGCGTGGTTCAATCAATGCAAACTACCGAACCGGGTGACAACGGCCGACCCGTTGACGCTGGCGAAGCCTCGTCCATCGGACCTGCAGCGTAACCGGTTTACTGCGGCTTCGGCGGTGCGCCGCCCATCTTCGGCAAGTCGAGAATATTCATCTTGATGCCGTTGCCCATCATGATGTCGCCGGGCTTTTGGCCAGCCTCGCAATTGCCGAGACGTTTTCCCTCGACGGTCATGTGCGTCGGCGTGCCGGGCGCAACCCCTGGGATCGCCGGGCCGCCTTGCCGTGTCGAGGTGACATTGACCGTATAGGCGCTGTCAAAACTGCCGGTGACCACCGCATGCGATGTGGTTGTGCCGGCGCCGAAGCTTGCAGACCGAATCGACGGTCATGACGCCACCGGAATTCTTGATGTCCTTCTTCGAGCATGCTTCCAGCGCCGATCCGCCGAAATTCGCGTTCATCAACTTGTCGGTGGCGGCGTCGACGCACTGTTTGATCACCGTCGCCGGCAGATTGCGGCCCTCGAACGCCATCTTGATTTCCCACAAACCGGCCTTGCGCGTCGGCATGTCGAGCGCGAAGGCGGGCGCCGCGCTGAGCAGCGTTGCGGCGGCGAAGAGACAACGGCGCAAGGAATGGAACATTTCGAATTTCTCCATTGCGGAATGGAGCTACAATCATAGCATGACGCGGGCGCCGGCCATCAAGTCTTCGTCCGCGCCGAAAAATTCAACTTAAATTGCGATCAGATTGCTTTCGCTTGCCGCCATGCGGCCGTCTTGCAGGTCTATCGTGTGCCCGAGCACCTGCTCGACCGCATCGAAGCTGTCGATCAGCGACACATTCTCGACCACCTTGCCGTCGCGGAAGCGCATGAAATGCGCAAGCCGATAGCTGATCACCCGGCCATCGCCTTTGCGTCGTGCCGACAGGCGGTTGAGCGTCGCCACCTGGTCGCCATCGACCAGCATCGCGTCGGGCACGAAGCTGAAGACGCGAAAGACTTCCGGAACCAGCCGCTCGATCAAATCCAACACGGCCGCCTTGCCGTGGCGCGTGCCGCAGAAGGGCAAGACGTCGACCGGGCCGCTGATCGTCCATTCGACATCGTCATCGAGGAATTCGCCGACCTTTGCGGCATCGCGTGCGGCATAGGCCTTATAGAAGGCGTCGACCACCGAGCGTGGGACTGGCTGTGTCATCGTAAAGGTCCTCCACCCGCCCCTAGTCAACGCCGGTTGTATTGAGATTGTCTTACCCGGTAAGGGCTTATGGGCCATAAGACGGCGCAACGGCCGAACCGGCGGTCGTGCACGGCAAAATTTGTTAACGACGCCAAGCATTTGGCACTTATGCGCGTTAAGCCCGGCGTCCGATCGGCGTCGAATCCTTAAGCCCGGCGTGCTAGATGGCCGCCGCAGACCCGATATCGGAAGTTCGGAAACGACAATGGACGCGAGCGTCACATCGCAGAAGAAAGGGCTTAACGCGCGGGCGGAGGCGCTGGTCGCGTCTTACGAGCGCGCCGGCTATGCCCGCGTTGCGCCCGCAATTCTGCAGCCTGCGGAGCCGTTCCTCGACCTCTCAGGCGAGGACATCCGCAAGCGCATGTATCTGACCACCGCCCCCGGCGGCGGCGATTTCTGCCTGCGACCCGACCTCACCATCCCGGTATCGCGCGATTATCTGGCTTCGTCAGCGGCCGGCAATACCGCGGGTTTCTGCTACCTCGGCCCGGTATTCCGTCATCGTACCGACCAGCCGGCCGAATTCCTGCAGGCCGGCATCGAATCCTTCGGGCGCCCCGACACAGCCGCGGCCGACGCCGAGATGCTCTCGCTCGGTCTGGAGGCGACTGCCGGCTACGGCCTGGCATCCCCCGACATACGCACCGGCGACGTTGCGCTGTTCGCCGCGCTGATCGCCGGGCTCGAGCTGTCGCCGGCGTGGAAGCGGCGGCTGGTCAAGGATTTCAACCGCAAGTCCAATCTGGCGCAGGACCTCGACCGCCTGGTGCTCGGCGGCAACAATGCGCGGCCGGAATATCAGGGCGTGCTGGCGGCGCTGGCCGGCTCCGATCCGAAAGGCGCGCGCGCGCTGGTCACCGATCTGTTGTCGATCGCCGGCATCAACGCGGTCGGCGGCCGCTCGGTCGCCGAGATCGCGGAACGCTTTCTCGAACAGTCCGCGCTCGGCGCCAGCGCGAAATTGCCGCGCGAGATCCGCGCTCTGATCGAACGCTTTCTCGCGATGCAGGCGATCCCGACGAAGCCGCCGCCGAACTGCGCGCGCTGGCCACGCAGGCCAACATGACGAGCGCGCTCAACCCCGCGCTCGACCTGTTCGAAAGCCGCACCGGATTTCTCGCCGCGCGCGGCATCGACCTCAAGCGCGTGCGCTTCTCGACCAGCTTCGGGCGCGGCTTCGACTATTACACCGGCTTCGTGTTCGAATTGACCGACCCGGCGCGCACCGGCGATCCGCTGGTCGCCGGCGGTCGCTACGACGGCCTGCTCACCCGGCTCGGCAGCAAGCAGGCGATCCCGGCGGTCGGCTTTGCCGTATGGATCGAGCGGCTGGCGGCTACAATGTCACGGGGGCGCGTCATGAGTGCGCCCCTGGTGCTCGCCGTGCCGGCCAAAGGCCGGCTGCAGGAAAACGCCGAAGCCTTTTTCGCGCGCTCGGGCTTAAGCCTGATCAAGCCGCGCGGCGCGCGCGACTACCGCGGCGCCATCGCCGGTCTCGACGGCGTCGAAGTCGCCTATCTGTCGGCCTCCGAAATCACCGCACAGCTCGCGGCGGGCGCCGTGCATCTCGGCGTCACCGGCGAGGACCTGGTGCGCGAAGTGATTCCGGACGCCGACAAGCGCGTGGTGCTGATCGACAGGTCTCGGCTTTGGCTTCGCCAATGTCGTGGTGGCGGTGCCGCAGGCCTGGATCGACGTGCGCACCATGGCCGACATCGACGACGTCGCCACCGCCTTCCGTCAGCACCATGGCCGCAAGATGCGGGTGGCGACCAAATACATCAATCTGACGCGCGATTTCTTCTCCGCGCACGGCATCATCGACTACCGCATCGTGGAAAGCTCGGGCGCCACCGAAGGCGCGCCGGCCGCCGGCACCGCCGAGCTGATCGTCGACATCACCACGACCGGCACGACGCTCGCCGCCAACGGGCTGAAGATCGTCGACGACGGCGTCATCCTGCGCTCGCAGGCAAACCTTGTGGCGGCGCGTACCGCTGCCTGGGGGGCGGGCGAACGCGAAACTGCGCGCGTCATCCTCGATCGCATCGCCGCGCAGGCGCGCGCGCGCGCGTTTCGCGAAGTGCGCGCGCGCTTTGCCGCCTGCGATGCCGACTGTGTGGAGAACGCGCAGGAGAAATTCGGCGTCGAAGCGCCGTTCGGCGGGCCGACCTCCTCGGGCATGCTGACGCTGCACTGCCCGCCCGATCAGGTCTATGCGCTCACCAGTTATTCTGCGCGAGAACGGCGCCGAAGCGGTGGCGGTGGCCGATCTCGACTACGTGTTCTCGCGCGACAATCCGCTCTACGCCAAGCTGGAAGCGGGGCTTTAAGGCCGTCACTCTGAGGTGCTCGGCCGAAGGCCGAGCCTCGAAGGGAGACGGCCCGGGCCATTCATCCTTCGAGGATCGCTTCGCTCGCAACCCAGGATGACGGATTACTTCTTCGCGCGGAACACCACGAAGTGCGAGAGCGAGAAATTGACGCACGAAGCTCACCGCGATCGCGAGCACTTGGCCGCCCAGGCCGGCATCCACGAACCAGATCGACCAGCAGCACCAGACGTCGCGGTGTTGGCGACAACATCCGGTGATTCCGACAGCGCGAAAGTCGAAATAGTCGCGCCAGCCGAGCTGTCGCCCGGATTCGGCGGCAAAGGTGATGGTCGAATTCAGGACGTAGGAGCCGTCACCGCGATGACCCAGGCCATCGACGTTCGCCGGCGATGATCGGCAGGCCGAAATAGTTGTAGGCGAAGGAAAACACGCCGAAGTCGATCGGCCGAGTTGATCAGCCCGACCAGACCCAAAGCTCATCGCCTTCAGCGCGACCGCGCGCTCGTGCCAGGCCTTGTGAGACGGTCGAAAATATCTCGCAGCGGCGCTGGAATCATCGCGTCTCGATTACCACGTTCGCCACGAGCCTTCCATGCGCAGGCGACAGACCTTGAGCCTTGCGCTATAGATCGCAACGAAACAAGCGCATAGGTTAAGCGAAATGGCTGCCAAACCGAGCAAATCGGGCGCCCGCGCGCGCCAGCGCGCCGGCCTGTCGATCGTCGTGCCGCTGTTCAACGAGGCCAAGGGCCTGGCCTCCCTGCATGAGCGCATCCTCGACGTTGCGGGCCGGCTCAAGGTGAAGCGCGGGCTCGCGCTCGAAGTCGTCTATGTCGACGACGGCAGCAGCGACGCCACCAGCAGCATCGCCGCCGCGCTGCCGGCCGACCCGCTCGACATCCAGGTCGTCACGCTGTCGCGCAATTTCGGCAAGGAGGCTGCGCTGCTCGCCGGCCTCGATCATGCCCGGCTCGGCGCCGTGCTGTTCATCGACGGCGACGGCCAGCATCCGCCGAGCCTGATCGAGACGCTGGTGGCGCGCTGGCTCGATGACGGCTACGACGTCGTCTACACCGCGAAGGCGCATCGCGAGAACGAACCTCGGCTGCGCCGCATTGGCGTGCACTGGTTCTACGCGCTGATCAATTGGGGCCCGCGCCAGAAGATCCCCGAAGATGCCGGCGACTTCCGCCTGCTGTCGCCGCGCGCGGCCGCGGCGCTGCGCCAGATGCCGGAGCGCAACCGCTTCTTCAAAGGCCTGTCGAGCTGGATCGGCTTCCGCCAGGTGCGCGTCGACTACGAGCCGGCCGCGCGCGCACGGCACCACCAGCTGGAACGTCTGGACGCTGATCGGCTTCTCGATCGAGGGGCTGACCTCGTTCTCGGTGGCGCCGCTGCGCGTCGCCAGCATGCTGGGCCTGCTGCTGGCCGCCACCGCGCTGTTCTTCGGCGGCTGGATCGTCGTGGAGACATTGCTGTTCGGCCAGGACGTGCCCGGCTATCCCTCGCTGGTGGTCGGCCTGATGGTGCTCGGCGGCGTGCAGCTTCTGATGATCGGCGTGCTCGGCGAATATATCGGCAAGCTGCTGTCCGAGATCAAAGCGAGGCCGGTCTATTTCGTCGCCGAACACAGCGTGAAGAGCGCCAGCGAAACCGCCAAAGAGCCGCCAAAGAAACCGCAAGCCGCGGCCGATGACCTCGCGCGCGGCCGAGTGAGCGCAGGCCGCGCTGTGGCCAACGCCGTCCGCCATATCTGGCTGTGCGCCGACGACTACGGCATCTCGCCCGCGGTCAATGCCGGCATCCGCGAACTGATCGTGCGCGGGCGGCTCAACGCCACGTCGGTGATGATGGCGGCGCCGCATCTTCGGCCGATGACGCCGATGCGCTTGAACAGCTCAATTCAGGCCAGAAGCGCGCGGCGATCGGCCTGCATGTGACGCTCACCGGGCCGTTCCAGCCGATGAGCGAAGGCTTTAAGCCGCTGCGCGCGGGCCGCTTCCTGCCGATCACGCAAAAAATGCGCATGGCGATGATGCAACGCTTGCAGCCGGAGCGCTGGCGATCGAAATCGCCACGCCAGCTCACCGCCTTCATCGACACGTTCGGCCACCTGCCCGATTTTCGTCGACGGCCATCAGCACGTGCATCTGGTTCCGCAGGTGCGCGACGCCTTTGCTGAAAGTCGTCGCCGAGATCGCGCCCGATGCCTGGGTGCGGCAATGCGGCCGCGCGCGCGGCGCGTGGCTGCACGACGGCAAGGCGCTCGCGCTCGACATGTTGAGCCTCGGCTTTCGCGCGCCGCGCAGCCGCCACGGCATCGCCACCAATCCGGCCTTTGCCGGTGCCTATGACTTCAACAGCAAGACGCCGTTTCGCCACAATCTTCCCGCGCTTCCTCGGCGGCCTGCCGGAGGGCGGCCTGATCATGTGTCATCCGGGCATGTCGATGCCGAGCTGAAGCGGCTCGATTCGCTCACGACCTGCGCGAACACGAACTTGGCTATTTCAACTCGGATGAATTTCCGCGGCTGCTCGCCGAGCACGGTGTGGCGCTCGCGCGGCCGGATGCCGACGACGACTGATCAGACGCCACACTATAGAGCACCACGACCTTCGTGCCGATCTTGACGCGCTCGTAGAGGTCGATGACATCCACGTTGCGCATGCGGATGCAGCCGGACGAGACATTGTGGCCGATGGTCCAGGGCTCGTTCGAGCCGTGGATGCGGTAGAGCGTCGAGCCGAGATACATGGCGCGTGCGCCGAGCGGATTGTTCGGGCCGCCGGCCATAAAGTGCGGTAGGCCGGGCTGGCGCTCCAGCATTTCCTTGGGCGGCACCCAGTCCGGCCATTCCTTCTTGCCGGAGATCGTGTGCGTGCCGGCCCAGGTGAAGCCGGGACGGCCGACGCCGATGCCGTAGCGCATCGCCTTGCCGTCAGTCTCGACCAGATAGAGGAAGTGGTTCGGGGTATCGATGACCACCGTGCCCGGCGCTTCCCTGCCGGCGTAAGCGACCTCCTGGCGCAGGAAGCGCGGGTCCATCTGGTAGCCCGGAGGCGGCTCCAGCATCGGATCGACCGGCGGCGCCGAGAGATTGGGCGGTTGCGGGACACTCGCGGCTGCGGTCCGCCCTTGCCGAACAAGAATTCGATGAAGCCGCCGCCCAGTTGGATGCGCGTCGGCGGCTGCGCCGGCGCGACCACCACCATCGGCGGCGTGGTCGGCATCGACCTCTGCTGCGCGAGGGCGGCGCCGCTCGTGGACAGCTAACGACGAAGACGGGAATGATCAAACGATGCATCGACTGGACTCTCGAACGCGATTCGTTGCTGTACGCACGACAGGGCCAAACCAACACTGTTTAGTAAATCGCCCCGCCGGCATGGCACGATCCGCGCGCTTCGTCGTGTTAGAGTTTATTTTGCGTAAAACGCACCGCATCATGGTTAACGGAGCGTTGCGTTATTCGCCGCAACTGAGCGTTAATTCCGCCGCGGTAGAAATCACACCGGGGATAAGAAAGGACGTGCAGCGTGCAGCGTAAAGTCTTCCGCGTCGAGCAAATGTTCGCCGGTGGCCGCGAAGCGGCAGCCGAGCCGCGCCACGCGGTCAATGAATTCAAGTCGCTACGCGCCTCGGCGGAGCACCGCGACAGCAACGACAGCACTGTGCAAGACCTCGAGCGCGAGCTGGCGCTCGTCCAGGACATTATCGCGCGCAACACGCGCGAGCTTGGGCGGCTCATTGGCGACGGCAAAGAGCGCAGAATGGCGCGCGCGGCCGGCGAACTCGGCGCCGCGGTCGATGGCATGGAAAAAGCCACCGACAAAATTCTCAAATCGGCCGAAGTGGTCGACGAAAGCGCGGAGCGCTCACCGCGTCGCTCAAGGACGACTACAAGCGTGGCCTTGTCCACGACATCCAAGAGCACGTGGTGCAGATCTACGAAGCCTGCAATTTCCAGGACCTGGCCGGCCAGCGCATCGGCAACGTGATCGACATGTTGAATGCGGTCGAGGAGCAAGTGGCCGGCATGCTGGAGCGCTGCAATGGCAACGGCGCCAAGGCCCTCCCCGCCGTCAAGCCGGCCGAGCGCGGGCTGCTCAACGGCCCCAAGCTCGACGGCGACAGCGGCCACGCCAACCAGCACGACATCGACAAGATGTTCGGTTAATTCTGAAGCGTTATCCCGGCCGCCGGATCATCACAAAGCAGACAAGCGCGGTCGCCGCGAAGGCGGCGGCGAGCGCCAATGCTGCGGCATCCGACGTGCGCTCCAGCACGAACGCCATGACCAGCGGCGCGGCCGCCTGCACAGCCAAGAACGGACCGGCGAGCCGGCCCATCAGCCGCCCGTAGCCAGAGGCGCCGAACAGCGCGAGCGGCACCGCGCCGCGCGTGATGGTGACCAGTCCATTGGCGCCGCCGAACAGCAGCGCGAAAGCCGCCGCCACTGGCGCCGATATGCCGAGCACCGCCAGCATCAGGAAGGCGCAGAGCAAAACGCCGAGCGCGAAGCGCACCAGCCATAGCGGGTGCAGTTCGTCGCGGCCGAAGGAAAATTCGATCAGCCGCGCGCCGACCTGGGCCGGGCCGAACAGCGCGCCGATCCAGACCACCGTTCCGACGTCGATGCCGGAGCGCGCGAAGATCGCCAGCAGATGCGCGGACAGGCCGGACGGCACGAAGGCGTAGGCCGCGAATGCCGATGCGACCAGGATGAACGGCAGGCCGTGCGGCGGCAGCACCTTGGCCGGCGCCGGCGCATTTTCGTCGTGCAATTTTACACCCGCCTGAAAGCGTTCGCGCGGCAGCGCCAGCGCATGCAGCGGCGCGGAGATGCAGGCGAGCAACGCGGCATAGACCAGATAAGTGCCGCGCCAGCCGACCGCCTCCAGCAGGAAATGCGTCGCCGGCCAGCTCACGGTCGAGGCGAAGCCGCCGGCCAGCGTCAGCGCGGTGATCGGGCGGCGCGCGCCGGCGCCGAAAATTCGGCCGAGCGTGGCAAAGGCGGAGTCATACAGGTTCGCCGACATGGCGACGCCGAGCACCATCCACACCACCAGATAAGCGGCGCGGTTTTCGGCATAGCCGATGAGCACCAGTCCGAACGCGCCGATCAGCGAGCCGAAGGTCATCGTCACATGCCCGCCGAAGCGGTCGATCGAGCGTCCGACGTAAGGCGCGATCAGCCCCGCCGTCAGCAGCCCGACCGAGAAGCCGCCCATGGCGAAGGACATCGACCAGCCGCGCTCGGCCGCGATCAGCGGCACGATCAAGACCGGGGTGTAGAAGATCGTGCCCCAAGACAGAATCTGGGTGACGCCGAGAACCGGCACGGCGCGCCAAGGCCCATGAAGAAATGGGCCCTCGATGAAGTCGCGCGGAGAGGTCATGCAAAACGGCAGCGGGAAACGACGCCCGTCACCTCTGCTGGATCGGCGGCTGCACCGGCTTCGGCTTGCCCGCGGGTTTGGCTGGCAGGCGCTTCTGGCCCTCCGGGCCGCAGCGGACATAGACCATGGTGCCGTAGCGGCCCTGCACTTCCGGATCCATCCAGCGCAGGATCAGCACCCGGCCGTCGAACGTCTCGACCAGCCGGTCCTGCACACCGCCGGGCTCGCCCTCAGGGCCGATATAGGTCTTGTTGCCTGGGGCGCCTTTCAGGCGCAGCTCCTCGGGCTTGGCCTGGTCGGCAAGATGCATCATGACGCCGCCGGAGGAGCCGAGCGTGATGACATAAGGCTGCTTGCACTGACCGGCTGCGGCCTGCTCGGTGCGAGCGCGGTCTTCCACCTTGTGGTAGGCGGCAAGACCCCAGCGCCCGACAATGTCTTGCGGCGGGAAGGCCGGCGGCATCGAGGGCGTCGGGGCTGGCGGCGGCTGCTCGGACGTCGAAAACGGATTGTTGAATTTGCCGAACGGATTGTTGTCGCTGTTCGTCGTGCACCCGGCCGCGCCAAGAGCGAGCAAGGCCAGAACCAAGGCGGTCGACGGGTTGGGTCGGTCGGGGTGGCTCATTCGGGCTCCTGCGGCGCGCCCAAGTGGATTTAAGCGACTTTGCGGGGCATTGGCACCTTGCGCAAGCGCAGCCTGCGACGATCGACCTAGCTCCGGATCCATCCAATACCAGCAAATCCGTTAACGTTTCAGTAGCCTTGCGGGCGCCTCCAGCAGCTACGCTTGACACTCCGGGATGGACGCAATATGTCCGCGGCACCTATTGGCACTCTCCACTATCGAGTGCTAAGAGCTTATAATATCAACGCTTTCGGTCACATTAAACGCGCACCGACGAGGAAGACATGGCCAAGACCAAATTCCGTCCCCTGCACGACCGCCTGGTCGTGCGCCGTATCACCGCCCTGGAGAAGACCAAGGGCGGCATCATCATTCCCGATAGCGCCCAGGAGAAGCCGTCGGAAGGCGAAGTCATCGCCGTCGGCCCCGGCGGCCGCGACGAGAACGGCAAGCTCATCCCAATCGACATCAAGGCCGGCGACCGCGTGTTGTTCGGCAAGTGGTCCGGCACCGAGGTCAAGCTCGATGGCGAGGATCTCCTGATCATGAAGGAATCCGACGTCATGGGCGTGATCGCCTGATCGCCCCAAACACAAAATTCAACGGAGTAATTTGAAATGGTTGCCAAGGAAGTGAAATTTTCCGTCGACGCGCGCGACCGCATGCTGCGTGGTGTCGATATCCTCGCCAATGCGGTGAAGGTGACGCTCGGCCCGAAAGGCCGCAACGTCGTGCTCGACAAGTCGTTCGGTTCGCCGCGCATCACCAAGGACGGCGTCACCGTCGCCAAGGAGATCGAGCTCGAGGACAAGTTCGAAAACATGGGCGCGCAGATGGTGCGCGAAGTCGCCCAGAAGACCAATGATCTGGCGGGTGACGGCACCACCACCGCCACCGTGCTCGCCCAGGCGATCGTGCGGGAGGGCGCCAAGTCGGTCGCCGCCGGCATGAACCCGATGGATCTCAAGCGCGGCATCGACATCGCCGTGACCGCCGTGGTCAAGGACATCGAGAAGCGCGCCAAGAAGGTGAGCTCCTCGGCGGAAGTCGCGCAGGTCGGCACCATCTCGTCGAACGGCGACGCCACCATCGGCAGCATGATCGCCAAGGCCATGCAGAAGGTCGGCAACGAAGGCGTCATCACGGTTGAAGAAGCCAAGGCGATGGATACCGAGGTCGAGATCGTCGAGGGCATGCAGTTCGATCGCGGCTACATCTCGCCGTATTTCGTGACCAATGCCGAGAAGATGCTGGCCGAACTCGAAGACGCCTACATCCTCCTGCACGAGAAGAAGCTGTCCGGCCTGCAATCGATGCTGCCGGTGCTCGAAGCCGTGGTGCAGTCGGGCAAGCCACTGGTCATCATTGCCGAGGACGTCGAAGGCGAAGCGATCGCCACGCTGGTGGTGAATAAGCTGCGCGGCGGCCTGAAAGTTGCCGCCGTGAAAGCGCCGGGCTTCGGCGATCGCCGCAAGGCCATGCTGGAAGACATCGCCATTCTCACCGGCGGCCAGCTGATCTCGGAAGACCTCGGCATCAAGCTCGAGAACGTGACCACGGCCATGCTGGGCCGCGCCAAGAAGGTCATCATCGAGAAGGAAAAGACCACCATCGTCAGCGGCGCCGGCAAGAAGACCGAAATCGAAGCCCGCGTCGGCCAGATCAAGGCGCAGATCGAGGAAACCACGTCGGATTACGACAAGGAGAAGCTGCAGGAACGCCTCGCCAAGCTGGCCGGCGGCGTTGCGGTGATCCGCGTTGGCGGCGCTTCCGAGATGGAAGTGAAAGAAAAGAAGGATCGCGTCGAGGACGCGCTCAACGCCACCCGCGCCGCTGTGCAAGAAGGCATAGTGCCGGGCGGCGGCGTTGCGCTATTGCGCGCCAAGAAGGCGGTCGGCAGGCTCACCGACGAGAATGCCGACGTGCAGGCCGGTATCAACATCGTGCTCAAGGCGCTGGAAGCCCCGGTGCGGCAGATCGCCGAGAATGCCGGTGTCGAAGGCTCGATCGTGGTCGGCAAGATCCTCGAGAACAAGTCGGAGACCTTCGGCTTCGACGCGCAGAACGAGGAATATGTCGACCTGGTCGAAAAGGGCATCATCGATCCGGCCAAGGTGGTGCGCACCGCGCTGCAAGACGCAGGCTCGGTCGCAGGGCTCTTGGTCACCACCGAGGCGATGGTCGCCGAACTGCCGAAGGAGCCGGCGCCGGCAATGCCGGGCGGCGGCGGTATGGGCGGCGGCATGGGGTTCTAAGCCCTCCGCCACATCCGAAAAATGCAAAGGGCGCGGCTTCGGCCACGCCCTTTTCGCTATGGGCAATCTAGGCTGCGCCAGCTGCCTTGATCGCGCCGTCTGCAAAAAACTGCCCGACCTCGCTGGCGGGTATCGCGCGGCTGAACAGATAACCCTGCATCTCGGTGCAACCAATGTTCTGTAGGGTTTCCAATTGCTGTTGCGTTTCGACCCCTTCGGCGGTTGATATCATATTAAGGCAATTGGCCAGACCAGCGACGGCGTGGACGATGGCCAGCGGCTCGGCGCCATTCGAGAGGTCTTGAATGAACGAGCGATCGATCTTGATCTTGTCGAACGGGAAGCTGCGCAGATAGCTGAGCGACGAGTAGCCGGTTCCGAAATCGTCCATCGCGATCTGCACCCCTAATTTACGCAGCTCATGCAGGGTCGCCAGAAGTCGAAAACGTGTTTTGCATGAGAACCGATTCGGTAATTTCGAGCTGTAGTTTCCGTGCCGGCATGCCCGAATTCGGCTAAAGCCTCCGTCACGACTTTCAACAGATTCCGATTGTGCAACTGAGAGGGTGAAAGATTGACGGCCACCTTGACGTGGTCCGGCCAATTGACGGTTTCATGACAGGCGGCCTTGAGCACCCATTCACCGAGCGGGATAATAAGACCGGTTTCCTCGGCGATCGGAATGAAATCGGCCGGCGAGATTAACCCGCGGCTAGGATGATTCCAGCGCAGAAGCGCTTCGAAGGCGCTGATCTCGTTTGTTTGAAGCGTCACAAGCGGCTGATAATATAATTCGAATTCCTTATTTTGCAGCGCCTTGCGAAGATCCATTTCAAGTTCGCGCCGCGCCTTCATGCGCGTATTCATATCCGACTCAAAGAAACGATATGTTCCGCGCCCGTCGGCCTTGGCGCCGTATAAGGCCATATCCGCGTTCTTCAAAAGAACGTCCGACTCGATACCATCGATTGGCGAAATGGAAATCCCGATGCTGATGTCGGTAATAATCTGGTGGCCGTCGACCTGATAGGGCCTGACGATGGACTCGCGGATTCGACGTGAAAGTGCGGTCGCATCGGTCGGTTCCCGCATCTGGGTCATGATAATCGCGAATTCATCGCCACCCAGACGCGCAATCGTATCGGGGCCTCTGATGCAGCCGCGCAAGCGGTCAGCAACAAGTTTCAGCAGTTCATCGCCGATCGGATGGCCAAGCGTGTCGTTGACGCTCTTGAATTGGTCGAGATCGAGGCACAGCACCGCCAGGCAATCGCCGCGTTTGACGCGCTTTAGCTCGTGTTGCAACCGTTCGCGCAGCATTACGCGATTGGGCAGGTCGGTCAGCGCATCGTGTCGGGCCATATGCGCTATCTGCTCATCGGCACGCTGTCGCTCCGTGATGTCTTCATGCATGGCCAGCCATCCGCCATTTGCGATTGGCTTGCTCACGACCGAAACGACACGGCCGTCGTCCAGTTTTACCGTGTTATTGAAGGTCCTTCCGTCAGCAATGCTGTCCATGAGCCTGGCAATGTAGCCCTCGCAATCGCCTGAAAATGTCCCGACCTTTATGCGATGTTCGAGAAGGTCGCGAAGCGTGCATCCGGCCTTTGCGGCCCCTTGCGGCAATCCATACATCTCGATGTAGGGCTCATTGCAAATTACCAATCGCGATTCTGAATTGAACATCAGAACGCCATGCGACATATTGTCTAAAACTGTATGCAGCAAACGGTCATCGGTTTTCCGGTTGACCTGGGGAAACGAAAGAATGCTGGCATCGGGCAAATGGGGCTCCGTCGGATTCATAACGGTTCTCCTGGCGCGGGAAACAGCGCATCCGACGATTACGAAAGAATTCTTTGGAACTTTTCAATCGATCCCGATCTGTTTGAATTAAAACTAAATCGAAATGCGACGCGTGCAGCTTCGGCTGCGGCCGTTTATCCTGATCCAGGGCGTCATCAACCTCGGAAATTGCGCAGCACCACGCAATCGCCGCCTTCTTTATGAATCCGGCTGCATAGATCGTTGGCCGCCGCGCGCGTTTCGGCGCCGACCCTGACTTGATAGCGCGGCAGCGCGCCGCGATTGCGTTCGAACAGAATTGGGTCGTGCCCTGCCAGGACTGCCGAGTGGCGCTTCTGCAGCTCGGAATAGCGAAGCAGCATGCGATCGCGCGACTTGTCGGCGCCGACAATGGCACCCCAAGGCAGCATCGCGCCCAGGACGACGTGTTGCTGAAGCGCCGCAACGAACGTGTTCGGCGCGCGCTTGAGCAGCGCCATCAGCTCGCCGCAGGTCGATCCGCTATCCTGCTTGCGCTCGCCATCGCCACCCTTCGCCCATTGCTCGACCGAAGCGCCGGTGATTGCCGACACGTAGGCGCGGGTTTCGGATGGCATCGGCCCTGCGCCAGCGAGCCACTCACGCACACGCCGCGGACCGGCGTTGTAGGCGGCGGCCGCGAGCCCGAGATTGCCGAACTGCCGGCGCAGGTCGCGCAGGAACTCGGCCGATTTCGGCAGAGCCTCGATCGGGTTGAGCGGATCAAGCAAATTGCGTTCGGCCGCCGTGCCCGGCATGAACTGGGCGATGCCCAAGGCGCGTTGGCCATGTCGCGTGGCCGGCCCGACGGCATCGGGGCGGAATCGGCTCTCCTGCCAGATCACGCGGGCAAAGAATTCGACTGGCAGATCGTTGGCGCGCGCCGCGGATTCGAGCAGCAGGCACATCGATTGCTGCGCTTCGCTGGGCGGTCTTGAATTGGTCTCGGGCTTGACGTCCGACTTGAGGTCCGGCTTGGCATCGGGCTGGGCAGCCGCTGGCGGCGGCGCGGTTACGGCGGCAGGCGGCTCCTGCGCCACGGCGCCCGCCAGTGACAGCAGCAGAAACAATATGCATCCGAGGACGCGCACCATCAGTGTCTCAGCAGGCGCGATGCTTTTGCAATCGGACTTCCTCCCACGCACGAAGAAGCATCGTAACGGCTTTAGCGGATAGTGTCCCCCTGCCGTAGAGCCGTATCTTTTTAGCTCAATCGAAACCTAGCCCTAACATTTTGTTTGAGCATGATCTTCTCCGAAAACCAGTGCCCACTTTTCGGGATCCCGCTCTAATGATCGCTCGGCTGAAATTTGAGCGTGGTCGGCCCGCTCAGCACGATCGCGCCACCCTGGTTTTGCCAGCCGGTGACCTGGGTGAGCGCGGCCAACAGGTCCTGGTCGGCCTGCATGCGTTCGGGCGAGCACTGGCCGTTGCCCATCATGTCCGGCAGCGCTTCCGGCAATGGCTCGGACTCGATCTTGATGCCGGCGTCGGATAATTCGACATGCCCGGCCACCGTCTTGCACCACAAATCGATCCTGGCATTGCCGTTCGGCTCGACGTTGAGCGTCGGCATGCGCTTTCCCGGACGCATCGGCTTGGCGTCGAGCAGAAGCTCCTGGTCGAACGGGAAGACATCGGCCGTCCACCCAGAATTGGGTATCAGCAGCAACAATCCGAATGCGAGCGCGCCGCACGCAATGATGGGCGACCTTGCGATCAGGCGAATGAATGTCATCATGGGCTCCGGATCGGCGCCGCAGGTGCGGTGCTTTTCGAGGCGTTTGAAATGCAGGCTGGCGCCGACTCAGTCAAGCCGGTCTTTGGGAATAGTGTATCGGCAATAGGTGTTAGTCTAATAACCCAGAACCGCCGGAGCCGTTCCATGGATCAGCGCATCATCGACCTGTATGACAGTTTTACGCATGGCGGCATGAACCGCCGGCAATTCCTCGACCGGCTGGCCGACATCGCCGGTTCCAGCGCCGCGGCCTTGGCACTGCTGCCGCTGCTGCAAAACGATTACGCGCGCGCCGCAGCGATTGCGCCCGACGACGCGCGGCTGGCGACCGAGACCGTTTCCTACGACGCACAAGGCACGCCGCGTCAGCGGCTATCTCGCGCGGCTCAAAGCCAAGGGCAAGCGGCCGGCGGTCGTCGTCATCCACGAAAACCGCGGGCTCAATCCGCACATCCAGGACGTCGCGCGCCGCATCGCGCTCGAAGGGTTCCTTGCATTGGCTGTGGACATGCTCTCCCCGTTTGGCGGCACGCCGGCCGACGAGGACAAGGCCCGCGACATGTTCGCGACCATCAACGCGGACGAGACTGCGCGCCGCATCGCCGCCGCGGTGCCGTTCCTGGCGCAGCATCCGGAATCGACCGGCAACGTCGGCGCCGTCGGTTTCTGCTGGGGCGGCGGCATGGTCAATCGTATCGCAGTGCTGGCGCCGGGCGACCTGAAAGCGGGCGTCGCCTATTACGGCGCGCAGCCGCCGGCCGAGCAGGTCAAGTCGATCCGCGCGCCACTGCTGCTGCACTATGCCGGGCTGGACGAGCGCATCAATGCCGGCATTCCGGCCTACGAGGCCGCGCTCAAGGCCGCCGACAAACGCTTTGCGATCCACGTCTATCCCAACGTCAACCACGCCTTCAACAACGACACCGGCAACCGCTACGACAAGCCGGCCGCGGATCTGGCCTGGAGCCGCACCATCGCGTTCTTCAAGGAGAACCTGGGCGCGCCGCCGAAGGCCTAAGCTCTATTCGCCGACAGATGCCTGCGACCAACGCGTTGGCGGTGCGCAGCAGCCGCTCGTCGCGGCCCGGCGCGCCGACCAAGCTGCACGCCGATCGGCAAGCCCATCGGCGTTGGCCAGCAGCGGCAGATTGAGCGACGGGAAGCCGACCAGGGTCCACAGCGTGCTGAACATCGGATTGCCGGTCGCCTCAGCCCTTCCGGCGCGACGCCGCGCGCCGACAGCGTGATGATGGCGTCGGCGATTGCTCGAAAATCCCCATCATGCCTTCGGCGTAACGCCGTGCGTCGCGCACCGCCGCCAGATATTGCGCCGCCGTGACCTTGCGGCCTTCGGCGATCAGATCGCGGAATTGCGGGCTGATCTCGCCGCCTTTGTCGACGATGGCGCCGAGATTGTGCGCCATGTCGGCGGCCATGATCGCGCGCTGCGCCGTCCAGGCGTCGCCGATAATCGGCCGGCAGATCGACCTCGCGCGCGCCCACCTCCTTGGCCAGTTCCTCAAGCGCGTCGCGCGCGTCGGCGTCGGCCTTGTCCCACATCGGCGTGCGCACGAAGCGCAAAGCTCGGCGGCAGCGGCGGCGGCTCGGCCGCGCCGGCGCGAAAATTCGGGCGCGGCATAGGCCGCGTATCCGGATCGGCGGGATCGTGACCGACGATGACGTCGAGGATCAGCGCGAGATCGTCGATCGAGCGCGCGAAGGCGCCGACGTGATCGAGCGTGCGCGACAGCGTCAGCGCGCCGGCGCGCGAAATCAGGCCGTGGCTCGGCTTGACGCCGAACACGCCGCAAAACGCGGCCGGGCGGATCATCGAGCCGTTGGTCTGCGAGCCGATCGCCAGCGGCACCATGCCGGCGGCGACCGCCGCGGCCGAGCCCGACGACGAGCCGCCCGGCGTGCGCGTCAGATCGCGCGGATTGCGCGTCTTGCCGGGGTGGAAATAGGCGAACTCGGTGGTCACCGTCTTGCCGATGATGACGGCGCCGGCGTCGCGCAGCTTGCGCACCGACGGCGGCGTCCGCATCCGGCCGGCGGCCGGCGAGAACCGGCGAGCCGCATTCGGTCGGATAGTCGGCGGTGTCGAAGATGTCCTTGATGGCCGACCGGAACGCCATGCAGCGGGCCGATGCGCCCGCCTTCGGCCTTGTGACGCGTCGAGCGCGCGCGCCTGCGCCAGCGCGTGCTCGGGATCGAGATGGGTGAAGGCCTGCACGTCGCCGTCGACCGCCGCGATGCGCTCGAGGCAGGCGCGCGTATAGTCCTCGGCCGAGATCGCGCCGCGCGCGATCTCGGCGGCGGCCTCGGTCGCCGTAACGATCAATCGGGGTGGGCAAGTCGCGCTTCCTATGAAACGGCGCGCCGATGAAATCAGACCGGCGCGTCTGTCCATATCGGTCCCTCTCAGCCGCCGCCGTAGAGATAGTTCGGCAGCCACAGCGTCATGCCGGGCCAGAAATACATGATGACCATGCAGACGATCACGATGATCATGTACGGCATCATGCCGGCGAAGATCTGGTTGAGCGTGACGTGCTTGGGCGCGACGCCCTTGAGATAGAACGCCGACATCGCCACCGGCGGCGACAGGAACGCCGCCTGCAGGTTCACGAACACCAGCGTGCCCCACAGGATCGGGTCGATGTTGAAGTGCTTCAGCATCGGCAGGAAGATCGGCACGAAGATGATGATGATCTCGGTCCACTCCAGCGGCCAGCCGAGCACGAAGATGATCGCCTGCGACAGCAGCATGAACGAGATCGGCGACATGTTGAGCGAGAGCACCCAATGCTCGAGCAGCGCCTGACCGCCGAGGATCGCGAACACGCCGGAGAACAGCGCCGAGCCGACGAACAGCCAGCACACCATCGCGGTGGTCTTGGCGGTCAGGAACACCGCCTGCTTGGTGCGCTCCCAGTCGAGCGTTCGCGCCTGCACCGCCAGCAGAGAATGCGCCGAACGCGCCGACGGCGGCGGACTCGGTCGCGGTGCAGATTCCGAACAGGATCACCGCCAGCACGACGACGGTGAGGATGCCCAGTGGCATCGTCGACGAGGTCAGCAGCCTTATGATCTGCATCCGCTCGGCGGTAAAATTCCGATAGTGACGGACCTGCATCAGCGCGCAGACCGCGGTGATGCCCCAGAACCACCAGTAAAAGCTCGCGCCGGGGCCCCTCCTCGGCGGGCGTGCCGTCCAGCGGTCACCAGGCCGGGCGTGCCGAGTTGCTGAACCCCGGTGACCGCGGCTTCGACGTCGGCCTGCTGGTGAATGACGACGTACCACCAGATCGTATAGAGCGTTCCGGCGACCATAATGAACGGCACCAGCGCGTAGCCAAAATTTGACAGCAGCATCCAGTAGCTGACGCGCTTGCCGTCCGCGTCGATCTGCATGGCCTTGCCCGGCGAGAACAGCGCCTTGAACCAGCGCGACAAAGACATTTTGCGAATAGGCCGCCTGGAACTTCGGCAACCAGTCCGGTATCGGAACCTTCGTCTGGTCCTCCGGCAGTGGCGGGGCGATCTTCGGATTAATCATCGCCCAGCCGACGATGTAGACGAGATAGAGGAACGACAGGAAGAAGCCGGGGAACATCGCCGCCGCGTAAAGCTTCACGATCGACTGACCGGCGACCGCCGCGTAGACGATGATCATGACCGACGGCGGAATCAGAATGCCGAGCGTGCCGCCCGCCGTGATGACGCCGGAGGCGAGCTTCACGTCGTAGCCGGCGCGCAGCATCGGATTGAAGGCGATGACGCCCATCAGCACCACCACCGCGCCCACCAGGCCGCGAGGCGATGCCCCAGAACGTGCACACGATCAGCGTGGCGACGGCGAGCGAGGCCGGCACTCTCCGGAACGCGAGCTGGATCGAGTAGAACATCTTGTCGACCAGCGCGCCGCGCTCCATCACGTAACCCATCAAGACGAATAACGGGATCGAGATCAGAACGTCGTTGGTCATCGCGCCGTAGGTGCGCTCGACCATCAAATCGAACACGCGGTTGTCAAACCACGGATGCGTCGGGTCGTAGAACGCGATGTAGCCGAAGAACATTCCCAGTCCCATCAGCGTAAACGCCGTCGGGAAGCCCATCATGATCACAATCACGATGAGCGTGAGCATCAAGAGCCCGAGTGCCGGATCGCTCATGTGTTCAGGTCCCCGCCCATGCCGCGCTGGCGCGCGGTCTCGTCAATCTGCTGCGCGTTCTCGATCGCGATCTTGCGCGATTCGTCGTCGACATATTCGCTGTGTGCGAGTTGCTGCTCGATGACGTCGATTTCCGCGACGTCGTGCAGGCGGCTCGGCCATTCGCCGGTCCTGAGGCAGACGACGCAGCGCACGATCTCGGCAATGCCCTGCAGCAAGATCAGCGCGCCGGCGATCGGAATGACCGCACTTGAAGTGATAGACCGGCGGGCCGTCCGCCGTCATCGAATGCTCGTTGATATGCCACGACAGCGAGGCGTAGTCGTAGCCCGCGTAGATCAGCGCGGCGACGCCGGGAAGAAAAAACACCATGTACAGCACGATGTCGAGCGAGGCCTGCATGCGCGGCCGCATCGAGCTGTAGAGGAAGTCGCCGCGGACGTGGGCGTTCTGCGCCAGCGTGTAGGCGCCGCACAGCATGAACAGTCGTGCCGTAGATCATGTTGTCGAAGTCGAATATCCACGCCGTCGGCATATTCAAGATGTAACGCTTGAACACCTCGACGCAGACGACGATCATCAACGCGATGATGAGCCAAGCCGCGGCCTTGCCGGCCCACGTGCTGATCTCGTCGATGGCATGGAGAAAACGTTGAACGGTCATGCGTGCTGCCACTTAAGTGCCGGTGGTGATTGGACAAAGAAAGCACCACCCGGGATGGGATTTTCCGGATGGTGCTTGTCTATTGCAATTCGAAGCCGTTAGATCTTCTTTGCCGCCCCGTTCGGTCCGAAGTACCAATCGAACGCCATCTTGCGGCTCACGACCGTGTCCTGTTCCCATCGGGTCGTGCGCTCCGCGTACTTGACCTGCGACTCGACGATCTCCTTGAACAGCGGGTTATCGGCCGACTTCTTCGCCACGACCTGATCGTAGATCTCGAGCTGCTTCTGCAGCACCGAATCCGGCGTCTTGTAGAACTTGACCTTATCGTTGGTCTGCAGCTCGATGTAGTCCTGCGAGTAGCGGTCGATCGCCTTCCAGGACATGTCCGCGGACGCCGCCTCGGTCGCATTGGCGATGATCGCCTTCAACTTGTCCGGCAGCGCATCGTACTTCGTCTTGTTGAAGGTGATTTCGAGCTGCTCGGCGTTCTGATGGTAGCTCTGCAGCATGCAGACCTTGGAGACGTCGGCGAGGCCGAGCAGGCGGTCCGACGTAGGCGTTGTTGAACTCGGCCGCGTCGAGCAGGCCGCGGTCCATCGCCGAGGAGATCTCGCCGCCGGGCAGCGCGTTCACCGCGGCGCCCATGCCGGTGAACACGTCGATCGAGATGCCGACGGTGCGGTACTTGATGCCCTGGAAGTCTTCGGCCTTGGTGATCGGCTTCTTGAACCAGCCGAGCGGCTGCGTCGGCATCGGCGCGTACGGGAACGAGACCACGTTGGCGCCGACCGACGCATAGAGCTTGGCGAGAAGTTCCTTGCCGCCGCCGTATTTGTGCCAGGCGAGCAGCATGTTGGCGTCCATGCCGTAGCCCGGACCGGAGCCCCACAGCGCCAGCGCGTTCTGCTTGCCGTAGTGATAGACGAGCACGCCGTGACCGCCGTCGAGCGTGCCCTTCGACACCGCGTCGAGCAGGCCGAACGCCGGCACCACCGCGCCCGCGGGCAACACCTCGATCTTGAGGTCGCCGCCGGTCATGTCGTTGACCTTCTTGGCGAAGTCGAGCGCGTATTCGTGGAAGATGTCCTTCGACGGCCAGGTGCTCTGGAAGCGCATCGCTGATCGGCCCCTGCGCCTTGACGACGCTCGGTGCAACCACCGTCGCCACGCCGGCAACAGCGGCGCCGCCCAGAAACTTGCGGCGAGTCGCAGTTGTAGATTGTCTATCCTTGGTCATTTTCGCCCTCCCCTGGTTTTGTTTTATCCCTAGAACACTTTGTAGCCGGGTCTTATTCCTGACCCGACTTTTTCGTCTGGATCACGTAACCCTTGACGATAATCGTACGGGTTGCGGGGCCCGGAAGCAACATTGGGCAAGCACGGACGGCCCTCGATATGCCCTTTTTGTCCGCGAATCCGTGCAAAATAGAACGAATTCGGCCGGCCATTTTGCCCGTTACCTAGGCCACGTCCCGCCTAGCCGACCGACGTTCCATTCCGACAGGAGACCGCCCGTGAGAGGCCTAATCGCGACGCTCGCCATCGTCTGGCGAATTGCCAGCCCCTATTTCCGCTCGGAGGATCGCTGGGCCGGCCGCCTGTTGCTGGCGGCGGTGATCGCCATCGAATTGTCGATCGTCGGCATCACCGTGCTGCTCAATGCCTGGAACGCCGATTTCTACAACGCGCTGCAGGACAAGAACTGGGATGCCTTCGTCTATCAGCTCGGTTATTTCTGCGTGCTGGCGGCCGCCTACATCGTGCTCGCGGTCTATCAGCTCTATCTCAATCAATGGCTGCAGATCCGCTGGCGGCGCTGGCTGACGCAGCGCTATCTCGATCACTGGCTGACGGCGCCAACCACTATCGCATGCAGTTGCTGGGCGATGCCGCCGACAACCCCGACCAGCGCATCGCCGAAGACGTCAAGCAATTCATCGATGGCGGCACCGGCAGTCGGCATCCTGGCGCTCGGGCTTGGCCTGCTGAACTCGGTCGTCACGCTCGGCTCGTTCGTCGTCATTCTGTGGACGTTGTCGGCCGACGGCCCCGCTTGCATCTGTTCGGCACGGTCTGGGCGATCCCCGGCTATCTGGTCTGGGCCGCGCTGCTCTACGCCGTGCTCGGCACCGTCCTCACCCATCTCGATCGGCTGGCCGCTGGTATCGCTCAATTTCCAGCAGCAGCGCTACGAAGCCGACTTCCGCTTCAATCTGGTGCGGGTGCGCGAAAATTCCGAACAGATCGCGTTGCTCGAAGGCGAGCCGCGCGGAAGAGACCCGCCTTGCTCGGCAGCTTCGGCCACGTCGTCGCCAATTGGATGGCTGATCATGACGCGCACCAAGCGGCTGACGTTCCTGACCGCCGGCTACGCGCAGGTGTCGACCGTGTTCCCCTTCATCGTCGTCAGCCCGGCCTATTTCGCCGGCGCGGTGCAGCTCGGCGGCCTGATGCAGACCGCCTCGGCCTTCGGCAGTGTGCAGAACGCGCTGTCGTTCTTCATCAACGTCTATCGCGGCCTCGCCGAATGGCGCGCGGTGATCGAGCGCCTGGACGGCTTCGACCAGTCGGTCGCGGCCGCGCGCGCGCGTTGCGGTAACGCCGCCGGTGATCGCCGTGACGCCGGGCGAAGGCGCCAGCCGTCGCGTTCAAGGATCTGGCGGTGCGGCTGCCGAACGGCGTGCCGCTGGTCAACGCGCAACGACATCTCGATCAGCCTGGGCGACCGGGTGCTGGTCAGCGGCCCGTCCGGGTCCGGGCAAGTCGACGCTGTTCCGGGCGCTGGCCGGCATCTGGCCGTTCGGCTCCGGCACCGTCGCTGGTGCCGAAAAACGCCAAGGTGATGATGCTGCCGCAGCGGCCCTATTTCCCGATCGCGCCGTTGGCCGCCGCGGTCGCCTATCCGGCCGAGCCCGGGCACTTTCGACACCGCCCAGGTCGCCGAACTGATCGCCGCGGTCGGCCTGCCGGACCTCGCCACCCGCATCGACGAGGAGGCGCACTGGAACCGGATGCTGTCGCTCGGCGAGCAGCAGCGGCTGGGGCTGGCGCGCGCCATCCTGCATGCGCCGGACTATCTGTTCCTCGACGAGGCCACCGCCTCGCTCGACGAGCCGTCCGAGGCCGCGCTCTACAAGCTGCTGGAGCAGCGGCTGGGCCTGGCCGACCATCGTGTCGATCGGCCACCGCTCGACGCTCGCCGCGTTCCACCGCCGCCGGCTGGCGTTCAACCGCGACGGCGACCACTTACGCCTTGCGCGAGGGCAGCCTGACGCCGGCAAGTAGCGCAGTCGCCGAACAAACCGCTCAAAAGCATCGGGCGGCGGTTCCCGAGGGAACCGCCGCCCGTCGCAAGCAAGAGGCAGTCGATCAGACTACTTGAGCGCCGAGAACGTGGTGTCGAACTTCAGGGTCGCTACGAAGCGATCGCCGCAGAGGTTCGAGCTGCCACCGAGGGCCGCCGCACCAAGCGGCGTTGCACTGGTTCGCGATGCGTACAGCCGTGGGATGCGGCTTCACGTTGGTGTCCCAGTAACGCAGGTCGAGCGTGACGGCCTTGTAGTTGAAGACCAGGCCGACATCCCAGTAGGTGTCGCTGACGAAGCCGGTTAGCGGTCACGCCCGAGCTGTAAACTTCGCGGCCGATCTCGGGATTGAGGGCGACGGTGATGCCATAGGGCAGCCGAACTCGGCAGCGTGATCGTCGCATTGCCCGCGTAGAAGTAGTGGCGCGCATCGCCGACCCAGACGACCGGAGGCAGTCGCCACGGCCTTGTTGTTGAAGTTGTTGAAGTCGGTTTCGACGATACCGCCGACGGTCAGCCAGTCGTTAAACTTGTACGACGGCTTGGCGTAGAACTTCGCCCCAGCTGCCGTTGGCAAGTGCGGCGCCGCAAGAGGTTCACGCCACCCGGATAGTAGTAATAGATGTACCCGAGATCGAGGCCGAAGTTGCCGAAGGTGAAGCGCGCGCCGGCGGTGATATCGAACTCGGCGTTGGCGAAGCCGGTCCAGAGGCTCGAGCCCCAGACGCCGGCGTAGAGCTTGAGCCAATCGTTGGCGGTGTAGCGGCCTTCGAAATAACCCTGCACCGCAGGCTTGTGGTTCGACTGCGAAACGCCGCGCAGAACGTAGTCGACTGGTGAACGCAGTGCCGAAGGCGATGTCCCACGGACTGGCGGCGACCGGAGCGCCTTGAGCGCCTTCACCGGCATGTCCGCGGCAAATGCGGGCGCGGCGTGGAAACCGCGAGCGCCGCAAGTACCGACAAAACAACTTTCTTCATTGAGCCTGCCCCTTTTAGGTTCGATCGACTTTCAGCCGATACAATTTAGCCCGTCACTTTTGCGTACTAAAACCACCCAACTCCGGCTGCGATCGACCCGTACGCAACAGGACGTGCATTAGGGCCAAATTTACACATGTGACATCACATGCCGTCGAGTCGAAAACGTCATGCAATTGCCGCCTTTTTAGGCGTTTTGGCCCTCTATCGACAGTTTGAATTCAACTGTTGCACCAATGTCACAATTTCAGGGGCCGAAAACGGTATTTCACTCCCAAATCCAGGCCTGCAGCGGTACGATTTTCGCACTTGCGCGGCCGCAATTCGCGCCTGCCTGTGAAAAACTTTTGCGCCGCGCCAATAAGTCATTGAAAAACAATACAAATCACGACGCCCGCCGGAAATTCGGCGGGTGTCGGACAGCGCAATCAAATTAGGCGGCGAAGTCGCCACGACAGCGATCAGGCCGCCGCCTTTTTCCGATTCGCCTCGAGCCGCGCGTCGACCAACGCGACCTGCGCGTCGATCGCCGGATGGCTCAGGCCCTTCTGCTTGGCGATGAGCTGCACCAGCTTGTCGGCGCGTTCGATATTGGGCGCGCCGTTTTGCAGCGCGCGCGCGGCCGACGCCGGACGCGACAGGCTTTGCGCCGCGGCGGCGTATTTCTCGAACGGCACCAGGTCGGTCGGATTGGCGCCGAGCTTGACGCAGAGATCGAACACGAAATTGTAGACCGACTTCGACTCCTCGATGTTGGTGTGCACCGCTTCCTGCGCGGTGCGCATGCCGTCCTTGGTGATGCAGCGATAATTGCCGGCGAGCAGCATCGACCATTTGGCGAGCGGCACGAAAATCGAATCGTGCACGCGCAGCTTCACCGGCAATTCGATCTTGCCTGCCGTCGCCCGGATCGAAGCGCACCGCGTCGATGTCCTTCTCGAGCTGGCGCAGGATCGCGTTGTACTTGTCGTTGTCGAACTTCGCGACCTTGAAGTTGGTCGGCAGCGTGACCAGCAACTCGTTGGCCTTGCCGTCCGGCGGACGGATCGCCTGCGGGTCGGGGCTGCACAGCGTCAGCAACGCCGGATCGAAATTGTCCCACACGCGTCGGATCGGTATAGGCGGGCTTCAGCGCCTCGTAATCGAGGCCGGGGATGCGCTTCACGTAAGGCAGCGGCGGCATGTTCATGATCGACATGCAGGGCACCTTGCGATTTCGCCACCGCGTCGAGCAATTCGCGCACGCCGGGCGAGCGATATTGCGGCTCCTGCATGGCAAGGCCGACCAGATCGTAATCCTTCGGATTGACGCCGGCCGCGCCGCCGGCGGTCACCTTGCCGGGCAGCTTGCGCGAGTCGAGCAGCACCGGATCCTTGCGGCCGCGCACCGGCAGCGCACGCGGAAGCCCTCCGCGTTGATCAGGTCGGCCTCCGCCGGCAGACAGACGTGATGAATCTTGTGGCCGCCGAACAGCATTTTGGAGGCCAGCAGCGAGCCGTAGGCCGCGCCCATGATCAGGATGTTGTACGCCATAACTAACTGCTCCCTATCGCTCTTTGCTTGAATTTCGAGAGAGTTCCGGCCTCAAGGGCCGTCTCATGTGGCATGCTATTGCGCCCGCCATAGCGATGCAATCGGGGGATTTGGCGCAGTCGACGCGCAAGCGGGAAAGGGCGCCGAGCGAATGCGCCGGCATGAGCGAGGCGGGTGAGGGTCGGTGCCTAAAGCCGAGTCCAGACCCCCTCACCCGGCGCTCGCTCGCATTCGGATCCAAGTGCCAAGCGCGCCACCCTCTCCCACAAGGGGAGAGGGAAAGCGAGATCGCCGCACCGGCCGAAATTCGCGTCTACTGGCCGTCGGGCTTGTTGCCGCCGAACAGGCCGCCGTAGTTCGGAGGCGATGGCGAAGGCGATGGCGCCGGAGTCCACGACGGTGGCGCCATCGGCGCGGGCGCGGGCTTTGGCGCAGTTTTGGGCGCCGGCTTCTTAGCCTTTTTCTTCGTGGTCTTCTTGGATGCCTTCTTCATCCCCTTTTTCTTGCGCGCCGGGGCCGCGCGTTTTGCCTTCTTCGATTTCTTCGCCTTCGACTTCTTCCGCTTCTTCGCCATGGTCGATCCTCCCGATCGGTTTAAAAAACGCGTGCCTCACAAACTCCACCGCGGCCATTGACCGCGGTCTCAATTCTTTAGCCTACCTCCACTTGGCCCGGCGCAAGGCCAGGCAACTCGGCCAACTGCTCCGGCACCGGCCCGCCGCTCGCCCAGTCGAGCAGCTCGACCGTGTGGACGACCGGGATAGCGGTGCCGGTCGCGATCTGGGTGATGCAGCCGATATTGCCGGCCGCGATCACATCCGGCTTCAGCCGTTCGATGTTGGCGACCTTGCGGTCCCGCAACTTCTCCGCCAGCACCGGCTGGAGAATGTTGTAGGTGCCGGCCGAGCCGCAACACAAATGTCCTTCCGGTACATCTTTGACCACGAAGCCGAACTTGGAAAGCAATTCTTTCGGCTCACGCGTCACGTTTTGTCCGTGCTGCAGCGAACAGGCCGAATGATAGGCTACGGTGAGGCCGCCGGGCGCCAAACCTTCGGGCAGCTTGCCTGCCTTTAAATTGAGCGTCGCCAGATATTCGGTGACGTCCTTGGCGAGCGCGGAAACGCGTTTCGCCTTTGCGGCATAGGCCTTATCGCTGCGCAGCATGAAGCCGTAGTCCTTGATCGTGGTGCCACAGCCGGAGACCGTGATCAGGATGGCGTCGAGCCCGCCGCCGTCGATCTCGGCGGTCCAGGCGTCGATGTTGTTGCGCGCGCTCGCCAGCGCCTCAGCCTCGCGGCCCATGTGGTGGGTGAGCGAGCCGCAGCAGGCTTCGCCTGGCCGCGACCACCACCTCGATGCCGTTCCGGTTGAGCAGCCGGATTGCGGCCTCGTTGGTCGCCGGCGTCAGCACCGGATTGATGCAGCCGGATAGCAGCGCCACCCGGGCGCGCCGGCGTATGCCGGGCGCGGCGGCGTAAACCTTGCCGGTCCGCTCCACCGGCGGCGCCGGCTTGCGGGCGGGGGTGAGGCGCAACAGGGCCGCCAGGCGGGGCAGGCCGAGAGCGCCCAGCACCGGCGCGAACGGCTTGGCTAAAAGCCCGGCCACCACCGCCAGCCGGAACAGCGCCGGATCGGGCAGCACGCGCGCCAGCAGCGCGCGCACCATCCGGTCCGACAGAGGACGCTTGTAGGTTTTCTCGATGTGCTCGCGGGCGTGATCGACCAGGTGCATGTAATGCACGCCGGAGGGACAGGTGGTCATGCAGGCGAGGCACGAAAGACAGCGGTCGAGATGCTTGACCACCTCGCGCGTCGCCGGCTGGCCCTGTTCGAGCATGTCCTTGATCAGATAGATGCGCCCGCGCGGGCCATCGAGTTCGTCGCCGAGCAGCGCATAGGTCGGACAGGTGGCGTTGCAGAAGCCGCAATGCACGCAGGCGCGCAGGATCTTCTCGGAGGAAACAGTCTGCGGATCGGCAAGCTGGGCGAGCGAGAAGGTGGTTTGCATATCTAAACCCCCGCCCACATGCGGCCGGGATTGAGCACGCCCTTGGGGTCGAAGCTCTCCTTCACGCGCTTGTTCAAACTCGCCACGGCCGCCGCCTCCGGCTCGAACACGTCGAGCGAGGCGCGCAAGGAGGCCTGCGCGCGCACCAGCGTAGCGTGGCCGCCCAGGCTGGCGACCGCGCCACGGATCGAGGCCGCGTCGGGCTCCTCGGCGAACGGCATCGCCGCCCAGATCAATCCGCCGCCCCAGTCGTAGAACATCTGGGCCGCCGGCGTGATCATCGTAGCGATCTCGTGGCCCTTGGCCGGCGCCATCGAAATCCGCCACAACGGCCGCCCGCGCGCAGCCTCGGTGGCAAAGGGCTTGACCTGGCGCACGCTGCGCCAGAGCGCGCGCGACTTCGCCTCATCGAGCATGGCGACCGAACCGTACGGCTTCATCAGCGCGGCGAGCGTTTCCTTGCGATGCTTGACCGACGGCGCAAAGCCCTCCAGCCGCAGCGCGGTGGCGGCTTCCGGCTTCGGCAGACCGTCGAACCAGGACGCGACATGATCGGGCAGATGCGCCGCGCCGGAGACGTCGCAGGACGAGCCTAAGGCCGCAGCCATCGCGGCGCAGGCCGCGGCATCGTCGAGGCCTTCGACCAGCACGGTCGCCTCGGTTTCGGCTTTCGGCAGCACTTTTATGGTGACGTCGGTCATGGCGGCGAGCGTGCCCCAGGAGCCGGCCAGCACCTTGCACATATCGTAGCCGGTGACGTTCTTCACCACCCGGCCGCCGGACTTGATGGTGTCGGCGCGCCCGGTCACGGCGGTAACGCCGAGAAAATGATCGCGCGCGGCGCCCGCCTTGATGCGGCGCGGGCCGGAGAGATTGGCAGCGATGGTGCCGCCGATGGTGCCGAGGCCTGCCTCGCAGCGCCGAACAGCGGGCCATAGTCCATCGGCTCGAAGGCCAGTTCCTGTTTGTTCATTTCCAGCAGGACCTCGATCTCGGCCAGCGACGTGCCGGCTTTGGCCGAGAGCACCAGTTCCTCCGGCTCATAGAGCGTGACGCCCGAAAGACCCGACAGATCGAGCGTCAGATCGGTCTGGCTCGGCCGGCCGATGGCGCGCTTGGTGCCCTGCCCCGCCACTTCCAGCGCCTTGTCGTTGCCGAGCGCCCAGGCGACGGCGTCCTCGACCTCCTTGGCGTCGCGCGGTTTCAGTCGATCACTCATCGGCGGTGCATATCATTCCGCGGCGCGCGCCGTCGACTCGGCTGCAAATGCCGGCATGATCTCGCGCGCGAAGCGGCGCAACTGATCCTGGCCGCCGGAGATCGTGAGCAAAATGTATTCGACGCCGGCGCCCTGCAAAGCTTCCAGCATGCCGCAGATCTCGTCGGGCGTACCGAACAGCGCATTCTCCTCCGTTGCGCCCGCCTTGTCGGCGTAGGCCAGCACGTGCGACCCGATCTTCGCATCCGGTGCGCGCGAGACGTTGATGGTGCGCCTTGTGTATTCGGCCTGTTTGGCGAGCGCTTGCTCCTTGTCGGCCTTGTCATTGGCGATATAGAGTTGGCGCGCCACCGTCACCTGCATGGAATTGAATTTGCGCCCCGCCGCCTCACGCGCCGCCTTGTAGATATTGATGCGCTCGGAAAGCGTCGCGGGGCTCGCATATTGATCGAGGATCAGATTGAAGCCGCGCGTGGCGGCCTTGGTAATCGAACGCGGATTGCCGGCGGCGACCCAGAACGGCGGATGCGGGCTTTGCGCCGGCGGCGGCTCGACCACGATGTCCTCGAAATGCCAGAAGCGGCCGTGGTGCGAGAAGCGCTCGCGCGTCGTGAACGAGCGCGTGATGATCTCGATGGCTTCCTCGAAGCGCGCCTCGGCCTCCTCCGGCGCGACCACGAAGCCCTTGAACTCGCTGTGCCGGTAGCCCTTGCCGATGCCGAAGTCGAAACGGCCGTCGGAGACGAGATCGAGCGTCGCCGCCTGCTCGGCCAGCAGCACCGGATTGTGCCAGGGCAGCACCAGCACCGCGGTACCGAGCCGCAGCGTCTTGGTGCGCATGGCGAGCGCCATCAAGAGCATCAGCGTGGCGGAAACCTGGTTCCAGCCGGTGAAATGATGCTCGACCGAAAAGCTCGAATGCAGGCCTAGCGCCTCGGCCTCGACATTGAATTCGAGATAGTCGCGGAAACCTTGTCCGGTTTCCGGCCCGAGCCCGCCGCTGTCGGCTTTGGGAGAACAGAACAGTCCGAAACGCATGACTTAAAACCTCGGAATATCCGGGAACGGCAGCTTGCCGCCGGAAATGTGCATGCGGCCCAATTCGGCGCAGCGGTGCAGCACCGGGAACACCTTGCCCGGATTGAGCAGACCCTTCTCGTCGAAGGCGCACTTTACCCGCTGCTGGGCATTGAGATCGATCTCGGAGAACATCACGCCCATCAAATCGCGCTTCTCGACGCCGACGCCATGCTCGCCGGTGAGCACGCCGCCGACTTCGACGCATAATTTAAGGATTTCCGCGCCGAACTGCTCGGCGCGATCGAGTTCGCCGGGCTCGTTGGCGTCGTAGAGGATCAGCGGGTGCAGGTTGCCGTCGCCGGCATGGAACACATTGGCGACCCGTAAGCCGTACTTCTCCGACATCGCTTTCATCGCCGTCAGCACTTGCGGCAGCCGGGCGCGCGGAATGGTGCCGTCCATGCAGAAGTAATCGGGCGAGACGCGTCCCACCGCCCCGAAGGCCGCCTTTCGGCCGGCCCAGAACAACAGGCGCTCTTCTTCGGAGGTCGAGACCTTGCACGACACCGCGTGGCATTTGCTGGAAATGATCTCGATGCGTTCGACCAGATCATCGACCTCGGCTTGCGGCCCGTCGACCTCGACGATCAATAGCGCCTCGACATCGAGCGGATAGCCGGCATGGACGAAGTCTTCGGTGAAATGGATCGCCAGTCTGTCCATCATCTCCATGCCGGCAGGAATGATGCCGGCGCCGATGATGCGCGACACGCATGCACCGGCATCTTCCGAACTCGGGAAGCCGACCAGCACGGCGCGCGCGCATTCGGCCTTCTGCAGGATGCGCACGGTGACTTCGGTAACCACGCCGAGCAGGCCTTCCGAGCCCGCGATCAGCCCGAGCAGGTCGTAGCCGCCGGCGTCGAGATGCTTGCCGCCGAGGCGGATCACCTCACCATTCATAAGCACGACTTCGCAGCCCAGCACGTTGTTGGTGGTCATGCCGTATTTCAGGCAATGCACGCCGCCGGAATTCTCCGCCACGTTGCCGCCGATTGTGCAGGCGATCTGCGAGGACGGGTCGGGCGCGTAATAGAAGCCGGCATGGGCGACCGCGTTACTGACCGCGAGATTGGTCACGCCCGGTTCCACTACCGCCACGCGGTTGGCGAAATCGATTTCGCGGATGCGGCTGAACTTGGCCATGCCGAGCAATACGCCGTCGGCGAGCGGCAGCGCGCCGCCCGACAGCGAAGTGCCGGCGCCGCGCGGCACCACCTTGACGCCCTCGGCGTGACAATACGCAAGTACTTCGGACACCTGCTGCGTAGTCTCCGGCAGCACCACCACCATGGGAAGCTGGCGGTAGGCGGTCAGCCCGTCGCTTTCGAACGGACGCATCTCGCGCGTCGTGGTGATCACGCCCTCCCCCGGCACAATGGTGCGCAGCGCCTTTACGATCGCCTCGCGCCGCGCCAGCACCGCGCCGTCCGCTTCAGGCATTCGCACCGACATTGGGCTTGCTCCCGGCTTTTTGATCGTAGGTAAAGATACCAGCCATTTGACGCGTAACACATAGGGCTGGCACAACCATTCGGAACCAAGCCCTGCCGGGGCAATTATCCTCATGGGCGGCGATAAAACGTCACAAGGGAAGCCAAGTATGAAATCGCTATGGGCGGCAGCGCTGGTATTGGCCGCGATGGCGCAAAGCTTGATGGTAGTTGGCGCGCGGGCGCAGGACGTGACCGCGGGCGAACAATCGTTCAAGAAGTGCCTGCCGTGCCATTCGGTCGGTGACGAGGCCAAGAACAAAGTAGGTCCACAGCTCAATGGCCTTTCCGGCCGTCATTCCGGCACCGCGGCCGACTACAGCTACAGCGATGCCAACAAGAATTCCGGCCTCACCTGGGGTGAGGCGACGTTCAAGGATTACATCAAGGACCCGCGCGCCAAGATCCCGGGCACCAAGATGATCTTTCCCGGCATTAAGAATGAAAAGGAAGCCGGCGATTTGTGGGCCTATCTCGCGCAATTCGGCCCGTACGGCGCGAAAAAGTGAACTCGAAAAGCGGGCGGGACATTTGACCTTGGTCAAAGCCCCGTCATAGGGCAGCGGGCATCATTCATTGGCCGGCTGAGAAAAAGCCGGCCGGGAGATTTACAGTCATGATCAAGGATATTGTCGTCAACTTGGGGCTGGGCGAGCACGACCCGGCCGGCGATTTCGCGATCTCGGTGGCGGACACCTTTCAAGCACACCTGCTCGGTGTCGCCTTTTCCTACGAGCCGATCATCCCAGGCACTGTGATGGGCGGCATTCCGCCGGAATTCATCGACTCGCAGCGCGCCGAATCCGACAAGAAGGCGAAGACCGCCATCACCCGCTTCGAGCAGGCAGCCAAGCGCGTCGGAATATCGGCGGAAAGCCGCACAATCTCCACCAGCATTTCCGGCGCCGCCGACCAGCTCGGCCATCTGGCGCGGCGCTTTGACCTCGCCATAGTCGGTCAGCCCGGGCGTGAGCAGTCGATGCCGGATGAAGTCGTGGACGAAGGCGTGCTGTTTGAATCCGGCCGGCCGGTGATTTTCGTGCCCTATATCCAGAAGTCACCGCTCAAGCTCGACCGCGTGATGGCATGCTGGGACGGCGGTCGCGCTGCCACCCGCGCCATCGCCGACGCTTTGCCTTTCCTCAAAAAAGCCAAGCAGGTGGAGATCGTCATCATCGCTAGCAAGGCGGGCAAGGCCGACGAAGTGCCCGGCGCCGATCTCGGCCAGCATCTCGCCCGTCACGGGTTGAAGGTCGACGTCAAGCGCATCACCTCGCCCGATATCGATGTCGCCTCGACCATCCTGTCCTATGCGGCCGATTCGGGCGCCGATCTGATCGTCATGGGCGGCTACGGCCATTCGCGCTTGCGCGAATTCGTGCTTGGCGGCGCCACTCGCGGCCTGCTCGAGGCGATGACGGTTCCGGTGCTGATGTCGCATTAGCTGGACGCAAATTGGGCGGAATGGGAATGCGACAATGCTCGAACGCCACGTCGCATTGCGCGACGGAACGCGGGTGCTGATCCGGCCGCTCGAGATCGCGGATGCCGCGCTCTATCCGGATTTTCTCAAAGAAGTGACGCGCGAGGATCTGCGGCTGCGTTTCTTCTCGGCCATGAACGAAGTGCGGCCCGAATTGATCGACAAGCTCATCCACTACGACCCCAAGCATGCCATGGCCTTCGTCGCCATCGAGCAGGCGAGCGGCGACTTGCTCGGCGTGGTGCGCCTGCACGACGACGCGGGCGGCGAGAACGCCGAGTTTGCCATCCTGCTGCGCTCGCACCTCAAGGGCCACGGGCTTGGCTGGCTGATGATGAAGCACGTGATTGCCTACGCCAAGGCGAAGGGACTCAAGGCCGTGACCGGGCAGGTATTGGCGGAAAATGCCACCATGCTTCTGATGTGCGCCGAACTCGGCTTCCATTGCATCGATGATCCGCTCGAGCGCGGCGTGAAGGTTGCTACGCTGCCGCTCGACGAGGTGCTGGCCGAGGTGACGCACTAATTCTTCTGCGCATGATCTTGATCCGAAAACGGGCTCCTATTTTCCGGGATCAAGCGCCTACGGCAACACGCACTGCGCGACCAGGCCGCGGGCGCGTGCATCGACCACGCCGAGCGCGCGCAAGGCCAAAAGCGTCGCGGTTTGCACCGCTTCGCGCGAGCCTGCCGCATCGTCGTCATGCGCAGGTGCCAACGGGCCGATCAGCCCTTCCATCAGCGCGCCGACAATCGCGGGCGCGGCGACGCGGGCGTCCTGATCGGGGAGATGGCGGCCCTGGATCGCAGCTTCGATGCGGCCCGCCAATTCGGCAGCGAGCGCCTGTCGGAAGTCCAGCCGCATGGCGTCGACCTTGGCATCGACCGGCTCGGCGATCACCGCCCAGGCCAGCCGCCGCTCGTTGAACGCGCGGGCGGCGAAAGTGGCGATTGCTGCCGCCAGCGCCGACAACGGCCCCGGCGCGGCATTGGCCGCGGCCTTCATGGCGTCGAGCTCGCGGCCGGCGACAGCGGCAACCAGTTCGGCGATGAGATCGGTTTTGGATGGAAAGTAACGATAGACCGTGCCGGCTGCGATGCCGGCGCGCGCGGCGACGCCGGCGATCTGCACCGCGCCCATTCCCTCTTCCGCGGCAATGGCGCAAGCCGCGTCCACGATCGTCTGCTCACGCGCGGCCAGGCGGCGGACGACGTTCTCGGTGCGGCGATAGGGCATCGCAACGAGTGAATGATGATTTACGGAAATAATGCAAGCCTTGGTATACCGAGCCTGCGCCGGCTTTGCCTCACTCGGGCGTAGGCTCAAGATCGACGATAAGACGAGCGCCCTGCCAGACCTCGATGCCATGACCGTCAAGCCGCTGCCAAGACGGGAGCGCGCCGGCGCCTCTCCGTCACCGACGCCTTGTGAAAGCGCGTGGATCAACGGGCGGCCAGCGCCTTCTCGCGGATGCCGTTGAGCGTCATGGTTGGCGTGATCGCTTCCGGATCGATCTTCAAATGAATGATCGACGACCGCCCCGTCGCGACTGCTTGCGCAAAGGCGGCGGGAAAATCCGCGGTCTTTTCCACCACGGCGCCGTAGCCACCGAACGCCAAAGCGTAGGCGACAAAGTCGGGATTCCTCAGCGCGGTCGCAATTACGCGGCCGGGATAGTCGCGCTCCTGGTGCATGCGGATGGTGCCGTAGAGGCCGTTGTCGGCGATCACCACGACCACGGGCAATTTGTATTGCACAGCGGTGGCGAAATCTTGGCCCGTCATCAGGAAATCGCCGTCGCCGGCGATGCACACGACCGTGCGGTCGGGATGCAAAGTTTTCATCGCGAGCGCTGCCGGAAATCCGTAGCCCATCGAGCCTGACGTGGGCCCCACATGCGTATTGAATTTGCGGAAGCGGTAGAAGCGATGGATCCAGGCGGCGAAATTGCCGGCGCCGTTGGTGATGAAGGATTCCGGCTCCAGGTTTTCGCGCAGCCACACTAAAATTTCGCCGAGATTGACCGCGCCCGGCACCGCCGTCGCCTTGTCGGACCAAACGAGATAGTCGGCGTGCGCGATCTCGGCTTCGCCCTTCCATGGAATTTCATTCGGTGGCTGCAAGCCTTCGAGCGCCGAGCAGAACGCGGTCGGCGCCGCCTGAATCGCCAGATGCGGATGATAGACGCGGCCAAGTTCCTCCGCGCCGGGGTGCACATGCACCAGCTTCATCTGCGGCTCGGGGATATCGAACAGCGTGTAGCTCTGCGACGGCATTTCGCTCAAGCGGCCGCCGATCAGCAGCACCAGATCGGCGCCCTTGACGCGCGCCAGCAGCTTGGGATTCGGACCGATGCCGAGATCGCCGGCGCAACAGGGGTGCAACGCATCGAACAAATGCCCGCGGCGAAACGTAGTGGCGACGGGGAGCGAAAAGCGTTCGGCAAAACGCGCCAGCGCGGCATAGGCACTTTCCGACCAGCGGCTGCCGCCCGCCAATACGATCGGGCGCTTCGCCGTCCACAAAAGCTTCTGCAGCCGGCTCATGTCTGTCAGGCCCGGCCAGATTTCCACCGGCTCGAAGGCGGTGGCATCCGGCACCGCGACGCGCTCGGTCAGCATGTCCTCGGGCAGCGCGATCACCACTGGCCCGGGCCGGCCGTTGCAGGCGGTGTGGAAGGCGCGCGAGATCAATTCCGGAATGCGCGCGGGGTCGTCGATTTCGGTCACCCATTTGGCCATCGAGCCGAACACCGCGCGGTAGTCGAGCTCCTGGAACGCCTCGCGCTCGCGCATATTGCGGCCGACCTGGCCGACGAACATAATCATCGGCGTGGAATCCTGGCGCGCGACATGAATGCCGGCCGCGCCATTGGTGGCGCCCGGCCCGCGCGTGACGAAGCAGATGCCCGGCTTGCCGGTCACCTTACCGATGGCCTCAGCCGCCATCGCCGCCGTGCTCTCGTGCCGGCAGACGGTGAGCGCGATGTCGCTGTCGACGAAAGCATCGAGCGCGGCAAGATAGCTCTCGCCCGGCACGCAGAAGGCATGACGCACGCCATGGATCGACAGCTGGTCGACCAGGATTTCGCCGCCGGTGCGAGTGCCGTCGTTGCCGCGCATCGATTTACTCCGACTGATTTCAGATCAGGGATGGATCTTCGGCTTCGCGATTGGCGGCGACCAGGCAACCGGGGTCATCAGGCAGTTCTTTTGTTCCACCACGTTGCCGGCCTTGACGTTCTCAGCAAGGAAGGTCTTCCAATCCGGGTCTGCCGCCATCTTGGCGCGCTTCTGCTCGCGGTCGGCCGCGCTCTCATAAACCCAGACGTGCGTGAAAGTGTTCAGTTCGCCTGTTTCCGCCACCGCATAGCAGAGCGGTTCGCCCATATACCGAAGCTGCACCGGGTAGCCATATTTCTTGTAAAGCTCGAGTTGTGCCGGGACGCGGCCGGGCTTGGTTTTGTAGGTCCGAACATCAAGGAGCACTGAGTTCCTCCATAGGCTTGGCCGCTTGATTTGCGGCGGTGCGCGCACTCTCTGAGGCCGACGCTTGGCGGTCAATAGACTTGACGCGGCGTTTTGGCGCGCCTCGGCACACCAGCCATGCAGCGCACAGCCCACTGCCCCAACGCGCAACCCTCTGGCCTGCCGGCTAAAACAATTGCATAGCTTTCCAGACCGAAACCGTTGCTGCTTGCCAAGAAACCGATGAAACCTGCCGCGAAAAGCCGACAGTTTTCCGCGCGCCACCTCGCGGTCGGGCTCGCCGGCTATTGCGCCTTCATCAATCTTTATTCGCCGCAGTCGATCCTGCCGCTGTTGTCGCAGGAATTCCACGCCAGCGCGGCCGAGGTCTCGGCCATCATCACCGTCAGCACCCTGGCGGTGGCGGTGACCGCGCCGTTTACCGGCACGGTTGCAGACGTGCTGGGCAGGAAGCGGGTGATCGTCGCGGCGATGTTCATGCTGGTGGTGCCGACCTTGATGGTGGCGATGGCGACCAACCTATCGGCGCTCATCTTCTGGCGCGCGGTGCAGGGGCTGGTGCTGCCGCCGATCTTCGCGGTCACCGTCGCCTATATCGGCGACGAATGGTCGCCCCGCGAAGCGACCACCGCCGCCGGCATCTACAGTTCGGGGTCGAGCCTCGGCGGATTCAGCGGGCGACTGGTGACCGGGTTCCTCGCCGATCTCATCGGCTGGCGCGCGGGATTCGTGGCGCTCGCGGGAATCGCCTTTGCCGGCGCGATCGCGGTTGCATTCCTGCTGCCGCGCGAGCGCAAATTCGTGCGCTCCGAAGGGTTGATGGCGTCCGGGCGGCAGATGCTCGCCCATTTCCGCAACGGCCAACTGGTCGCAACCTACGCGGTCGGCTTCGGCGTGCTGTTCAATTTCATCTGCACGTTCACCTATGTCAGCTTCTATCTCGCCGCTCCGCCCTACAATCTTTCCGCCAGCTGGCTCGGCGCGATTTTCGTCGTCTACCTCACCGGTTCGGTGCTCACGCCGTGGACCGGCTGGGCGGTCGGGCGGTTCGGGCGGCGGCGTTTCATGGTGCGGGTGATCGCCCTCTGGGTTGTCGGCATTGCGTTGACGCTCGCACTCTCGCTGCCGCTGATCATTTTGGGCCTCGCCATCGGCGCGGCCTGCGGGCTTATTTGCCAGGCGATATCGACCGGCTATGTGACAACCACGGCAAAGGCCGGGCGTTCCTCGGCGGTCGGGCTCTATGTCACGTGCTTCTATGGCGGCGGCAGTTTCGGCGCCGCGATCGGCGCGCTCGCCTGGACCCTCGGTGGCTGGCCAGCGTGCGTCGCTTTGGTGGTGGCGATGCTGCTGCTGATGGCGACGATCGTGTTCTTCGCCTGGTCCCGCCGCGTGCCGGCCTCGTCGGCCGTGACGCCGATCGAGCCGCCCTAAGATTCTTAACGAGCGCTTGGGTGCCAGAGCGGCGCGTAGCCGCGCTTGAGCACCGTAAGAATCGACGGCGGCGTCAGCACATCGACTTGCGTTCCGCGCGGACGCGGCTGCGCATCGGTATAACCCTGCGGCGTCCAGCGCCGCAGGCGTGTCCCCTGCACCGCGAAGGCTTCGGCGTCAGCAGCGATCATCGCGCCATCCGGCAGATCGTCGATGGTGCGCCGGTGCGTGCGCTTGGATTTGCCATCGAGCCGCTCGGCATGCAGCACTTTGTCCATGGCTTGCGCGCGAGCGCGTTGTTTGCCCTGCGCGAACAGCGCGGCGAAATGCTCCGAATCCTGATGGCGGCATTCGAAACAGGGCCGATGGCCGGCGGCGAAGGCCGTCACCTCGTCGAGAAAGAACAGCTCGCTGTAGCCCTCGCCCCAAACCTTACGATGGCGATCATTGAATTCAAGCCGGCAGCAGATCCATTGTTTCGACGACCAGCGCCGGCTGCCCAGCTTGCGGCCGTCGTCATGCAGCCGCCCGCCGCGATTGCCCATGAGCGTGCCGCGCACAGGGGACGCGAACAGCTCGCCAAAGGGAGAGACGCGGGACTGGAGGGACATAGCTGGCAGCCGGGGCGAGAGAGACGACCCGGCCACCTTATTGAACTCCGGACAATTCGGCTAAGCGGGCGGACGCTATTTCTTGATCGTCGCGAACGCCAAGGTTCTTGTAACGTCGGCAATCGCCCAGCGCCGCAAAGTTTCGGCGGCGGCAAGGCCAAACAATAGTTTCGACGTCAGGCTCACGGAATAAGGCACCAGATGCACGAAGGCCGGGCTGATCGCCGGCAGAGCCACAAAAAAGTTGATCGCCCACACCGCGGCGAGCGACGCGAGCACAACGGCGTAGCGGCTGCTCGCACCGTAAGTGTGCGCCAGCCCTTGCCAAAGGCCGGCCAGCGCAACGCCCAGCGCCATCGCAAGCATCATATGCAAGACGATTCCCGTTGTGACGGACGCCGCGGGCAGCACGGCCGTCATGCCCGCTGCCGTCGTGATCCCGCGCGCCAAAATCGCGGCATCTCCGCCGGTGACGATGGCGTAGAGCGAAACCCAGGCGATTTCGGCCAGCCCGCCGGCCGCGCCGGCCAGGATGCCGCGTTTGACGATGTCATTGATGCCTCGTCGACCGCTTATCATTTAGATTGCTCCGCCAAAGGCCGCCCCGTGCCATCAGCAAAGCCGAAGCCAGCCGCCGCGGCATTGATCGAAATCAATTAAATGCGAATTCCGGGCGGGCAGTGCAAACAGTCCGCTAAAAGGTGAGACGCAGGGCTGGTTATAGCGCGGCGCGGGCGAACGCTGCGACAGCGACACCCGCCAGCACGGCGGCGAAGTCATTGCGCGCCACGATCATGGTCGCCGCCGCAGCAGCCACGGCGAGCCAGGCAACGATTCCACCGGTCAGCAGAATCGGCGCCACCGTGGCCGCGATCACCGCGCCCGGCAGCGCCTCGAGCATGCGTTGCAGGCGGCGGCCAATGGTGACGCGGCCGATCAACCAGAAGCCGCCCACGCGCGTGGCATAGACGACCAGCGTCATGGCCAGCAGCAGCGCGAAAAATCCGACCGGATCACTCTTGATCATCGATGAATCCTCCCGCGACCGAGCCCGCGAGCGCGCCCGTGACCACGTACCAAAACCCGCCGAACAACTGATAGGTCGCCAACGCCACGGCCGCGCCGACGATCGAACCGGCCGAACGGCGCAGACCTCGCCACATCGACACCAGCATGGCCATAAAGAACGCTGGCATCACCATATCGAGCCCGAAGCGGTTGGGATCGGCAATCGAAGCGCCGAGCCAATAACCTGCCGCGCTCGACAGCACCCAGACGCCATAGATCACCACGCCGCCGCCGAGCAGATAGGCGGGGTCGCTGCCGCCATTGGCGCGATAGCGCATCGACATCAGCCAGTTCGGCTCGACCAGCAGGAAAAGCGCCGGATAGATTTTCCACGCCGGTTGCGAGCCGAGCCAGGGCCGCAACGATGCGCCGATCAGCAGAAAGCGGCTGCTGATCAGCGCGGTGACGGCCGCGGTGGCGGCAATCGTCGATGAGGTTAGCCGCTCCGGCCAGGATTCCACCGCGACCAGTTGCGCTACGCCGGCGTAGACGGTGCCGCTCATCGCCAAAGCATCGATCAGGTTGAAGCCCTTGCGTGCCGCCACCGTGCCGAACGCCATGCCGAAGGCGAACAGCCCGGGCATCAGCGGCAGAATGGTCCAGGCGCCGAGACGAAAGCCGTCAAGCGTCCAGCGCGGCGGATTGTCAATTTGAGGTGCGGTCATGCCGGCGAACGGCTAGCGCAGGCGGGCGTTCAGGGAAACCCACAAAACAAAACGCCCGCCATGCGGCGGGCGTCGTCTCTCTTGTCATCACCCGGCTTGTCCCGGTGACCCCACTCAGGGAGGCACGGTGCCCTCCTAAGCGCGATGGTCGGAACAAGCCCGGCCATGGCACCTGTTGCCTTACCCCTGCGGCTGTGGCGCCACTTCGCCCGAGGGCGCGTCCGGCCGCGGGCGCGGCTTGCCGGCCGGCGGCACTGCGGAGGAGCGCGGCGTGGTCGGCTCGATCACCGACTCGCGCACCGGCCGCTTGCCGCCGATCAGGTCCTTGATCTCGTCACCGGTCAGCGTCTCGAACTCGAGCAGGCCCTTGGCCAGCACCTCCAGGTCGGCGCGCTTGTCGGTGAGGATCTGCGTTGCCTCGGCGTTGCCGGCCTCAACCAGCCGCCGGATTTCGGTGTCGATCTTGCGCGAGGTCTCTTCCGAAATGTTCTGCTGGCGCGAGACCTGATAGCCGAGGAACACCTCGTCCTGGTTCTCGCCATAGGCCACGGTGCCGAGCTCGTCGGACAGGCCCCAGCGCGTGACCATCAGGCGGGCCAACTTGGTGGCCTGCTCGATATCGGAAGCAGCACCCGAGGTGACCTTCTCCTTGCCGAACACCATTTCCTCGGCAACGCGCCCGCCCATCATGATGGCGAGGCGCGAGGTCATCTGCTCGCGGCTCATCGACAACTTGTCGCGTTCCGGCAGCTGCATGACCATGCCGAGCGCGCGGCCGCGCGGAATGATGGTGGCCTTGTGCACGGGGTCGGTCGCCTTGACGTTGAGGGCGACGATGGCGTGGCCGCCTTCATGATAGGCGGTCAGCATCTTTTCCTCGTCGGTCATGACCAGCGACTTGCGCTCGGCGCCCATCATCACCTTGTCCTTGGCGTCCTCGAACTCGGCTTGCATGACCATGCGCTTGTTGCGGCGCGCCGCCATCAAGGCCGCTTCGTTGACCAAGTTCATCAGGTCGGCGCCCGAAAAACCGGGGGTGCCGCGCGCGATGGTCTTCAGATTGACGTCGGGGGCGAGCGGAACCTTCTTCACATGAACCTTGAGAATATTCTCGCGGCCGACCACGTCGGGGTTCGGCACCACCACCTGGCGGTCGAAACGGCCCGGACGCAGCAGCGCCGGGTCGAGCACGTCGGGCCGGTTAGTGGCGGCGATCAGGATGATGCCTTCGTTGGCCTCGAAGCCGTCCATCTCGACCAGCAACTGGTTGAGCGTCTGCTCGCGCTCGTCATTGCCGCCGCCCAAGCCTGCGCCGCGATGACGGCCGACCGCATCGATTTCGTCGATGAAGATGATGCAGGGCGCATTCTTCTTGGCCTGCTCGAACATGTCGCGCACGCGGGATGCGCCGACGCCGACGAACATCTCGACAAAGTCAGAGCCGGAAATGGTGAAGAACGGAACGTTGGCTTCGCCGGCGACCGCACGCGCGATCAGCGTCTTGCCGGTGCCCGGAGGGCCGACCAGCAGCACGCCACGCGGAATTCGTCCGCCTAGGCGCTGGAATTTTCCCGGATCGCGCAGGAATTCGACGATCTCCTGCAAATCCTGCTTGGCCTCGTCGACGCCGGCAACGTCCTCGAAGGTGACGCGGCCATGCGACTCCGCCAAAAGTTTCGCTCTGCTCTTGCCGAAACCAAGCGCCTTGCCGCCGGCGCCTTGCATCTGGCGCGACAGGAAAATCCACACGCCGATCAGGGCGATAAAGGGCAGCCACGAGACCAGCAGCGAGACGAACCACGGGACATTGTCCTGTTGCGGCCGCGCGGTGATGGTGACGCCCTTGGTGTAGAGCTTCTGCACCAGATTGGGATCGTTCGGCGCATAGGTCTGGAAGCTGGTGCCATTGGAGAAGGTGCCGTGAATTTCCGGACCCTGGATCACCACGTCGCGCACGCGGCCCTGATCGACCTCGCTGAGCAGCTGGGAGAACGAGATGTCCTGCGAGGTCGTGCGCGTTCCCGGATTTTGGAACAGCGTGAACAGAGCCAGCAGCAGGAGGACGATAATCACCCAGAGGGCGAAGTTCCGGAGGTTGGCGTTCATCAGGCGTCCTTACCCGCCGCGCGAGCCGCGGCCGTATGTTTTGTTTTTATGCTCAGATTCTTGAAGGCTGCGTCTATCCCGTTCACAATGTAGGCACGGCTGGCCCGCATGGAAAGGCCTCGATTCTCACATATCCTAGCGCGTTTTCGCCGCGGAGGCGCGTCCGTGCTGGCGTGTGGTTAAAGACTTGCCACGCCGTGGCGGGGCCTTTTCGACCGTGATTTGGGTAGCCGCAAGGCTGGCAGTATGCGTCACAACGGCTCCGGCCAGACTGCGGCGAAATCGGGCATTCCGGGTCTTTTGACCAGCCTGTTTGGCATCGTCCAGCGCCGCTTTAAGTGCCTCCAGCTTGGCCAACTCGACCGGACCTTCATCGCCAATCTTGGCCAGCGCGCGGCCGAGCAGGCGCAGCGCAATCTCGGCCGGCAACCGGAAGTAACCGGCCGCATCGAAAGCGATCAAACCGGACACGGACGTATCGAGAGTGAGCTCGGCTGCCGCCCGTTCGACCGCGGCCTCAATCGCCAGATCCGCCCGCTTGAGCCTTCGCGCCACCAGCGCAAGCCTGCGCGCATCAAGGCCTTCGCGCGCGAGTTCCATCATCAGGCCGCGCAGCCGCGCGCGGGTGAAACGCGGATCGCGATTGGAAGGATCATCGGCAAAACCGATCTTCGCCGCGCGCAAGGTCGCAATCAGGCGCGACTTGGGGATGTCGAGCAGCGGGCGGACGAGCTTGATCTCACTCTCCCCGCTTCCCGGCAGATTTGAAATGCGCGCCATCGCGCCGAGGCCGGTGACGCCGCTGCCGCGGCTCATGCGGATCAGCACGGTCTCGGCCTGGTCGTCGAGCGTATGCGCGGTGAGCATATGCGAAGCACCGGCTTTGCGCGCCGCATCGGCGAGCAAACGGTAGCGCGCCTGTCGGGCCGCATGTTGAAGGCCTGTCGCAGGTTTGGCGCCGCTCCAGCGCACAACGCGATGTGCGACGCCGAGCTTGCGCGCCAGCCGCCCGACAGCCGCAGCCTCGCGTTTCGATTCCTTGCGCAAGCCGTGATCGACGGTAACCGCGGTGAGCTTCGGTCCGCTCTTGCGTGCTTTGCGCCAGCGCACGGCAAGATACAGTAGCGCGGTGGAATCCGGACCGCCGGACACCGCCAGCAGCAGGGAGGAAACATCTTCAAGATCGGGAAAAAGCGTTCGCGCTTCCGCAACCGAGACTGCAGTCAACTCTTTTTGCGTGGGCATGATCTTTTCCGAAAACCGGTTCCCACTTTTCGGGATCATGCCCTAGCAGTGCGCACGCGTCTGTTCCTGCGTGACGCCGCGCTTCACGCTGGCAGAAGCGCGCGGATATTTGCGGCCGATCTCGGCCAGCGTGGCGCAAGCCGCTTCCTTTTGATTCATCGCGGACAGTGACTGGCCAAGACGCAGCAACGAGTCGGGCGCGCGGCTGGCACCTTCGTACTTGGTCGAAACCGCCAGGAACGATTCGGCCGCGTCGCGATAACGCTGGCGCTGGAACAGGGTTTCGCCCAGCCAATACTGCGCATCCGGCACCAGCCGCTCATTCGGATGCTTGGCCACGAAATCGCGGAATGCCTGCTCGGCCAGCCCGTAATCCTTATGCAGGATATAGCCATAGGCCATGTCGTATTCGTCTTGCGGCGAGGCCGATGGCGGCAAGGTCGCGACTTGCGGACCGCCGCCGCCGGCATTGCGCGGCGGCGGCAATTGCGATGCCGGCTGTGACACCGGCGCGGCATTTGCCAACTGGCTTGAGGGCATTTGACTTGAAGCCATTTGACTTGGTGCCGATGGCCTTTGCGTCATTGGACTGGGTGCCGTCGGCGGCCGGTCGGGCGGATTGGAGGAGAGCGTCGAGAGATCGAGCGGCGCGCCGGCGGTGCGCCCGCCCGGGGCGCCGATCGGCGGCTCGTCCGCCGCGATCGGGGGCTGCACGGCAACCATAGATCCGTTGCCGAGCGCGCGCGGAGAACCTGGAACATTCGGCTGTTGCGAGGGATCGAACACATCGGAGCGGCGACCGGGCGTGGCCTGCGGCGGCGCGCCGCCACCACCGCGCGGGGCGGTCTGCTGGAGGCGGTAGTCGGTGTCGTCCTGCATCCGCTTGAGCTGCATCTGCAGCTGCTGGTTCTGGTACTGCAACTGCTCGATGGTGCCGGTCATCTGGCGCATCGCGTTTTCCATGCGATCGAGCCGCACCGAAAGATCACCCGGATCGGACTGCGCCGCCTGTCCGCGCTGCACCTGCACCTCGGAGCGGCCCTGCGGCGAGCTTTCGCCGCGGTTGAACAGATTGTCGAGGAAATTGCCCGAGCGCTGCTCCTGCGCCATGGCCGTGCTCGCCATCAGCAGGGCGGGAAGCGCGGCGAGCGCGGCCTTGCGGATTCGGTGTGGACGCATCATGCTAAACGGGCCTGGCAATGGTCGATCTTCATTGTATGGCTAGCATAAGACGGGCTGCGTCGAAATTGTGACTGCAATGCCAGTCATTCCGGGACGGCCCGAAGGGCCAGGCGCCAAATCCATAGTCACAAGCTGGAGTTATGGATTCCGGGCTCGCTGCCTTCGGCCGCGCGCCGGAATGACCAGAAGAATATTTGTTACGAACCCGCGTTGAGCACCGTGACCGCGCGGCGGTTCTGCGACCAGCAGGAAATGTCGTTACACACCGCTACCGGCCGCTCCTTGCCGTAGGAGATGGTGCGCATGCGGTTGCCCTGGATGCCGCGCGAGATCAGATAGTCGCGCACGCTTTGCGCCCTGCGAGCGCCCAGCGCAATGTTGTATTCGCGCGTACCGCGCTCGTCGGCGTGGCCTTCAATCGTGAAACTGTACTGGCTGTAGTTGGAAAGCCACTGCGCCTGCTTGTCGAGCGTCGCGCGCGCCGGCGCCGTCAGATCGGTCTGGTCGGTTTCGAAAAACACGCGGTCGCCGACATTGACCACGAAGTCCTGCTGGCTGCCCGGTGTCGCCATGCCGCCGGCGTTCGCCTGCGCGTCCTCGGCTGTATTCTTGGCGCATGCCGCGATCGCCAGCGCCGCAGCGAGTAGGCCTGCGAGCCGGGCCGCGCGGATAATCTGCCTGACATTGGTCATTCCGGTGCCTCCACTCTCGCGCGCGGATCAGAAAAACTGCGCGCCGCAAGACTTTCTTCCGAAGGTACGCTTCGGGATCATGCGCGTTCGTCCGGTCTAACAGCCACTTCGTTAAACGAACGTTCCATCAACCTTGATGGAACCTTGTCCGGCACCACTAAAACTGTCGCATACCCCTGAACCATATATGATGGTTAAGAGCCGATGAATAAGGCGCCGTTGCGACCACCAAATTGCGGCCTTTCCACGGGAAATCAGGCGCGGTACGCAACGTCTTGCCGGCGCATGAACTTTTCCGAAATGACCGCACCGCCCCGGATCAAATCCGGAGCTGAGTTTTTTCAGGATCAAACGCCTTCAGGACAACAATGGCGACCAGGCCGGATCCGACGCCAAGCTCGGGGTCGGGACCTTCTGCTCGTTACGGCCGGTGATGTCGATCGTATAGAGCGACGGACCTTGGCCCGGATCGCGAAAGAACATCAGCACGCGTCCGTTTGGCGCGAAGGTCGGCCCTTCATTGTGGAAGCCTTCGGTGAGCACGCGCTCGCCCGATCCGTCGGGCTTGAGTATACCGATGCCGAATCCGCCGCGCGCCTGGCCGGTGAAGGCGATGTAGTCGCCGCGCGGTGACCAGACCGGCGTCGAGTGATGGCCCTCGCCGAAGCTGATGCGCTGCGCCGGGCCGCCAGCCGCCGACATCACATAGATCTGCTGGGTGCCGCCGCGGTCGCTTTCGAAGCAGATGCTCCTGCCATCCGGCGAATAACACGGTGCGGTGTCGATGGCCGGCGTGTCGGTCAAGCGCGTGGTCTGCTTGGAGCGCAGATCCATCACGAACAGGTTGGCATTGCCGCCCTGCTGCAGGCTCAGGATCACGCGCTGCCCGTCCGGTGAAAACCTTGGCGCAAAGGTCATGCCGGGAAAATTACCGACGCTTTCCCGCTGGCCGGTCTCGATGTTGAGAAGATAGACGCGCGGATCGCCTTGTCCGTAGGACATGTAGGTGATCTCCTGCGTCGCCGGATTGAAGCGCGGCGTCAGCACGAGGTCATCGCCGCGCGTGAGGTAGCGCACGCCGGCGCCGTCCTGGTCCATGATCGCGAGGCGCTTGACGCGGCGATCCTTCGGGCCGGTCTCGTCCACGAATACGACGCGGCTGTCGAAATAGCCCTTGTCGCCGGTGAGCCGCTCGTAAATCGCGTCAGATATGATATGCGCGATGCGCCGCCAGTTGTCGGACGTGGTGAAATACTGTTTGCCGTCGAGCTGCTGGCCGGCGAACACGTCCCAAAGGCGGAATTCGGCCTTGAGCCGGCCGTCGCCCTGCCGGGTGATGCGGCCGGTGACCAGCGCTTGCGCATTGATCACGCGCCAATCAGGAAAGCGCGGGACTGCGTCGGAATTGGTGATCTGCTCGGTGAAGGCGCGCGGATCGATCGGCGCGAACAGACCGCTGCGCGCCAGATTGTTTGTGATGACGCCGGTCACGTTGCGCGCGACATCCGCCTCTGACGGCGCGCCGCCCAGGAAGTCCGGCAGCGCGATCGGCATCGGCTGGACATTGCCCTGCGTAATGTCGATGCGCGTCACTGCTGCGGCGGGCCGAAGTCCAGCAAGCGCGCACGCGGTACTGCCGAGCGCCAGCAAACGGCGGCGCGTGAGATGGCGACTGTGAACTAATTGTTTCATTGCAATAATGTCCGGTTCTCTTAGCCGTGGAACATGTCGCTCGGACTGAACTGGATTTCCATGTCTTTCCACGCGTCGTAGGTTTCCCGCTTCAGCATCGTGTATGGCTGGCACTGCAGAATTGCGCGCCGACCGCTATCTGCAAAGGCAGGGCCGAACGCCGAGGCCGAAGCGGAGACGACATCCGGCCCAGCCGCGATCGTGCCATCCGGATGGAAGATGACTCGGAACACGACCGACATTTTGTCGGCGCTCTCGGCACCGGCCGGCACCTGCCAGCATTCGCTGATACGTCGACGCAAAGCGTCGATCTCGCTTTGCGAAAGCTGGGTTGCAGTTCCGTTGACGCGTCCTAGTGAAGGGCTGCCGCCAGGCAAAGGGCCAGCCAGGGGATTGCGCGTTGGGTCGCGCTTGTCGAGCAGAGCAGCGATCTTGTCGGCGTCGAATTTCGGCTGCGGGGCCGGTTTCTTTTGCGGCTCCGGCGGCTTTTGATTCTTGGTCTCCTGCGGCTTCTCTTCCGTCTTCTTCAGTTTGTCGGCGATCGGGTCAGGCTTGGTCTCCGGTGGCGCCGCCTGCTTTTCGGCCGCGGCGGGGGCCGGCTTCTTCTCGGTGACCTTGGCCTTGATATCTTCGACGATTGGCTTGGGCTCGTCCTTCTTCTCAGCGAGCGGCTTCGGCAATTCGACCTTGGGCGCATCCTTGGTGCCCTTGGTGATCTCGGATAGTTGCTTCTCCGAGATGATGTCGACCGGCAATGATTCCGCCGGCGTGACCTCGAAGGTCTTGCCGCTGAAAGATATCAGCGCCCACAGCAGCACCACGGCATGCAGGCCAGCCGATATCGCAGACGCGATCTTCATCACTTTCCCTGTGGGCTTTGCTCGAATTCGGTCACCAAGGCCACCTTATGGAAGCCGGCCGAAGACAGCCGCCCCATCACCTTCATCATACTTCCGTAGTCGACCTTCTTGTCGCCGCGCACGTAGATGCGCGCCTCACTGCCACCGCGCGCCTGCGCCACCGCCTGCAGCTTGGGGAGCAGATCGTCCACGCTGATTTCGGCATTCTGCAGAAAAATCTGGCCCTGGTCGTTGACCGACACGGTGAGCGGCTCTTTATCCTGCCCGAGGCTGGTGGCTTGCGTCTGTGGCAGGTCGATCGGCACGCCGACCGTGAGCAACGGCGCCGACACCATGAATATGATGAGCAGCACCAGCATCACGTCCACCATCGGCGTGACGTTGATCGCGCTCATCACCTCCTGGCGACGGCGGCGCCTTCTTCCGATGACCGGCGTGCCGGCATTGGCTGCCATTAGCGTATGATCCGGTTAACTTGCATGCGCTTACCCGCGCTCGTCGATCTGCCGCGACAAAATGGCGGAAAATTCGTCGGCGAACCCCTCCAGCCGCTGGGCCTGCTTGTTCACCTCGCCGGCGAACTTGTTATAGAAAATAGTCGCCGGTATGGCGGCCACAAGGCCGATTGCGGTCGCAAATAGCGCCTCGGCGATGCCGGGCGCCACCACCGCCAGCGAGGTATTCTTGGAGGCGGCGATTGATTGGAAGCTGGTCATGATGCCCCAAACGGTGCCGAACAGACCGATGAAGGGGCCGGCCGAACCTACGGTGGCCAGAACCAGCAGCCGGCGTTCGAGCCGCTCGACCTCGCGGGCCAGCGTCACCTGCATGACCTTTTCGATCCGCATCTGCAGGCCGGCAAACGAGCGCTGCTGACCCTCGAAGCTGCGTTTCCATTCCCGCATCGCCGCCACGAACAACGCCGCCATCGAATGGGTCGGGCGCGCGGACAGCGAGCGGTAGAGTTCATCGAGCGACTGGCCGGACCAGAACGCCTGCTCGAAACGGTCCATGGCCTTACGGCTGCGGGAATAAAGCACGGTCTTGTCGATCGCGATCGCCCAGACCCAGACGGAACAGATCAGCAGTCCGATCATGACCGTCTTGACGATCCAATGGGCGTGCCAGAACAGCGTGAACAGGGAGAGGTCGGAGGATGTGAGCGGGAGCACCGACTGTGCCACATCGGCGGGATTCATGGGCACGTCCTCTTCGCTTGCGGCGCGGCGCGCAATTCAGATAGCCAATTAAGCGCGACCGGCCAATTCCGCTCACGCGCTCGATCGAAAACCAATGTTTCGCGAAAACTCGTTGTCCCGCCACCGGCGGCACTACGAAATCCCCGCGAAACTTGGCCAAATGAGGGCCAAGACGGGCTGTTAGCCCCCTTAACAGCGCTGATTGTGGTTAAGAACTGGTTACCGAATCAATTCCCCGCTCATTGCCGCCGGGCGGCCAAGGGCAAGCGGTCGAACAGCGTCGGCCCGCCGGGCTGCGCGCCTTCGATCGACAGCAGGCGAAGTTTCGTCACTACACCGCCGCCGGCGGAGAAGCCACCGGTTCTGCCACCGGCCGCCAGCACGCGATGGCAAGGCATTACCAGCGGGCAGGGATTTTGCCCGAGCGCGGTCCCAACCTCGCGCGCCAGCAGCTTGTCGCCGAGCCGTTCCGCGATCTCGCTATAGGTCATGGTCTGCCCCGGCGGAATGGTGCGCGCTATGGCGTAGACGCGGGCGTTGAATTCCGGCGTGCCCGCGTTATCGATTTCAATTGCGGTCAGGTCGATCGGCTCGCCGCGCAGCAGCGCCACCATACCGTCGATCGCGCGCTGAACCTCGGGCGGAGGCGATGCTTCTTTTGCAGCCGGGTGACGCCGCAACACGCGTGAGCGCGTCGCCCCGGCGCTCGCCTCGGGCAACTGAACGCCAGCAAGCCTGCGTCCGCTCCACACCACGGCGCAAAAGCCGATGGCAGTTTCAAACAATGCAAACTCAAGCTCGGGCATGTGGAAATATTAGCACGCGCGGTCAGGCCGCGCCGCCCGTTTCCTGGTCGGCCTTCATGGCAACGCGGAGCGGCTTGGGGATCGGCCGGGCGCGGCCACCTGAGACGAAGGCTACCTGCACACGCGCCTCGACCAGCAGATCGTCGCCGCGCATCACCTTCTGATGCAGAATGACGGAGGCGCCCTTGACCTCTTCCGGCGTGGTAAGGATCGTGAGCACGTCGTCCATGTGCGCTGGCTTCTTGAAATCGATGCTCATGTGGCGCACCACGAAGGCAAAGCCCGGCGCCTCCTTCTCCGCCTGCTCGAACATGGCGCGATGATCGGCGCCGATCAGGCGCAGGTAGTTGGTGCGCCCGCGCTCCATAAATCGAAGATAGCTCGCGTGATAGACCACTCCGGAAAAATCGGTGTCCTCGTAATAGACGCGCACAGCTTGCGTGTGTTTGCCGTCGCTGATGGAGCCGTCGAGGTAGGAATAACTCGACACAGCGCTATTCCTCTTCCTGCCCAAACAACCCGAACTGGCTGGGATCGCGCGTGGGTTCCGGCAGGCCGAGATGCTTGAATGCGGCCGCGGTGAGCAACCGTCCGCGCGGCGTGCGCTGTAGGAAACCTTTCTGGATCAGAAACGGCTCGATGATGTCCTCGATGGCGTCACGCGGCTCCGACAGGCCGGCGGCAATGGTGTCGACGCCGACCGGACCGCCGCCGTAATTCGTTGCGATGGTCGTAAGATAGCGCCGGTCCATAGCATCGAGCCCGGCCTCATCGACTTCCAATTCACGCAGCGCGCTGTCGGCGATGGCGCGGTCGATGGCCTGGGCGCCGTCGACATGGGCAAAGTCGCGCACGCGGCGCAACAGACGCCCGGCGATGCGTGGTGTGCCGCGCGCACGGCGCGCGATTTCATTGGCGCCGTCGGGCGTCATGCCGATGCCGAGCACGCGCGCGCCGCGGTTGACGATCTGCTCGAGTTCCTCGATCGAATAGAAATTCAGACGCACTGGTATGCCGAAGCGGTCGCGCAACGGATTTGTCAGCAGACCGGCGCGCGTGGTGGCGCCGACCAGCGTGAACGGCGACAGATCGATCTTGACCGAGCGCGCCGCAGGGCCCTCGCCGATGATGAGATCGAGTTGGAAGTCTTCCATCGCCGGATAGAGGATTTCCTCCACGGCTGGATTGAGCCGATGGATTTCGTCGATGAACAGCACATCGCGCGGCTCGAGATTGGTGAGCAACGCGGCAAGGTCGCCGGCCTTGGCGATCACCGGTCCGGAGGTGGCGCGGAAGTTGACGCCCAACTCGCGTGCGACGATCTGCGCCAATGTGGTCTTGCCCAGACCCGGGGGACCGACGAAGAGAACATGATCGAGCGCTTCCTGGCGCGAACGCGCGGCTTCAATAAATACCGCGAGGTTCGCGCGCGCCTTCTCCTGGCCGACGAATTCGGACAAACGCTGCGGACGCAATGAGGCGTCGACGTCGTCGTCGCGTTTCTCGGCGGCAATCAGGCGGCGGGGGGTTGTTGTCATGACACCCTATGCAAAGGACGGCTGAACAGCCAACACAGGCTTGCCGCAATCGCGGCGGGGGCCGACAGGAACAGCGCAAGGACGGCGCCCTGGCGCGCGCCTTGTGCATTCGGCAGCAGCAGCGGGGACAATTCCGTCGGTGACACGAACAGGCCGAGCCCGACGACAAAGAGTACCATGCACCCGACGATGGCCAGCGCCACCCACAGCGAGTTCCAGCCGCAATAGAGCGAGGCAATGGCGAAAGCGATGCCGGCAAGGATTGACGGCGTCACGGCGGCGAAAAGCGATAAAAAGATCAGGAGAAACACCGCGATCGATAACCAGCCACGCAAGGTTTCCAGCTGGAAGAATTCGAGCATGAGCTGAAGCGCCGGGACGCCGACCACGAGAAGGAAAAGTGCGAACACCGCGGTGACGGCCAGCGGCCCGACAATCGCGAAGATCGCGACGATGCTGAAAAAGCGCGCAACGCGTTTGGCCCGGAAGGCTACACTCATTCGCCAGCTCCTTCAGCCCGCGCTCCGAGAGCACCTTGAGTCACTCGGTTCCTCGGCGATATTTGTTCGGCAGCAATTCGCCGATTGTGGTGAGCATAGGCGCTTTGCCGCCCGGCACAATCACCCGCGCTTTTGCGTCGTAGTCGTAAATCAATTCGCGGCAAATTCCGCAGGGCGATACCACGGCAATATCGCCGGGCTCACCGGGCTTGGGGTGCCGCACGGCGACGATGGTGTCGATGCCGTGGTCGCCCGCCTCGGTGATCGAGCGTCCGATGGCGATCGCCTCCGCGCATACGGCGATGCGGCCGATATAGGCATCAATGTTCACGCCGGTGACAATTCTGCCGTCGCGCGTGCGCATGGCGGCGCCGACTTCCTGCCAATCGTCGCGGTAGCGCGTCCGGATCGCTTGGGTCGCGGCGGCGATCAACTCCCTGTCCTTGTCGGTCAGCACCGTCATGCCGTCGCCTCGGTCACTTCGCCAGCTCCTTGAGCCCCTGCCGGATCAAAGTCTGAACATCGGCGCCCTCGCCGGCATTGCGCGAAGCGGCGGCAATGGCGGCGGCGGCCTGCGGCTGGCCGTAGCCGAGATTAACCAGCGCGGACACCGCATCCATCACCGGGCGCGGCGCGCGTTTCTCGTCGAGCGCGCCGGCCAGATGCACGACCGCCGGATCGACGTCGGCGAAGGCCGGCGCTTTGTCCTTGAGCTCGGTAACGATACGTTCGGCCACCTTGGCGCCGACGCCGGGCGTGCGCTGCACCGTCGCTCGGTCGCGCATGGCAATCGCCGAGGCCAGATCCGTCGTCGTCAGCGTGCCCAGCACCGAGAGCGCCACCTTGGCGCCGACGCCCTGCACCGTCTGCAGCAGGCGGAACCACTCGCGCTCGGCGTCGCTCACAAAGCCGAACAGCTTGATCTGGTCTTCGCGCACGTAAGTCTCGATCGAGAGCGTCGCCGCTTCGCCCGGGCCGGGCAGCGCAGCAAGCGTGCGTACCGAGCAATGCACCTGATAGCCGACACCGTTGACGTCGAGGATGACGTAATCCTCCCCGTAGCTGTCGACGATGCCCTTGAGCTTGCCGATCATCGCGCCGCCACCCTCAGCAACAAACTCGTCCGGTGATGCGCGTGGCAGATGGCAATCGCCAGTGCGTCGGCGGCGTCTTCGGTCTGCGGATCGGCCTTCGGCAGCAGCACGCCGATCATCATCCGGATCTGCGCCTTCTCCCCGTGGCCGGCACCCACAATCGTCTTCTTCACCAGATTGGGCGCGTATTCGGCAACGGTTAATCCGGCACGCGCCGGAACCAGCATGGCGATGCCGCGTGCCTGCCCGAGCTTGAGGGTTGCCGCCGCGTTGGCGTTGACAAAAGTGTGCTCGACCGCCGCCTCCTGCGGCACATATTTTTCGATCACCGCGATCAGCCCGTCATGGATCGCCACCAGCCGGTCGCCGAGCGCGGCTTTCTCGCTGGTTTCCACCGAACCGCAGGCAACGTGGATCAGCCGGTTGCCGTCGGCCTCGATCAGGCCCCAACCGGTGTGGCGAAGGCCCGGATCGATGCCGAGAATGCGAATCGCTTGGCCGAGCATGGCCCGTTGATAACCCCGCGCCCGGCCCACGCCTAGGCCGAATGGCCGCTATGCTGGCCGCCAGCGCAACCGGGGCGGACTCGGAAGTCCCGGGCCTATTGCACTAGTATCCCCGCGCCATGCCGGGTTCGACCTCCTCTCCCAAACACCAGAAGCGCCGGGCCGTCATCATTGGCGGCTCGATGTCGGGGCTGTTCTCCGCCGCGTTCCTGCGCCAGATCGGCTGGGACGTGGACGTCTATGAACGCTCCGCCGTCGAGCTGGTCGGGCGCGGCGCCGGCATCACCGGCCATCCGGAATTGCTCGAGGCACTGGAAAAGAGCGGCGCCGGGACTGTGGACCTCGGCATCGAGGTTCCCAAGCGCATCGCGATCGATCGCGACGGCCGCGTCACCGACGAGCGGCCGTTGCGGCAAATCCTCACCTCCTGGGATCGGCTGCAGCAAATTCTGCGCGGCACGATTGACCCGGCGCACTACCATCTCGGCCGCGCGTTCGAGCGCGTCGAACAGAACGGCAGCGGCGTGGCTGTTCTTTTCAGCGACGGCGGCATCGAGCACGCCGACATTCTGGTCGGCGGCGACGGCATCCGCTCCAGCGTGCGCGGTCAGCTCGCGCCCGAGGTGCAGCCGGTCTATGCCGGCTATTACATCTGGCGCGGCGCGCCGAACGAGGCCGACCTCGCGCCGAAGACACTGCGCGAGATATTTCCGTTGTTCACGTTCTACCTGCCGAAACGCCAGCAGGTGATCACCTATCCGATCTCCGGCTTCAACAATGACCTCACGCCTGGCAAACGCCGCTTCAATTTCATCTGGTACCGGGTCGCGGATGCCGGCCAGATGCGCGAGATGTGCGTCGACGAGAACGGCGCGCAGCACGAACATTCGGTGCCGCCGCCGCTGATCCGCAAGGACCTGATCGAGCAGATGTACCGGGACGCGCGCGAGATCCTGCCGGAGGTCATGCTCGACAGCGTCATGAAGATCAAACAGCCGTTCATCACGCCGATCTACGATTTCACCGCGCCGCAAATCGTGTTCGGCCGCGTCGCCATGGTCGGCGATGCCGCCGCCAATGCCCGCCCGCACATGGGCTTCGGCATGGCCAAAGCGGGCGGCGACGCGATGGCGCTGGCCGCCGCCTTGCGCGACCGCGACGACATCGATGCCGGGCTGAAGGCCTACAATGCCGAGCGCCATCCGATCGGCAACAATATCGTGCTGCATAGCCGCAAGCTCGGCACCCATCTCGGCGTCAACCTCAAGACCGAGGAGGATCGCCGCATGCACGAATTGCTGCAAAGCGACGGCGCGATGCTAGACTGGATCGCCGTGCCGCATTTCCTCGACGCCTATAAATAAGTCCGTCACGGGCTCACCCTGCGTGCTTGTGATTACTGGACCATCCGCTTTCGTGGATGATGGCAACAGAGTGTATGGAGCCAAATGAACGACCTTCCGAAACCGGACTACGAGCGCAATATGCGCATCGTCGGCCACACCGACCAGGGCGGCCGGCCCGACGGTGTGCAGGTGATGGTGCACCGGGGCTTTGCCTATGTCGGGCACATGTTTTCGAAAGGCTTCAGCATTATCGACGCGCGCGACGCGAAAAAACCGCGCGCGGTGAATTATATCGCCGCGCCAGCCAATACCTGGAACATCCACCTGCAGGTGCACGACGACCTGCTGCTGGTGATCAATGCCAAGGACATGTTCGCGGCCGCCGAATTCGCCGACGAACGCGCCTATTACACGGGCGCGCTCGGCAAGACCGTCGGCACGGCGGAGGCCAAGCGCCAGCGCGACTGGAGCGCGGGGCTTAGCGTCTACGACATATCGCGGCCGGAGACGCCGCGCCGCATCGGCTTCATGGCGGTCGAGGGCGGCGGCATCCACCGCGTCTGGTACACCGGCGGGCGCTGGGCCTATGCCTCGGTGCTGCTCGACGGCTTCACCGACTACATTTTCATGACCATCGACATGGGCGACCCCGCGCAGCCGCGCGCGGCCGGGCGCTGGTGGATCCCCGGCATGAATCTTTCCGCAGGCGAGACGCCGTCCTGGCCTGCCGGCCGCCGCTATGGCCTGCATCATCCGATCGTGCATGGCGACACGGCCTACGCCGCATGGCGCGACGCCGGCATGGTGGTGCTCGATGTTGCCGACCGCGCCAAGCCGAAACTGATCGTGCACAGGAACTGGTCGCCGCCGTTCGGGGGCGGCACGCATAATTGCCTGCCGCTGCCCGATCGCGATCTATTGGTCGTGCTGGACGAGGCGGTGCTCGATCATCAGGAGGACGGACTTAAAGTCATCTGGATTTTCGACAACCGCGCGCCCGCGAACCCCGTGAGCATCGCGACCTTTCCGACGCCGGCGGAAGCCGACTACAAATCCAAAGGCGGCCATTTCGGGCCGCACAATATCCACGAGAACCGGCCCGGCAGCTTCGTGAGTTCGACATTGATTTTTGCGACCTATCAGAATGCCGGCGTGCGCGTGTTCGACATTTCGGATCAGTTCGCGCCGAAGGAAGTAGGCGCGCTGGTGCCGCCGCAACCGCAAAAGCTCGCCGATACGCGCCCGAACCGCGCGCGCGTGATCCAATCGGCCGACGTCTTCGTCGATGCGGCAGGCTTGATCTACGTAACCGACTACAATGCCGGGCTTTATATTCTAGAGTTCAAGGGGTGAGACTTACGCGCTCATCTTCTGCACCAGCGCGTCGGACACCTCGAAATTGGCGTAGACGTTCTGCACGTCTTCATTGTCGTCGAGCAGCTCGATCAGTTTGAGCATCTTTTCGCCGGCCTCGTCGTCGAGCGCGACGGTGTTCTGCGGCTTCCACAGCAGCGCGGACTTGCGCGGCTCGCCGAACTTGGCCTCCAGCGCCTTGGCCACGTCACGCAAATTTTCCGGCGTGGTGAATATTTGATGGCCGTCCTCGTTCGACGCCACGTCGTCGGCGCCCGCCTCGATGGCGGCGTCCAGCATGGCGTCGGCGGTTGCCGCCTTGCTGTCGTATTCGACCACGCCGACATGGTTGAACATGAACGACACCGCGCCGGTGGTGGCGAGGTTGCCGCCGTTCTTCGTGAACGTGGCGCGAACTTCGCCGGCAGTGCGGTTGTGATTGTCGGTGAGCGCCTCGATGATCACCGCCACGCCGCCCGGCCCGTAGCCCTCGTAGCGGATTTCGTCATAGCTTTCGGCGTCGTTGCCGGACGCCTTCTTGATGGCGCGCTCGATATTGTCCTTCGGCATGTTCTCGGCGCGCGCGGCGAGAATCGCGGCGCGCAGTCGCGGATTGAAGGCCGGGTCCGGCAGCCCCAGTTTGGCGGACACCGTGATTTCGCGCGCCAGCTTGCCGAACACCTTGGAGCGGACTTTGTCCTGCTTCCCCTTGCGGTGCATGATGTTCTTGAATTGGGAATGACCGGCCATGACTTGAAAACCGCGGTTGCTGTGGGTGCCGCGCTATATAGGCCGGATGCGCAGAAAAATAAATATGTCAATCCGGGACGGCCCGAAGGGCCGGGCCCGGAATCCATACACCCGGTTTGCGATTATGGATTCCGGGCTCGCGAGCGGAGCCTGTCATCGGGCCGCGCTTCGCGCGGACCCGTTGGCGCGCGCCCCGGAATGACGAATCAACCCGTCGCCGCCGCCACGTTGCGCAAAATGGCGTCGATCCGCTCGCCGACCTTGGCCACATTGCCATGGACGCGCGCCTTGTAGCGGGTGACCGCGTCCCGATCGACGATGAAGAACTTCTTTTCCTCGTAGCTGCGGCCGAATATATCGATCAGCATGCTTCGGAACTTGCCCGACACGATCCCCGGCATCTGCTTGTCGGGCTGCTCGGAATAAGCCACCAGCTCGGCCGATGTCAGCGCGCACAGCAAGGGATGCAGGCGGGTCGAGAACACATTCTTGTAGCGCTGGATGTCCTGGATGGTGCGGTCGAGCGGCAGGTTGTTCCAGATCTCCTCGCCGATCTGCACCGGGTCATCGTCATGCGCCTTGTTCATCGGAAACTGATCGATCAGCCAATCGCCGAGATGCGTCACGTTGCTGCGGCCGCGGCCGTACATCATGATGTCGTCCTCGTAGCGTGCAAACCAGGTATCGAGCCGTTCAATTACGCGGTCGAGCGCGGGGCGCGGCAGCAACTCGCGGTATTGCGTGCCGAAGATGCCGATCGACGCCTTACCGCGCTTGATCACGTTGAGAAGATCGTCGGTCAGCAGCGGCGCGAACAGGCTGTTGCCGATGCCGACCACCACCAGATCGTATTTCTCGCGCGCCTGATCGAGCGTGCGAAAGGTCAGGTGATGAACGTCGGCCTCGCCCGGCAGCAGCGCGTTGATCATGTGATAGCCGAGCCGGTCGCCGAAATTGCCGACGTCGTTGTAGGAAATGACCGCAACGCTGCACGGCGTCACCGTGGTCAGCCGCTCGGTCGGCGTCAGCCGCATCAGCACCTGCATCGGGTCGACCGGGGCCGTGCATTCGATGCGGAAGCCGAAACGATCGAACAGCACGGCCAGATCGTAGAAGCTGAAATGATTGATCCAGCCGAGCGCCGCGCGATCGCGATCGGGCGAGAGGTCGGTCGCGCAATAGCTCAACACCACGTCGCGCTTGCAGAAACGCAGATGGGTGAAGAAGGAATCGACGTCGACGATATATTCCAGCACACCGAGCATGGTGATGATGTCGGCATCCGCCGCGGCCTGGGTCGGAAAATCGCCGGCATTGAAATCGCAGACGATGGTGTTCGGATTGCGCTTGACCAGATCGCAGGGCTGATAGCTGCAGCCGTTCGGCAAGAAGCGCTGCAGCGACATGCGCCCGCAGCCGAGGTCGAGCACCTTGGCGCCGGCCGGAATGAACTGGGCGGCGAATTCGGCGCGCGCGTCCCAGGCCTGCTCGAGCGCATCAGTATCCGACCAACGCGTGATGTCGGTCTGCTTCTGAAGCGCGAGATTTCGATTGATCTGGGCCATTCGCCGCCTGCCGGGTTCACGGATGCCGTACCCAGCACATGCCGGCGAATCATCGTGACTTACCGAATCACCGCGGCGAGTCGCGGTCAACAATTCTATTTAGTCATTCCGGGACGGCGCGAAGCGCCGGACCCAGAATCCAGACCCACACTCAGCGCGTCGCCCCTGGATTCCGGGTTCGCACGCTGAAGCGTGCGCCCCAGAATGACGGCGCGTTTATTCCCAGAACGCCGGCTTTGCCTGTTCCAGGATGCCGCCGAGCCGCACCGCGCCGACCTTGATCGCAAGCCCGCTGGCGTCGTCGGTCTCCACCGCCAGGCCGCAGAGCGTGGCCGCCCCGCTGGCCGGCTCGAACTTGCCGCCCGGCAGCTTGCGCAGGAAGCGGTTGAGCGGCTCGTCCTTGTTCATGCCGATGACGGATTCGAAATCCCCGGTCATGCCGACATCCGACACGAAGGCGGTGCCGCCCGGCATGATGCGGTGATCGGCGGTCGGGCAATGGGTGTGGGTGCCGACCACCAGGCTGGCGCGGCCGTCGCAAAAGAAGCCCATAGCCTGCTTCTCGCTGGTGGCCTCGCAATGCATGTCGACAATGATGGCATCGGCACCCGATTTGAGCGGACAGGCGGTGAGCTCGCGCTCGACCCCGGCAAACGGATCGTCGAGCGGGTCCATGAAGATGCGGCCCATGGCATTGACCACCAGCCCGCGCTTGCCGTTCTTGGTGTCGACCAGAGCGGCGCCGCGCCCGGGCGTGCCCTTGGGATAGTTCACCGGCCGGATCAGCCGCGGCGCGCGCTCGATGAATACCAGCGCCTCGCGTTGATCCCAGGCGTGATTGCCGAGCGTGATGGCATCGGCGCCGGCGTCGACCAGCTCGTTGTAGATCGTCTCGGTGATGCCGAAGCCGCCGGCGGCGTTCTCGCCATTGATGACGACGAGATCGAGCTTCCAGTCGGCGATCAGCTTGGGCAGGCGCTCGGTAACCGCCACGCGCCCGGAACGCCCGACAATGTCACCAATGAAGAGAATGCGCATGCTTAGCTTCTTTGGCGCATGACCTGGCCCGAAAACCGGTTCCCACTTTTCGGGATCATGCGCTAATTCCACGGAAATCGATGGTCTCGCGTTCCGTTAGCACGAGATCGAGGCGCTCGTCGCGCTCCGTTGCGGGAACCTTGGGAATTTCCTGTGCGGCAAAGGCAATTCCAATGGCGGCCACCTTCTTTTTCGCGCGCAGAGCACGGATCGTCATGTCGTAATAGCCGGCGCCGTAGCCGATGCGGTGGCCGGCGCGGTCGAAGCAGGCGAGCGGCACCAGGAGAATGTCGGGCGCGACTTCGGCTGCATCCGGCGTCGGCTCGCGGATGTTCCATTGTCCGGACGAGAGCGGCGCGTTGAAATGCCAGGCGCGCATGACCAGCGGTAGCCCGCGTCCGGCAATGCACGGCAGCGCCAGGCTGGCGCCGGCATCGGCGAGCGCGCGCATCAGCGGGATCGGATTGATCTCGGATTTCATCGGCGAGAAGCCGGACACGATCATGCCCGGCTTGAGCACCACCGGGAACGTTCGGCGTGCGATCGCATCGGCCGCCGCCTGACGCTCAGCCGGCGGCAGCGCATCGCGCAGCGAGAGGGCTGTAGCGCGCAGAGCGGCTTTTGGCGATTGAGTGTCGGTGATGTCGGCCATCGTTAATGAAGTGCGGAGCCGCGATGGCCGTCAGAGCATGATCCCGGGAACCTACATAAGTAGGTGGGCGCCATGTGACCGAACCCACGAGCTCGGCCAGGGACAGCTCCCGATAGGATCGTAAGGCCCCGGGGAATGTGTCTCTGTCGCACCTCGCAGCCCCGCTTGGACAATGTAGTGAGTCGGGGAGGGGGAAAGCCATGGCGGGTAGTCCCTCTCCCCGCTCTTGCGGGACGAGGTAAACGGCGAACTCACCCCAGCGCCACGCCGTTGCGCACCGTCTGGTTGAGCTTCTTGGTCAGGCCCTCGATGCGTTCGGCGGCCGAATTGAAGGCGCCGACCACCGCGTTCGATGCCGCCTTGGCGCGGTCGGAGGCGACCACGCGGGCATCCTGCAGCGCGGAAAGTTCCTCTTCCATGCGGCGGATCTTGCGCGCCGCTTCGGTCATTTCGTCGGAAACCATCAGCGCCGCCATCACGGTGAGCCGGGTGTCGCCGATCTCGCCAAATTTCTTGCGCAGCTCGGCGATGCGCGCGTCGAGGTTGTCGGCGAGCGCCTGCAGATGCTCCTCCTGCCCGTCCTCGCAGGCGAGACGGAACTGGCGGCCAGCAATAGTGGCATTGATCTGAGCCATAATTTTACTCGTTACTATCGAGCACGGATTGGATTGACGCGATGGCCGTGTCCAGGCGCTGCGCGATTTCGCGGTTAGTCGTCTCTAGCCGGCGCGCGCGAGCGGCCTCGCCGTCCAGCGTCGAGGCCAAGCGGGCGCGATCGAGCCCCAGCGCCTGCACCTGAGCGGCAAGCGCCTCCTCGGCCTGGTCGGCCTCGCGCCGGCGCTCGACTGCGGCATCGAGCCCGTCGAGTGCCAGTGCCAGGCGCTTGACTGCCATATCGATTGCGCTCTGCTCCGCCATGCCCTTGTCCGCTACTGGAAAAACTCTTGCGGCGGCAATTGTTTAGGGCGAGAACCTTACGTGCTGCGCGATGCGCTCGTCAACGCATCGGTGGGGATATGCCCCGATGTTTTCGCCCGCCTGTGCATGGCGTGGTGGCGCCACCACCGTCACATTGACTCAAGGGGCTCACATGGTATCCAGCCCCAACAAACAGGCATTTTCCATGAGTGCTAAAGCCTCGCCGACGGCAGCCGTGGCGCCTCTCGAGCGTCACGCGCAACCGGCTGCCGCTCCCGCCGTTTCGCCTGCGAGCATGGCCAATGCCATTCGCGCGCTGGCGATGGACGCGGTCGAGCAGGCGAAATCCGGCCATCCCGGCCTGCCGATGGGCGCGGCCGACTTTGCCACCGTCCTGTTTACGAAATTCCTGAAATTCGATCCGGCGAGCCCTTGCTGGGCCGACCGCGACCGCTTCGTGCTCTCGGCCGGCCACGGCTCGATGCTGATCTATGCGCTCCTGTATCTCACCGGCTATGCGTCGGTGACCATCGACGAGATCAAGCGCTTCCGTCAGTTAGGCTCGAAGACGCCGGGCCACCCGGAAAATTTCGTCACGCTCGGGATCGAGACCACCACCGGCCCGCTCGGCCAGGGCCTCGCTAATGCGGTCGGCATGGCGATCGCCGAGCGGCACATGGCCGCGGTATTCGGCAATGACGCGGTCAACCACAAAACCTACGTGCTCGCCTCCGACGGCGACCTGATGGAAGGCATCAGCCAGGAAGCGATCGCGCTCGCCGGCCATCTCAAGCTCTCCAAGCTGACCGTGCTGTTCGACGACAACGGCATTTCCATCGATGGCGCGCTGTCGCTTTCCGACAGCGTCGATCAGGTCAAGCGCTTCGAGGCTGCCGGCTGGGCCGCCTCGCGTATCGACGGCCATGATCCGCAAGCGATCACCGCGGCACTGGAGAAGGCGCAAGCCTCGGACAAGCCGGTCCTGGTCGCCTGCAAGACCACCATTGGCTTTGGCGCACCGACCAAGGCCGGCAAGGCCTCCTCGCACGGCTCGCCGCTCGGCGCCGACGAAATCGCCGGCGCCCGCAAGGCACTGGGCTGGACATCCGCGCCGTTCGAAATTCCCGCCGACATTCTCTCGTCCTGGCGCAAAGCCGGCGAACGCTCCAAGACCGTGCACGCCGACTGGAACAAGCGGATGGCCGCACTCGATGCGCCCACACGCGCCGAGTTCGAGCGCCGCATGTCAGGCACCCTGCCGCAGCAGGCCTTCGCCGCGGCGGTGCGCGCGGTGAAGGAAAGCCTCGCCGCGTCCCCGAAGGAAATCGCCACTCGCACGGCGTGCGAATTAGCGCTCGAGAGCCTGATCCCGGCGCTGCCGGAAATGATCGGCGGCTCGGCTGATCTCACCGGCTCCAACAACACGCGCACCAAGTCGATGAAGGCGATCACGGCCGCCGATTTCTCGGGCCGCTTCATCCATTACGGCATCCGCGAGCACGTCATGGCCGCCGCCATGAACGGCATGGCGCTGCACGGCGGCATCATCCCCTACTCCGGCACGTTCCTGGTGTTTTCCGATTACTGTCGTCCCGCAATAAGACTTGCAGCACTCATGGGCGAGCGCGTCATCCACATCATGACGCACGACTCCATCGGACTGGGCGAGGATGGGCCGACGCATCAGCCGGTCGAGCATCTGGCGGCCTTGCGGGCAATTCCAAACCTGCTGGTATTCCGTCCTTGCGACGCGGTGGAAACTGTCGAATGCTGGCAGCTCGCGCTTGAAGCGAAAGACCGGCCGAGCGTGCTGGCGCTGACACGGCAGAACCTGCCGCAACTTTCGAAAGACTTCCTCACGACCAACCGGTGCACCGCCGGCGCCTATGAGGTCGCGGCCACGGAAGGCAAGGCTGAGGTCGCGATCTTCGCCACCGGCTCGGAAGTCACCATCGCGGTCGAGGCGAAGAAATTGCTCGCCGCCAAAGAGGTGGCCGCGCGTGTGGTGTCGGTGCCCTGCTTCGAACTACTCTCGGAGGCGCCGGACGCCGCGCGCCGCGCGATCATTGGCGACGCCAAAGCGAAAATCGGCGTGGAAGCCGCCGTCCGCCAGGGCTGGGACGCCATCATCGGCGCCGACGGTATTTTCGTCGGCATGAATTCATTCGGCGCCAGCGCACCCTATAAGGAACTCTACAAGAAATTTGGTATTACGCCTGAGGCGGTCGCAGAAGCGGCCTTGGGCAAACTGGGGAAGAAGTAACTATATCCGGTGTCATCGCCTGACAGCGGAAGAGCTAAGACTGGGAGCGAGATTATGACAGTACGCGTTGCCATCAACGGATTTGGCCGTATCGGCCGCAATGTCCTGCGCGCCATCGCCGAGGCCGAGCGCAACGACATCGAGATCGTCGCCATCAACGACCTCGGCCCGGTCGAGACCAACGCGCATCTGCTGCGCTTCGACAGCGTGCACGGCCGCTTTCCCGGCACCGTGACGGTCAAGGGCGACACCATCAGCGTCGGCAACGGCGCCATCAAGGTCACCGCCATCAAGGACCCGGCGACGCTGCCGTGGAAGGATCTCGGCATCGACATCGCGATGGAATGCACCGGCATCTTCACCGCCAAGGACAAGGCCTCGATGCATCTGACCGCTGGCGCCAAGCGCGTGCTGGTGTCGGCGCCCGCCGACGGCGCCGACCTGACCATCGTCTACGGCGTCAATCACGACAAGCTGACCAAGGACCACAAGGTCGTCTCCAACGCCTCCTGCACGACCAATTGTCTGGCGCCGGTCGCCAAGGTGCTCAACGACGCCATCGGCATCGACAAGGGCTTCATGACCACGATCCACTCTTATACCGGCGACCAGCCGACGCTCGACACCATGCACAAGGATCTCTATCGCGCCCGTGCCGCCGCGCTGAACATGATTCCGACCTCGACCGGCGCGGCCAAGGCCGTCGGCTTGGTGCTACCGGAACTTGCCGGCAAGCTCGACGGCGTTTCGATCCGCGTGCCGACGCCGAACGTGTCGGTGATCGATTTCAAGTTCGTGGCGAAGAAAGCCACCAGCAAGGACGACGTCAATGGCGCCATCAAGCGCGCCGCCGAGCAGCAGCTCAAGGGCATCCTCGGCTACACCGAGGCGCCCAATGTCTCGATGGACTTCAACCACGATCCGCATTCGTCGGTCTTCGCCATGGACCAGACCAAGGTCATGGATGGCACGCTGGTGCGCGTGATGTCGTGGTACGACAACGAATGGGGCTTCTCCAATCGCATGGTCGATACCGCCGTGGCGATGGGAAAGCTGATCTGACGCCATGACGCTGCATCAATGGCTCGGGTTAGCGTCGGTCGCCGCGATCATCGGCGGCGGCGTGTTAGCATTCCGCAAAAGCGGTAATGTGAAGCCGGACCTCAATCGCAAGAACGAAGACTGGCCGAATACCACGCAAGGCGGCTCGTCTTAAAACCTCCCATGAGCAACGCGTTCCGAACCCTCGACCATGCCGACGTGAAGGGCAAGCGCGTGCTGGTGCGCGCCGATCTCAACGTGCCGGTGGAGAATGGCGTCGTCTCCGACGCCACCCGCATCGAACGCATGGCCCCCGCCATCACCGAGATGGCCGACAAGGGCGCCAAGGTGATCCTGCTGTCGCATTTCGGCCGGCCGAAAGGCCGCGACGCCAAGGATTCGCTCAAGCCCGTCGCGGCCGAACTCGCCCACACCCTGAAGCGGCCGGTGAAATTCGTCGACGACTGCGTCGGCGAGGTGGCCGAGCGCGCGGTCGCCGAGATGAAACCCGGCGAAATCCTCTGCCTGGAGAATACCCGCTTTCATCCGGGCGAGGAGAAGAACGATCCTGTTTTTGTCGCGGCGCTCGCCAAGCTCGGCGACATTTTTGTCAACGATGCCTTCTCGGTGTCGCACCGCGCGCATGCTTCGACCGAAGGCCTCGCACATCTCCTGCCCGCCTATGCGGGCAGGACCTTGCAGGCGGAACTGGAAGCCTTCGAGAAGGTGCTGGACAAGCCGGCGCGTCCGCTCGCGGCCATCGTCGGCGGTGCCAAGATTTCCACCAAGCTCGACCTGCTCGGCAATCTGCTGGCGCGCGTCGACGTGCTGATCATCGGCGGCGCCATGGCCAATACTTTTTTGCTCGCGCTCAACAAGAATGTCGGGAGAAGCCTTGTCGAGCGCGACCTGGTCGATACCGCGCAAAAGATCATGGACCAGGCCAAGACCGCCAAACGCAAGATCATATTACCGGTCGACGCGGTGGTGGCCGAAAAGTTCGAGGCGCACGCGCCCTCGCGCGTGGTCGACGTCGATGCGGTCGGCGGCGCCGACATGATCCTGGACATCGGCCCGCGCAGCATCGAGCAGGTCATCTCGGTGCTGGCGCGCGCGAAGACGCTGGTCTGGAATGGCCCATTCGGCGCCTTCGAAATGGAACCGTTCGACAACGGCACCGTCGAGGTGGCGGAGGCGGCGGCGGAACTGACCGCGGCCGGCAAGCTTGTTACGGTTGCGGGCGGCGGCGATACGGTGGCGGCGCTCAATGTCGCCGGCGTGGCGGATCGCCTGACTTATGTCTCGACCGCCGGCGGCGCCTTCCTGGAATGGCTGGAAGGCAAGGCCTTGCCCGGGGTCGAGGTGTTGCGCATAAAATGACGCCGAACGGCGGATGCGATGGAGGGGAACATGAATCTCGATGAACTGAACAAAGTGGCGCGGGCCATGGTCGCGCCCGGCAAGGGCATCCTGGCGGCGGACGAGTCGACCGGCACCATCAAGAAGCGGTTCGACGCCATCGGTACGGAGAACACCGAGGACAATCGCCGCGACTACCGCGAGATGATGTTCCGATCGGCCGAAGCGATGAAGAACCATATCTCCGGCGTCATTCTTTATGATGAGACCATCTGGCAAAAAGCGAAAGACGGAACGCCGCTGGTCGAGATCATCAAGAAGTCCGGCTCGATCCCCGGCATCAAGGTCGACGAAGGCACCAAGCCGCTGCCGAACTGCCCGGGCGAAGTCGTCACCGTCGGTCTCGACAAGCTCGCCGACCGGCTGCCGAAATATTATGAGGCGGGCGCGCGCTTCGCCAAATGGCGGGCGGTGATCGATATCGGGACCGGCATTCCGTCATACGATTGCATTCATGCCAACGCGCATGCGCTGGCGCGCTATGCCGCGCTTTGCCAGGCGGCGCAGATCGTGCCGATCGTCGAACCGGAAGTTCTGATGGATGGCGACCACGACGTCGCGCGCTGCGAGATAATCACCGAGTGGGTGCTGAAGGAAACCTTCCAGGAGCTGTACTACGCCAAGGTCGCGCTCGACGGCATGGTGCTCAAGCCCAACATGATCGTGCCCGGCAAAGGCTCAAAGACGCGCGCTACCGTCGAAGACGTCGCCGCGCGCACCGTGAAGGTGTTGAAAAATTGCGTGCCGGGCGCGGTGCCGGGCATTGCTTTCCTTTCCGGCGGACAGACCGACGAAGAGGCCACCGCCAATCTCGACGCCATGAACAGGTTAGGCAATCTGCCGTGGGCGCTCACCTTCTCGTACGGCCGCGCGCTGCAGCATGCGCCGCAGAAGACCTGGGCCGGCAAGAGCGAGAACGTCGCCGCCGCCCAGCGCGCCTTTGCGCATCGCGCCAAGATGAACAGCCTTGCCGCGCTCGGCCAATGGAAGGCCGATCTGGAAAAGAAGGCGGCGTAGGTAGTTTGTCATGGCCGAGCATGACGATGGAGGCCTTGCGTACAAAAAAGGCCGCGTGAACGACGCGGCCTTTTTCAACGCACTTCGCCTTGAACTTCGCCCGAATTAGTCGCAGCCGCGCGTGGTAACGCTGTTCGAGCCCAGCAGCGTGTTGTTCTGAACCGTCCTGGTCGTGCAATCGACGCCCGCGCCGACCAACTCGGTGTGGCTGGTTGTGGTCTGCACGCCACCCAGGATCGGCTGGCTCGTCTGCACGTCGACCGACGGCGCCGGGGTTTCCACCACGACGGGCGGCGCAGCGCGGCGTTCCACCACGACCGGTGGCGGACCACGCCGTTCGATCACCACAGGTGCCCGGCGATCCTCGATTATGGTCGTCTGTGCCGCGGCGCTCAGCGATCCGAGCGCGGTCGCTGCCAGCGCTAAAGTCAAAATCTTGAGCTTCATAACTGTACCTCCAACATTCGGTATTGAATGCACCAGATAACGCGCAGCCCGGGCTTGAAGTTCCCGGGCCGCCTTTGATTACTTTTCGCTCGATGAAATCGATCAGTCGCAGTTGGTCTTCTTGACGGTTGTGGAACCGCTGATGTCTTCCTTGTGAACGGTCTTTGAACTGCAATCGCCCGAGCCGTTGGTCTCGACCGTGGTCTTCTTGCTGCCGAGCAAGCCTTCGTGCTTCTCGACGGTAACCGAAGTATCGGGACGGTCACGCTCGATCACCACCGCCGGGGACCGGCGTTCTTCGATCACGGTCTGGGCGTTTGCCGCGAGCGAGCCGAACGCCACCGTGGCCAGCGCGAGAGTAAGGACATTGAGCTTCATGGTTGCCTCCTGCTAAAGGGTCATCGCGGAACAACGCCTTTCCCCTCCCCGATGTTCCTTCCCTATTGCAAGGACAGCAAACGTGATCGACCTCTATACCTGGACGACGCCAAACGGCCGCAAGGCTTCCATCATGCTCGAGGAAGTCGGCCTGCCCTACACCGTGCATCCGATCGATATTTCCAAGGACGAGCAGTTCACTCCGGCATTTCTTAAAGTCGCGCCGAACAACCGCATCCCGGCGATCGTCGACCGCGACAACAACATGTCGCTGATGGAATTGGGCGCCATTCTGATTTATCTCGCCGACAAGACGGGAATGCTGCTGCCTAAATCGGGCGAAGGCCGCTACAAGGTGATCGAATGGCTGATGTGGCAGATGGGCGGACCCGGCCCTATGCTCGGCCAGGTGCATCACTTCGTGAAATATAATCCCGGCAAGGCGCCCTACGCCGAGGAGCGCTATCTCAAGGAAGCACACCGGCTCTACAAGGTGCTCAATACCCAGCTCGAGGGCCGCGACTTCGTCGCCGGCGACTACTCGATTGCCGACATTGCGATCTGGCCGTGGATCTCGCGCTTCGAGTGGCAGACCATCGACCTCAAGCAATATCCCAACGTGAAGCGCTGGTACCAGACCGTCGCTGAGCGGCCGGCCGTGCAGAAGGGCTACAAGGTGCCGAAGGACATGGGACCGATCCCGATGCCGGCTTAAGAGCCGCGTCTGAAATTAGCGCCGCGCTGAGAAAGCGTGGCGCTATTTTTTCATCAGACAACTAGTTCGCCGACCCCGGCATGATGATGTTCTGTTCCTTCACCAGCGCGGTCCATTTCGCCACATCGGCATTGATGTAGCGGCTGAATTCCTCCGGCGTCTGCGGGGCCGGCTCAGCGCCGAGCGCCGCCAGGCGGTCCTTGAAATCCTGCGTCGCCATGATGGCGACAACCGCCTTGTTGAGCTTGTCGACGATATCGGGCGGAGTGTGCGCCGGCGCCAGCAGGCCGAACCAGCCGACCAACTCGTAACCGGGCAGCCCGCTTTCGGCCACGGTTGGAATCTTGGGAAAGAAACCCGAACGCTTGGCGCCGGTTACCGCAATCGCCTTGAGCTGGCCGCTCTCGATCAGCGCCTGCACCGTGGTCGAGGGCGAGAACATCATGTCGATGCGCCCGCCCAGCAAGTCGGTGACCGCCGGCCCGGTGCCCTTGTAGGGCACGTGCAGCATCTCGACATGCGCGTCCTTCTCGAACAGCGCGCCCGACAGATGCGAAGCGGCGCCTATGCCGGACGATCCAAACGACAACGCCTTCGGCTTGGCGCGCGCAAGCGTGATCAGCTCGGCGACCGAACCGGCCGGCACTTTCGGATTGACCACCAGCAGATAAGGCGGCGCTGCCACCACCGTGATCGGCGCGAAAAATTTATTGACGTCGAAGGCGCCTTCCGGCGCCAACGTCGGCGGAGGCCGCCATCAGCGCGCCGGTCGACGCCATCAGCAGCGTGTAGCCGTCCGGCTCCGCCTTGGCGGCGGCCTTGGTGCCAATGCCGCCGGAGGCGCCGGGCTGATTCTCGACCACCACTGGCTGGCCCCATTGCTCGGACAGGCGCTGGGCGATGATGCGGCCGAGCACGTCGGTGCCGCCGCCGGGGGCGAAGGGCACCACCATCCTGATGGCGCGCGTCGGATAGTCGGCGGCCGCGGCCGGCCAAATGGCCGTACAAGTGGCCAGACAAAGTAGAAAGGACGCGAAGCGTTTGAGCATGTTCGGCTTCCTTGGGAGCGGCGATGTCGTTTGCCGTCTTGGTTCTTGGTTTCGCGATTTTGCAAACAATGCTAGCGAGGCGGCGGCCTTGCGTCCACGCTGCCTCGACACGGCGCGTGGCCGCACAAGAAGCAGGTCAATTTTCCGCCCGATTGGGCTAGCATGGGAGGACCATGGCTTCACGACCCAAACATACCGAACCGCGGCCGGCGCCGCGTCTCTATCTCGTGACGCCGCGTCTCGCGGACTTAACGGAATTTTCCTCGCAGCTTGACGGCGCCATGGCCGCCGGCGACATCGCCGCCGTGCTGCTGCGCATGGTCAACGCAGATGAGCGCACGCTGATCAATCGCGCCAAGACGCTCGGCGCCGTCGTCCAGGCCAGGGGCGTGGCGCTGCTGCTGGACGGCCGTGCCGGTCTGGTCGCACGCGCCGGCGCCGACGGCGCGCATTTGACCGGCATTGCGGAATTCAGCCAGGCGATCGAACATCTCAAGCCCGATTGGATCGCGGGCGTTGGCGCCCTGGAGACCCGTCATGACGCCATGACCGCGGCCGAGCTAGGGGCCGACTACGTGATGTTCGGCGAGCCGGATGCAGCAGGCCTGCGCCCGGCCTTTGCCGCGATCGAGGAGCGGGTCGCCTGGTGGGCGGAAGTGTTCGAGGCGCCTTGCGTCGGCTTTGCGGCGACGCCCGCCGAGGTGGCGCCACTGGCGAGCGCCGGTGCAGATTTCGTGGCGCTCGGCGATTGGATATGGCGCGATCCCGCGGCAGTCGCGGCCGTGATTGCCGAAGCAGCCCTCGCGTTGCGCTCGCCGGAGACCGCCGCATGATACGAGAGCGGCGCGGCACCTCCGTCACGCTCGGCGTATTCGCCGCGTTGTTGCTCGCCGCACCGGTTCTGGCACAACCCGCGAAAAAGGCGCCGCCGCCGGCAGCGGCCGTTCCGGATAACCCCAACATCGACGTCGCCTATGGCGACTTTCAGCGCGGCTTCTACTTGACCGCGCTCGCCGATGCCACCAAACGCGCGCAGCAAAACGATTCCGCCGCCATGACTCTGCTCGGCGAACTCTACGCGAACGGACTCGGCGTGCCGCTCGACTACGGCAAGGCCGCGCAATGGTACAAGCTCGCCGCCGCCCAGAGCGACCGCAACGCCTTGTTCGCGCTGGCGATGTTCAATTTCGAAGGCCATGGCAATCCGAAAAATCCGGACGAAGGCGCCCGCCTGCTGGAGGCCGCCGCCAATCTCGGCCACGCCGCCGCCGCCTACGACCTCGGCCTACTCTATCTGGACGGCAGCCAATTCGCGCAGAATTTTACCCGTGCCGCCGAATTATTCCGCATTGCCGCCACGGTTGGAAACTCGGAGGCGCAATACGCGCTCGCCACCATGTACAAAGAAGGCCGCGGCGTGCCGAAAGACATCGGGCTTTGCATGCTGCTGATGGGCCAGGCCTCGGTCGCCGGCAATATCGACGCCATGGTCGAATACGCCATCGCCCAGTTCAACGGCGAAGGCACCGAGAAGAACGAAACCGCCGGCGCGCAACTGATGCTGCGCGCGGCGCAGCGCGGCAGCGCAATCGCGCAGAACCGTATGGCGCGCATCCTGATGGCCGGACGCGGCATGCCCGCCAATCCGACGCAAGCGATCAAATGGCACATCGTTTCCAAAGCCGGCGGCGCCAGCGATCCCGAACTCGACCTCTTCGCCAGCAAGCAGTCGCCGGAGGTACGCGACGCCGCCGCCGCGGCCGCCAGCAAGTGGCAGTCGACCGCGCTAGCGCTCCGGCCTTGACGGCAAGACGCGGCGCGGGCAGACCCGGGCCATGCACCACTCCGCCACGCTCAATGTCATGATCGCCGCCGCGCGCAAGGCCGCGCGCGCGCTCAAGCGCGATTTCGGCGAATTGGAAAAACTGCAGGTCTCGCTGAAAGGCCCGGCGAATTTCGTCACAGCCGCCGACCGGCGCGCCGAGGAGACGCTTTTTGCGGAACTGACCAAGGCGCGGCCCGGCTACGGCTTCCTCGGCGAGGAAGGCGGCAAGCGCGAGGGCGCCGACAAGAGCCATACCTGGATCGTCGATCCGCTCGACGGCACCACCAATTTCCTGCACGGCATTCCGCAATTCGCCATCTCGATTGGGCTCGAGCGCGAGAACGCGATCGTCGCCGGGCTGATCTACAATCCAGCCAACGAGGAGATGTTCATTGCCGAGAAGGGCAAGGGCGCCTTCCTCAACGACCAGCGCATCCGCGTCGCCGGCCGTACCCGCCTCGCCGAGTCGGTGATCGCGTGCGGGCTGCCGCATATCGGCCGCGGCGACTTGGCGCTAGCGCGAAAAGAAACCGGGGCCATGCAGGAGCAGGTGGCGGGCTTGCGCCGCTTTGGCGCCGCCGCGCTCGATCTGGCCTGGGTCGCCGCCGGCCGGCTCGACGGCTACTGGGAGCGCGACATCAAGCCCTGGGACATGGCGGCCGGGTTGATTCTGGTGCGCGAGGCCGGCGGCTTCGTGACCGATACCGAGGGCGGCGACGATCCGTTCGCCTCAGGACACATCGTGGCCGGCAACGATGCGATCCACAAAGCGGTGCTGCGGGTACTCAAAGAGGCGGGGAAGCTCTAACTCCTCAAATACCACCGCAATTTAAACTCATTCCACGGTTTTATGCTCCGGTTCCGGCGCAACTGCTTTTTCCTTAGTCTGGGTCTGTGCCATATTGCGTGGCAAGTTCCCGGCCGCCGTTAACATTTAAAGCCAATGGCAAAAGAACTCGATCCGCTCAAGCTGTCGTCGCCGCGCATCTTCCTGTTCCGGATGATGGTATTCGTCGTGCTCGGCGGACTGGTCGCCTTCCTGCTCTACAAGCAGATCCAGACGGCATTTATGGCCAATCCGGGCCTCAACGCGCTGATCATCGGCGTGCTGGTGATCGGCATCGTGCTGGCGGTGCGCCAGGTGATGCGGCTTTATCCGGAAATCGACTGGGTCAACAATTTCCGTCTCGCCGATCCAGGCCTTGCGGTCGACAAGCCGCCGGTGCTGCTGGCGCCGATGGCGGCGATCCTCGGCAGTCGCGTCGGCCGCATGGCGATGTCGGCGCAGTTGATGCGCGGCATTCTCAACTCGATCGCCACCCGGCTCGACGAGGCGCGCGACATATCCCGCTACATGACCGGGCTGCTGGTGTTCCTCGGCCTGCTCGGCACCTTCTGGGGCCTGATCGAGACGGTGAGCTCGGTCGGCAATGTCATCCAGAAGTCTCAAACCGGGCGGCGACGCCGGCAGCATGTTCGAACTCGCTGCGCGATGGATTGGCCGCGCCGCTTTCCGGCATGGGCATATCGTTTTCGTCCTCGCTGTTCGAACTCGCAGGCTCCCTGGTGCTGGGTTTCCTCGATCTGCAATCGAGCCAGGCGCAGAACCGCTTCTATACCGAACTGGAAGACTGGCTTTCGACCACGGTCTACGACCAGACTGGGGAATCAGTCGGCACCGCCGGCGTCACCGGCGAAGTGCGCTCAGCGATTGAGCGGCTGCGCGAAACTGTCGACCAGACCGGATCGAGCAAGACTTCCTCCGCCGCCATGGCCAATCTGGCCGAGGCGATCCAGGGCCTGGTGCATCACATGCGCACCGAGCAGCAGATGATCCGCGACTGGGTCGACGGCCAGGCCGAACAGCAGCGCGAGATCAAAAAGTTGCTCGAGCTCATGGTGCGCGAGAAGGTCAACCGCTAAATGGCGCTGGCACGACCGCGCCGCAGCGACAGCGGCATGAACTATTGGCCGGGCTTTGTTGACGCGCTGTCGACGCTGATCCTCGGCATCATCTTCCTGCTCACCGTATTCGTGGTGATCCAGTTCTATCTGCAACAGGAACTCACGGGCAAGGACACCGCGCTCACCCGCCTCAATGCGCAGATCGCCGAACTCACAGACCTTCTGTCGATGGAGAAGTCGGGCAAGGCCAATGTCGAGGACCAACTCGCGCAATTGCGCGCCTCGCTGGCCAGCGCCGAGAGCGAGCGCGACCGCTTCAAGGGCGCCGCCGAAAGCGCCGGCGCGGGAGCTGCCGCCGCACAAGGCCAGATCGGCGACTTGACCAGTCAGGTCGAGAACGAGAAGAAACTCTCCGCCCGAGCCCTGTCGCAGGTCGAGATTCTCAACCAGCAGATCGCCGCGCTACGCCGCCAGCTTGCCGCGCTCGAGCAGGCGCTCGATGCCACCGAGAAGAAGGACAAGGAATCACAGGCCCGCATCGCCGATCTCGCACAACGGCTGAACTTGGCACTTGCGCAAAAGGTGCAGGAGCTGACGAAATACCGTTCGGACTTCTTCGGCCGCCTGCGTGAAATCCTCGGCAATCGTCCGGATATCCGAATTGTCGGCGACCGCTTCGTGCTGCAATCCGAGTTGCTGTTCGAGACCGGCAAAGCCGAGCTGCGGCCGGAAGCCCGTTCCGAAATCGACAAGATCGCCGCCGCGATCGGCGAACTGAGCCAGAAAATCCCGCCCGATATCGCCTGGGTGCTGCGCGTCGACGGGCACACCGACGTGCGTCCGATCTCGGGACCGAATTTCAAGTCGAACTGGGATCTGTCGGCGGCGCGCGCGATCGCGGTGGTGCAATACCTGATCACCAGGGGCATATCGCCGCAACATCTGGTGGCGGCCGGCTTCGGCGAATTCCAGCCGATCGATACCGGCAAGACCGAGGACGCCTACCAGCGCAACCGCCGCATCGAGTTCAAGCTGACGGAACGGTGAGTACAGAAACCTGCACCCTTCGCCCCTATACCGCCGCCGACGAGGACGCGGCAATCGAGCTATGGCGGCGCACCTGGCAGGTGCACTATCCGCATCTCGATTTCCACACCCGCGTCGACTGGTGGCGCGAGCGCTGGCGCAAGGAGCTGGTGCCGGTGGCGAAAATCACCGTCGCCGAAATCGGCGGCGCCATAGCCGGCTTCGTCACCATCGACCCGAAGGCTATGTATCTCGACCAAATCGTGGTCGCGCCCGAGCATTGGGGCGGTGGTGTCGCGCTGGCACTGCTTAACGAGGCCAAGCGGATTTCGCCAAAGCAGGTCGAGCTGCTGGTCAACAAGGACAATTACCGCGCCATCGCGTTCTACGAGAAGCACGGATTTAAATATGCCGGCGAAGACAAGAACCCGGTGTCGGGCAAGCCGGTGAACCGGATGCGGTGGCGGGCTTAGGCCACGGCCGGCGCACTACATATACTTTCCGGGATCGGGTGGCCCACTTGTCGGCGCCGGCTGCGCCGTACTGCCGCCGCTGTTGCCGCCCCCGCTTTTCTTCAGCTTTTTGGCTTTACTTTTCGCGGCCGCGTCTGGGGTCCCCACCGGGGCCGTCGCTTGGGCCACCGTGAATTTCTGCGGCGTGCCCTGCACCCCGGTCACGGCCGCGAACGCGACAAGGCCGGCGGCCATCGCCAATCCGAGAATACGCGGTGACATGGAAGTCCTCCCTGGTCTCGCATCTACAAAACCCCAGAGACGGGTTTTAATTCCGTAGGCGAAATGTCGAGGGGAGACGAAGGCCTAGCCCGCCTTTACAACCACGGTTTCCGACTTGTGGCAGCGGAAGCACTCGAAGGTGCGCTGTTCGTGCTCGGGCTTATAGGGCTCGATGCGGGCGAGCATCATTTGCGTGCCGCACCAGGGGCAAGCCGGTCGGGGAATCGAATCCGAGTGCGTGGTCGGCGCTTGATAAAGAGACATATCGTCGCCTCAGACAAAAAAGCAGCGCGGCACTTCCTCAGCCCCAAGGCAGGCGCCGGCCCGTTCATTGCATTGAGCTATTTTTCAACAGCGGCCCCCACCCGTCTGTTCAAAATTGACCACTGCCCGGAAATCTACCCCGCCTCGAACTGCAATTTGGCCAACCGTGCATAGAGCCCGCCGGCGCCGGCGAGCGACGCATGCGTGCCCTGCTCCACGATGCGGCCGTGGTCGAGCACTAGAATGCGGTCGCAGGACTGCACCGTCGCCAGCCGATGCGCGATCACAATCGTGGTGCGCGCCTGCATCAGCCGCTTGAGCGCCTGCTGCACCAGCGTCTCGCTTTCGGCGTCGAGCGATGAGGTCGCCTCGTCGAGCAGCAGCAGCGGCGCCTCGCGCAAAATGGCGCGCGCGATGGCGATGCGCTGGCGCTGGCCGCCGGACAGCATGACGCCGCGCTCGCCGACCTGCGTCTCGAAGCCTTGCGGCATGCGTGCGATAAACTCGGTCGCCGACGCCGCCTCCGCCGCCTGCTCGATCTCGGCATCGCTGGCGTCGAGCCGCCCGAAGCGAATGTTCTCGCGCACCGTTGCCGCAAACACCACCGCGTCCTGCGGCACCAGCGCGATGCGGGCGCGCAATGCCGCGGGGTCTGCCTCGACTAAATTGACTCCATCGAAAGTGATGTTTCCGGACAGCGGATCGTAGAAGCGCAGGATCAGATGAAAGATGGTGCTCTTGCCTGCGCCGGACGGCCCGACCAAAGCGAGTTTCTCGCCGGCCTTGACCGTAAACGACAAGTCGTCGAGCACGCCCGCGTCCGGCCGCGTCGGGTAAGCGAAGCGCACGTCGCGAAACGCGACTGCGCCGCGCGCGGGCGCTGGCAAAGCGACCGGCCGCGCCGGCGCCTTGATCTGCGGCTCTATCGCCAAAATCTCGAACAACCGTTCGGCCGCGCCGGATGCCTGCTGGATTTCGCCCCAGACCTGGCTTAGTTCGCCTAAGCCCCCGGCGGCGAACACCGCGTACAGGACGAACTGCGAGAGCCTGCCCGCCGTGATGCGGCCCGCGAGCACATCTTGCGCGCCCACCCACAGCACCACCACGACGCTGGCGAATACCAGGAAAATGGCGATGGCGGTCAGGATCGCGCGCGCTTTGGTGGCGCCGCGCGCGGCCGCGTATGCCCCCTCAACCGCGACGGTAAAACGCCCCTTCGCCAGCGCCTCGTTGGTGAAGGCCTGCAGCGTTCTGATCGCGCCGATCAATTCGCTGGCGTAACCGGAAGCATCCGCCAGCGTATCCTGCGCTTCGCGCCCGCGCCGGCGCACCGCACGTCCGAAGCCGTAAAGCGGCAGCACGATCACCGGAATGGCCAAGAGCACGAACAGCGATAGCCGCGGGCTGGTCACCACCATCATGACGGCACCGCCGAAGAACAGCACTAGATTGCGCAGCGCGATCGACACCGAAGCGCCGACCGCGGCCTTGATCTGGGTGGTGTCGGCGGTAAGCCGCGAGACCATCTCGCCGGTGCGCCCGCTGTCGAAGAAGGCCTGCGACAGGCGCGTGAGATGCGCGAACACGTCGCTGCGCAGATCCGCGACAATGCGTTCGCCCAGCGTGGTGACAAGGTAGTAGCGCATGGCGCTGGAGAGCGCGAGCACCAACACTACCGCGATCATCACCGCGAAATAGCTGTCGATCAGCGCCGCCGCCTTGTCGGAGAAGCCGAAATCGATCATCCGGCGCACCGCCACCGGTACCAACAGCGTGGTCAATGCGGCAGCGATCAGCGCCAGCAGGGCCGCGAATGCGCGGCCGCGGTAGCGCGCGACATAAGGCAGAATCCGGGCCAGCGGCCGCAGTTTCATACCGCGGCTGTCGGCCGGCCCGAGCGGCATGTCGAGCCCGCCGCGTCCATCATTGTCGGTACTCATGTATGAGTGCTCTTGCGCCGTTATGACCTTAGCCGCCCCGCGGCTTTATATAGCGAAGAAGCCTGCGGCTTTAGCCCAAAACAAGGGCTGCCGGGCTCGCCTTGTTTCTTGCCGAGGGGTCCTGTATAGACCCGCCAAATTCAGCCTATTTCGGCGCTCGCGCGCATTACGGAACCCGCACCATGAAACCCGATCTCCACCCCGACTACCACACGATCAAGATCGTGATGACCGACGGCAGCGAATTCACCACCCGTTCGACCTGGGGCAAAGAAGGCGATGTCATGCATCTCGACATCGACCCGAAGTCGCACCCGGCCTGGACCGGCGGCCAGCAGCACCTGCTCGATCGCGGCGGACGCGTGTCGCGCTTCCAGAAGAAGTTCTCCGGCTTCCTCAAGACCGACGAGAAGAAAACCGAAGAGAAGAAATAAGCGGCGGCCTGGCAGCGAAAAACCCCCGCGCCAAATGCGGGGCGTGATCCCAACCAAAGGCGGGAATAGCCTCAGATTTTATTCAGGCGCCGAAAGCGCATCGAGGCTGTTGCGATAATATTTCAATGCGGTGTTGCACAATCCAAGATGGCCCCGGATCGCTTTTCGCTGATCGGCGGGCAAGTCTTTCGTGGCTAAACTCTCCCAGGCGAGACGAATAGACTCTCGAGCCCGGGAAATTTGCCCTCTTAGCGTTTTTTCAACCCGGTATAGCTGCCGTTCGTCCATGGCCGCGTCGGTCATTCAATATGGCAAAGGCCGTCAACTCAGGCGGTCCGGGACCGAATGATCCAAGAGCGCCCCCGCCAACGCGACCGCCGGTGGTTGGTTCCGGCGAATAGCGCTTTCCAGAAATTTTTTGTGACGCTAGTGGCGCGCGCACGACAAATCGTGACGCCCAACGCATATTGAAAAACACCAAAACCCCGGCTCTGCAACGCCGGGACGCGACAGACGCCTAGACGCTATCAGCGCCGAAGGCCGCCTTCAGCAGGCCGAGCTGGTGCTCGACCGGATTGACCGCCGCGAGGCGCTCGGCAGCGGCATAATCATGGATGGTAGCATCGAGCCGACGTACCTTGCGTTGCAGCTTCTGCGACCGCTCGATCAAAGCGCGCAACGTTTCCGGCAGCAATCCGATGTTGTTGGGATCGTGCGTGTCGGTGACCGCGAGCTTGACCTTGGTCTTTTCCTTGTTGGCCTGGACGAGCGACATCTCGCCTTCCTTGACCGCCCGATGCAGCAGCAACCAGGAGGCGAGCTGCATCAGCCGAGTGGTGAGCCGCATGCTTTCGGTGGCATAGGCCAACGCCGAGCTGCGCTCGAGCTTCTTGGATTCCTGCCGGCCCGGACCGTCCAGATACGTTGCGGTCTCCTCGACCAGCGCCATGCCGTCGCGAAACAGTTCGGCAAAGGCCTGCGAATTGGCGAGCCGCTCGCCGAACGATACCGGCTCTGCGTCACTCAACAGCTTTTCCGACATACGGTTACGCCTTACCCAAACACTTACAGTTACTGCCCGGGGTTGTTACGCACCCCGTGCGGGCATAAGTCTCGCCCGGCTCGCACCGCTCTGTCCAGACTGAGTTTGGGTAAACCTTGCGACATAGTTGCCGCGCAGACTTAACTGCAATGCCGCAGGCGTCCCGAAACGGGACAAAAAAAGGAGCCGCCGTTGCCGGCGGCTCGAAGTTATAACAGGGAGGCGTCAAACAGAGTGGACAGGAGCCACTCAAGTCCATGAAGATGGACAATCACAGTAATGGTCGAGAAAGCTTAACGACTGGTTACCCAATTGCGGCCAATGCTTGATTTTTGCGCGCAGCGCCCGTGCCGGATTACCGCTTGAAGACCTGATCGGCGGCAGCGCGCTTGGCGCGCTTTTGCACCATGTCGGCCTCCAGCCGTTTGATTTCGTCGTGCAGCAACCGGACGCGTTCGCCCAATTCCTCGACCGACAAGAGGCTCAATTCCTGCCCGATATCATGCGCGATTTTCTTCTTCGGCCGGTCGTCGTCATCGATTGCTGCCATCGTTCGTCTCCCAATGGCTCGAAATTAGCCGCGGACGGGCCGGTTGTCACATCGACAGCCCCCGCCTAAACAGAGCCACCCACGCCAAAAACGAGGAACCAATGGCCGAACTTCCAACGCGCATGACCGCCATCGGCATCAAAGCGCCAGGCGGGCCGGAAATGCTGGTGCCGGAACAGCGCGCGGTTCCAACGCCTTCTGCGGGCGAGATCCTGGTCAAGGTCGCGGCCGCCGGCGTCAATCGTCCCGACGTGATGCAGCGCCTGGGCCTCTATCCGCCGCCGCCCGGCGCGCCGGATATTCCGGGCCTCGAAATCGCCGGCGAGGTCGTCGCGATGGGCACGGGCGTCAAGCGTTGGAAGATCGGCGACCACGTGATGGCCTTGGTGATCGGCGGCGGCTATGCGGAATACTGCCTCGCGCATGAAAGCCACGCGCTGCCGGTCGGCAAGCTGTCGATGGTGGAAGCGGCGGGCATTCCGGAAAACTATCTCACCGTCTGGCACAACGTGTTCGAGCGCGGCCACCTGAAGGCGGGCGAAACCTTGCTGGTACACGGCGGCTCGTCCGGCATCGGCACCACCGCGATCCAACTTGCCAAGGCCTACGGCGCGCGCGCGATCGCAACCGCGGGGACGGCGGAAAAATGCGCCGCCTGCCGCGAACTCGGGGCCGATGTCGCCGTTAACTATAAAACCGAAGATTTCGTCGCCATCACCAAGGCGGCCACCGACGACAATGGCGCCGACGTCATCCTCGACATGGTCGGAGGCGACTACATTGCGCGCAATTACGAAGCCGCGAGTATCGAGGGGCGCATCGTACAGATCGCGTTCCAGTCGAACCCGAAGGCGACGGTCGATTTCCGCCGCATCATGCTCAAGCGGCTGCACCACACCGGATCGACGCTGCGTTCGCGCTCGGTCGCAGACAAAGGCGCGATCACGCGCGCGGTCGAAGAACACGTTCTGCCGTTGCTGATCGCCGGCAAGAGCAAGGCGATCATCTACAAGACCTTTCCGCTCAAGGACGCCGCCGCCGCCCACGCGCTGATGGAAACCAGCGCGCATATCGGGAAAATCATGCTGACGGTTTGATCGGCCGACACAAATTGGCCGCTTCGCTCCCGTCCTGTGTGCGCTTCGGTGGGACGCATGCGCATTGCCTTGGGACTTTTCCCGCTGCTGATCGCCACCGTGCTCGTCTATGCGGCGTATGACTGGCGCGCGCCGATGTACGCCAGCATCCGCTACGCGGTGTTCGCCGGGCTGGTGCTCCTCTTACTCGCGCTGATCGCCGCCGAGCTGTGGTCGCTGCGCTCGCCCGCCGGTGAGCGACTGCGCGTGCTGTCGCTTGTTACGCTGCTGACAACGATGTTTGCCTTGGTGTGGACGCTCGCCATCGAAGCCCGCTTCCAATGGATCCGCCACGCGGTGCTCAGCACTCGACAATGCCGATCTCGATGTCTCGCTCGGCACTTTGGCACAGACCGACTGGGTGCCGTTCCGCGGCTGATGGAAAACCAGGCCCCATTCGTGATGCTCGGTCATGTCCGGCTGACCGCGCTGGATACCGAAAGACCGGCTTCGTTCTCGCCCGCCGTGATCGGGCTGCTGCGCCGCGACTGGCGCATCCGCGGTGTACTGATCACCGACGACGCCACCATGGGGACTTTCTATGGAAGCGCCTGGGGTATTACCGGCGGCGCCTTGCAGATGCTAAATGCCGGCGTCGATCTGATCCTGATCAGCCACGACCCCGACCAGTACTTTCCCGTCATGTACGGTCTGCTGCAGGCGGCACGAAGCGGGGCGCTGCGGACGACCAGCTGAGCGAAAGCGAAGGCCGGCTCAGCGTGGCCGCGCAACACTGCCGGCAACCGCCTAACCCCGCCCAATCAGCGTTAACGCTACTTATGGCCACAATTTTGGCCGATCTTATAAGGACTTGCCCATGGCCCTGCCGCCCGGCTACTGATCGGGGCTGGTTGTGGGAACCAAGGCCGGGAGGGTCGAGGTTTTGCGGATAATGCGCGCCGTCCAAGCGGTCGCCGTTGCGTTGGCGCTCGCCAGCGTCGCGACCCATGCGCGCGCCGTTGAATCGGTGAACGTGCGCCTCGATGCCGCCGCCATCGACCTGACAAGCGCCACCGAACGTCAAAAGACCGACGGCGACCGCATCCAGGTGTCCACCGCCGCCGGCCCTGACGGCATCGTGCGCCGCATCGAGGTGCGCGCGCGCGAGGGCAACACCAACTGGGCGGTGTTTGCGCTCACCAATAACAGCGACGAGCAGATCGACCGGCTGATCGTCGTGCCGCACTACCGCATGGTCGGCTCCGGCCTGATCTGGCCCGATCTCGGACTTATCGCGCATCGCCTCGATCACGCCCTCATCGGGCGACCGGCCGGTGCGGCAGGAGAGCACGACCTCGGATATTTTCCGCGTCACACTCGATCCCGGTACGGTGATCACCTTCGTGGTCGAATTGCGCACCGACATGTTGCCGCAGCTCTATCTGTGGGAGCCGGACGCCTACAAGGACAAGATCAATTCCTTCACTTTGTACCAGGGCATCGTCATCGGCATCGCCGGACTGCTCGCGCTGTTCCTCACCATCCTGTTCGTGGTCAAGGGCTCGGTGATGTTTCCGGCCGCCGCCGCGCTCGGCTGGGCGGTCTTGATCTATATCGGCATCGACTTCGGATTTTGGGGCAAGGTTTTCGACATGTCGGCCGGAGCCGAGCGCGTCTGGCGCGCCTGCGGCGAGGCGATCTTGTCGGCGACCTTGCTGGTGTTCCTGTTCGCCTATCTCAATCTGTCGCGCTGGCATGTGCGCTATGCCCACATCACCATTGCATGGCTGGCGGCCCTCACCGCACTGATCGCGGTCGCGGTATTCGATCCGGCGGTCGCCGCCGGCATCGCCCGCATATCGCTTGCCGGCATCGCGGTGTTCGGGCTGGCGCTGGTGATTTATCTGGCCACCATTGGCTTCGACCGCGCCGTACTGCTGATTCCGACCTGGCTGCTGCTGGTGGTGTGGACCATTGCCGCAGGGCTCGCGGTGTTGGGCCTCGTCACCAACGACATCATCGGCCCGGCATTGCTCGGCGGCCTGGTCCTGATCGTGATGCTGATCGGCTTCACCGTGATGCAGCACGCCTTCGCCGGCGGCATAACCCACGGCATCGTCTCCGACGTCGAGCGCCGCGCGCTCGCGCTGACGGGCGCTGGCGACATGATCTGGGACTGGGACGTCTCGGCCGACCAGGTCTTCACCAGCCCCGAAACCGAACATCTGCTCGGCCTCAAGCGCGGCGCACTGGAAGGACCGGCGGCGCAATGGCTCGAGGTGCTGCATCCACTCGACCGCGACCGCTTCCGTACCTCGCTCGACAGCATGATCGATCAGCGGCGGGGCCGCCTCAGCCAGGATTTCCGGCTGCACACACAGGATGGCCATTACCTCTGGTTCACGCTCAAGGCGCGCCCGGTCGTCGGCTCCGACGGCGAGGTGGTGCGTCTGGTCGGCACGCTCACCGACGTGACCGACTTCAAGAACGCCGAGGAGCGATTGCTGTTCGATGCCGTACACGACAACCTCACCGGCTTGCCCAACCGCGAACTATTCATCGACCGAATGGAGGCGGCCTTCGCCTTTTCGCGCTCCGATCCGAACATCCGCCCGGCGGTAATCGTGGTCGATCTCGATCGGTTTAAGCAGGTCAATGACTCGGTCGGCATCGCGGTCGGCGATTTAGTTTTGCTCACCATCGCGCGCCGGCTCGGCCGACTGATCAAGCCGCAGGATACGCTGGCACGTCTGTCCGGCGATCAGTTTGCCTTGATCCTCCTGTCGGAGCGCGAGCCCACCCGCATCGTGGCCTTGGCGGAAACCATGCGGCGCACCTTGCGCGCGCCGATCGCGTTCAACGACCGCGAAATCTTCATCACCGCCTCGATGGGACTGGCGCTGGCCGAGAGCCAGCCGCATCGCACCGAGGAAGTGCTCAAGGACGCCGAGCTCGCGATGTACAACGCCAAGCGCATCGGCGGCGACCGCATCGAGATTTTCAAGCCCGCCATGCGCTCGCGCAAGACCGACCGGCTGACCATCGAATCCGAACTGCGGCGCGCCATCGAGCGCCAGGAGATCAAGGTGCTCTATCAGCCGATCGTGCGGCTGGAGGATCGCGCCATTGCCGGTTTCGAGGCGCTGGCTCGCTGGGACCATCCAAAACTCGGCCGCCTGTCGCCGTCGGAATTCATCTCGATCGCCGAGGAAATCGGCCTGATCGTCGATCTCGGCCTGTTCGTGCTCGACCACACCGCCAAACAGCTCGCGACCTGGCAGGTTGCCAGCCGCGCGCGCGAACCGGTATTCGCCAGCGTCAACGTGTCCTCACGTCAGCTGTTGCGCCACGATTTGATCCAGGACTTGCGCGGCGTGCTGTCACGCACCCCACTCGCGCGCGGTACGCTCAAGCTCGAGATCACCGAATCGCTGGTGATGGAAAACCCCGAGCATGCGGCGCAAATTCTCAGCCGCATTCGCGAGCTTGGCGCCGGCCTGTCGCTCGATGATTTCGGCACAGGCCATTCGTCGCTGGCCTACCTGCAGCGGTTTCCCTTCGACACCATCAAGATCGACCAGTCGTTCGTGCGCACCACCGCGCGCGGCACGCGGCCGGTCATCCTGCGCTCCATCATCGCCATGGCGCACGATCTCGGCATGGAAGTGGTGGCGGAAGGCGCCGAAACCGATTCCGACGCGGTCGAGCTATACCAACTCGGCTGCGAATACGCGCAAGGCTTCGCCTTCGGCGAAGCCATGACATCGGAGGCCGCCCGCGATCTGCTGATCGAGAAGCCGTCCCGCGACCGCAGGCAAAAGGCGATTGCGTCAGAGTGATTTGGCTTCAGTCCGGCCAGCGCTGGATTTCCGTCATGCCCGGCCTTGTGCCGAGCATCCACGTCTTTCGCTTCGAGGAAAAACAGTCGTGGATGGCCGGGACAAGCCCCGCCACAACGACTCCCTAAGCGTGCCCGGTTTCACTCGACAGTTGGCCGAGATCGACACCGATCTTGTGCAACGCCTTTTCGTACTTGTGCTCGGTGTCGGTGCCGAAGATCAGTTCCGGATCGGCGGTGCAGTGCAGCCAGCCGTTTTCCTGGATCTCCTGTTCCAACTGACCGGGCGCCCAGCCGGCATAGCCGAGCGCGAGGATGGCGCTCGCCGGTCCGTTGCCGCGCGCGATCGCCTTGAGAATATCGAGCGTGGCGGTGAGGCAGATTCCCTCGTCGATCGGCAGCGTCGAATTCTCGATGAAGAAGTCGGCGGAATGCAGCACAAAGCCGCGCCCGGTTTCCACCGGCCCGCCCTTGAGCACCTTGACGTCTCCCGCCTGGGTCGGCAATTCGATCCGTTCGGCCGCGGGAATCACCTCGAGCTGCACCAACAAATCGGGAAACTTGATATTGGCGGCCGGCTTATTGACGACGATTCCCATCGCGCCTTCGGTCGAGTGTGCGCAGACATAGATCACCGAGCGCGCGAAACGCTCGTCGCTCATCGCTGGCATCGCGATCAGAATCTGACCGTCGAGATAGCCGGGCGCGGATGTTTTCTCGGCTTTCTTGCGAGTCAACTTCATGATCAAAGGTTACCCGATCAGTCTGCCGTTGCAAACGAAGCTTGCGGCCGAAAGTTCAATTCGCCACCGTCATATTGGATAATGCAATTGTGGCGAAATCGCCGCACTGCCGAAATTATGGCCAAGCCGTGCTCACAATGAATTCAATGGTGCGGCGTGGATATACCGACTAGATCGGGCGTCATGAAAGATATTCACAGAACATTACGGGCGGCGCTGGCCGCTGGCGCGCTCGCCGCCATGTTCGCCGCCCCGGCACGTGCCGCCAACGAATCACCTTGGTCCGAAGACAGCCGCTCGAGCATCCGGCTGATTGCCGGCACCAACACGAACGGCGAGGCGCCGTTGCGGGCCGGAATCGAATTCAGGTTGCAGCCGCTTTGGAAAACCTATTGGCGCTATCCGGGCGATTCGGGCGTTCCGCCGCGGTTCGATTTTTCGGGATCGGAAAATCTGAAAAGCGCCACAGTGCTCTACCCGGCGCCGCACGTGTTCACCGACGAGACGGGGCAGACGCTCGGCTACAAAGACAGCGTCATAGTACCGCTGCAAGTTTCGCCCAAGGACCCGGGCAAGCCGGTCACGCTTCGCGTGGCGCTCGATTACGCCGTGTGCGAGAAGCTGTGCATTCCGGCACAAGGCCGCGCCGAGCTGACACTTGGCGCTGCCGACAGTTCGCATGAGGCGGCGCTTGCGCAAGCGCTGGCGCGCGTGCCCAAACAAGTCTCGGCCGCCGACGCGGGGCTTACCGTGCGCCGGTCGAACGATGGGCCAAAGCCGCTGGTCTTTGTCGATCTCGCAGCCGGCGCGGGCGAACGGGTCGAATTGATCGCCGAGGGGCCGACGCCGGAATGGGCATTGCCCATCCCAAAACCTGCGCAAGGCGCGCCGGCCGGCCGCCACCATTTCGAATTCGAACTCGACGGCTTGCCGCCCGGCGTCGATCCGAAAGGCCAAATCGACCTGACCTTTACGGTGATCAAGGGCGACCGCCCGATCGAGGTCAAAACTCATCTCGACTAACGCGTGGCAAGATTGCTAGTTTGCATTCGAACGAACTCCCCAACAACACCGCACGAGGAAACCCATGCCCATCAAGGTCGGCGATAAACTGCCCAGCGCGACGTTCCGTGTCATGACCGCAGAAGGCCCCAACAAGCCCAAGACCACGGATGACATCTTCAAGGGCAAGAAGGTCGCTCTATTCGCGGTGCCCGGCGCCTTCACGCCGACTTGCACCAACATGCACATGCCGAGCTTCGTCAACAACGCCGCCGCGTTCAAGGCCAAGGGCGTCGACACCATCGCGGTGACCGCCGTCAACGACGCCTTCGTCATGGAAGCCTGGAAGAAGTCGACCGGCGCCGAGGGCAAGATCGAGTTCTTGTCCGACGGTAACGGCGAATTCGCCAAGGCGATCGACATGGCCTTCGACGGTTCGGGCAATGGCTTGGCGACGCGTTCCAAGCGCTACTCGATGCTGGTCGAGGACGGCGTGGTGAAGAAGCTCAACATCGAGGACGCGCCCGGCAAGTGCGACATCTCTGGCGGCCAGACGCTGCTCGGGCAGATTTAGTTCTTTGTCATTCCGGGGCCGGCCGAAAGGCCGGAGCCCGGAATCCAGAGCGATCTAGCATAGAGAATGTCGCTCTGGATTCCGGGTTCGCTCGCGTCGCGAGCGCCGCCCCGGAATGACTATTTGGTCTTCATCGCGCCGACCGCACCGGCGCGCGCGGCAATCAGCCCGGCGCGGGCAAGCTCGTCGGCGCGCTCGTTCATGGCGTGACCGGCGTGGCCCTTCACCCAATGCCAGCGCACCTGATGCTGGCCGAGCGCTGCGTCCAGCCGCTTCCACAGATCGACATTCTTCACCGGCTTCTTGTCAGCGGTGCGCCAGCCGTTCTCTTTCCATTTCTTGATCCAGCCGGTGATGCCGTTCTTGAGATATTCGCTGTCGGTATGCAGGTCGATCGTGCAGGGACGCTTCAAAGCCTCCAGCGCCGAAATCGCCGCCATCAATTCCATGCGGTTATTGGTGGTGTGCGGCTCGCCGCCGTTGAGTTCCTTTTCGTGGTCGCCGAAGGTGAGAATTGCGCCCCAGCCGCCCGGCCCCGGATTGCCGGAACAGGCGCCATCGGTGTGAATGGTGACGCGCTGCTCAGACATGTTTTTCCTGTCGCAGGATCTTTTCCGAAAGCCGGCACCCACTTTTCGGGATCATGCGATGCTCCCATAGTCATCCGCGCTTTTGATCGACTGGTGAAAGCGCAGCTTGCGGAAATATTCCAGCGGATCCTTCGGCTTGACCAGTGCGCCGTCCGGCACTGCCAGCCAATCCACCAGCCTTGTGAGCAGGAACCGCATCGCCGCGCCGCGCGCCAGCACAGGCAGCGCCGCGCGCTCGGCCGCGCTCAAGGCGCGCACGCGTGAGTAGGACTTGAGCAGCGCGCGCCCTTTGGTGACATTGTAGGAATGATCCGGCTCGAAGCACCAGGCGTTGAGGCAGATCACGACGTCAAAAGCGAGCGTATCGGTGCAGGCGAAATAGAAATCGATTAGCCCGGACAACTTGTCGTCCAGAAAAAATACGTTGTCGGGAAACAGATCGGCATGGATCACGCCGGCAGGCAGATCGCGCGGCCAGGATTTTTCCAGAGCGTCCAATTCCTTGGCGATCTCCGCGCACAGTCCCGGCCGCACGCTGTCGCCGCGATCCCTGGCCTGCTCGTAAAGCGGCCGCCAACTATCGATCGACAGCGCGTTCGGCCGTTTTTTTGGAAAATCGCCGCCGGCCAGATGCAGCCGCGCCAGCGCCTCGCCGACCGCCGCGCAATGGCCGGCATTCGGCCGGCGGATCCACAGTCCGTCCAGAAAGGTGACGATGGCGGCGGGCCGTCCTGCGATCTTACCGAGCACGCCGCCTTGTCTGTTCTTCACCGGCTGCGGACAGGTGATGCCGCGCGCGGCAAGATGCTCCATGAGCCCTAAGAAGAACGGCAGGTCACCTTCGGCCACGCGCTTTTCGTACAGCGTGAGGATGAAATTTCCCGTGCCGGTGTGCACCAGGAAATTGGAATTCTCCACGCCTTCGGCGATGCCCTTGTACGAGCGCAATCCGCCGATGTCGTAAAACTTGAGAAATTCGGTGAGATCGTCCGCCGAAACGTCGGTGTAGACAGCCATGACAGCGTCACTCCGCCGCCTGGCTCTCCCGCAGCGGACGGGGCAACGGAAAAAACACCCCCTCCTCGGCGGCGGAGACGGTCTCGACACTCACCGCATAACGCTGCGCAAACACGTCGATGATTTCCTCGACCAGCACTTCGGGCGCCGACGCCCCGGCAGTGATGCCGAGCCGTGCGATGGCGCCGAATTCGTTCCAGTCGATGTCGGCGGCGCGTTGCACCAAGGCCGCGCGCGGGCACCCGGCCCGTTCGGCGACTTCCTTGAGCCGCTGCGAATTCGACGAATTGGGCGCGCCGACCACGATCATGGCTTCGACGATGGGCGCAACGCGCTTGACCGCTTCCTGCCGGTTGGTGGTGGCGTAGCAGATGTCTTCCTTGTGCGGCCCGACGATCGCCGGAAAGCGGCGCTTGAGCAGGTCGACGATTCCCGCCGTGTCGAGCACCGATAGCGTGGTCTGCGTCACATAAGCGAGATTGCTCGCGTCGTGCGGCGTGAATGAATTCGCGTCGGCCAGAGTTTCGATCAGGCTGACGCTGCCGGGGGGGAGCTGGCCCATGGTGCCGATCACTTCCGGGTGGCCGGCGTGTCCGATCAGCACGATCTGGCGCCCGCGCTTGTGGTGGATCTCGGCCTCGCGGTGAACCTTGGTCACCAGCGGACAGGTTGCATCGAGCGCGCACAGATTGCGCTTGGCCGCCTCCTCCCGAATGCTGCGCGGCACGCCATGCGCCGAGAAAATGACCGGCGCGGCGGTATCCGGCACCTCGTCGAGATCCTCGACGAAAATCGCCCCCTTGGCGCGCAGGCTTTCGACGACGTAGCGGTTGTGCACGATTTCGTGACGGACATAGACCGGTGGCCCGTAGATCGCGAGCGCCCGCTCCACCAATTCGATCGCGCGCACCACCCCGGCACAGAAGCCGCGCGGCGAGCACAGCAGCACCTTAAGAGCAGGCTTTTCCCGGGTCGCCGCCATAAAATCCTCGCAAAAATCGCGCTTTCTGTGTCCCCGATGTGGGCCGCGCCGGCCCGCCCTGTCAAGCCGGGCCGGTTGCGCCTGCCCGGTCAAGCCCCTATATTCGTGACACTTTCCGATCATCACCGATGATCTGTTGCTTCGCCCAACGGGCGGGCGAAGCGTAGAGGAGATTTGTCATGGCGACCGCAGCACCGCTGATGCCGAAAGCAACCGCCGTCTGGCTGTTGGACAATACCGCGCTGTCGTTCGACCAGATCGCCGAATTCTGCAAGCTGCACCCGCTCGAAGTGAAGGCGATCGCCGACGGCGACGCCGCGCAGGGCATCAAGGGCATGGACCCGATCGTCACCGGGCAGTTGACCCGTGAGCAAATCACTGCGGCCGAAGCCAATCCGGAACTCAGCCTGAAGCTGACAGAGGCGAAGGTCGCGCTCGCCAATCCCGAGCGCGGCGGCAAGAAGGGCCCGCGCTATACACCGGTCTCGCGCCGCCAGGATCGGCCGAACGCCATCCTCTGGCTGGTGCGCAATCACCCCGAGCTCAAGGATTCGGCGATCATGCGGCTGGTGGGAACCACCAAGTCGACGATCTCGGCAATCCGCGAGCGCACGCATTGGAACGCGGCCGCGCTCGCGCCAATGGATCCGGTGACGCTCGGTCTCGCCACGCAGACCGATCTCGATTTCGAGGTCAATCGCGCCAACAAGGAGAAGCCGGCGCAGATCGACGCCGGCGCCACCTTGCTGCCGGCGGCCGAGACCACCGCGCGCAAGGAGGCGGAAGTCGCCGCCGCCGCGGAATCCGCCAGTCAGAAGCCGGGCGGCGATCTCGACGTAAGCGCGGTGTTCGCCAAGCTCAAGCAGCTCGGCGGCAAGGGCGAGAAGGACGACGAGTAATTACACGACGGGGATTTCGCATGCCGCGACTGCTACGCGTGTTCGTGCTTGCCGCGCTGACGACTTGCGTTGCGGCGCCCGTGCAGGCGCAGACGGCGAAGCCGCAAAGCCCCGGCGAGATGGCCACGATGGACAGGGCCGCGACGCTAAATCGCGCGACTTGCGACCGCGAAGCGCGCGCGAAAAAATTGTCCTATCTGAAGCGCCGCCGCTTCGTGCGCGATTGCGTCAAGCGCTGACGCTGAACCTGACGAAGCTATCCGGTACAATAAGTAGGCGCGCGCGAATTTAATTTTGAATTCATCAAAGACCATCACGATCCGCGCGTTGGGCGAGCATCGAGCGGGCGACTTACCCGGACACTCCCCATCGTGAAGGTGCGGCCTTGCGGCATGTGCCTCACCCGGCCGCGCGGCTGCTGCTCCACCCGGCACCCGCGCGGCCGGATTTATTCAATATCCGCGCGTGCCTTTGATCGCCCCCAAATACCGCTCGATCGATTTTTCCAAAATTTTCTTGGCGTTTTTTTCGATCACGCGATCGAAATAGTGGCCATAGAGCACGTCGAACGAAAACGGCGCCATGGCGGCGCCGATGTGCTCGACTTCCTTCGCCGACAGCGGAATGAAATTCGGATAGCTGCGCATGAACGACAGCCACTTGCGGTCGGTGGTGACGGTGAGAATGTCGCCTGAGCAGACGACGCCGCGCCCCTGCGCGCCGCCGGCCCAGTGCATCACCGTGCCGCCCGGAAAGTGACCGCCGCAGCGGATCAGCGTGACGCCATCCCACAGCTTCAGCGTATCGCCTTGCCATAGCTTTACCGCCGGATGATGGATTCATGATCCAGTCCTTGTCGGCGGCATTGAGATGAATCGGACAATCGAAGGCGCGCGCCCACTCGCCCATGGCGGTGTAGAAATGCGGATGCGAAATCGCGATCGCATGGATGCCACCGAGACCCTTGATCGTCGTCACGGTGGCGGCATCGAGCGTGGCGACGCAGTCCCACAGCAGATTGCCGCCCGGCGTGCGCACCAGCAGCGCGCGCTGGCCGATGGCAAAACCGGCGCCGATGCCGAGCACGCCCGGCTCGTATTCGCGGTAGCTGTTCATTTCGCTTTGCGACAGCGCCTCGAGCGTGGTCCAGCGCTGGCCGCCGGGCGGGACATATTGCCGCTCCTCCTCGCAGATGCGGCATTGCGCCGGCGGCTTGTCGCTCGGCGGAAATTGCGTGCCGCAGGCGGTGCAGATGAAGGCAGGCATTGGCGTTTCCCCGGCGTTTTCTTTGGGCGTTTCTGTCAACGGCAGCGCATCATGAACCAAATCCAGCCAGTTTTAATCAACTGCGAGTTGATCTTTGCCAGCCGAGGTCCGCATAGTTCGGCCATGCATGAGCTAAATGATACACCTCGCGCAGACTTGGTCGCGGCCGTGTTTTGCGCCCTCATTGGCCTCATCGCCTATGCCGGGTTCATGGTGCATTGACGCCCGCCCAATCCGCGCTTCCCACAATCGCGCCCCTATTCATTGACCCTGGATTTTGTTGACCCAAGAATCCATTGACCCAGGAATCCATTGACCAAAGTGCCAAGATCAGCGATCAGAAAAGTCGGGATGGCATGAAATGGGGTTCCTGATGCGCGCATTCATCGCGGCACTCATGGCGGCGGCGCTGTTTACGCAAGTTGCCTACGCGCAACATAAAGCCGCGCCGGAAGGCCCGACCGATAAGCAGAAAGCCGACGCGCGCGCGAAAAGGGATTTCGAGAAAGATACCGACGACGCCTACAAGGCATCGATCGACAGGATTCCGGTTGCCAAGAAAGCCGTCGATCCCTGGGGCAGTTTGCGCGCACCGGCCGACCCGGCGGGTAAGAAGTAGTTCGGCGCCTTCGTTCAACGCATCCACCGATCCGGTTTTCAAACAGCCCGCCTTCGCTACGATTCGGCGCGGCAAGCCAAGCGTCGTCGCCCGTGTTATTTAAGCGGCACCGGGTGTGCCGTAGTCCCATTCCGAGCCCCTCGAAGAGCGAGGGGAATGGAGCGCCGAGCGGCGCAATTATTTGGCCTGACGCGTGCGCAAACAAGTGTAGCCAGCGCGGTGCATTGCGATATTCCTTAACACATTGCACTACTTGAACAATTAAACGTGATTCAGCACTCTCTTGTGCGTCGCAATAATTCTGTTATCTGCCTGTCATGATCGATCGAATCGCGCGAGGCACGACAATGATATCGGGCAAACCCAGGTTTCTTTCGGCGGCCGTTCTTGCGGTGGCCCTGCTGGCGACCGTGGCGGTCGCGCGCACGGTGCACACGCACGCCGCGCCAGCCGACCAGGCAACGAATAGCAGCACTATCGGCGCAGAGCCCGGCCACGCAGACCTTGGCCAAATAGCGCCGGCCCGCCAGCATCGAACCATCGCCTGTCCGCTGGCGAACGAATCCGACTGCCAGCGGATCGAGATGCTGTTGCCGAATTGAACCGGAAAACTTTGCGGCAATTGCAGGCGGCAATTGCAGGAAGTACATTCGCAATGGCACACGTCAGAAAAGGCCAACTCACGGCCACAGGAGAGTGGCGATCAATATCTGAATGAACGTCTAAGACCCGAGCGCGGGCCATTTGGATGGCTTCGATTATGTTATGAGATGACATCGAATTCAGAGCCCAACTCCCCCCACGCCCTTCTCCTTCATCGCAACACCAATCTCGTCCAGCACCTTGGGGTCCTCGATCGTCGCCGGCATGGTCCAGGCGTCGCCGTCGGCGATCTTCTTGATGGTGCCGCGCAGGATCTTGCCCGAGCGCGTTTTGGGAAGACGCGCGACGGTAATGGCAAGTTTGAAAGCGGCAACAGGCCCGATCTTGTCGCGCACCAGCGCCACGATCTCCTTCTCGATCTCGTTCGGCGGGCGGTTGACGCCGGATTTGAGCACGATGAAGCCGCAGGGCACCTCGCCCTTCAACTCGTCCTTGATTCCGAGCACGGCGCATTCGGCAACGTCGGGATGGCCGGCCAGCACCTCCTCCATGCCGCCGGTCGAAAGCCTGTGGCCGGCGACGTTGATGATGTCGTCGGTGCGGCCCATCACATAGACGTAGCCGTCGTCGTCGAGGAAGCCGGCGTCGGCCGTCTTGTAATAGCCGGGGAATTCGTCGAGATAGGATTCTCGCATGCGAGCGTCCTGCTGCCACAGCGTCGGCAGCGCGCCCGGCGGCAGCGGCAGCTTAATCACGATCGAGCCGATCTTGTTGCGCGGCAGCGCGTGACAGGCCTCGTCGACGATGTCGATGTGATAGCCCGGCATCGGCACCGTGGCCGAACCGTGCTTGACCGGCAAAAGCCCAAGGCCGACCGGATTGCCGGCGATGCACCAGCCGGTCTCGGTCTGCCACCAGTGATCGACCACCGGCACCTTGAGCACAGCTTCCGCCCATTCCACCGTCGGCGGGTCGGCGCGCTCGCCGGCCAGAAACAGCGTGCGGAATTTTTTGAGATCGTATTGCCCAATCAGTTTGCCGTTCGGGTCTTCCTTCTTGATGGCGCGGAACGCGGTCGGCGCCGTGAACAGCGCCACCGCGCAGTGGGCGCTGCAGACGCGCCAGAACGCGCCGGCGTCGGGCGTGCCGACCGGCTTGCCCTCGTACAGGATCGAAGTGGCGCCATGCAAAAGCGGCGCGTAGACGATGTAGGAGTGGCCGACCACCCAGCCGATGTCGGAGGCGCACCACCACACTTCGCCAGGCTTGACGCCGTAGAGATTTTCCATCGACCACTTGAGCGCGACCATGTGGCCGCCATTGTCGCGCACCACGCCTTTCGGGATGCCCGTGGTGCCCGAAGTGTAGAGGATGTAGAGCGGGTCGGTGGCGAGCACGGGAACGCATTCGGAGGTCTTGGCGTAATTGACCGCGTGCTCCCACACCGTGCGCCAGTCATGGTCGCGGCCTTCCACCAATTCGGCCTCGCATTGCGAGCGCTGGAGAATGAGACAGGTTTCCGGCTTGTGCGTCGCCAGCCTGATCGCCTCGTCGAGCAGCGGCTTGTAGGGCACGACGCGCGCCACCTCGATGCCGCAGCTCGCGGACAGGATCAGCTTGGGCTTGCAGTCGTCGATGCGGGTGGCGAGCTCCTTGGGCGCGAAGCCGCCGAACACCACCGAATGGACAGCGCCGATGCGCGCGCAGGCCAGCATGCCGATCACGGCTTCCGGCACCATCGGCATATAGAGGATGACGGTGTCGCCTTTTTTCACGCCGAAGTCGCGCAACATGGCGCCGAGGATCTGCACTTCCGACAGCAGGCGGCCGTAGCTGAAGGTCTGCGTCTTCTGCGTAACCGGAGAATCGTAGATCAGCGCCGCCTGCTGCGCGCGCCCGGCCGCGACGTGGCGGTCTAGCGCGTTGAAGCAGGTGTTGGTGACGCCGCCGGGAAACCAGCGGCCGTAGATGCCGGCTTTGGCGTCGAATATTTTTTTCGGCGTCTCGTACCAGTCGATTGCCTTGGCCGCCTCGCCCCAGAAGCCTTCCGGGTCGCGTTGCCAGCGCGCGTAGACGTCGTGGTAACGGCTGGTCGGCGCATCCATTGTTTGTTCCTCCCCGAGGCGCGATTGTGGAACGGCCGGCATGCGCAAACAAGGCTGGCGCGAAGCGGCCGCCTCGGCTTTGATCCCGCGCAAATTAGCCCATCCTGTCATTCCGGGGCGCGAGCGCAGCGAGCGAGCCCGGAATCCAGGTACACATCTAAAGGCCGTGCCGTGTGCCCTGGATTCCGGGTTCGCGCCTTCGGCGCGTCCCGGAATGACAAAGTGACCATCATCACCGATCCCCTGTTCTATCTGCTGGCCGTGCCCGCCGTGGTCGCGCTCGGCCTGTCGAAAGGCGGCTTTGCCGGCGTCGGGCAAATGGCTACGCCGATGCTGGCGCTGGTGATGCCGCCGCTGGAGGCCGCCGCCATCATGCTGCCGATCATGATCGTGCAGGACGCCATCGCCGTGTGGGTCTACCGCAAGGACTACAGCGGGCGGATCCTGGCCATCGTCATCCCCGGCGCGATCGTGGGCGTAGGTCTCGGCTGGCTGCTGGCGGCGCATATTTCGGACGCGGCCGTGCGCGTCTGCACCGGCGCCGCAACAATAGCCTTCGTGCTCTGGAGCTGGATCGGCCCTAAGCGCCTTGCCGACGATGTCGCCTCGGCCAGCGTTCCGGCCGGCGTGTTCTGGGGCGCGCTCTCCGGTTTCACCTCGACCATCGCGCAGGCCGGCGGGCCGCCCTACCAGATGTACGTGCTGCCGCAGAAGCTGGCGAAAATGACCTTCGTCGGCACCACCGCGATCGTGTTCGCCTCGCTGAACTGGATGAAGGTGGTGCCCTATTTCGCGCTCGGGCAATTCTCGACCGAGGGCCTGGGCACCTCGCTGGCGCTGCTGCCGCTGGCGATCGCCACCAACATGCTCGGCTTCTGGCTGGTGCGCGTGACGCCGCAGGAGACCTTCTACCGGATCACGATGCTGCTGATGTTTGCGATTTCGCTCGAGCTGGTGCGCGAAGGGGTGCTGGAGATTTGGCGCGGCTGAACCTGCATTAGATGCCCCGCTTTCGCGGCGGTGATGGCAGCATTGCATGTCGGCCTTTTCTTTCGCTAACGTTGTTCCCCAGGGGGAAGCGACCAATGGCGAAAACGCCCTACGACACCGATCTGGACCGCAATCCGGCCAATTTCCAGCCGCTGACGCCGATAGGCTTTCTCGAGCGCGCGGCCTCCGTGTTCCCGGCCCACACCGCCATCATCCACGGGCAGCTCACGCGCACCTACGCCGAGTTCTACGCCCGATCGCGGCGGCTCGCTTCCGCCTTGGCAAAGCACGGCATCCAGCGCGGCGACACCGTTTCGGTGCTGCTCGCCAATACGCCGGCCGCGCTGGAATGCGCCTACGGAGTGCCGATGACGCAAGGCGTGCTGAACACGCTCAACACAAGGCTCGATGCGGCGATCATTGCTTTCTCGCTCGACCATGCCGAGGCCAAGGTGGTGATCACCGACCGCGAATTCTCCAAGGTGATGAAAGAGGCGCTCTCGCTCTGCAAGGCAAAGCCGCTGGTGATCGATTACGACGACCCGGAATATTCCGGCCCTGGTGAGCGGCTGGGAAAAATCGAGTACGAGGAATTCGTCGCCGGCGGCGATCCCGATTACGTCTGGGCCATGCCGGATGATGAATGGGATGCCATTGCGCTGAACTACACCTCAGGCACCACCGGCGATCCCAAGGGCGTGGTCTATCATCACCGCGGCGCACATCTGCTGGCGATGGGCAATGTCATCACCTGCGGCATGCGCCAGCATTCGGTCTATCTGTGGACGCTGCCGATGTTCCACTGCAACGGCTGGTGCTTTCCCTGGACGGTGTCGATCGTCGCCGGCACACATGTGTGTTTGCGCGCCGTGCGCGCTGGCCCAATGTTCGACGCCATCGCGACCCACAAGGTGACGCATCTGTGCGGCGCGCCGATCGTGATGACGGTGCTGCTCAATGCGACCGAAGCCGAGAAGAAGCCGCTGCCGCATGTGGTCGAATTCGTCACCGCCGCGGCGCCGCCGCCCGAGGCGGTGCTAGCCGCGATGAAAGGCGCCGGCTTCAATGTCACGCACGTTTACGGCCTGACCGAATGCTACGGACCGGCAGTGGTGAACGAGTGGCACGACGCCTGGGACGCGCTGCCCGGCCCCGAACAGGCGGCCAAGAAGGCGCGCCAAGGCGTGCGCTATCCGGTGCTGGAAGGTCTCGACGTGCGCGACCCCGAAACAATGGTGCCCGTGCCGCACGACGGCGAGACGCTGGGCGAAGTCATGATGCGCGGCAACGTGGTGATGAAAGGCTATCTCAAGAACAAGAACTCCACCGCAAGTTCCTTTGCCGGTGGCTGGTTTCACACCGGCGATATCGGCGTGATGTGTCCGGATGGCTACGTTCAGCTTAAAGATCGTTCGAAGGACATCATCATTTCCGGCGGCGAGAATATTTCCTCCATTGAAGTGGAGGACGCGCTCTACAAGCATCCTTCCGTCGCCGCCGCCGCGGTGGTGGCCAAGCCCGACGAGAAATGGGGCGAGACACCCTTCGCCTTCGTCGAGCTGAAACCCGGCACGCAAGCCAGCGCCGACGATCTGCTGCAATGGTGCCGCAAACATCTGGCCAGCTACAAGGTGCCGCGCCACTTCGTGTTCGCGGAAATTCCGAAGACCAGCACAGGGAAGATTCAGAAGTTCAAGTTACGGGAAACGGCGAAGGGGGTGTGAGAAGCGCGGCAACCCTCGGTAAAGCCCGAGGGCAAACCTTCTCCCCGCACTGCGAGGAGAAGGTGAAAGCCGTCAATGATGCAGCAAATCGTTGTGCCCGTGCAGCGGCGGGTCGGTCACCAGCACATGGCCGGTGCCATCGTCGTGCAGGGTGAATTTGCCAGTCGCGTAGTGGCCGAGCAGCGTGAGATTGACCGAGTGCGTTCCGTCCGTGACGTTCAGGACGCCCTCGATATTGCTGCCGGCCGGCGTCCAGGTTCTGGTGGCACTGGCGAAGTTGATGTCCTCGAGATCGATCGACTGCGTCGTGTTGGTGCCGAAACCGGAGATGCGGCCCGAATAGCTCATCGAATGCGCTAGATCGAGCTGGCCAGTCGAGTTCGCCCCGAAATTGACGTCCTGGAAGTTATGGACGGCCTCGAAGTCGAGCTTGCCGCTACCGAGGATCTGCGCACCGCCAAAACCGGTCATCGTGCCGTCGACCTCCACCGTGCTGTTGTTGGCGATGAGGTGGCCGAAGTTGACCAGCTCGCTCTTGATGTCGAGGCCGCCGGTGCCGGTCGCTTCGATGATGCCGGAATTGACGACGGTGTAGAAGCCGGTGTCCATGATCATAAGATGCGCTCCATTTGCATTGACCACGCCCGATGCATCGTTGTGGAAATAGAGGATGTCTCCGGTGCCGTCGTCGCCGATCTTGCCGGCCCCGGTGATCGTGTTGTCGACGTTCTCGAACAGCAGGCCGTCGTTCTGGCCGCCGGCCAGGTTGCCGGTGCCGCAAAGCGAGCGTAATATCTTCGCTTATTTCCGCGGCGAACGCGGAAGCGATCTGCGCCGTCGTCATGCCGGCGGTGGTCACGACCGTCTCGGTCGCCGCGAAGCTCACGCCGTCGGTGATCACCAGCGAGAGAAGCGTCACCGACCCGCCGAAGTTCAGGAGCGCGCTCGAATTGGTGACGGTGACACCCTGGTTGGAGGTTATGAGATTGTGCGTGTCGTCGCTCATCGTCAGCTTTCCGTGGCCGGTCAGCGTCGTGGTGGTAATGGTGCTGCCGACGACCGTCGAAACGTTGCTGCCTATGGTCAAGCCGTCATCGAGCCGGATGGTCGAGCCGCTGACGGTTGCCGAGAGCGAGCCCCCGTCGATTTGACCCGCAAGGGTCAGCACGCCGGATTTGCTGGCGGTCAGGATATTCCCGCCTCCGCTATTGTCGATCAGGGCGTCGATTTGCAGCCCCGCCTTCCCGGTCAACTCGATCGTGCCACTGTTGGCGGCGAATCCCTTGCCTTCGACGAAGCTGGTTCGTCGCGCCGGTGGCGTTGATCACGCCCGCCGCGCCCATCGACCACGCCAGATGTGAATCGCCGAAGGTGCCGGAGCCACTGATCGTATTGTCGAAATTGTCGAGGACCGTGTCGGTGCCATTGCCGGCAATGAAATTGTGCGTGTCATCGGTCAACGTGATTTTTCCACCGCCGGTCAAGGCGACGCCGTTCGTTCCATCGATGACAAGCGACGTTGCTTTCGTCGCGCCATTGAGCGCGATCGTGCCGCTGTTGCTGACCGCTTCCTGGCCGGTCGTGCCGTTCAGTATAACCTTCGAGTTGTCGCTGATCGTGATGGTGCCGGCGTTCTGGACCGCCGCGTCCTTGATGGTGAACAACGTCGGCGTCGCCTGGTTGGCACCCACGATGGTGGTGATCAGACCGCCGGCGACGTTGACGACGTTGCCTTTGTCGATTTCCGCGGTGCCGCCGGCGGCGGCCGTGCCGATATCGAGATGTGTGCCGGTGTGATCTTGCCGGCGTTGACACCGCCATTGGTGGCCTGGAAGGTGGTGCCCGCCGCGATGGCGAGCGTGGCGCCGCCGATAGTGTCGACCGTGTTGACGGTGGTGTTTACCGAACTGGTGACGGTGTAGGTGCCGATTGCGTCGATGATGGCGTCGTCAGCCGCACCCGGGGTGGACCCCGGATTCCAATCGGCCGCAGTATTGAAGGGGCCGCTAGCCGCATTTTTCCAATGAATTGCCGTCATCATCGTCTCCTTGATGAGAGTGAAAGCTTCTGATCCCGCCCGGAGTCAGCCACCTGCGCGCGCCCGTGCGATGCACGGCCGACAGATCGCCCTCCGTTTCATTGGTCGTGGGCAAAGTGCGAAAGGTTCAAATGCAAGGAAGGCTCAAGGCGGGCGCGCCTTGGGTTTGGCGGCCTACGGGCAAAGTCGCCTTGAGAATTGAGTGCGGGGTGGGCTCGAAAATGAAATCACCCGGTCGCGCGGTTCTGGCGCGGTCGGGTGATGATGCAAATTACGGGAGAGTCGTGCTCAGCGGCCGGGATCGCCGGGGCGGCCGAGCGGGTTGAACAGGCGCTGGCTGTCGGCATTGAAACGGGCATCGGGCGAGTCCTGCATAACAGGCCCGAACTGGAAGGAGGTATTGCCCTGCCGGTACGTGGTGCCGCCGCTGCCGCTACCGCTGTTGCCAAAGCGCGAGATCTGGTCGCCCGGGTCGCTGAATTTCGAGCCGCTGTCACTGGCATTGCCGCCTTCCATCGTGAAGGCATGCGCCGCAGGCGCGGCCAACAAGGCCAGGCCGAGCGTGGCGGCCAGCAAGGCGAACTGGGGACGGGATGGGTACAACGGTGAAAGCTTCATGGGCGGCCTCACGGATGTCATCTGGTGCGATGTGACCGCAACAATATGGCTGCATATTGGCCAATAGACAATCCGCCGGGGCCCCAAAGTCCACTGGCGCGCTTCTTGCTTAGTATTTTTAACGCATTTGTTACGCGTGCTTCATGCTCTGGCAACACAATGCCAGCAACCTTTGGGTCGCCTAGCCGTTGCGCGTATCGATGCTCCGCGAGAGCCCAACCGAGGGTGAAAAATGCCGATTCTTCTGCCGCCGCACCGACCCAAGCCCGCGCGCGAAAGCTTCCTGCTTAAGTCGATGCTGGTGGCGTCCGCGCTGGTCATGGGTGGGCTGGTACTCGCCAAAGAGGAATTCAGGCTCTCGGCGCCCGGCCATTCCTTGAGCGAGGCGGAGGTAGCGCTTCGCGTGGCGCCGCGGTGACCATTCGTTAAATCGTGAGGATCATATTAAATCGTGAGGATCATACTTGTGGTGAACGTTAAACCGTGAGGACAGCACCTAAGGCCGAACGTTTGGTTGCAAAGTGCGTTGCAAGCAGAGCATGCCGGGATCAACCTGATGGAGACATCCCTTGCCGACAGCCTTGCCGCGTTTCCCCCGCGTTGAAAAGAAACGCTCCGTTTTCAGCGTTGTGCTGAATGCCTTGATGCTGGTAAGCGCGCTCGCTCTCACTTTCGTCGTGCTGGTGCGCGAACAGAATTATGCCATGGGCCAGAAGGGCCCCTTCGCCGACACCATCGTACAATTGACGCAGCAGATTCCGGCGGATCGTTCGGGCGCGGGAATTCCTCCGGCGAATTAGTTGCGCCGACCGGTCCTGACCCGGCGCTATTCCACCTTCAGCTCAAGCTTGCGCACCAGCGTGCCCCACTTGGTTTCTTCCTTGTCGATATCGGCGGCGTAAGCTTCGGGCGTTCCGGGCAGCGCGTCGGCGCCTTCGGTGGCCAGCCGCTGCTTGACGTCGTCGGTGGCAAGCGCGGCGTTCAGTTCCTTGTTAAGCCGCTCAATAATTCCGCGCGGCGTGCTGGCCGGCGCCACCAGCCCGTAGCGCAGCGCCACGTCGAAGCCGGGCAGGCCGGATTCCGCCAGGGTCGGCAAATCGGGCAGCACGCTCGAGCGCTTGGCGCTCGACACGGCAATCGCACGCAAGGTGCCGGCCTTGACGTTGCCGAGGACGGCGGGAATCGGCACGAACATCATCGGGATATGGCCGCCGAGCAGATCGGGCAGCGCCGGCCCGTTGCCTTTGTAGGGAATGTGCTCCAGCTTCACGCCGATGTCGTTCGCCAGCAACTCACCGGCGAGATGGTTGACGGTGGCGACGCCGGGCGAGCCGTATTGCATCGGCGAAGTCTGCGCCTTGGCGTAGGCGATCAGTTCGGCCACCGAATGCACCGGCAGCGAAGGCGTCACCACCAGCAGATTGGGCGCCACGCCGATCATACCGATCGGCGTGAAGTCCTTGCGTGGATCGTAGCCGGCATTCGGGTTGGCGCTGGGGGCGATCGAGAACGTGCCGGTGTAACTGAGCAGGATGGTGTAGCCGTCGGGCGCAGCCTTCGCCGCCGAGCGCGTGCCGATGGTGCCGCCGGCGCCGCCGCGATTTTCCACCACGATCTGCTGGCCGAGCGCGGCCGACATCTTGTCGGCGACGTTGCGCGCCATCACCGTGGTGCTGCCGCCGGGCGGAAACGGAACGACGAGAATGATCGGCCGGTTTGGATATTCGTCCGCACGCACAATTTGCGGCAGGCCGACCGCCGCCGCCAGACACAGTGCCGCGAGAATCTTCAACGAGGTCCGCAATGTCACCTCCCCTGCTGCGCCTCCCGCTGCGGGAGCGCAGCCCGGGGCTACTTGGCCTCGGGCAATTCCACCGCCGTGCGGGTCTTGGCGACGGCATCGTACACCGTGACCTGGATCACCGGAAATTTCTTCTTGAGGTCCAGTCCGGCTTTCATCGCGCCTTCCAAATCGGCGAACTGCGACTTGATCTTGCCGTCCACCGTGACCGCGAAGCCTTCGACCGGATAGACAGCGGCACGCAAGTTTCTCGGCCGCTTGTCGTCAATCTCGCTCATTCTGAAATCCTTTGCTGATGCCCTATAGATAAGCACTTTCGCGCCCAAAGGCAGTGGTCGCGCGCAATTCTTTTGACCGGCAAATCGGGCCGGGAATGGCCACTATTCAACCTTGAGCCCCAGCTTGTGCACCAAAGCTGCTCCACTTGGTCTCTTCCTTGTCGATATCGGCGGCGTATTCGGCCGCCGTCGAGGTCATCGGGTCGCCGCCCTCGGCATGAATCTTCTGCTTGACGTCGTCGGTATCCACCAACTTGCGCAATTCGGCGCCGAGCCTGTCGACGATTTCCTTCGGCGTGCCGGCCGGCGCCAGCAGGCCGTAATGCAGCACCGCTTCGAAGCCCGGCAGGCCGGATTCGTCGAAGGTCGGCACATCCGGCAAGCAGCGATGTGCGCTTGGCGCTGGTGACCGCGATGGCGCGCAAGTTTCCGGCCGCGATATTGCCGAGCGCCGGCGGCAGCACGCCGAAGGCAATCGGCACATGGCCGCCGATCAGGTCGTTCATCACCGGCGCGGTGCCCTTGTAGGGAATAATGGCGACATCGACGCCGGCCACCGACTTGAACAGCTCGGCGCACATATAGCCGCCGGTGCCGACCGCCGAGGTGCCGACATTGAGCTTGCCCGGTTCGGCCTTGGCGAGCGCGATGAACTCCTTGATCGATTTTGCCGGGAACGAGGGATGCGCGAGCAAGGCCACCGGCATCGAGGCGACCATGCCGATCGGCGCGAAGTCCTTGCGGGGATCGTAGCCGGCATTGGCGCCATAGAGACTCGGGTTGATCGAGATGGTGCCGGTGTGGCCGAGCAACAGCGTGTAGCCATCGGGCGCCGCCTTGGCGACCGCGCGGGTGCCGAGCGTGCCGCCCGCGCCGCCGCGATTGTCGACCACGACCTGCTGCTTCAAAGCCTCCGACAGTTTCTGGCCGACCACGCGGGCCATGGCGTCGACGCCGCCGCCGGGCGGATAGGGCACGATCAACGTGATCGGGCGATTCGGGTAATCGGCAGCACTGACGCCGCAAAGGCTTGCGAGCGTGCAGGCGAGCGCGGCAATGGTGTTGCAGACAAATGAGCGCATGACGTTCTCCGGGGACCAGAAATAGGGCCGTTGCCCGGCCGCTGCGATTGGCAACACTATAATACAAAACAAAATGCAAAACCGCCGCCTCGCGGCAGCGAGCCGGCGGTTGTGTATTCGAAACTAATCTTGGCGATCAGGGCGGTCAGTGCACGCTGGCGTGCTCGTTATGCCGTAGCCGCTCGATCTCGTCCTTGACGTGCAATTTACGACGCTTGAGTTCGACAACCTTCAAATCATCGACCGCGGGATGGACCAGGCATTCGTTTATTTCGTGCTCGAGCGCCTGATGTTTTTTTTCGAGTTCCGCAAGGTGCGATTGCATCGACATGCAGCATGTCTCCTCAATCTGTTCGATCTGTGGCTCTCTAACGAGCTAAGTCTAGCCCAAACTCAGTTCAAGGGCGATATTATACCCACCTCCAAGGTGCGGCAAATGGAGCCGAAGCCATTGAACAAGGGCGATTTTTTTGCCCGCTTGAACGCCGCTGTGGAAAACGCGATAATTATTGCGCTTTGCCGGTGAGCGAATACCGGACTTGAAGCGAACCAGCGGTGGCAATGACCGACGAGGACGAACGCGCATTGCGTGACCAACTGGCGCGCCTGCAGCAGGAGCATCGCGATCTCGATTCGGCGATCGCGGCCTTGGCCACTTCGCCCGGCTCCGACTTAATCCAGGTCCAGCGCCTGAAGAAACGCAAGCTCGTGCTGCGCGACAAGATTCGCCAGATCGAGGATCTGCTCACGCCGGATATTATTGCCTAGCGCGCTAGTCGCTGCGTGCCAGCGCTACGCCGCGTCGAGGTCGTGCGGCAGCACCTTGGCCGTGAGCTTTGCAACGAGCCGCTTGAGCGCTTTGATTTCCGCTTCCAGCGTCTCGACGCGCTGCTGCAGTTCCGCGTCGGAGGTGCGCCGCGGCTCGGTCGACCTCTCGACCTCGAACGCGATTCCGATCTCGTTTGGACCGCGCCGTCGCACATGCGCGCGCAACGTCTGCTGCTTGTGCGGGATAAAGAGCTCGACGTTGTCGGGGACGGTGGCCGGATGCTCGAAGGTGAGACGCGCCCCACTGTCCGACATGTCGCGAATCACGCATTCGATCGAGGCGCGGCGATTGTCGTAATAGAGCGTGCCCTTGAGGAACGTTCTCTGCCGGGTAGCGGCGTTGGTTTCGTCGGCCACAGGAGCCTCTTTTGGTCGATCCCCACGCTAGCGTTACAAGTTCCAAATTAAGAAATTCCTAAAACTTTTCACGACTGGAAAGCACGGCTCACGCCCGGCATGCCGACGGTCGGTCGAAGACCGTCAAAGCCTGCGAAATCGGGCACTAAATCCAGATCGCGTGGCCGAAAAAAATGATGTTTCCTTGAGGCCCCGACGCGGAGCGCTATTCCGGCTCGCGCGACACACCGGGATCCAATTTATGGTGCAGCCGCTCGGCGTCCGTGAGGGTATCGGCGAGCGCGGTGAATGCGCCCGCGACCTTGCCAGGGAAGTTTTTCGGCGGTCGCTTGCGGCCAGGTCTTTTCTTCGCAACAGGTTTTGATTTCTTCTTCGCCGCGGCCTTGCGCTTTTTCTTCGACATCGCGCCTTTCTTCTTGAAGGCCTTTGATTTTTTCGCCGCTTTCGAAGCGGCCTTCTTGCGCGTTTTTTTCGCCATTGCCGACCCCAGTGTTTCCCGCAGAATTGCTGCCGTTAGGATAAACGGCGCATCGGTACCGCGCCAGTGGCGGCGGCCCGGATTCACGCCCTGCCTTTGCCTGCCCGTTCATGAAATCCAGGGTCCTAGCTCCTTCGCTCCTTTTTCCGCACATACATGGCCTTGTCGGCCGCATCGATGATCGCGTTCGGATTGGAATCAGGCGTAAGCGCCACAACGCCGGCGCTGGCGCCGACCGACAACTGCGCCGCGCCGTGGGGAACGCCAATCCGCCCAATGATGTTTTCCAGTTCGCGCGCCTTGGCCGTGGCCTGCGCCTCGCCCAGATTCCACATCAGCACGGCGAATTCGTCGCCGCCGAAACGCGCCACCACATCGGAGGCGCGCACATGGGCGGAAAGTCCCATCGCCACCGCCTTGAGCACCGCATCGCCGGCGGCATGGCCGTGCCGATCGTTGATGCCCTTGAACAAGTCGAGATCGATGAACATCAGCGCCGCCGCCGTGCCGTAGCGCTTTACATAGGCAAGCGAGCGCGCCAGTTCGCGCGCAAAACCGCGCCGGTTGAAGATGCCGAGCAGCGGGTCGATGTCGGCGCGCGCCTCCAGTTCCGCGATCTTTCCTTCCGCATCGATCAATTCGGCTTTGAGGCGTTCGATCTCCGCTAGCAGCAGCGCCGCGGGCGCGACGGCTTGCTCGCGGCCTTTCGGCTTATCGGGCTGGTCTGCCGCCACGTGCGTTTCCCTCACTTGCCCGGCACCATAGCGCTTTCGCCTTGCCAGCGGGGGGCCTCAACCTATAATCCGCCGCTTCCTTCCGCCGGGGTTGCGGATTCGGGGCGCAGCAATAATGGCTACAAAACCGGTCGCGATCATCATGGGCAGTCAGTCCGACTGGGCCACGATGAAGCACACGGCCAAGACGCTCGCCGATCTCAAGATCGGTCACGAGGCGCTCATCGTTTCCGCCCATCGCACGCCGAAGCGGCTGTACGACTTCGCCCATAATGCGCGCAAGAACGGCTTCAAGGTGATCATCGCCGGCGCCGGCGGCGCCGCGCATTTGCCCGGAATGGCCGCCTCGATGACGACGCTGCCGGTATTCGGCGTGCCGATGAACACCCACGCGCTGGAAGGCAAGGACTCGCTGCTCTCGATCCTGCAGATGCCTGGCGGTATTCCGGTCGGCACGCTGGCGATCGGCAAGCCGGGCGCCATCAATGCCGCGCTGCTCGCGGCCAGCGTGCTGGCGCTGTCGGACGGCAGAATCGCCAAGAGGCTGGACGCCTGGCGCGAGCGGCAGACCAAAGCCGTCGCTAAGCGGCCGAAGGATTGACTACCCCTTGCTGAAGCCCGGCGCCACCATCGGCATTCTCGGCGGCGGCCAGCTCGCCCGCATGCTGGCGCTCGCGGCCCATCGCCTCGGGCTGAATTGCCACATCTATGCCCCGGAGAAGGACTCGTGCGCCTTCGAGGTGGTGCACGCTTCGACCTGCCGCGCCTATGACGACGAGATCGCGCTCACCCGCTTCGCCAACGCGGTCGACGTGATCACCTACGAATTCGAGAACGTGCCGGCCAAGACCGCAGCACTTCTGTCCAAGCGCAAGCCGGTGCTGCCGGACCCCACCGTGCTGGAGATCACGCAGGATCGCCTGATCGAGAAGAACTTCCTCACCGAGTTCAAGATAGCCACCGCACCTTACGCCCCGGTGCATAGCGCCTTGCAGTTGGCCGCGGCCGTCGAGGCGGTCGGCCTGCCGGCCGTGCTCAAGACCCGGCAGTTCGGTTATGACGGCAAGGGCCAGGCGAAAATCAACAAGTCCGGTTCTTTGGGCGGCGACGCGGCCGCCGCCTGGCGCTCGGTCCATAACGCGCCTTGCATCCTGGAAGGATTCATCGATTTCGAAAGCGAAGTCTCGGTGGTCGCCGCGCGCAGCCAAGACGGCAAGGTCGAATGCTTCGAGGTGACCGAGAACGAGCACCGCGACCACATACTCAAAATCTCGCGCGTGCCCGCCGAAGTGTCCCCGGCGATTGCCGCGCAGGCCCGCAGCATCGCCACCCGAATCGCCAAGGCGTTCGATTACGTGGGCGTGCTGGCGGTGGAGATGTTCGTGGTGCGCTCCGGCCGGCGGCAAAGCGTGCTGGTCAATGAGATCGCCCCGCGCGTGCACAATTCCGGCCACTGGACCATCGACGGCGCGACCGTCTCGCAATTCGAGCAGCATATCCGCGCGGTGGCGGGCTGGCCGCTGGCGAAGCCAATGCGGCTGGGGCGCCGGGTCGAGATGACCAATTTGATCGGCGCGGAAGTGAACGAGGCGGCCGGTTTCCTCACGGTTCCGGGCGCCTCGGTCCATCTTTATGGCAAGAAGGACGCCCGACCGGGGCGCAAGATGGGGCATGTGACCAGGGTTTGGCCCGGGAAATAACGGGTTTTTGAGCCCCGCCAGCGGCCGGAAACAGCAGCCCCGAATGGACTCCTAACCCCGTTTCTGTTAGAGCCGCCCGAACTCATAGGCCCCGCAATTGCGGGGTTCTTGATTAAAAACCCGTCCGAGCAACAACGAAGGAGCAAGCGTGCAGGTTCTCGTTCGCGACAACAATGTCGATCAGGCCCTCAAGGCGCTGAAGAAGAAGATGCAGCGTGAGGGCATATTCCGCGAGATGAAGCTTCGCGGCCATTACGAAAAACCATCGGAAAAGAAGGCGCGGGAAAAGGCGGAAGCGATCCGCCGTGCCCGCAAGCTGGCGCGCAAGAAGATGCAGCGCGAGGGCCTGCTGCCGATGAAGCCGCGGGTGATCCCCGGCGCCGGCGGCCCCGGTGGACCGGGTGGTCCTGGTGGCGGACGTGGTCGCGGCGGCGGTGGCGGCGCCCCGCGCTTCTGATCGCTAGCCGTACGGGTTTGGATAAATTTATAGCGCGGGCCGTCAAACGCCCGCGCTATTGCTTTTGGGCCATTGCCACCCGGAAAGCGGCTAGTTGGCCGCCGATCGCCGCTAGCGGCAATCAGCCCTTGGTCTGGACGACCGGCGACTTGCCTTTGCCCTTGCCGACCGGCGACTTACCAGCGCCGTAACAACCGGCGACGCTCACGGTCACGAGAAGCATAACAACTGTGGTCAGTAATTTGCGCATTGTGGGTCCATCTAATCGAATGGGTCGGGGATTTCGAAGTCCGGCCGTGAACCTAGCGGCAATGCTTTAATGATCTGTTAACGATAAATTACACGATGGTTTATGGCTTGGCCCCTTCCGCCAGGAATTTCCACACCACCTTCACGGCGCCTTGCTCGGTGAGATTGATGTGGTCGCAATGCGGGAAGCACACGAAGTGCTTGGGCTCGTTCGCCAGCGCGAACAGCCGCTCTCCCATGGCCATTGGCACGACATTGTCTTTGGCGCCGTGCATCACCAGCAGTGGCACACGCACCTTTCCGATGCGCTCGTCGGAATGAAATCGGTCGAGCATCAGCCAGCGCACCGGCAGGAACGGAAACGCCGACGCTCCCAGTTCGACGGTCGACGTATAGGGCGCCTCCAAGATCAGTTTGCCGACCGGGTGGGTTGCGGCGATGGCGACGGCAACACCGCTGCCGAGCGAAAAGCCCCACAGTGCGAGCCGCGACGGCGGATAATGTGCAGCGGCGAACTGATAGGCCGCCTCGCCGTCGGCGATCAGCCCGGCCTCGCTCGGCTTGCCGGTCGAGCCGGCGTAGCCGCGAAACGACAACGCGACGAGGCCGGTGCCGTCGGCCACCAGTTCGCGAAAGCGCGGCTCGCGCCAGGCCAGAACTTCGCCGTTGCCGTGAAAGAAGATGACGACCGCTTTTCCTTCCTTTGGGGCTACGTGCCAGACAATGACTTTTTCGCCATCGGACGTATCGAGCACGATCTCCTGGGCTTGCGGGAAACCGGCGTCCGCCGGCGCTGTGCGAAAGGTCTGCGGCGCGGGATACATGATCGAGCGCTGCAGCAGATATATCAGCGCCAGCAGCGCGCCATAGCCAACCACAGCGCCAATGAGCAGCCATTTCAACGCGGTCATGCGCGTGCTCATAACACAGGGAAAATGTTAGCACTGGCCCCATGGACGCAAAGCCGACCATCTGGCCCGCCGCGGCTTCCGATGACGACGCCATCTGGGCCATCCTGGAGCCTACCTTTCGCGCCGGAGAAACCTATCCGGTCGCCCGCGACATTGGCCGCGCCGATGCGCTCGCCTATTGGCATGCCGGTGGCCAAGCCGTGTTCGTCGCGGGCCAAGCCGGCCAAACTCTCGGCACCTATTACCTGCGCGCCAACACGCACGGCGGCGGCGCGCATGTCGCCAATTGCGGCTATGTGGTCGCGCCTGCGGCAATGGGGCGTGGCGTGGCGCGGGCGATGTGCATGGATTCGCTCGAACAGGCGCGCCGGCGCGGTTTCCGCGCCATGCAGTTTAATCTGGTGATCGCCTCGAACGCGCCCGCCGTCCACCTCTGGCAGTCGTGCGGATTTAGCATCGTCGGCCGCCTGCCGGACGCGTTCAAGCACCCCCGGCTGGGCTATGTCGACGCCTTGGTGATGTTTCGTCGCCTTTGAGTTCCACCGGCCCCGCAGCGACTGGATGTGACATATTGGATTCATTAAGGAAAAATCGGTGGAGCGGATGAAAAATTTGCGAAGTTTATGCAACCATGCGCCCGGTTGCGCGTTTGGGTCACGTGGATAGCGCCCCGGGGCAAGAAAGCTGAAAGTTTCTAATGAGTTGCGTGGATTCGGGGGTGGGGATGGACAAGCTGGCCGGTTTTCTCGAAAGCGAACTTGAGCACGCCATCGCTGCCCGCGCCGAAGCTGCGTCCAACGAAAATGTAGTGCCGATCACCGGCGTGTCGCGCACGCTGGCGACGTTGCGCGAACGTGAGCGCCGGTTCTACAGCCTTCTCGACGCCCTGCCCGCCGCCATCTACACCACCGATGCGGCCGGGCGGATCACCTATTACAACGATGCGGCTGCCGAACTTTGGGGCCATCGGCCGACACTCGGCAGCAGCGAATGGTGCGGCTCCTGGAAACTATTCTGGCCGGATGGCACGCCGTTGGCGCACGGTGAATGCCCGATGGCGATCGCGCTCAAGGAAAACCGCTCCGTGCGCGGCATGGAAGCCATCGCCGAACGGCCCGACGGCACGCGCGTGCCGTTCATTCCCTATCCCACGCCGCTGCACGACGAGGCCGGCAATCTGGTCGGTGCGGTCAACATGCTGCTCGACATTACCGAGCGCAAACGCGCGGAAGAACAGCAGTCGCTGATGGTGCGCGAACTGCATCACCGGGTGAAGAATACGCTTGCCACCGTGCAGGCGATCATGGGCTCGACCGCGCGTTCGTCGGAGACCATCGAGGATTTCAAGACCGCGCTGATCGGGCGCATCGCCTCGCTGGCCAAGACGCACCGTCTACTGACCGACGAAGTTGGCGCGGTTTCGTTCGGCAGCATCATGCACAGCGAGCTCGACGCCTTCGACGATGCCACCGAAGGCCGCGTCACGCTCAACGGTCCGGAAATCGATCTTTCGTCGCAGCTCGCGGTGTCGCTCGGAATGGCGGTGCACGAGCTAGCCACCAATGCCGCCAAATACGGCGCACTGTCGGTATTCGGCGGTAAGGTGGACGTCACCTGGAGCGTGACGATCGAGGCCACGCGCCGCCGGCTGGATTTCGAATGGGTCGAAAGCGGCGGCCCGACAGTGTCCAAGCCAACTCGGCAAGGATTCGGAACGCGGCTGATGGATTTCGTGTTGCCCGGCCAGATACAGGCCAAGAGTAAGATCGACTATCTTCCGAACGGCTTGCGGATGCATTGCTCGGTGCCGCTGCCGCCGGAAGCGGCGAACTAGGCGACCTTAAGCTCGCCTTACGGCCGGTTTTCCATCCTCACGATCGTCGTATTGGCACGGCCGACGCCCCTTGGAGCGCTCACCGGGACATGCTTTACACGGCCGCATGACCCTCACTTTGCCGCGTCCGCTGGGCACACTCCGCTATTTGACCGCCTGGTTGGCGCCGTGGCGGCCGGCCTTTCGCGTGCGCGCGGCGCAATCCGGGCTGGCCTTTTACGTGCATCACCGCGACACGATCGGCCGCCACATCGCAAAATATGACACGCATGAGCCGCTGGTGACGCGCTGGCTCTCCGACTATCTCGCGGCGGCCAGGCCCGGCATCGCCATCGATGTCGGCGCCAATCTCGGATGGCACGCGGTGCAAGCGGCGAAACAATCCAATGTGGAAATGTTGATCGCCTTCGAACCGGATCCATTCAATGCCTGGCTGCTCGAGCGCAATCTGGCGGAAAACGGCATCGAGAACGCCGTGGTCGACACCCGCGCTGTCGACGCCAAACCCGGGCTCGGCCGGCTGCATCGCTACAAGAGTTCGAACTTCGGCCGCCATTCGCTCGCCGCCGACTACGGCTTCGGCTCGCGCGCCGTCGCCCTCACCGACCTCGACGGCGCCATGACAGGCCTCGGGCTGGAAGGCCGCGCGGTCAGCCTCATCAAGATCGACGTCGAGGGTTTCGAGCCCGCGGTCATTGCCGGCGCCAGCCGTACGCTCGCCCGCACGCAAGCGGTTATCCTGGAATATTCGCCCGATCTGAGCCGCGCCGGCGCGCTCTCCACCGACGAAATGATGTCGAATCTGCAGGCGATGGGGTTTGCACCGTTCCTGTTGCGCAGCGACGGCGGGACGGTGCGCGAGCCTCGAGGAATTGCGCGGGCTGCAAGGCTCGCTCGACGTCATCTGGCTGCGCACCGAACGGATGCCCCCGAGGTCAAGCGCGCCATGAATGAAAAAAGCCGCGGAATCCTCTCGATCGATCAGATCGCGGATCAGAACAAGCATGTCATCACGCCGATCTGATTGACTGACTAAGCTTGTTGCAGCTTTGTCGCACATTTCATCTTGACCGCGGCTCCCGCTGGCAGGGGTGTAATGTCAGAGGGAAACGGGGAGCGTCATGAAAGCAATGGTTCTCGGATTTGTTTTGGCTATCGCAACATTGGTCGCAACGTCGTCGTCATTCGCGGCCGACGAGCGAAACGTCCGGGTGATCAACGGCACCGGCTATGGCATCAAGTTTCTCGGCTTCAACAGTCCCGAAGACGATGAATGGGACGAGAATGAGCTGGGCGATAACGCCGTGCTGCCCAACGGAAGCAGCGTCTATGTCCAGTTCAACGAGGCCGACGACGGTTGCGAATGGAATTTCCGCATCTCATGGGCGGACGAGGGCTATCCGGACGTCCTGTGGAAAGACGTCGATTTGTGCAAGATCTCGGAATTGACCCTGCGATACGACCGGAAGACCGACACCACGTCCTACGAGGCGAAATAGCTCACATCGCCTTGACGATGCTCTCGGTCATCTTCTTGGCGTCGCCGAGCAGCATCATGGTGTTGTCGCGATAGAAAAGCGGGTTGTCGATGCCGGCATAGCCGGACGCCAACGAGCGCTTGATGAACATCACGGTGCCGGCTTTCCACACCTGCAGCACCGGCATGCCGTAAATGGGAGAGGTCTTGTCTTCTTCCGCCGCCGGATTGGTTACGTCGTTGGCGCCGATCACGAAGGCGACGTCGGCCTGGGCGAATTCGGAATTGATGTCTTCCAGTTCGAACACCTCGTCATAGGGGACGTTGGCTTCGGCCAAGAGCACGTTCATGTGGCCCGGCATGCGGCCGGCCACCGGATGGATGGCGTATTTGACCTCGACGCCTTCCTTCTTGAGCCGGTCGGCCATTTCGCGCAGCGCATGTTGCGCCTGCGCCACCGCCATGCCGTAACCCGGCACGATGATTACCTTGGAGGAATTCTTCAGGATATAGGCCGCGTCCTCGGCCGAGCCGAGTTTGACCGGACGCTGCTCCTGCGCGCCGCTCGGGCCCGCCACTTCGCCGCCGAAACCGCCGAGGATGACCGAGATGAACGAGCGGTTCATCGCCTTGCACATGATGTACGACAGGATCGCGCCGGAGGAGCCGACCAGCGCGCCGGTGACGATCAGCGCGGAATTGCCCAGCGTGAAGCCGATGCCGGCGGCGGCCCATCCCGAATAGGAATTGAGCATCGAGATCACCACCGGCATGTCGGCGCCGCCGATCGGGATGATGATCAACCCGCCGAGCGTGAGCGAAATCGCGACAATCAGCCAGAAATCCACCGGGCTCTGCGAGACAAAGAACCCGTAGATGAAGAAGATCAGCGCCAAAACGAGCGCGATGTTGATGACGTGACGGCCGGGCAGCATGATCGGCGCGCCGCTCATGCGGGCGGAAAGCTTCAGAAACGCGATGATCGAACCGGTAAAGGTTACGGCGCCGATCGCCACGCCAAGCGACATTTCAATCAAGCTGGCGCCATGGATATGGCCTTCGGTGCCGATATCGAAGGCCGCCGGCGCGTAGAACGCGCCCGCCGCCACCAGCACAGCCGCCATGCCGACCAGCGAATGGAAGGCAGCGACCAGTTCGGGCATCGAAGTCATCGGCACGCGCCGCGCAATCACCGCGCCGATGCCGCCGCCCAGCGCGATGCCGCCGATCACCAGTTCCCAAGCGATCGGGCTCGCCGGCGGATGCGCGCCGAGCGTGGTCAGCACGGCGATGGTCATGCCGATCATGCCGAGCAGATTGCCGCGCCGACTGGTGTCGGGGCTCGACAGTCCGCGCAGCGCCTGGATGAATAGGACGCCGGCGACCAGATAGAGCAGCGCTGCGATGTTTGCGTTCATGCCGCGCTCACTTCTTCTTTTTCTGGTACATCGCCAGCATGCGTTGGGTGACCAGGAAGCCGCCGAAAATATTGACCGAGGCGAAGACCAGCGCGACGAAGCCGAGCGCGCGCGCCAGGATGGTGCCGTTGTCGTTGGCGATAAGGGCTACGCCCACCGCCAGCAGCGCGCCGACCACGATCACCGAGGAGATCGCATTGGTCACCGACATCAGCGGGGTGTGTAGCGCCGGTGTCACCGACCACACCACGTAATAGCCGACGAACACCGCCAGCACGAAGATGGAAAGGCGGAACACGAAGGGATCGACTGCCGTGGCGAGGTTTTCCATGTCCGCTCCCCCTTAGGCCGCCGTCTTCGGCATGAAATTCGGATGCACGATCGCGCCGTCGCGGGTGAGCGCGGTGGCTTTGACCAGTTCGTCATCCCAGTTGACCGCGAGCTTCTTCTCTTTCTTGTCGATCAACGTATCGACGAAGGTGAGCAGGTTCTTGGCATAGAGCGCCGAAGCCGAAGCCGCCAGCCGTCCCGCCACATTGAGATGGCCGACGATCTTGACCGGGCCGACTTGCGCTACCTCGCCGGGCTTGGCGCCTTCCACATTGCCGCCGCGCTCCACAGCCAGATCGACGATCACCGAGCCCGGACGCATCGAGGCCACCATCTCCTTGGTGATCAACCGTGGCGCCGGCCGGCCCGGAATGAGAGCAGTGGTGATGACGATGTCCTGCTTCTTGATGTGCTCGGCCACCAGGGCCGCCTGCTTGGCCTGGTACTCCTTCGACATTTCCTTGGCATAGCCGCCGGCGGTCTGCGCGTTCTTGAATTCTTCGTCCTCGACCGCGAGGAATTTCGCGCCCAGGCTTTCGACCTGTTCCTTGGTGGCCGGGCGCACGTCGGTGGCGGTGACGATGGCGCCGAGCCGGCGCGCAGTTGCTATTGCTTGCAGCCCGGCGACGCCGACGCCCATCACGAACACCTTGGCCGCCGGCACGGTGCCGGCCGCGGTCATCATCATCGGCAGCGCGCGGCCATATTCGCCCGCGGCGTCGATCACCGCGCGATAACCGGCGAGATTGGCCTGGCTGGAGAGCACGTCCATCGACTGCGCGCGCGTGATGCGCGGCATCAATTCCATGGCAAAGGCGATGAGCCCAGCGTCGGCAATCTGCTTGAGCGCGGCCTCGTTACCGTATGGATCCATGATGGCGATTACCAGGGCGCCTTTCTTGTAAGCGGCCAGCTCGCTGGGCGCCGGCCGCCGCACCTTGAGCACCAGGTCAGCGGTCTTGGTGACATCGTCGGCAACTTCGGCGCCGGCGGCTTCGTATTCGGCGTCGGGAATGCCGGACGCAATGCCGGCGCCGCGCGCGACCGCGACCTCGACCTCGCACCGAGCGCCTTGAACTTCTTGACGGTTTCCGGTGTGGCGGCGACCCGTGGCTCGGCGGCGTCGGTCTCACGCGCAACGGCAATCCGCATTCGCGCCTCCCGCTCCGCCAAGCTCAATCTTTGAGTGCTACGAAACCGCGGTGAACACGAATATCAGAAAGCAGACCGCGAAGGCCGCGTAGCTCGACGTCTTCGAGCCGGTCACCAAGCCGGCACCCGCCCCGATACAGCCGATGATAATGACCAGGAAGGTCGTGAACCAATGACCCATCACGCCGCCGACCGTCAGGCCGAACAGAATATTGATTACGAAAATGATGCCCACGAAGGTGAACTGGATGAAGCGTTCGTAGGTGTTTTCGTGCGCGGGATAGTCGTTGCCGGGGGCGGTGGCGTATTCGACGGTGCCGTGGTCGGCCATGGGGGAAACTCTCCGAGGATAGATAAAAGTGCCGGGCGGCAGTGGGGTTAGCGCAATTGCGGCCTCAGGGCAACGCCCGCGGACTTAGGCGCCCGTGGATGGCTTGAGGCCCACTTTGGCCAAGGCGGCGGTTTGCCGCGAGGCCACCTCGCGCGCCGAGAAATTCTCGATCGCCTCATTGAACAACCGAAAGAAATTCAGTTCGGCTGCCAAATGCAGAAACACCGCGCCCAGCCCGATGGCCGCGCGGTCCATGAACACGAATTCGCGCGGCACGGTTACTGGGCCGCGCGCTTTCAGCGCCTGGTGCACCCGGAAGGCTTCCTTGCGGCCGTATTCCGAGGGCTTCACCCCGTCGGCGACACTGCGGATACGGTCGTCGAGCATCGGGCCGTAGATGAAACGGGCCCAGATATTGAGCGCGTCGATCAGCTCGCGGCTGAGCAGCTTGAAGCCCCAGGTCTCATAGGCGTGCACCACCAGAGCGTCGTCGCCATGCAACAGGCCGCGATAGAGATCGACTACGCCGCCAACGAAGCTCGGCGGGAAGATGCGCATGCAGCCATAGTCGAGCAGGTTGATGCCGGCCGGCTCGCCCTCCGGTTCGTCGAACACCGTGTAGTTGCCGAGATGTGGGTCGCCGTGGATGACGCCGAAGCGGCTGAATGGAAACCACCATGCATGAAACATGGCGGTGGCGAGCCGATTGCGGACCTCAAGCGCGGCATCCTTGTGCGCGAGCAGCCTGGCGCCGGTCATCCAATCCATCGTCAGCAGCCGGCCGGTGGATAGCGCCGGCCAGACGTTCGGTACGCGGATGGCGTCCTGGTCTTTGAGCATCAGGCGATAGAGCGCGATGTGGCGGGCCTCGCGGGCATAGTCGAGTTCCTCGCGCAGGCGCGCGGCGATCTCGACGATGATCTCGCTGGCGTCGATCGCCGGATCGAAACGCTTGCGGATCGAGAACAGCAATTGCAGTTGATTGAGGTCGGCTTCGACCGCCGACTGCATGTCGGGATATTGCAGCTTGCAGGCCAGCGCCTCGCCACCAATGGCGCTCGCGCGATGCACCTGGCCGAGCGAGGCGGCCGCCGCCGGGTGATGCTCGAACGCTTTGAACTTCGTCTGCCAGTCGGGCCCAAGCTCCGCGCTCATGCGCCGCTTGACGAAGGCCCAGCCCATCGGCGGCGCCTGGCTTTGCAGCTTCATCAATTCGTTGGCGTATTCCGCCGGCAGCGCGTCAGGAATAGTGGCGAGCAGCTGCGCCACCTTCATGATCGGCCCTTTCAAGCCGCCGAGCGCCGAGGCGAGCCCGATGGCGTTGGCGGCGCGGTCCCGCTTCACGCCGAGGAACCGCTGGCCCGCCATGCGCGCGGCGACGCCGCCAACTTTTGTGCCGACATTGGCGTAACGCTTGGCGCGGGCGGAAAAGCGGTTTTTTTCAAGGTCGGGAGGAGGCGCCATGATCAGGCGCCTGCGTCCAGCGCTTCCAGTTCGCTTATGAGATTGGCGATCACGCTCAACCCCCCGTCCCAGAACTTCGGGTCGCGGGCGTCGAGCCCGAACGGCGCCAGCAGTTCGGCATGATGCTTGGTGCCGCCGGCCGAGAGCATGGCGAGGTAGCGCTCGGCGAATCCGGACGCCGACTTCTCGTAGACCGCATAGAGCGAGTTCACCAGGCAGTCACCAAACGCATAAGCGTAGACGTAGAACGGCGAATGGATGAAGTGCGGGATGTAACACCAGAAGGTTTCGTAGCCCGCCTTCAATTCGATCGCCGGGCCTAAGCTTTCGCTCTGCACTGACATCCACAATTCGCAGAGCTTGTCGGCGGTCAATTCGCCGTTGCGGCGTTCGAGATGCACCTTTCGCTCGAAGGTGTAGAACGCGATCTGGCGCACCACGGTATTGATCATGTCCTCGACCTTTGCGGCGAGCATGGCCTTGCGCTGTTTCTGGTCTGTGGTCTGTGCCAACAGCTTCTTGAAGGTGAGCATTTCGCCGAACACGCTCGCGGTCTCGGCCAGCGTCAGCGGGGTCGGCGCCATCAGCGGCCCGTTCGGCGCCGCCAGCACCTGATGCACGCCATGGCCAAGCTCATGCGCTAGCGTCATCACGTCGCGCGGCTTGCCTTGGTAGTTGAGCATCACATAAGGGTGCGCAGATGGCACCGTCGGATGCGCGAAGGCGCCCGGCTGCTTGCCGGGGCGCACGCCGGCGTCGATCCAATGCCTCTCGAAAAACCGGTCGGCGACCTCCGCCATTTTCGGCGAGAACGCACCATAGGCGGTGACCACGGTGGCGCGCGCGTCGGCCCAGGGAATCGTGCGCTGGGCGACCTTGGGCAGCGGCGCGTTGCGATCCCAGAACGGCAGGGTCTTCTTGCCAAACCATTTCGCCTTCAAGGCATAATAGCGGTGCGACAGCTTCGGATAGGTGGCGCGCACGGCCGACACCAGCGCTTCCACCACTTCCGGCTCCACGCGATTGGAAAGATGGCGCGCGTCGGCGACATCCTTGAAGCCGCGCCAGCGGTCGGAAATCTCCTTGTCTTTGGCGAGCGTGTTGGTGATCAGCGTGAACGGCCGCAGATTTTCCTTGAAGGTCTTGGCCAGCGCTTCGGCGGCAGCTTTTCGCTTCTTGCCGTCGACGTCCTGCAACAGATTGAGCGCCGGCTCGATCGAAAGTGGCTTGCCGCCGATGTTAAAGCGCAACTCGGCGATGGTCTCGTCATATTGCCGGTTCCAGGCGGCATAGCCGCTGACCGATTTTTCGTGGAAAAGCTGCTCGACCCGGTCCTCGAGCTGATACGGCTTTTCCTTGCGCACGTCCTCGAGCCATGGCCGGTAATGGCCGAGCTCCGGATCGCCCATGGCGGCATCGAGCAGCGCATCGTCGATGCGGTTGAGCTCGAGGGTGAAGAACAGCAAATGCAGCGAGGCGTTGGTGATGCGCTCCTGCATGTCGCCATAGAATTTGGCATTGACGGGATCGGTGGTGTTACCGGCATAGACCAGCGACGAATAGGAAATCAGCCGCCCAAGCCTGTCCTCCAGCGCCTCGTAGCGCTTGACCGCCTCGGCGAGCGAGCGGCCGGCGTTACCGCCTGCCGCCATGTCTTGCAGGCGGCCCTTGAAGGCCTGCTCAAAGGCCAGGCACTCCTCGTCGGCCCGTTCGAGGTCACGCTTGAGCTCGGGGCTGTCGAGACCGGGATAGAGGTCGTTGAGATTCCACGCCGGCAAGTTCCCAAGTTTGGCGCCGGTCGATTTTACCGGCTTCTTGCGGGTCGAGCTTTTGGCCATGGCGGGGGCAATTCGCTATTTGGAGGGAAATCGAGTCGTTCGGAATATCATCTATGTTGCGCCTCGTGGCGATGCGATGGCGCGGGCGAACTTTTCAGCACCCCTTCCCGCCACTCGCAAGGCTTGCGTGGAGGGCAAAAAAAGAGGGCGGGCCATTTAACAGCCCATTAAGCCAGACCGGCGACATTGCACCAAATCGGTACACCGGCCGATTCCGGAGGTTCCATGTCGCAAGTCGTGCTCATCGTCGATGACGATCCCGTCCAGCGCCGCCTGCTCGAAGCTATGGTCCAGCGCTTCGGCTACCAGGCCCTGCTCGCCGAGGGCGGCGACGTGGCAGTCCGGCTGCTTACCGGACCTGCCCCAACACGCGTCGACTGCGTAGTGCTTGATCTTGTGATGCCCGATCTCGACGGCCTCGGCGTGCTGGCGCATATGCGCGCGGCCGGCCTCAACACCCCCGTCATCGTGCAGACCGCCCATGGCGGCATCGACAACGTAGTGTCGGTCATGCGCGCCGGCGCCACCGATTTTGTGGTCAAGCCGGCGAGCGCCGAGCGGCTGCAGGTTTCGTTGCACAACGCGCTCGCTACCAAGGCGCTGGTGGGTGAACTGCAGCGGCTCAAACGCAGCCGCGAAGGCACGTTGACCATCTCCGACGTGATCACCCGCTCGCCCGCCATTCGTCAGGTGCTGAGCGCGGCGGAGAAGGCGGCGGCCTCCACCATCCCTGTGCTGGTCGAAGGCGAATCCGGCGTCGGCAAGGAACTGATCGCGCGCGCCGTTCACGGCAGCGGGACGCGCCGCGCCCAGCCGTTCGTGGCGGTCAATTGCGGCGCCATGCCGGAGAATCTGGTCGAGTCGATTTTGTTCGGGCACGAGAAAGGCGCCTTCACCGGCGCCACCGAAAAGCACAGCGGAAAATTCGTCGAAGCCGACGGCGGCACGCTGTTCCTCGACGAAGTCGGCGAGTTGCCGCCGCCGGCGCAGGTCAAGCTGCTACGCGCGCTGCAGGAGGGCGAGGTCGAGCCGGTCGGCGGCCGCAAATCCGTGAGGGTCGACGTGCGCATCATTTCCGCCACCAACCGCGACCTGATCGCGGATGTGAAGGCCGGCCGTTTCCGCGAGGATCTGTTCTACCGGCTGCACGTGTTTCCGATTTTGATTCCGCCGCTGCACGCGCGGTTGGAGGACATCCCGGAACTAACCCGCCATTTCCTCACCCGCATTGCTGCCGAAGAAGGCAAGCGCGTGCGAGGCGTCAGCGCCGACGCGCTTGCCCTGCTCGCCGGCTACAACTGGCCGGGAAATGTGCGCCAGCTAGAGAACGCGATTTTCCGCGCGGTGGTGCTCTGTGAAGGCGACGAAATCGGTGTTAACGAATTTCCGCAAATCGTGGCCCAACTCGGACCGGACGCCATCGCCGCGCAGCCCTCGATCGAACCATCGCCGGCGATGGTCGCGTCATGGCCCGACGCCCATGAGACCATCGACCTGCCGGGCGCCAACGCAGCGGCGTTAACCTTGCCGGGACCTTCCTTGCGATTAACCGATGCGCGCGGCGATGTGCGGCCGCTTGAGGATATCGAAAGAGAAGTCATCCGCTTCGCCATCGCGCATTACCGCGAGCAGATGTCGGAGGTCGCGCGCAGGCTGCAAATCGGACGTTCGACGCTCTACCGCAAGCTCGAGGGTCTCGGACTCGATGGCGTCGAGCGCGCGGCCTCGCGAAAAGAAACCATAACGGCGGAACCGGTTAATTAGAATTTTAATGAAAACCGCGCCGCGTTAGCCTTGATGCAAAGTTAATTTGCAGAACGACCGGATTTCATTCGGTACCGTCAGCATTCGGCCGCATAATAGCGTTGCTGTCTTGCCTATGGCGCCTCGCATGCGCCACCGGTTCAAGACGCGCAAATAATTTGATCCTTCAGCGATGTCGCGTTGTGTGTGTGGAGTTCAGTGAGATGCGCAAGGAACGATTCGATCGTCTGCTTGGCGGCACGATGCTGGCGCTGATTGCCGCCGCGCCGACGGCAGCCTTCGCCCAACCCGATCGCGTCGAATCGGTCGTGCCATTGCCGCCTTCGCTCAATGGCCAAATAAATCAACATGACGCGGCACCGGTGCCGCCGGCCGGCTACACTCCGCCAGTCGCGCTTCCGGCTCAGCCCGCCGCGACCGATTCCGAGCCGAGGGCGCAAGCGCCCGCGACGCCGCGGGAATCCGAGCGCAGCAACAGCTTCCTGAAGAGCGCGCTCGACAAGATCTATGCCGCCGGCGACGTGCAGATCACCGAAAAATTACGCGAGATCGTCACATCCAAGCAGTTCGAGCGGCGCATCGACCACGCGCCCGAGCGCAAGGCGATCGAGACGTTTTATGCGGGGCGCAACTACACGCCGTTGTGGATCCGCGACGGTCAGCTTACAGGCCAGGCCAAGACGTTGATCGCGCGGCTCAAGAACGCAGCCGCCGATGGGCTCGATGCGTCCGATTATGCGGTGCCCGAGTTTGGCAACCTGATCGCCGGCGAGGCGCTCGCCGACGCCGACATCAAACTCACCAATTCGGTGCTCACCTTTGCCCGCCACCTGGAAGTCGGCCGCATCGCGCCGACGCGCGTTTCGGCCGAGGTCGACTACGGCAACCACACGCCGGAGCCCGCCGACCTCATCAAGAAGATTGCCGACGCCCGCGACATCGACGCCACTCTCGATAGCTTCAATCCGCCGCATGACGGCTTCCGCGCGCTGAAAAAGAAACTCGCCGAGTTGCGCGCCAATGCCAGCGCCGGCGATCCAGACAACCGCATCCCCGACGGTCCCGCCATCAAACCTGGCGAAAAAGACGCGCGCGTGCCGAGCTTGCGCGAACGCCTCGGCGTCAACGGCAAGCCGGGCGATATCACTTATGACAAGTCGCTGTTCAACGCGATCAAGAACGTGCAGGCGCGCGCCGACACCAAGCAAACCGGCGTGATCGATTCCAGGACGATCGCCGCCATCAACGGCCCGAAACCGGGCCAGATGGCCGAGCGCGTCGCCGCCAATATGGAACGCTGGCGCTGGCTGCCGCGCGATCTCGGCAAGACTTATGTGATGGTCAACATCCCGGACTTCACCCTCAAGGTGGTTCGCGACAACGGCGTGGTCTGGCGCACCAAGATCGTCGCCGGCAAGCCGCAGACCCCGACGCCGCTGCTGACCGCGCCGATGCAGGAAATCATCCTCAATCCGTCATGGTTCGTGCCGCAGTCGATCATCCAGAACGAGTTGCTGCCGCAATTCGCCAGCGACCCGCACATCTTCGACCGCATGGGTCTCGAGGTGAAGCGCGGGCCTGACGGCAACATCAACGTGGTGCAGCCGCCGGGCGCGGCCAATGCGCTCGGCCGCATCAAGTTCACGTTCCCGAACAAGTTCCAGGTCTATCTGCACGACACGCCGGAGAAGCGGCTGTTTGCGCCCGAGAAACGCGCGTTCAGCCACGGCTGCATGCGCGTGGAGGATCCGACCAAATTCGGCGAGGTCATGTTGCATCTGGCGATGAACGGCCCGACGCCGAATTCGCAGCAGCTCAACGCCATGGTCGGCCGCGACGAGCGCTCGTTCAAGCTGGTGACCCGGCCGTTGGTGCACCTCACCTACCAGACCGCCTACGTGGACGACGGCGGCAGACTGGTGCTGCGCGACGATATCTACGGGTTTGATTCCCGCGTGCAGGCCATCCTGCGCAGCGACGAACGCCGCATCGCCGACGTAGCCCCGCCGCAGGACCCCAAGCGCGAACAGGCGACCGCCAAGTCCAACCAGGAAATCCTGCGCCGGGTCGAGCGGCGCGAGGCGCAAAACCCGTTCTCGTTCTTCGAACGGCTTTTTCGGTAAACGAATTACTGCCAGATTTTAGTCGCTATGGCCGGGCTTAGTCCCGACCAACTCCTTTTTCGGGCAAGTTCCACGACTTTAAGCATCGCGCCGCCCGTATTTAGCCATTTTCCGCCGGTACTTACCGCCTACACGGGGCGCGCCGCTAAGGGCGTGTTAACCGTTGCCGATAAACACTACGTGGTCGTCTTCGCGACGGCCAAATGGGGCACGTAGCGACAGTGGGACGGCGAATTTCACGAAAGATCGACGTATTGGTCAGCGCCCCGCGGACGCCGTTTCTCTTGCATAAACTGATGCGCGCCGGCGCCTGTATGGGCGTGGCCGGCCTGTTCGTGTTCGGCGCCAGCGAAGCGCTACAGACCGCGGTAGCCGAGGGCGACACCCGCACCCTTTCTTTCCACCACATGCACACCGAGGAAGACATCACCATCACCTTCAAGCGCAATGGCCGTTACGACGATGCCGCGCTGAAGAAGCTCGATTGGTTCATGCGCGACTGGCGGCGCGAAGAATCCACCCCCATGGACCCGCATCTGTTCGATCTGTTGTGGGAGGCCTATCGCGAGGTCGATGGCAAAGAGCCGATCCAGGTGGTCTGCGGCTACCGCTCACCCGAAACCAACGCCATGCTGCGCGCGCGCTCGACCGGAGTCGCCCAATTCAGCCAGCATACTCAGGGCCACGCGATGGATTTCTACATTCCGGGCGTTCCGCTGGAGAAAATCCGTTTCGTCGGCCTGCGCCTGCAACGTGGCGGCGTCGGCTTCTACCCAACCTCGGGATCGCCTTTCGTTCACATGGATACCGGCACCATCCGCCACTGGCCGCGCATGACGCACGACCAACTGGCCCAGGTGTTCCCCGATGGCCGCACCGTGCATATCCCTTCCGATGGTCAGCCGCTGCGTGGCTATGCCTTGGCCTTGGCCGAAGTCGAACGCAAAGGCGCCGTCCCTTCCGACACCTCGCTTGAAGCCGCCCGCGACGCCGGCGTGATCACGGCAAATGATCAGCGCTCGGCGGCAAATCAGAACCGTGGCCTGATCGCCCGGCTGTTTGGCACCCGCAAGGATGCCGATGAGCGCAGCGAGGAGACGGGCGCTGCAACGGCGCAGGCCCAGGCGCCTGCACCGGCACGCCCGCGCGGCACGATGACGCTCGCGAGCATCAACCCGCCGCGGCAGGTGGCAACCGAACGCATCGTGCCAATGCCGACAGCGCGGCCGAAGCCGGTGACGGTCACGCTTGCGGCCGCCAAGACGAAGCCGGCCGAGCAGCAGGTCGCCACGGCAGCCCCGAACAACCTTTTCGACAACCGCGGCTATTGGCGCGGCGCAATCGACAACGGCACGGGTTCGCAGCCGGCGGCGGCCGCCATATCGCCGTTTGAAACCGCCAGCGCCGATCCGAACTCCCCGATTTTCAGTTCTTCGCCGGCGCTGCGGCCTGCGCTCACCCCGGCGCTCGCCTATGCCTCCGATTCGGAGCCCCCGGCTCCGCCGGCGCGCGCCCGCCCGATGGGCTCGAACATGCTGCGGCTGGCATCGACCACCACGGTGATGCCGCCACCGTCTGACAACAGCGCGGTGGCCAAACCGCCGCTGGCGACCGCCATGTCGCAAGTCACCGGAACCCTCGCCGATCCGTGGCTGCGTGCCGCAATTCTGACACCAAGCGTGAGCGGCTTCATGTCGACGATGCAATTGGGTGCAGTCGATCCACGGCCGCTGCAGGACCTGTTCCACAAGCCGTCGACGTCGCTGGCGATGACCTTCTCCGCCGATCCGCAGTCCGGCGTGACCGCCGACCACTTCGGCGGCCAGGCGGTGGTGTTCCTGGCCACCACCTCATTCGTCACGCAGACAGCGTCGCTGCACTAACGGCTGCCGTCCCCGCGAATGCGGGGACCTACTGCAACATCCCAAGCGCCTGCAGATAGGTATCGAGCACTTCCTGCTGCTCGCGCCGCTCATCGGTATCCATCTTGCGCATGCGCACAATGGTACGCAGCGCCGTGGCGTCGAAGCCGTTGCCTTTGGCCTCGGCATAGACGTCGCGGATATCGTCGGAGGTCGCCTTCTTCTCTTCCTCAAGCCGCTCGATACGCTCGATAATGGCTTTCAGCTGATCCTTGGCGAAGCGGGTTGCTGGTTGTTCTTTTTCGGCCGCCGCGGTGGATGGCATCGAGATCTCCTTGAGTTCTGCTTTACCTCAAGAGCTTTCGGAATAAGTGCGCGTCAGGTCAAGGCGATGCCGCCGTCATCCACGCTGTTCACAAGCGAAAAACATTATTTTTTCGGCGTCGGGCGTATAATATCGGACTAAAACGCGCAACGTTGGGGCAACCCCATGTCCAGACAGGAGCTGGAAATTATCAAGCGCTACGGTAAGAGCCCGAGCTCTACAATACGGCGACCTTAAGTTATGTGACGCTCGTCGAGTTAGGCGATATGACCGTGCAGGGACGTCGGATCATCGTCTGCGACGCCAAGACAGGTGAAGACCTCACCGCCAAAGTGCTCGCATCGCTGCATTGATCTTTCGGCGCACTAGTGCCGGTGCGATTTCTCGAACCCCGCCTTCTGCTCGGGGCTGGCTTCTTTCTGATTTTTCTTGCGCCATTCATCGTAGGGCATGCCGTAGACGATCTCGCGGCTCTCGTCCTTGGACATCGGCAGACCTTTGGCGTCGGCGGCATCCTTCATCCAGTTCGACAGGCAATTGCGGCAGAAGCCGGCAAGATTCATCAGGTCGATGTTCTGCACATCGGTGCGCGCGCGTAAGTGCTCAACCAGCCGCCGGTAAACCGCGGCTTCCAGTTCGGTGCGAGTTTTATCGTCCATGGCTTCAAATCCTTTGCGTCGGCCCACTATACATAAGCGCCTACGCGATCCCTTGCCATAGACCGGAAAAAACGGCGGTATCGCGCCATGAGCACGGCGCAGCGCACATTCCTAGAGGGGCTTTTCCGCACCGCGGTCGCGGCGGCGCATCCCTCGACTTGTTTGCCGCCATTGCTGCCACCGCCACCAAATGGCCGCCTCATATTGCTCGCCGCCGGCAAAGCGGCGGGCTCCATGGCGGAAGTGGCGGAAGCATTTTACCTCGATCAATTGAAGTTGCCGGCCAAACGGCTATCCGGTATCGCGGTGGCGCGCCACGGCTACGGCCGGCCGACCCGTGCAGTGACCATGATCGAAGCCGGCCATCCGGTCCCCGATGCCGCCGGCCTGGAAGCGGCCGAGAGCGCGCTCAAACTCGCCGATGCAGCCACCGCCGACGATTTGGTGCTGGTGCTGATGTCGGGCGGCGCCTCGGCCAACTGGATCGCGCCGGCAGGCGGCGTCTCGTTCGCGGACAAGCAGGCGGTGACGCGCGCGCTGCTGCGCTCGGGCGCCAACATCGGCGAGATCAACACGATGCGTAAACATCTCTCGCGCATCAAGGGCGGACGGCTGGCGCGCCGCGCGCATCCGGCAAAGCTCACGACCATCGCGATCTCGGACGTGCCGGGCGACGATCCGGCGGTGATCGGTTCAGGGCCGACCGTGCCCGATCCGAGCACGCTTGAGCAGGCGCGCGCCATCGTTGCGAAATTCAAGCTTGCGCTGCCCGATGCGGTGAATGTCGCGCTCAACGATCCGAAAAACGAATCGCCCAAGCCCGGCGACGCGGCCTTCGCCGGTAGCAGCTTTGCGCTGGCCGCGCGCCCGTCAGACAGTTTGCGCGCTGCGGAGGCCGAAGTGCGTGCCGCCGGCTATGAATGCATCTCGCTCGGCGCCGACGTGGAAGGCGAAGCGCGCGACGTCGCGCAGGCGCACTCCAAGCTCGCGCACGAGCTGCGCACGAAAGGCGCGCGCGCCGTGATCCTGTCGGGCGGCGAACTGACCGTCACCATGCGCGGAAAGGGCCGCGGCGGGCCCAATCAGGAATACGCCCTGGCGCTTGCGATCGCGCTTGCCGGCATGCCGGCGGTGGCGGCGCTCGCCGGCGACACCGATGGCACCGATGGCGGCGCCGGCTCCGCCAGCGACCCCGCCGGTGCGTTACTGGACGGTGACACGGCAGACCGCGCCAAGGCCCTTGGTCTCGATACCGCCGCCTTTCTTGCCGACAACAATTCGACCGGTTTCTTCGAAGCCCTCGGAGATCTGGTGACGCCGGGGCCGACCTACACCAACGTGAACGACTTCCGCGCCATCGTCGTTGACAGGGTATGACGGGTCACGCCAAAACCGCGTTCGACAGATTCTAACATCGTGGCCCCATTGCCGTTCATCGACGCCAGCTGCCGCACGTCCCGCTTAATGGCCCGCGCCGCGGCCGTTGGCCTTTTGCTGGCGGTCTCGGCCAGTCCCGCGCTGGCCGACTTCCGGCTCTGCAACAACACTGGCGGCCGGGTCGGCGTCGCCATCGGCTACAAGGACGCGGAAGGCTGGACGACGGAAGGCTGGTGGAACATTTCCGCGCGATCGTGCGAAACGCTGCTGCGCGGTGAGCTCGTCGCACGCTACTATTATGTCTATGCGGTCGATTATGACCGCGGCGGCGAATGGTCCGGCAAGGCCTATATGTGTTCACGCGAGAAGGAATTCACCATTCGCGGCACCGAGAACTGCCTGGCGCGCGGTTATGACCGCACCGGCTATTTCGAGGTCGATACCATCGAGCAAAGGTCGTGGACCGTGCAATTGACCGATAGCGCCGAACAGGTTCCCGACCGCCCGCTGCCACAGCGCACGCCCGGTCCTTCGCGCCCGCCGAGCGCCGCGCCGACCACGCCGCCAACGGGAGGCGGCAGACAATGAGACGTCTGCGCCGCGCCAAGATCGTCGCCACTTTAGGTCCTGCGTCCTCCAGCGCCGAGATAATCGCAAAGCTGTTTGCCGCCGGTGCCGACGTATTCCGCATCAACATGAGCCACACCAGCCAAGAGCGCATGCGCGAACTGGTCGCCATGATCCGCAGCGTCGAGCAGGATACAGGGCGGCCGATCGGCATCCTGGTCGATCTGCAGGGACCGAAGCTGCGGCTGGGCACATTCACCGGCGGGTCGGTGCAGGTGAAGAACGGCGACAGCTTCGTGCTCGATTCCGATACGGCGGCCGGCGATGCGACGCGCGCTTTTCTGCCGCATCCGGAAATCTTCGCCGCGGTCGAGCCCGGCCACACCCTGCTGATCGACGACGGCAAAGTGCGGCTCATGGTCACGCAAGCCGATCCCAAACGCATGACCACGCGCGTCGTGGTCGGCGGCAAATTGTCCGATCGCAAGGGCGTCAGCCTGCCGGATTCGACGATTCCTTTCTCGGCGCTCGCCGACAAGGACCGCTCCGATTTGGAAGCAGCGCTGGAGACCGGCATCGACTGGGTGGCGCTGTCGTTCATCCAGCGGCCCGAGGACATCGCGGAGGCCAAGAAGATCACGCGTGGGCGCGCATTGCTGATGGCCAAGATCGAGAAGCCGCAGGCCGTGCACCGCCTCGCCGAGATTCTCGACGTTGCCGACGCCCTGATGGTGGCGCGTGGCGATCTCGGGGTGGAAATGCCGTTGGAGAAAGTCCCCGGCGTGCAGAAACAGATGACGCGCCTGGGCCGCGCCACCGGCAAGCCGGTGGTGGTGGCAACGCAAATGCTGGAATCGATGATTACCTCGCCGGTACCGACGCGCGCGGAAGTCTCCGACGTCGCCACTGCCATCTATGAAGGCGCGGACGCGGTGATGCTGTCGGCGGAATTGGCGGCCGGACAATTTCCGGTGCAGGCGGTGGCCACCATGAATCGCATCGCCGAAGAGGTCGAGAGCGATCCGCTGTTTCGCGGCATCCTAGATGCGCAGCGCGCCGTACCAGAGGCGACCGGCGCCGATGCTATCGCCGATGCGGCGCGCCAGATCGCCGAAACGCTCGATCTGGCGGCGGTGGTGTGCTGGACCTCGTCGGGCTCGACCGGCATGCGGATGGCGCGCGAGCGGCCCAAGTCGCCGATCGTGGCGCTGTCGCCGAACATCGCCACCGGCCGCCGGCTGTCGGTGGTCTGGGGCATCCATTGCGTCGTCACCGAGGATGCCCACGACCAGGACGACATGGTCGACCGCGCCTGCCGCATTGCCTTCAGGGAAGGCTTCGCCAAAGCGGGCCAACGCGTGATCGTCGTCGCCGGCGTGCCGCTCGGCACCCCGGGCGCCACCAACATGTTGCGCATCGCCTATGTGGGGACGGACGCGGCGGGGGATTAAATATCCCGGCCCTCGATCTTTTCCTGCAGCGTCTTCACCAAATCCGGGATGCGTTGCAAGCGGGGATAGACCGCGAGCGCGCGGCGATAGACTTCCAGCGCCTGCTTGTCGTCGCCGATGTCCTGCAAAATGAGCCCGAAGCCGGACAGGGCGCCGAAATGGCGCGGCTCGCGTTTTAGCACCTCGCGGATATCGGCGATCGAGCGGCCGTAGTCCTTCTTCATGTAGTAGAGGGTCGCGCGCCGGTTCCAGGCTTCCACATAATCCGGCTTGATCTTGACGACGTTGTTGAGCAGTTCGATCGCCAGATCGAGATCCTGCGCCTCGACCGCCGTCTTGACGCGCGACATCAGAAGATTGGTGGTGTCGCTGCGCGAGACCACCCACACCGACCAGATGCGCTCCTCGATGGCTTTGGCGGTCGTGTCATCGGGCGCGAGCTTGAGCGCCTCGAACAGGAAATCGAGATTGCGAAAACGATCGCCGCGCGCGACGGCCGGCAACTTCTTCGGCGGCTCGACCCAAGTGCCCTTCTGCGCCCAAGCGGGCGCGCCAAAGCCAATGGCAAGGCCAACGGCGGAGGCAAACAGAGCTGCGAGGAATTGCGAGCGCATGGGCGGAGATTAATCTCTCCGCCAGCCAAGGCAAATATATGGCGTCTGGATTGGCTGGCGCGCCAATGCGGCGGCACGCCGGCTTTTAGCCCTGGCGGGCCTTAAAGCGGGGATTGGTCTTGTTGATGATGTAGACCCGCCCCTTGCGCCGGACAATCTTGTTGTTGCGGTGGCGACCGCGCAGGGATTTCAAGGAGTTACGGACTTTCATGGATCAACTCTGGGTTCTCTGTTAGCCGGGTTAATAGGCATCCCACCCGCCCCTGTCAACGCAACCCGCCCACCCGTGGTTACCGCGATGGAGGTGCTCTAAGGTCGCGCCCGGAGATCCAAGCCATGCAACGAAGCAGCGGGCGTTTTCTGACCACGCATACCGGCAGCCTGCCGCGGCCGGATGACCTTATTCGGACGATGTACGCCAAGGAGGAAGGCGTGCCGGTGGACACCGCGGCTTTGGCGGATCGGGTGTTAGCGGCGGTAGCCGCGGTAGTGAAGAAGCAGGCGGCGGCCGGCGTCGACCTGATCAATGACGGCGAAATGTCGAAGCCGAGTTATGCCACCTACATCAAGGACCGGCTCAACGGCTTCGGCGGCACCGGCAACACTTTCGTCTACCAGGATCTGTCCGAGTTCCCGAAGCTGGAAAAGCGCGTATTCGGCGATCCCGGCCGCTCGCGCCGCAAGACGCCGGCCTGCAATGCGCCGATCAGCGTGCGTGATGCAGCCGCGCCGCAGACCGATGCCGACAACCTGAAAGCCGCGCTTGGCGCCGTGAAGGCAGCCGGCGGCTTCATGAGCGCGGCCTCGCCCGGCGTGGTGTCGCTGTTCTTCCGCAACGACTACTACAAGGACTTCGAGACTTACCTTTATGCGATCGCCGACGCCATGCGGCATGAATACGAAACCGTCGCCAAAGCCGGACTTCGTGCTGCAGATCGACTGTCCCGACCTCGCCATGGGCCGGCACATCCAATACGCCGATTTGAGCGTCGAAGAATTCCGCAAACGCGCGCGTTTGCACGTCGAGGCGCTCAATCACGCGGTCGCCAACATCTCGCCCGAGCAACTGCGCATGCATGTGTGCTGGGGCAACTACGAAGGGCCGCATCACCGCGACGTGCCGCTCGCCGACATCATCGACATCGTATTCATGGCGCGGCCGAACGCGATCTCGTTCGAGGCCGCCAATCCGCGCCACGCGCATGAATGGATGCTGTTCGAGAAAGTGAAGCTGCCGGACGGCAAAGTGCTGATCCCCGGCGTGCTCGAATCGAAATCGAATTTCATCGAGCATCCCGAATTGATCGCGCAGCGCATCGGCCGCTACGCCAAATTAGTCGGGCGCGAGAATGTCATCGCCGGCTCAGACTGCGGCTACGGCACCTGGGTCGGCCAGGCGGCGGTCGATCCCGATGTGGTGTTCGCCAAGCTCGCAGCCATGGCGGAGGGCGCCAGGATCGCCTCGCGGCGGTTCTGGGCTTAGAGCTGCTTGTTCGGAGAATTACTATGCATTCTCTTGAAAAATCGCGGCAGCACGAACAAGGCCGCGAGCACGCCGAGCGCGATCAGGGCGTAATAAATCGTGTCGGCGGCATCGCCCGCGATTAACGCTCGGCTGGCATGCCCGAGCCAGGTATAGGCGACCGTCGACGGCGCCATGAAGACCACGGTGGCGAGAATGTAGTGAAGGAACGGAATGCGCGTTACGCCGAGCAGATAGTTCACGACGTTGTAGGGAAAGATCGGAACCAGCCGCACGAAGGCGACAAATTGCCAGCCTTCGGCATCAACGCTGCGCATGACGCTCTGCACCCTGGGGCCCGCCCGGCCTTCGACCCAATCGCGCGCGAGATAACGCCCGACCAGAAACGACAGCGCGGCGCCGAGGGAGCCGCCGGCGAGATCGAGCACGCTGCCGAGATAAGGACCAAATAGCGCGCCGCCGACCACGTCGAAGATGCCGCCCGGAATCATGGCGACGGTCGCGATCCCATAGAGCAGGACGAAGCCGACCGGCGCCCAGACGCCGAGACTGCCGACCCGCGCTTGCAACGCTTCGGGACTGAAGCCCCAGCTAAAGCTCCATGCCACCGCCGCCCCACCGGCGGCGATGAGCAGGGCAACGGTAGCTACCAAAAACCATCGTCGCTGATGCGCCATCGCCCGGCAGGTGAGTGGATGAAATCGAAAGCAAGATCGGGAAAGAATGGTGGGCGCGACAGGGATCGAACCTGTGACCCCCTCCATGTCAAGGAGGTGCTCTTCCGCTGAGCTACGCGCCCGCTACCAAGTCAGGTCTTATCGGCTCCAAACTGGCGAGGCAAGACGGTCAAAAAAGGTCAGGCCGCCAGCATCTTATGGACTTCGTTGACCAGGTCGCGCAGATGAATGGGCTTGGACAACACCTTGGCGTGCTTGGGCGCGGTGGAATCGGCGTTGAGCGCCACCGCGGCAAAACCGGTGATGAACATGATCTTGATGTCGGGGTCGAGTTCGGCAGCCCTGCGGGCGAGTTCGATGCCGTCCATTTCCGGCATCACAATATCGGTGAGCAGGAGCTCGAACGGTTCCTCGCGCAGCCGCTGATAGGCCGACAGGCCGTTGTCATAGGAGGTGACGTCGAATCCGGCATTTTGCAGCGCCTTGACCAGAAAGCGCCGCATATCGGTATCGTCTTCAGCCAGCAGGATTTTCGACATGAACCGTTACGCCCCTACCCAGCCATCCCAACTGGCCTCAGCCGCACCATAAGCCTTATCCCGGGTAAATAACGGGTGAACCGAAAGGATGCCTTGGCTTTGTCCGCTCAGGGATAGACAATAAAGGTATAAGGGGCCTGAAAGCCCCCAACGGCAATGGTATCCCGCGCTCCCCATGAACGCTGCATTTGGCCTATTCCATCCATGAGTGAAATCCGCGACGAACTCGACCCGCCGTTCGAGATTCTCGATCCCGCGGCCTGCACGGGCCCGGTGCTGTTCAATTCCCCGCACAGCGGCTCGACCTATCCGCGCGAGTTCCTCGGCCTCTCACGGCTCGACATCGCCACTTTGCGGCGCTCGGAGGACAGCTTTGTCGACGAGTTGGTGGCCGGCGTGGTGCGGCAGGGCTATCCGCTGATGCGGGCGCATTTTCCGCGCTGCTTCGTGGACGTGAACCGCGAGCCTTACGAGCTCGATCCGCGCATGTTCGAGGGCCGCCTGCCCTCCTTCGCCAATACCCGTTCCATGCGGGTGGCGGGGGGCCTGGGAACCGTGGCGCGGGTGGTCGGCGACGCCCAGGAAATCTACGACCGGCGCATCGCGGTCGACGATGCACTGGCCCGCATCGAGAGCCTCTACAAGCCCTATCACCGCGCCTTGCGCCGGCTATTTACGCGGATGCATCGGGATTTCGGCGCCGCCATGCTGATCGACTGCCATTCCATGCCGTCCAGCGCCGGCCATCGCGACGAACGGGCGCGGCCCGAATTCGTGCTCGGCGACCGCTACGGCACCAGTTGCGTCGGCGCCGTCGCCGAAACCGTGGAAAAGACCCTGCGGGCCATGGGCTACACTGTCAGCCGCAATAAGCCCTATGCCGGCGGCTTTATCACCGAGCATTACGGCAATCCGGCCGCCGGCCTGCATGCGATCCAGCTCGAGATCAACCGCGCGCTCTACATGGACGAGCGCCGCTACGAGCGCTCCAGCGGCTTTGCGCGCCTGGCGGCGGATCTGGAGACTCTGGCGAAGCGCCTGGGCGAAATTCCGCTGGAAGAGCTGCGCCCCTATCGGGCCGCGGCCGAATAAGCCGCCTTCGTCTGCGCCGAACGCTCATTCGCGCATGATCTTTTCCGAAAACCGGTTCCCACTTTTCGGGATCATGCACTGGCCCCAAAAAAAGGCCGCTCGCGTTGGCAAGCGGCCCAAGTCTAGGGAGGAAACGCCCAAGGAGGGCAACGATAGCTCTCGCTACCGCATCGCAATAAGCTACACCGCAATGCACAAAAATCAAGGCTTGGAAGCCCATATCCCATGCTTTTTATGCATAGCTAAATCCCATATTCGACGTTTATGCTTTGGCTATGCGTAAAGATGGGGACCCGGAAGCCCCGCAGTGCAGCAGAAGCTCTTCTCCGACATTCCATGCTTCGAGGCGATCATTCCGGCGCCACCGCGGTTGCCGAGGGTTAAAGTCTCCGATACGGCCATGGGGGGAGCTATTCGTCGCGCCAGCGGTCACTCCACCAAGAAAGCCGTATGACAGCCGTCAGTTTCAGCAGCTTCGTCGATCAACTCGCCGCCGCGTCGGGCGAGATCATCCTGCCGTTCTTCCGCACGGCGCTAACAATCGAGAACAAGAAGCCGGGCGGTTTCGATCCCGTCACCGCCGCCGACCGGGCGGCGGAAGACGCCATGCGCACGCTTATCGCCAAGAACTTTCCAGAGCACGGCATCCTCGGCGAAGAATTCGGTGCCGTTCGCACAGACGCCGAATACGTCTGGGTGCTCGATCCGATCGACGGCACCAAATCCTTCATCGCCGGCATGGTGGCCTGGGGCACGCTGATCGGCCTGACGCGGTTCGGCGAACCGGTTTTCGGCATGATGCACCAGCCGTTCACGCGCGAGCGGTTTACCGGCGACGGCGGCGCGGCAAGCTATAGAGGACCGGCGGGCAATCGCGAACTGCGTGTGCGCGAATGCGCCGACCTAAGCGATGCGTTGCTGTTCACCACCAGCCCGTTGCTGATGAACGCAGCCGACCGCGCCCTGTTCGGCAAGGTGGAGAACAAGGTCAAGCTCTCGCGCTATGGCGGCGACTGCTACGCCTATTGCATGCTGGCGGCGGGGCAGATCGATCTCATCATCGAGACCGAGATCAAGCCGCACGACATCGTCCCGCTGATACCGATCATCGCCGGCGCCGGCGGCATCGTCACCACCTGGGAGAACGGCCCGGCGCAAGGCGGCGGCCGCATCGTGGTGGCGGGCGATGCCCGCGTGCACAAAGCCGCGCTCGAGATGCTCAAGGGCTAGTGCGCCTCTCTTGGCGCTTTTGGGCAGCGACTCGCAATTGGCCTGCCCGGAAAGGGTGCTTGGGCCCTTCAGTCGGCCCGGTTGAACCGCTACGATACTACGTCCTAAGTCTGGGGGGCCGGCATGAGGCGGCGGAATCTTCCAAGGTTTCCGGGATTTGCGGCGGTGGCGTTACCATGGGCCGGCCGTGTGCAATAGCCGAGCCCCATGAAAAGGCGGCCAAGCACGACAACCAAGACCAAGCGCCGCGCGGCGCCGAAATCCGCTCGTCGTCGCGGTTCTCCTGCTGCTGACCCGAACAAAAAGGTTGCGCTGCTCACCCGTGAACTCGCCGAGGCGCTGGAGCAGCAAAGGGCGACCTCCGAAGTCTTGCAAATCATCTCCAGTTCGCCTGGTGAGCTGGAGCCGGTATTCGAGGCGATGCTGGCAAACGTGGCGAGCATTTGCGAAGCCAAGTTTGCCATATTGTACCTGCGTGAGGGCGACGCCTTCCGCGCGGTCGCCGCTACGCGCGACGCGCCGCCGGCGTATGTCGAAGCGCGCAAGCGCGATCAGCATCTGCGACCGCCACCGGACGCACCGCTCGGGCGTGTCGCCAGGACGAAACAGGTCGTCCACATCAACGATCTCAAAGCGCTGCGGTCCTATGTCGACCGCCATCCATTTGTCGTCACCGCCGTCGAACTCGGCGGATTTCGAACGACACTCGCTGTGCCGATGCTGAAGGACGGTAATCTTGTCGGTTCCATCAACATTTTTCGTCAGGAGGTTCGACCATTCAGCGACAAGCAAATTGCGCTTGTGAAGAATTTTGCCAATCAGGCCGTCATCGCCATCGAGAACACACGCTTAGTCAACGAGCTGCGGGAATCACTCCAACAGCAGACCGCCACGACTAACGTTCTTAAAGTGATCTCAAGTTCTCCGGGTGATTTAGCGCCCGTATTTGAAGCCTTACTCGCAAATGCGACGAGGCTGTGCGACGCCGCTTACGGTGCCATGTGGCTCTCCGAGGGAGATGGATTGCGCGTTGCTGCCTTGCATGGGGCGTTGCCGCGCGTATTTGGAGCAATGGCGAGCGGGAACAATATTCCGGCCTAGTGGCGAAGATAGCCCAGGTCTCCGCGCTATGAAGGCTCGGCAACCTATCCTAGTGGGCGATCTTCGCGAGGATCCAGCCTACCTTAAGAGCAACCCATTGACAGTTGCGGCCGTTGAAGCCGGCGGCATTCGTGCCGTGCTCTGCGTACCGATGGTCAAGGACAATGTAGCAGTGGGTAATATCACCATCTATCGCCGCGAAGTTCGGCCCTTTACGGATAAGCAGATTGAGCTGCTTGCGAATTTTTCTGCCCAAGCCGTCATCGCCATCGAGAATGCGCGGCTGCTCAACGAGCTGCGGCAACGCACCGACGACCTCTCCGAGTCGCTGGAGCAGCAGACGGCGACCTCCGATGTGCTCCGCGTGATCAGCAGCTCGCCGGGCGAGCTTGAACCCGTCTTCAGAGCCATCCTGGAAAACGCGGCGCGCATCTGCCAGGCCAAGTTCACCAACTTGTTTCTCTATGCGGATAAAACATTTCGCCTTGCCGCCAATCGAAATGCCCCGGCCGCCTACACCGAGCGATGGGCTAAAAATCCGATTCTTCATCTCGGCGATAATCCGCGCAATCCGCTTGCCCGGTTGGCCGAGAGCAAACGCGTTGTCGATATCTCCGATCTGATGGCCGAGCCGGGCTATTTAGAACGCGACCCTCGCTTCGTGACTCTCGTTGAGGCCGCAGGCGCCCGCACTCACATCTTGATTCCGATGCTTAAGGACGGCGAGTTGGCCGGCGCGATCGCCATATACCGTCAGGAAGTGCGCCCGTTTACCGACAAGCAGATCGAACTGCTGGAGAACTTCGCTGCCCAGGCCGTCATCGCCATCGAGAACGCGCGCCTGCTGAACGAGTTACGCCAGCGCACCGACGATCTCTCCGAGTCGCTAGAGCAGCAAACGGCGACCTCGGAGGTGCTCAAAGTTATTTCGGGTTCAAGCGGCGAACTGCAGCCCGTCTTTCAAGCCTTGTTGGAAAACGCGACGCGACTGTGCACAGCGAAATTCGGCAGCCTGTATCTTTGCGAAGGTGACGCGTTTCGGACGACAGCGATGCACAACGCGCCTTTGGCTTTTGCAGAGGCGAGGAATAAGGCGCCCATGATCCGTTCTGCGCCGCACAGCATGTTGGGCCGTGTCGCCCGCACTTTGCAAGCGGTTCACATTCCGGATGCGATGCAGGACGAAGGCTATATCAACCGCGCTCCGTTGTTTGTGAGTGCCGTTGAGCTTGGTGGGTTTCGCGCTTTGCTTGCGGTTCCTATGCTTAAGGATGGAAATCTCATCGGCGCGATCACAATCTACCGGCAGGAAGCTGGTGCATTCTCCGACAAACAGATCGAGCTGGTGAAGAACTTCGCCGCCCAGGCCGTCATCGCCATCGAGAACGTGCGGTTGCTCAGCGAACTGCGCGAATCGTTGCAACAACAGACCGCCACCGCCGACGTGCTCAAGGTCATCAGCCGCTCGACCTTCAGTCTTCAGACGGTGCTCGATACGCTGACCGAGTCGGCTGCGCGACTTTGTGAGGCCGATATGTCTGCCATTACGCGCCAGAAGGGCACAGCCTATTATTACGCTACGACCTATGGTTTCCCTCCAGAACTGAACGACTTTCTCAAGAGCGTCGCGCACGAGCCAGGGCGGGGGAGCGTAATCGGACGGACAATTTTGCATGGCAAAACAATTCATGTGCCTGACGTTCTTGCGGATGCGGAATATACGATGGCTGAAATTCAGAAACGGGCCGACTATCGTACGGTTCTCGGCGTACCGCTCCTGCGCGAAGGAAAACCAATCGGCGTGATTTTGCTGGCACGTCATGCCATGCAACCTTTTACGGATAAACAAATCGAGCTGGTCGCCAGCTTCGCCGACCAGGCAGTGATCGCGATCGAAAATGTGCGGCTGTTCGAAGACGTACAGAAGCGTACCCGGGAATTGAGCGAGTCGCTGGAACAGCAGACCGCCACCGCCGACGTGCTCAAGGTCATTTCCAGTTCGTCCGGCGAGTTGCAGCCGGTATTCGACACCATGTTGGCGAAGGCGACGGAACTCTGCGACGCAAGCTATAGCGCGATGTGGCTGCGCGAAGGCGAGACCTTCAGCTTCGGCGCAATTCACGGCGGCTTGCCGCAGGCCTACGTCGATCATTGCCGCGAAAAGACCAAATTCCATCCCGGCCCGGATATGCCGCTGTCACGGGCGGCCTTGACGCTTCAGCCTGTCCAAATCGAGGACCTGGCGAGCGATCGGGCCTATCTTAGCGGCGATCCGCTGGCGGTGAGTGGGGTCGAAACCGCCGGCATCAAGACCATCCTGGTCGTGCCGATGCTGAAGGAGAACGAGTTGGTCGGCACCATCAATATTTATCGACAGGAGGTTCGGCCGTTCACTGACAAACAGATCGAGTTGGTCGCAAACTTCGCGGCGCAAGCGGTCATCGCCATCGAGAACGTCCGGCTGCTCAATGAGCTGCGCGAGTCATTGCTGCAGCAGACCGCCACCTCCGACGTGCTCAAGGTCATCAGCCGCTCGACTTTCGATCTGGGAACGGTGCTTGACACGCTTTTGCATTCCGCGGCCCGGCTGTGCGAAGCCGACCAGGGCACTATCACCCAACGCAAGGGCGACACTTATTACCGGTCGGTCTCCTACGGCTTTCCTCCTTCATTCATGGAGTACGTCAAAGATCGCCCGGTTGAGCCGGGACGCGACACCGGCACCGGACGCGCTTTGCTGGAGGGCAAGGTCATCCACATCCCCGACGTCGAGGCGGACCCCGATTACACCTGGAAGGAGGCGCAGAAGCTCGGCGGCTTCCGCACCATGCTCGGGGTTCCGATGCTGCGCGAGGGTGTGCCGGTCGGCGTTCTGACCTTGACGCGCTCCGAAGTGCGTCCCTTCACCGAGAAGCAGATTGAACTCGTGTCGACCTTCGCCGACCAGGCCGCGATCGCGATTGAGAACGTGCGGCTGTTCGACAGCGTGGAGACGCGCACGCGCGAATTGACCAAGTCGCTGGCAGATCTGCAGACCGCGCAGGACCGCCTGGTGCAGACCGAGAAGCTCGCCTCGCTCGGACAGTTGACCGCCGGCATCGCGCACGAGATCAAGAACCCGCTCAATTTCGTCAATAATTTCTCGGCCGTCTCCGTCGAACTGATCGACGAGCTGCGCGAGGCGCTCAATGGCGCGCCGCTGGACAAAAAGCTGCGCGCCGAGGTCACCGAGATCGCCGACATGCTGCAGGGCAATCTCGACAAGGTCGTGCAGCACGGCAAGCGCGCCGACTCGATCGTCAAAAACATGCTGCTGCATTCGCGCGCCGGCTCCGGCGAGCACCGGCCGGTCGACATCAACGCCGTCGTCGAAGAAAGCCTCAATCTCGCCTATCATGGCGCCCGCGCCGAGAAGCAGGGCTTCAATATCACGCTGGAGCGCTCCTTCGATCCGGCCGCCGGCGAGGTCGATCTGTTCCCGCAGGAAATCACGCGTGTGCTGCTCAATTTGATCTCGAATGGTTTTTACGCCGCCACCAAGCGCAAGGCGGAGGCGAACGGCGGCGGCTACGAGCCGACGCTCGCCGCGGCGACCAGGGACCTCGGCGACCGCGTCGAAATCCGCATCCGCGACAACGGCACCGGCATTCCACCCGAGGTGAAGGAAAAGATGTTTAATCCGTTCTTCACCACCAAGCCGGCTGGCGAGGGAACTGGGCTTGGCCTGTCGCTGAGTTACGATATCATCGTCAAGCAACATGCCGGATCGATCGAGGTCGATACGCAACCGGGCGAGTTCACCGAATTTCGGATCGTGCTGCCGCGCGCGGGCGCGACGATCGCCAAATCAGGAGAGCGTGCATGAATCTTCTCATCCTCGTGGTCGACGATGAGCCGGACGTCGAGCTGTTGTTCCGCCAGCAGTTTCGGCGCGATCTGCGCGCCGGCCGCTTCACCATGGACTTTGCGCCATCGGCCGCCGCCGCGCTTGCCCGCATCGCCGATGCGGCCGGCCAGTCGCTCATTCTGATCCTGTCCGACATCAACATGCCGGGGATGAGCGGGCTTGAGCTTCTGCCCAAGGCAAAGGCGCTGCGGCCGGATGTTCCGATCATCATGATCACGGCCTATGGCGACGCCGAAACCAAGCGCCAGGCGCTGGAGAAGGGCGCCGAGGCGCTTTTGACCAAGCCGATCGACTTCGGCACCCTGCGCAGCGAAATCGATATGCGGGTCGGAAGCGCCGCATGACCGCACGTATCCTGGTAGTCGACGACGAGCCCGACCTGGAAGATCTCATCCAGCAGAAATTTCGTCACCAGATTCGCGACGGGGCCATCAGTTTCTTGTTCGCCCGCGACGGTGTCGACGCCCTGACCGTGCTGGAGGCAAACCAGGATGTCGACATGGTTGTCACCGACATCAACATGCCGCGGATGGACGGGCTGACCCTTCTGCAGAAGCTTCAGGAGGGCGAGGAAAAACTATCGACCATTATCGTCTCGGCCTACGGCGACATGACGAATATTCGTACCGCGATGAACCGCGGCGCATTCGACTTTCTGACCAAGCCGATCGATTTCCTTGATTTTGAGGCGACACTCACCAAGACCATTCGCCATGTCGGAGTGTTACGCGAGGCACGGCGGCGGCAGGCGGAAGCCGAGCGGGCCCATGCATTGCTCTCGCGCTACTTCTCACCCAACTTGGCGGAACAGCTTGCCGGAAATACCGACGCGATCGATCTTGGCGGGCACCGCCGCGAGATCGCGACGCTTTTCACCGATGTTGAGAGTTTCACGGCGCTGGTCGAAACGCTCGAACCCGACGTGCTTGGGCCGCTGCTCAACGACTACCTCACCGGCATGACCGATATTGTGTTCGCGCATGACGGCACCGTGGCCAAGATCGTCGGCGATGCCCTGCACGTGCTGTTCGGCGCCCCCGGCGACCAGCCCGACCATGCCGATCGCGCGGTCGCCTGCGCCTTGGCATTGGACGACTATGCACAGGAATTCCGCGAACGCTGGCTCAAAAAGAAGATTGCGCTGGGAGTGACGCGCATCGGCGTGCATGCCGGGCCGGCGATCGTGGGCAATTTCGGCGGCGGCCGCTTCTTCGATTACACGGCCTATGGCGATACCATCAACATCGCGGCGCGGCTGGAAGCCGCCAACAAACAACTCGGCACCCGCATTTGCGTCAGCGCGATCCTCGCGGGCAAGGTAAAGGACTTCAAGGGCCGTCCGGTGGGCGACCTGATGCTGCGAGGCAGATCGGAGGCGCTGCGCGCCTTCGAACCGTTGTCGGCGAAACAGCACAAAGATGCCTGGACAAAGAGTTATCTGGAGGCGTTCGGCAAACTGGAAGCGGGCGACGCCGGCGCCATGGCGGCGTTCGCTGCGCATGTCGGCCAGCGGACCGAAGATCAGCTTGCCAGCTTCCACCTCAAGCGACTCTTGAACGGTGCAACGGGGGTGCGGATTTCAATGGATTGAACCGCTCGCGCTCTAATACCTTGGCGTGCCCGGAACGAAGGCGTCGAATGCCGCCCAGAACTGGTTCCGGTATTGATCCTGTTCCTGCAGGATCTCGTGCCGACTGCCGGCGAGAATGAGATGCCGCCCGGCAAGCAAATTCATCCCGAAGGTCTCGATTGCCGGCGTCGAGACGATGTCGTCGTGACCTGCCGCCACCATCAAAATCGGCTGGCGGATGCGGGAGGCATAGACCGGCTCGGCGAATTCCTTCATCAGGCGTGACGCGGAATCGACCCAGGCGATGGTCGGCGAGCCGAGACCGAGCGCAGGCTCCGCCTCCAGCACCGCGGCATTGCGCACATAACGCACCGGATCGGACGTACAAACGTTGCCGATGAATTCACGCGAGCTGGCAGCCTCGCTGTCGCGGGTCGGCACATAGCCCGAGCCGCGCCCGATCAGACGCATGAAGCGCGCGAGCGGCCCGGCCATGCGTGTGAGCGCGCCCTCGCGCAATGCGATCATCGGCGCCGAGAGCACGACGCGATCGAACCAGCGGCTGCCGTCGTAACAGACGCTGATGGCAACCGCGCCGCCCATGGAATGGCCGAGCGCAAAAATCGGCGGCGGACAATCCGGCAGCACCACCTGCTCCATGATGGCGCCCAGATCGGTGGCGTATTCGGAGAAATTCCGCACATAACCCTTGCTACGATCGCTCAGCGCACGATCCGACAAGCCCTGGCCGCGCCAATCGAAGGTGGCGACTGCAAATCCCCGTGCGCGCAAGTCGCGCACCGTCTCGAAATATTTCTCGATGAATTCGGCACGGCCCTGCAGCAGCACCACCGTGCCCTTGCGCCCCGGCGGCGGCTCCCAGCGCGCAAAACGCAGCGCGACCCCGTCCGGGGTCTTGATGCTGCCGGACACCACATTCTCGGGCACCGGATTGGCGGGGATGGAAACGAGATTTATGAGGCCCGAAATGAGCCGGTAAGCGGTGGCCCGGGGGCCTTATAGTGCATGATCCGGAAAAGTGGGAACCGGTTTTCGGAAATGATAATGCCCAAGAATTTGGCGCGCGGGCGCTCGCAATCGCGCGCGATGCCACGAGAAAAAATCGCTGTATTTCAAAGCTTTATCGCGGTGTCGCCCCCTCTTGCGGGCCAAAACCGACATTCCCATATCTGGCTTGCGCAGGCCAATCCCGGCTGCGCACGGGTTCCGGTTCGGCCATTTGGCGGACCGCCCGCATGTCGCTCAACGTCAAGGAGGATATGCTTATGCGTACGTTTGATCTTGCCCCCCTCTATCGTTCCACCGTCGGCTTCGACCGGCTGTTTTCGATGCTGGACGGCTTTGAGGCCGCCCCGGGCTACCCGCCCTATAACATCGAGCGCACGGCTGAGACCGAGTACCGCATCACCGTCGCGGTCGCCGGTTTCGGCGAGGACGAGCTTTCGATCGAATCGAAAGAGAACACCTTGACCATCAAGGGCGCCAAGCAGGCGAAGGAAGAACCGAATGGCGAGGTGCTCTATCAGGGCATCGCGGCGCGCGCCTTCGAGCGCGTCTTCCAGCTTGCCGACTACGTCCAGGTCAAGGCTGCCGCCGTCGAGAACGGCTTGCTGCACGTCGATCTGGTACGGGAAATCCCCGAGGCGAAAAAGCCGCGCCAGATTCCGATCGGCAACGGTCAGGCAAAACCGCAGGTCGTAGAGACGAAGGCCGCGGCCTAACGCCCGGCATCAATCTGCAAACGGCAGCGCCCCGGATTTCCGGGGCGCTTTCGTTTTCAATCAGTCTTCGCGGGGGAGCGCGGCCGGCGGCGCGTAGCCGACCGGCGGCGCCGGCGTTGGCAGCTGGGCGGTGGAATTGCCGGGCGGGCTGAATTTCTCGGCTTCATCGGCGCCGGGATTGCCCAACGGAATCTGCCGGATCGGGGTCGGGCCTTCGGCCGGCGGCGGCGGCGCGCTCAGCACCGCGCGGCGCGGCTCCGACGGCAGTGGCGCATCGCTGATCTTCTTGTTGCGGCGCGGTTCGGGTGCGGCGCTGCGGCGCTGCGGCAGTGGCGCACTGCGGCGGAGCGGCGGTGCCGCGACCGGCTCCTCGTCATCGTCGCTGGAGGCCGCGGGCTGGTCGCGATCGTTGACGCTGGCGCGGTCATCGCGCGGCTGCGGCACCTGGATGATGCGCGGCCCGCGCTGGTAGGCCGGCGCATAGGCGGAGTTGACCGCTTGCGCCGGCAGGACCGACAGAATGTCGCCAAACTGAGCGTCGGCGACCACGCGCACCTCGATGCCGCGCGGATCGTAGGCATGCAGCACGTAATAGGGCCCGCGCCGCACCGGCTCGTGGATTGGATTGAGCCCCATCTGGCGCACGGTGGTGAGGATCTCATAGGCCGGCAGTGCGTCGGCCTCGGTCACCGGTTCGCGCTTCCACGAGCCGGCGGCAACGAATGACAGCATGAAGATCAGCGAGCCCCAAGCCAGAATGATCGTCAGCGCCTTTTTCAAGATGCGGCCCCCCGTTTCCTGCGCGCTAACGGCGCGTAATGAGGCGGATGACGTGATCGACCGAAATCTGTCCCGGCCCGCGTGATAGCAGCACCAGCAGGATCGCGGCCCAGTAGACGTGCACCGACCACAACGCTTCCGGCAGGACGAATATCTGGATGAGCGCCGTCATGATCAGCAGACCGAGCGCGGCAAAGCGCGTGCCCAAGCCGATCACCAGGCAGATCGGCAGGATGAATTCCGCGTAGCTCACCAGATAAGCGGCAAGCACCGGCGGCACCGGCAGAGCGGTGTAATGCATGAAGGCCGCGAAGGTCTGTTCCTTCACCTGCAGCGGCAGCACCACCGAAAGATCGAAGCCTTGCTCATTCAAGGCTTGCACGCTCAGCGGCAGGCGCGGCCCGCTGATCCGGGTCTGGCCGTCGAAAAAGAACACTCGCGCCATCAGCAGGCGCAGCCCCAGCGCCACCAGCGCATAGGGGATGAACGAGCAGGCGGAGACGAAGCTGTCGACCATCATTCCGATGACCGATTTCGAGCGCCGGGCGCGCTGGTCCGCGCGCGCTGCGATCGCCGCGCTGGTCGCGAGCGCTGCCGCCACGGCCGGCGAAGGCCGGAAAGCCGGAGGCGGCGTGAGGGCTGCCGAGGCCGGCGGCGGTGCCATCGCGGTCAGCCGGTCTGCCAGCCGCGACATGGCCACTTCGCCCGCGGCATTATCCAGAATGGGCCGTGCGATTGTGGCGCTGTCGGTCATGACAATTTCTCCATGGGTATTTCTGCGCACATTAGCCAAAGCCAGCCGGGGCGCCGCTTTTTCCCGAATTCACGATTAAACGGTTAACTTGGGCGACAGTTTGCGCACCGGCACACGCAACGGCATTGCGTGAAATCCCGGCACGTGGTCCTCTTCTTGCTTGCTGAAGAAGGGCGGCCGCAACAAAAGGAAAGGTCCTGGCCATTCCGGCATGGATCAGCCTTGTGTCGCGGTGCAAAATTTGGCATGGTCCATTAGGACAGTATTGCTGTCCTAATTGTTCCTCCCCGATGAATTGTTAGGCGGGGTGGCGCTCGACGGCATAGCGCCCCGAGGCACTGAGGACGAGGTGAGTACGCCGGAGGCCATGGCGGCCGGCGGGGCAGGACGAGATGAGCGAGCGAAAGCGCAGCGCCGGATTTGTCGAACGCGAGGCCGCCCTTAGCTTGCGCGACGATGCGCCATTCCCCGGTTCCACCGCCGATCCCGGCACGCCGCTGGCGCAAGGCCTGTACGACCCGGCGCTCGACAAGGATTCCTGCGGCGTCGGATTCATCGCCGACATCAAGGGCCGCAAATCGCATTTGATCGTCGAGGACGGCTTGCGCATCCTCTGCAATCTGGAGCATCGCGGCGCCACCGGTGCCGACCCGCGCATGGGCGACGGCGCCGGCATTCTGGTGCAGATCCCGCACAAGTTCTTCGCCAAGGAAGCCACAAGGCTCGGCTTCAAGCTGCCGAGCCCGGGCGAATACGCGGTCGGCTATCTGTTCATGCCGACCGATGCGAACTGGCGCCAGATCATCCGCGACATCTATGCCGAGATGATCGCGCGCGAAGGGCTCGTATTGCTGGGCTGGCGCGACGTGCCGACCGACAATTCGACGCTGGGTAAATCGGTCATCCCGACCGAGCCCAAGCACATGCAGGTGTTCATCGGCCGGGGCGCCAAGAAATATTCCGAGGACGAGTTCGAGCGCCGGCTCTACATCCTGCGCAAGTCGATCTCCAATGCGATCTACCGGCGGCGCGAGCGGCGCACTTCCGGCTATTACCCGGTGTCGATCTCCTGCCGCACGGTGATCTACAAGGGCATGTTCCTGGCCGACCAGCTCGGCTCCTATTATCCCGATCTGCACGATCCGGATTTCGAGAGCGCGATCGCGCTGGTGCATCAGCGCTTCTCGACCAACACGTTCCCGACCTGGTCGCTGGCGCATCCCTACCGCTTTATCGCGCACAACGGCGAGATCAACACGCTGCGCGGCAACAACAACTGGATGGCGGCGCGGCAAGCCACCGTGTCGTCGCCGTTGTTCGGCGCCGACATCAGCAAGCTTTGGCCGATCTCCTATGAAGGCCAGTCCGACACCGCCTGCTTCGACAATGCGCTCGAATTCCTGGTGCAGGGCGGCTACTCGCTCGCGCACGCCATGATGATGATGATTCCGGAAGCCTGGGCGGGCAACCCGCTCATGAACGAAGAGCGGCGCGCGTTCTACGAATACAACGCCGCGCTGATGGAGCCGTGGGACGGCCCGGCGGCGATCGCCTTCACCAATGGCCGCCAGATCGGCGCCACGCTCGATCGCAACGGCTTGCGTCCGGCGCGCTATCTGCTCACCCGCGACGACCGCATCATCATGGCGTCCGAGATGGGCGTGCTGCCGATTCCGGAAAAGGACATCGTCAAGAAGTGGCGGCTGCAGCCGGGCAAGATGCTGCTGGTCGATCTCGACGAGGGACGGCTCATTCCGGACGAGGAGTTGAAGTCGACGCTGGCGAAAAGCCATCCCTACAACGAGTGGCTCGAGCGCACCCAGATCGTGCTGGAGGAACTGCCCGACACCGCCAATCACGCGCCGATATCGAATCTGGCGCTGCTCGATCGCCAGCAGGCCTTCGGCTACACCCAGGAAGATATCAAACTGCTGATGACGCCGATGGGCAGCACCGGCGAGGAAGCGATCGGCTCCATGGGCAACGACACGCCGATTTCGGCGCTGTCGGACAAGCCGAAGCCGCTGTTCACCTATTTCAAGCAGAACTTCGCGCAGGTCACCAACCCGCCGATCGACCCGATCCGTGAAGAGCTGGTGATGAGCCTGGTCTCGATCATCGGGCCGCGGCCGAATTTGTTCGACCTCGAAGGCATGTCGCACACCAAACGCCTGGAAGTGCGCCAGCCGATCCTCACCAATGACGACTTGGAAAAGATCCGCGCCATTTCCACCATGAGCGGCGATCACTTCCATTCGAAGACCTTCGACATCACCTTCCCGGCCGAGCACGGCGCCGCCGGAATGGGTTTTGCGGTCGAAGAACTGTGCGTGCGCGCCGAGGAAGAGGTGCGCAAGAGCTGCAACATCATCATCCTGTCCGACCGCAAGACCAGCGCCGATCGCATTCCGATCCCGGCGCTGCTGGCCTGCGCCGCCGTGCATCATCATCTGATCCGCGCCGGCTTGCGCACGTCGGTCGGCATGGTGCTGGAGACCGGCGAGCCGCGCGAAGTGCACCACTATGCTTGTCTGGCCGGCTACGGCGCGGAAGCGATCAATCCCTACCTCGCCTTCGAGACGCTGATCGCCATGAAGGACGATCTGCCCGGCAAGCTCGACGAGAAGGAAGTCGTCAAGCGCTACATCAAGTCGATCGACAAAGGCCTGCTCAAGGTGATGTCGAAGATGGGCATCTCGACCTATCAGTCCTATTGCGGCGCGCAGATTTTCGACGCGGTCGGCCTGCGCCAGGAGTTCGTCGACACGTTCTTTACCGGCACCCACACCCGCATCGAGGGCGTCGGCCTGACCGAGATCGCGGAAGAGAGCGTGCGCCGCCACCGCGACGCCTTCAGCGATTCGCCGATCTATCGTTCGATGCTCGATGTCGGCGGCGACTACGCCGTGCGGGTGCGCGGCGAGGACCATGTCTGGACCGCCGAGACGGTTTCGCGCCTGCAGCACGCGGTACGCGGCAACTCGCAGGATCATTACCGCGCCTTCGCCAAGATCGTGAACGAGCAGAACGAGAAGCTGCTCACCATTCGCGGCCTGTTCAACCTCAAATCCGCGCACGATACCGGCCGCAAGCCGGTGCCGATCGAGGAGGTCGAGCCCGCCAAGTCGATCGTGCGGCGATTCTCCACCGGCGCCATGTCCTACGGTTCGATCTCGCGCGAGGCGCACACCACGCTCGCCATCGCGATGAACCGCATCGGCGGCAAATCGAACACCGGCGAGGGTGGCGAAGAAAGCGATCGCTTCAAGCCGCTGCCGAACGGCGACAGCATGCGCTCGGCCATCAAGCAGGTGGCGTCGGGCCGCTTCGGCGTCACCACCGAGTATCTCGTCAACTCGGACATGATGCAGATCAAGATGGCGCAGGGCGCCAAGCCCGGCGAAGGCGGCCAGTTGCCAGGCCACAAGGTCGACAAGACCATCGCCAAGGTCCGCTATTCGACGCCCGGCGTCGGCCTGATTTCGCCGCCGCCGCACCACGACATCTATTCGATCGAGGATCTGGCGCAGCTCATCTTCGACCTCAAGAACGTCAATCCGTCCGGCGATGTGTCGGTCAAACTCGTTTCCGAGGTCGGTGTCGGCACGGTCGCCGCCGGCGTTTCCAAGGCGCGCGCCGACCATGTCACCATTGCCGGCTACGAAGGCGGCACCGGCGCCAGCCCCCTCACCTCGCTCAAGCATGCCGGCAGCCCCTGGGAAATCGGCCTGGCCGAGACCCACCAGACGCTGGTTCTCAACCGGCTGCGCGGGCGCATCGCGGTGCAGGTCGACGGCGGCATCCGCACCGGCCGCGACGTAGTGGTGGGCGCCATGCTTGGCGCCGACGAATTCGGCTTCGCGACAGCGCCTTTGATCGCGGCCGGCTGCATCATGATGCGCAAGTGCCACCTCAACACCTGTCCGGTCGGGGTCGCCACCCAGGACCCGGTGCTGCGCAAGCGCTTCAAGGGCCAGCCCGAGCACGTGATCAATTACTTCTTCTTCGTCGCCGAAGAAGTGCGCGAGCTGATGGCCGCACTCGGCTACCGCAGCTTCAGCGAAATGGTCGGCCAGATGGATATGCTCGACCAGCGCAAGCTGGTGGAACACTGGAAGGCTAAGGGCCTCGATTTCTCCAAACTGTTCATGAAGCCTGCGGCTGTGGACGGCACCGCCATTTACAATTGCGAGAAGCAGGATCACCACCTCGAGAGCATCCTTGACCGCAAGCTGATCACCGAATTCGCAGGCAGCGCTCGACCGTGGTGCGCCGGTGCGGCTGCAAACCGAGATTCGCAGCGTCAACCGCGCAACCGGCGCGATGTTGTCGGGCGAAGTGGCCAAGCGTTACGGCCATGATGGATTGCCCGACGGCACCATCCACGTCCGCTTGAACGGCACCGCCGGGCAGAGCTTCGGCGCCTGGCTCGCGCGCGGCATCACCTTCGAACTGGAGGGCGAGGCCAACGACTATGTCGGCAAGGGCCTGTCCGGCGGGCGCATCATCATCCGGCCGCCGGCGGACTCAGGCATCGTGCCGGAAGAATCCATCATCGTCGGCAACACGGTGTTGTACGGCGCCATCGCCGGCGAATGCTATTTCCGCGGCGTCGCAGGCGAGCGCTTCGCGGTGCGCAATTCCGGCGCCACCATCGTGGTGGAAGGCACCGGCGACCATGGCTGCGAATACATGACCGGCGGTATCGTCGTGGTGCTGGGACAAACCGGCCGCAATTTCGCCGCCGGCATGTCGGGCGGCATCGCCTATGTGATCGATGAGGACGGCACCTTCAAATCCCGCTGCAACATGGCGATGGTCGAGCTCGAGCCGGTGCCGGAAGAAGAAGAGGTGGCGGAAAAGGAATTCAACCTCCAGAACGATTTGGAGTCGCACGGCCGCGTTGACGTGATGGCGGACTTGACCGCCAAGGACGCCGAGCGGCTTCGGACGTTGATCTCCAGGCATGCGCGCTACACCAATTCCAAGCGCGCCGCCGAGATCCTGGCCGATTGGGAGCGCTATCGTCCGCTGTTCAAGAAAGTGATGCCGGTCGAATACCGCCGCGCGCTCGCTGAGATGGCAAAGGAAAAGGCCGCCACCATGCAGGCGGCGGAGTAGCATGGGCAAGGTTACCGGCTTTCTCGAAATCGAGCGGCACGATCGCAAATACGCACCCGTCGAGGAGCGTGTGCGAAACTGGCGTGAATTCGTTCTGCCGCTGCCGGAGAAGGAAGTGCGCGAGCAGGCCGCGCGCTGTATGGACTGCGGCGTGCCCTATTGCCACGGCACCAGCCGGCTTACCGGCGCGCCCACCGGCTGCCCGGTCAACAACCAGATTCCGGACTGGAACGATCTGGTCTACCGCGGCCACTGGGACGAGGCCGCGCGCAACCTGCACTCGACCAACAACTTCCCGGAATTCACCGGCCGCGTCTGCCCGGCGCCGTGCGAGGCGTCCTGCACGCTCAACATCGACGACAATCCGGTCACCATCAAGACCATCGAATGCGAGATCGCCGACCGCGCCATCGCGCAGGGCCTCAAGCCGGAGCTTCCTGCGCAGAAGACCGGCAAGAAAGTGGCCGTGGTCGGCTCCGGCCCGGCCGGCATGGCCTGCGCGCAACAACTCGCCCGCGCCGGCCATGAGGTGCATCTCTACGAGCGCTGGGCCAAGGCCGGCGGCCTGCTGCGCTACGGGATTCCCGATTTCAAGATGGAAAAGATTCACGTCGAGCGGCGCATCGAGCAGATGCTGGCCGAAGGCGTGCAATTCCATTATGGCGCCGACGTCGGCGTCAATGTCGCGGCCGAGAAACTGCTCAAAGAGCACGACGCGGTCGTGCTTTCCGGCGGCGCCGAAAAAGCGCGCGACCTGCCGATCCCGGGGCGCGAGCTAAAGGGCATCCATTTCGCCATGGATTTCCTGCCGCAGCAGAACCGGCGCGTGAGCGGGGAGCCGCTCGGACCGGTCCAACCAATTCTCGCCAAGGGCCGACACATCGTCGTGATCGGCGGCGGCGACACCGGCTCCGACTGCATCGGCACCTCGATCCGTCAGGGCGCGGCGTCGGTCACCAATTTCGAGATCATGCCGGCCCCGCCCGAGCACGAGAACAAGATGCTCACCTGGCCGGACTGGCCGCTCAAGATGCGCACCTCGTCAAGCCACCAGGAAGGCGTCGAGCGCGACTTCGCGGTGGGGACGCAGAAATTCTCCGGCGCGAACGGCCAGGTAAAAACCCTGCATTGCGCGCGGCTCGACGCGAAATTCAAACCCATTGCCGGCACCGAATTCGAGATCGAAGCCGATCTGGTGCTGCTCGCCATGGGCTTCGTGCACCCGCTGCACGAGGGCATGGTCAAGGCGCTCGGGCTCGCGCTCGACGCGCGCGGCAATGTCCACGCCGACCCCAACGCCTACCAGACCTCGGTCCCCAAGGTGTTCGCCGCCGGCGACATGCGGCGCGGCCAATCGCTGGTGGTATGGGCGATCCGCGAGGGCCGCCAATGCGCCCACGCGGTCGATAAATTCCTGATGGGAACGACGACGCTGCCGCGCTAGCCAATTGCGCTAGGCGACCGTGCTAGCGCAGCCAGCCGAGCGGATTGGAGTAGCGCTGCGCCGGCCGCTCTTGCGGCGCCTGGCGCTGCGGTGGCTTGGGCTTTTCCACGGTATTCTGCGTGGTTTTTCCGGCAGCGCCGCTCTTCGCCTCGGGCGGCTTAGCGTCGGGCGTGGCGGACGCCGAAGCGGCCGTGGCCGCCGCCGACAAGGCCGCCACCGGCGGCGCGTTGGCATCGCTGGCGCGCGGCCAGCCGAAATCGTCGGCGCGGCCGGGCGGCGCGGGCACCGGCTCGCCCTTGACCAGGACGCGGGTGGCGATGGCGTCGCCGCGCTCGCTCGTGCCGGAGCCGCCGAGCAATTCGTCGGAATTTCCAGGCGTTACCGTCAGCGGCACCACGGGCCCAGCCACCGGCCGCGCCGCGGGTTTTCCATCGGACGGCGCCGGCACGACCGGTCCGGTCGGCAGCGCCACCGGCAGCGTGCGATTGTTCATGTAGCGGCGCAATTCGCGTTCGACATAATGCGCCAGCTTGCGCGCGCCGTATTTGGTGAAATAGACGCCGTCGGCGGTGCGCAGCTTGCGGATCTGACCTTCAAAGTCGGGGCCGGTCTGGGTGTATTTACCGCCCTCGTCGACGAAGCCGTCCCACACGTCGACATAGATCGCACCGGCGCGCTCGGCGCGGCCGCGATAGAGATCGTTGAGATAGACCATGTCGGCATTGCTCTTGGGGCCGGTGCCGCGAAGCGATGGCAGACCGACCCAGAACACCGGCACGCCCTTGCTCTTGAGGGCAGCCGTCGTGTCATCGATGCGCCGCGAGTAGACCTCCGCCCACTGATCGGTGCGGAACTCGACCGAACCGCTAATTTTTTTGCCGTCCGCTCCGGCGCCATGATCGACGGCTGACCTGGATCCTCGGCATCCTGGGCCGGCGCACCGTCCTTGTTCTGCGTGCTCTTGTCGGTGCTCGGCTTATCGGTGCTGCTCTTGTCCGCGGCCTTCTTCTTGTCGGCGTCGCTCTTATCGGCCTCTTTGCCCTTCTTTTGCTCGGCGTCTTTCTTTTCAGCCTCTTTCTTGTCCGCCTCTTTGTTGAGGTCGCTCTCGCGGATGGTCTGGCGATCGCTGATGCCGAGCATCATGACCACATAGTTGGCCTTTTCCTTCGCGAGAATATCGCGCGCGGCGTGGGCCCAATCGAGATCACTCTTGGGATCGTATTTCAACAAGCCGGAGTGGTTCTTGCTCCGGCGGATAATGCCAACCTCAGGTGTATCGGAGAATGCGTCTTCCAGGCCGTAGGCCAGCCAATCGGCCATGCCGTCGCCCAGCACCAAAATGGAAGTGGTTGGCGCAGGCGCATCCTTGTCCGGTTTGCGCGGACTGGGCGCGCGCGAATAGTCCTCTTGGAATTGTCGCGGTTCCTCGAAAACCGGCGGGGGGCCGAACAAATTGCCGAAGAAGCCGCCCGGCCGCGGCGCGCCCTGTCGGAATTGGGCTTGGGCGGGAACCGTCAGGGTTAGTTCGACCGCGACCAAGCCGGTGAACGCAGCCAGAAGGGCCGTCCCACCGAGCCAGCGCGAAAGCTGCGTTCTTTTAAACATGCTGATCGCCCAACGGCTTGATCCAAGGAGCCCTAATCTACAGGGGTATAGGCCGGCCGCAAAGGTCGGCCTTCGCCAGCCGACATGGATCAATAGCGCGCCAAAAATGTCAACTCGATGGTGACCGGCGCATGACCCCGAAAAGCGGGAACCGGCTTTTCGCGTAACAAAGAGGTTCGCTATCGGCCTGAACGGTTTCGGTTAACGGGCACGCAGCTTGTCGAGCACGACCGTGGAGGCAAACCCGTCGGGAACCTGGCCGGTCTTGGACTGGAAATCGCGGATCGCTTCGCGGGTCCTGGCTCCGAGTTGGCCGTCCGGCTCGCCGACATTGTAGCCGTGGCGTGCTAGCAACTGCTGCATCTCCAGCCGCTCGGCGCGCGAGAGCACGCGCTCGTAACGCGGCCAATCCTGCGCGAACGGCTCGCCGCCACGCAGACGGTCGGCAAGATGACCGATCGCCAGTGCGTAAGCTTCGGCCGGATTGTATTTCATGATGACGCTGAAATTCGGCAGCATCAGGAAGCCCGGGCCTTGCACGCCGGCCGGCACCAGCAAGATACGCGCGGTCGGTGCCGCGCGGGAACGCCCTGCCACCCGGCCGCGTGATGCCTTGCCGCTCCCATTCCTGGATCGGCATCATCCGCCCTTTTTCGGCGAGCAGAAAATTGAACGTCGCCGGCACCACTACTTCGTAGCCCCAGGTCTGCCCGGTGACCCAGCCATCCTTCTTCAGATTGTTGGCGGTCGAGGCAATGACGTCGGGCACCGAGTTCGACCACGTCGCGGTGGCCGTCGCGGTCGAAATCCACGGCGTATTTCTTGAACGCCGTCGGCATGAACTGGGTTGGCCCGAAAGCGCCCGCCCACGAGCCGACCAGCCGGTCCGGCTTGACGTCGCCGTGCTGGAGAATCTCCAGCGTCGAAAGGAATTCCTCGCGGAAATAGGCCTGCCGCCGGCCGACACAGGCAAGCGTCGCCGTCGAGCGGATCACCGGGCGATCGCCGCCCATGGTGCCGTAATTGGATTCCACTCCCCAGATCGCAGCGATGATGTTGCGATCGACGCCATAGGCCTTCTCCACCGCATCGAAGGTCGTGCGATATTGCTGGAGGATTTCGCGGCCCCTCTGCAGGCGCGCATCGTTCACCAGGATGTCGAGATAATCCCAGAACGACTTGGTGAATTCCGGCTGGTTATCGAGCAGATCCATGATCCGCAGGTCCGGCGTGAGCGAGGCCGTGTAGGTGTCAAAGACGGTGCGGGAAACGGAGCGCTTCGCCGCCAGCGGCCACAGACTTTCGATGCAGGTATGGAAACTCGCGGCCGCGGCACGGATCGCGTCGGCGGTCATCAGCGGATGGCCGGAGGCACCGGATTCGCCCGTCCATTCCGGCGGAGGCGGCTGCGGCGCGGCCACGACCGGCGGAATTGTCCCGGTCGTACCGGTGTATCGGGTATCGCGCGCGGTCTGCGCTGCCGCGGCGCCGCTGAGGGCCACAAGCAAGGCGGCGGCGGTCAGATAGGGGCGAGTTATTGGCATGCCGATACCGGTCTATTCACTTTAAATACCGCTACCCCTATGGGTGCCGCGATATCGTTTCGAGGACGTTAACAGCTATATAACCGGCTGTGACTGGACCCAAACCTTGCTTTCGATACTAGACCCAAGCGCGCCAGCATGCTTTCTGCTGAATTGGATACAATTACGGTCCTCATAACAACAGCATTTCCCGTATGAACCGCATCCGCAAAGCTATTTTCCCCGTGGCTGGCCTGGGAACCCGCTTCCTGCCGGCGACCAAAGCCATGCCGAAGGAAATGCTGCCGGTGGTGGACCGGCCGCTCATCCAGCTCGTGGTGGACGAGGCGCGCCAGGCCGGCATTGAGCACTTCATCTTCGTCACCGGCCGCAACAAGAGCGTGATCGAGGACCATTTCGACCGGCAGTTCGAATTGGAACTGACGCTGACGGAACGCGGAAAGAAGGCCGAACTTACTCTGCTGTCGGAAGACCTGCCCGGGCCGGGAACAACCAGCTTCACCCGCCAGCAATCGCCGCTCGGCCTCGGTCATGCGGTCTGGTGTGCGCGCGAACTGGTCGGCAATGAACCTTTCGCGCTGCTGTTGCCCGACGTGCTGGTGCATAATCCGCGCGGTTGCCTGGCGCAGATGATCGACGCCGCCCAAGAACTCGACGGCAACGCCAATATACTCGCGGTCGAAGAGGTCCCGACCGATCGTGTGCACATGTACGGTGTGGTCGGCGTAGGCGCGCCGAAGGGCAAGGCATTCTCGATCACCAAGATGGTCGAAAAGCCGAAGGCGGCGGAGGCGCCGTCCAATCTCACCATCACCGGGCGCTACATTCTGCAGCCGCAGATCTTCGAGCTTCTGGGAAAGCAGGCCGCCGGCACCGGCGGAGAGATCCAGATCACCGACGCCATGGTGGCGCTCGCCCGCACGCAGCCGTTCTACGGCCTCAAATTCGAAGGCCGCAGCTATGACTGCGGCTCCAAGATCGGGTTCCTTGCCGCCAACATCGCCTATGGGCTGGAGCGTCCCGAAATCGCGCCGGAACTGCGCAGCGAAATGCGCCGCCTGCTCGGCGGAAAATAGTTCACTTCTGCAATCGAAGTCCGAGCAGGAAAATCGTCGCGGTGTAATTGTTACCGGTGACGTTTGAGCGAAGCCAATCCTCGCGCACTTCGCCTTTGAGCTGGACCTCGCGGTTGAACTTGTAGGTCAGCCCGATACCGGTCGAGAAGCGTTTGTCCTCGCGCGACGACCCGACATAGTCGTCGAGCCCAAAGCCGACCTTCACGCTGCCGATTAGCCAACGCCGGAACGAATGATCGACTTCCAGGCCGATGTCGCGATAGAGCACGCCGGCATCGCCAGGAATTGTGGATTCTCCGACCACCGACGTGCCGGTGAGTTTCACGGTGGTCAGCGCACTTGGGGTCCATATCAGCGAGGCATTGCCGACCAGGCCCTCGACCGGCTGCAGGCGTGCGTCCTCATAGATTCGCCGCGTATAGCCTAGCGCGATCTCGCCAGTGACCGTGCGCGCGAGGTCGAAGGTGGTGCCGACCTTGCCGGTCACTCCCTTCGAATCGCGCTGATAGCCGGAGAAGTCGGCGTTGAGATCGTGCACGCGCGAGTTGGCGCTGGCCTCGACGAACGGCGTCACGCCCGGCAACCGCTCGTAGCCGATCCGCAGTGTGCCGCCATATTGATTGTAGTTGCGGTCCTCATTGCTGGCCGTGCTGCCGTCGACCAGCGAAGAGTTCTGAAAGACGGTGCGTTCGACGTCGCCCTTGAGCGAAATGTCGAACCGGTTGAAACGCTCGCCGACGCCGGCGGTGCCGCCCACCGTGGTGAAGATCGGAAGCTTGGAAAGACCGGCCTGCAGGTTCGGGCTGTTGGGACTGTCGGTGGACACCAGCGCGCGGGCCGTAAGATCGATACGCGTGTCCTTGGTGACATCGACGCGGCCATCGACCTTGCCGTTGAAATAAGGACGACTGAGCGTCGGCGTGGCGTCGGGGCTGTAGCCGGTGTAGCTGCCGCGCAGATCGAATTTGAGGTCGTGCCGCGACCAGTTCGATTGCCCGGTCAATTCCGGCGCGACGGTGTAGAGCGAGGCGCCCTTGCCGTCCGGTGTGTGCGCCGGATTGGTGTCGTAGCCGCCGATCAGCTCGATCGCCGGAAACAGCGTGAAGGCGCCGGCGTGAACGCCGAGCGGCGCGTAAGGGTCCTCCGGCTGTTCGTGCGGCTTGAGCTTCTTTGGCGGCTTGCGGATCGGTCCGAGCTGGACCGGCGGTGTGCCGGGCGCCTGGGCATAGGCGCCGCTGCCGGGAATGGTTGCCGGCTTCTGGTACGGCGAAGCGGTCGCCGGCGCCGCCGTGCCGGGCGCGATCGGCTGCGTCGTCGTCTTCGGCGCCTTCGGATTGGCCTTGGCTTTGGCGGCCTTGGTCTTGCGGTTGTTGGTTGAATCAAAACCGGTGTCGCCGGCGCCCGAGGCCGGCGGCGGGGGTGGCGTGAAACTTGGCGGCGCGTTCAATTGCGCGACCGTCGGCTGATTCCCGGTCTGAAAGCGCGGCGGATTGCGTGGATCGGTTTGCAGCTTCGGCGCCAGTGGATCGGCATTTGGCGGCGCGAGTTGCGCGCATCGCGTCAACGCCCCACAGCAGCACGCAGGCGGCAGCCAGCATGCCGGCGCCGCGTGAACGCGCGGTACGGGCGTGAGTGACGAAGGCGCGGCACGTCCAGTCCTCAAGCCTCCTTGTTCCGGCCGCGCGCGGCGCGCTGCAAAGCGCACGCACCCGCGGTACCGGCGGGCAGTGGTTAACGGACGTTAAAGGGCTATGGTTAACGAGGTGTTGATTGCCGATTTCGCCTATCCTGCGGGCGTTTGCGAGCGTGGGGAGGGAAAAATCAGATCCAGCCTTTGAGCTCGCGCATGACCAGGTCGCGGATCACCGCCATGCCCGGACCTGAGTCGTTCAGGCAGGGGATGGCCGCGAAGTTCTTACCTCCCGCGTGCTGGAAAAGCTCGGCATTCTCCATGGCGATCTCTTCCAGCGTCTCCAGGCAGTCGGCGGAAAAGCCCGGGGTGATGACGGCGAGGTTTTTCACCCCGCGCTCGGCCAGCGCCTTCACGGTGGCGTCGGTATAGGGCTTGACCCACTCGGCGACGCCGAAGCGCGACTGGAAGGTCAGCATCAGCCGCTCGTCGTCGAGCTTTAGCCTCTTGCGCAGGAGTTCGGTGGTCTCGACGCAGTGGCGATAATAGGGATCGCCCTTCTCGATGTAGGCTTCGGGCACGCCGTGAAACGAGGCGACGATCACCTCGGGCTTGAAACTGAGCTTGGCGAGTTCGGCGTTGAGCGAAGTAGCGAGCGCGTCGATATAGACGCCTTCCGCGTAATAAGGCGCGGCCACGCGCAGCGTCGGCTGGAAGCGCATGTCGCTCAGCACGCGGAACGCCTCGTCGCACACGGTCGCCGTGGTCGCCGCCGCGTATTGCGGATAAAGCGGCACGATCAGGATGCGTTCGCAGTCCTGCGCCACCAGCGCGTCCAGACGCGAGCGGATCGACGGATTGCCGTAGCGCATCGCCCAGTCGACGCGGATGCGCCGGTCGACCTTCTCGAACATCTCCTCGAGCTTGTCGGACTGCGAACGCGTGATGGTCTTGAGCGGCGATTCATTGCGCTGCTTGTTCCAGATTTTGGCGTAGTCGCGACCCTTGCGGCCGGGGCGGACCGTCAGGATGATGAGATTGAGCACCAGCCACCATTTGAGGCGGTTCTCCTCGATCACCCGGCGGTCGGAGAGAAATTCCTTCAAGTAGCGGCGCACCGCCCAGTAGCCGGTGCCGTCGGGCGTGCCGAGATTGACCAGCAGCACGCCGATGCGGCCGCCCGCGGATCGGAACGGCGAGCGGACTCATGACGTGCGCTCGTCGGCGATCACCTTGCCGTCATTGGGCAGCGCGCCGACGGCCACAAGCTTCACCGCACCTTTGAGCTTGGTGACCGACTGCAAGGTGGCGGCGATCGCCGATTCAAGCGCACCATCATAGGCGGCGCATTCCGCCATCAACGTCATGGTGTCCTGTTCGCTCTCGCGGCCGACCACGAGCCGCAGCCGCGCAAGCTGCGGATGGCGCGCCGGCGACCTCGGCGACCTGCTTGGGGTGCACGAACATGCCCTTCACTTTGGCGGTCTGGTCGGCGCGGCCCATCCAGCCCTTGATGCGCGCATTGGTGCGCCCGCATGGCGAGACGCCCGGCATCAGCGCGGACAGATCGCCGGTGGCGAGCCGGATAAACGGATAGTCGGCATTGAACGAGGTGACCACCACCTCCCCGACTTCGCCTTCGGCGACGCAATCGCCGGTGCCGGGGCGCACGATTTCAAGAATGACGGTCTCGTTGACGATCATCCCCTGGCGCGCCTCGCTTTCGTAGGCGATGACGCCCAGTTCCGCCGTCGCATAGCATTGCAATACGCTAACGCCGCGGCGGCCCAATTCCTCGCGCAACGAGGCCGGCAGCGCCGCTGCCGAAACCAGGCCGCGCTTGATGGAGGATGCGTCCTTGGCCGTCTTCTCGGCAGTGTCGAGCAGGATCTTGAGGAAATCCGGCGTGCCGACATAGGCCGAAGGTTTGTAATGCGCGATCGCCTCGAGCTGCTGCTCGGTATTGCCGACGCCGGCAGGGATCACCGCGCAGCCGAGCGCGTGGCAGCCCGATTCCAGAATGAAACCGCCAGGCGTGAGGTGATAGGCAAAGGAATTGTGCACGATATCGCCCGGACGCAAGCCGGCGGCAAAACAGGCGCGCGCCGTGCCATACCAGTCGGCGCCATCGCCTTGCGGCTCGAAGATCGGTCCCGGCGACATCAGCAGGCGCAGCACCTTGCCGGGCGCCGTGACGTTGAGGCCGCCGAACGGCGGGTTGTCCTTTTGCAACGTGGCGACATCCGACTTGCGCAGCACCGGCAATTTGGCGAGTGCGGCGCGCGAAGCGACCGACTTCGCATCGACGCCCTTGAGATGCTGCGCCCAGCCGGGCGCGGTCATGGCGCGCGCGATTGCTCCCGGCAGCGCGGCGAACTGCTCGCGCTCGCGCAAGGCGGGATCGCGGGTTTCCAGGGCGTCGTAGTGCTTGTCGGCCATCCGTAAGCTACGCCAGCCAGCGCTTGCGCCGGCGGTAATGCTTGCCGTCGCGGAACGATTTGCGCCGACCTTCGGAAATGCCGAGATAGAATTCCTTCACGTCCTCGTTCTCGGCCAATGATTTGGCGTCGCCATCCATCACCACGCGGCCGTTTTCCAGAATGTAGCCGTAGCGCGCAAAGCGCAGCGCCATGTGGGTGTTCTGCTCGGCCAGCAGGAACGACACGCCTTCCTTGTCGTTGAGGTCCTTCACGATCACGAAAATCTCCTCGACGATCTGCGGCGCAAGCCCCATCGACGGCTCGTCGAGCAGGATCATCTTCGGGCGCGACATCAGCGCGCGGCCGATGGCGCACATCTGCTGCTCGCCGCCCGAGGTATAGCCGGCGAGCGAATCGTTCCGCTCGGCAAGCTTGGGAAAATAGCGAATAGACCAGATCCATGTCGCGCTTGATCGCCGCCTTGCCGTCGCGGCGGGTGAAGGCGCCGGTCAGCAGATTTTCCTCGATGGTGAGATGGCCGAAGCAGTGGCGGCCTTCCATCACCTGGATGCAGCCGCGGCGCACCAGTTCGTTCGGCGACAGGTCCTGCACCTCGTCGCCGTCGAACAGGATCGAGCCCTTGGTGACGTCGCCGCGCTCGGCATGCAGCAGGTTGGAAATCGCCTTCAGCGTGGTGGTCTTGCCGGCGCCGTTGGCGCCGAGCAGCGCAACGATGCCGCCCTTCGGCACGTCGAGCGACACGCCCTTGAGCACCAGGATGACGTGATCGTAGATGACTTCGATATTGTTGACCGAGAGGATGCGCTCAGCTTGACGCGGACGACTTGACGCTGCCGTTTGCGCCGACGGCGGACATCGGTCGAGCTCCGAAAGGAGCTCTCTCCCGCGCCGGAGACGCGGGGAGAGGATGTTTGTGTGCGACTTACGACCCCTTGTCGCAAGGCTCAGTGCGCTTCGGCCAGCCGGCATTGGCGGTCGAGTAGTCCTTGGCGGCCGCTTCGATCAACGGACGGACCTTGGCCTTGAGCGGCTCGATATAGTCCGAGCCCTTCGTCCACTTGGTGCCGTCCCACTTCGCCATGTAGGCGGCGTTGTGGCCGTTATGGTCGTCGCACGCACCTTCATCGGAGCGGCGAAGCCGTCGGCGCCGATTTCCTTGAACCGCGCCGCGGTGATGTTGAGGGTCTCGAGGCCGCGACGCATGTCGGAGCCGTCGATCGCCTTCTTGCCGGTGATCTTCTGCGCGTTGCGGATCGCCTCGGCGATGATGATCGAGTTGAGCACGCCGCGGTTGTAGAGGTTCTCGCCGACCTTCTCCTTGGCGACTGGGCTCTTACCCTTGTCGACGACGTGCTTGATGATGTCCTTCATCACCGGGAAGTCGGTGCCGACCTGGTTGAAGTTGAGCGCCAGGTAGCCCTTGGCTTCCTGGCCCGCCGGACGCGCGTCGTCGTCGCCGCCGGCCCACCAATTGCCGATGAAATGATCCATCGGGTAGTTGTTCTTCACGGCTTCCTTGACGGCGGTCGGATTCATGCTGCCGAAGCCCTGGAGATAGATCCAGTCCGGGCGATCGCGGCGGATGTTGAGCCACTGCGACGACTGGTTCTGCATTTCGGCCGCCGGCACCGGATAGAGCTTGAGTTCGAAGCCGTAATCCTTGGCGAGCGCTTCGAGCAGCGGGATCGGCTCCTTGCCATAAGGCGCGTCGAGATAGATCAGGCCGATTTTCTTGCCCTTGAGCTTGTCGAGACCGCCCTCCTTGCCGCCGATGTAGCGAATGAACATCGAGGCGCCGTCCCAATAGGTCGCCGGCGGATTGAATATCCACGGGAACGTGGTGCCGTCGGCCGACGCCGAGAGGCCGTAGGCCATCGACAGGATCGGGATCTTGTCGACCGCGGCCTTCGGAATGATCTGCAGCGTGATGCCGGTCGAATACGGATTGATGACGACCGGATTCTTCGACTTCACCTGCTCGTAGCACTCGACGCCCTTCTTGGTGTCGTAGCCGGTCTCGCATTCCTCGACGACGATCTTGACGCCGTTGATGCCGCCGTCGCGCTCGTTGAGCATGTTGAGATAGTCGGCCATGCCGCTCATGATCGGCGCACCGGAAACGGCGAACGGGCCGGTCCGATACGACAACAGCGGCACGTAGATGGTGTCGGCGGCGTTGGCCGCCACCGGCGCAAACGATAACCCGGCGACACCTGCTGCAAGCGCAAAGGCCGTTCCGAGCAGAACACGATGCAATCGCATTTCGTTTCCTCCCTCCTTTTTCCGGCGGCATCGCCGCCGCTTTGTTCAACGGCCTTTGGCGCTGGACCGCCGGCCGCCCCCGTTCGACGGGGCGTTGGCTAAGAGTGTGCCCGGTTAGTACGGGAAAGGCCACACCCTCAATTTCTGCTTTCCGATCTGCCACAACCGCGCGAGGCCGTTCGGCTCCACGATCAGGAACAGAATAATCAACGCGCCGATGACCATGTATTGGATGTGCTCGACGGTCGCGGGATGGACCGGGATGCCGAATTTCGGCGGGATGTAGCGCATCACGATCGGCAGGATGAAGATCAGCGCGGCGCCGAAAAACGAGCCGGTCAGGCTGCCGAGGCCGCCGATGATGACCATGAAGAGAATGAAGAAACTCAGGTTGACGTCGAACACCGCAGGCTCGGCGCCGCCGTACCACAGGAACACCAGCAAGGCGCCGGCGACGCCGCAATAGAACGACGAAACCGCAAATGCCAACAGCTTGGTGCGGCAACAGGCGTATGCCGATCAGTTCGGCGGCAAGGTCCATGTCGCGCACCGCCATCCACATGCGGCCGATGCGGCCGTGCACCAGATTGGACGCCAGCCACGTCATGACGACGACGATTCCCAGCACGACGAAATAACGCGTGGTCGGCGTCGCGGTCGCGCCGGTGATCGGCACGTCGAACAGCCGGCGGGTCGGCACCTCGATCGCGCCGGAGGCATTGTAATTGTAGAACCACGGCTGACGGATGAAACACCAGGACAAAAAGAACTGCGCGGCCAGCGTCGCCACCGCCAGATAAAATCCCTTGATGCGCAGCGACGGCAGCCCGAACACCGCGCCGACCGCCGCCGAGAAGAAGCCCGACGCGATCACCCAGACCAGAATGTTCACGTTCGGGAAATAGGTCGTGAGCTTGTAGCAGGCATAGGCGCCGACCCCCATGAAGGCGCCGGTGCCGAGCGACAACAGCCCGGTATAGCCGGTCAGCAGATTGAGCCCGATCGCGGCGAGCGAGAAAATCAGGAACGGGATCATCACCGCCTGGATCAGGAACGAGTTGCCGAACCAGGGAATGATCACGGCCGCGATAAACAGAATGACGCCGAGCCCGACGCGATCCTGCAGAATCGGAAACACCGCCATGTCGGCGGCGTAACTGGTCTTGAACTGGCCGGCCTCGCGGTAAAGCATGGTCAGATCCGCTCGATCAGACGTTCGCCGAACAGGCCTTGCGGCCGGAACAGCAGGAAGATGAGCGCGATCACGTAGGCGAGCCAGCTCTCGATGCCGCTGCCGAGCAGCGGGCCCCAGTAGAACTCGCCGATCTTCTCGCCGACGCCGATGATGACGCCGCCGACAATGGCGCCGGGGATCGAGGTGAAGCCGCCGAGGATGAGAACCGGCAGCGCCTTGAGCGCGATGACTTCGAGCGCAAACGAGACTTCCGAGCGCGCGCCCCACATGATGCCGGTGGTCAGCGCGACGAGGCCGGCGGCAAACCACACCACGATCCAGATCTGCTCGAGCGAAATGCCGACCGACAGCGCGGCCTTGTGGCTGTCGGCCACCGCGCGCAGCGCGCGCCCGATCCGGGTCTTCTGGAAAAACACGGCGAGCGCCGCCACCATGATCGAGGCGATGATCGCCGCCGCAATGTCGATCTTCTGCAACGCAACGAAGCCGCCGAGCATCTTGAATTCAAGCGCGCCGCGCGGAAGCAGCAGCTGATCGGCGATCATGACTTTCGATCTCACCGCCGAACACGAGTTCGCCGAAACCGATCAGGAAATAGGTAAGCCCGAAGGTCGCCATGAACAGGATGATGTCGGGCTGGTTGACCAGCGGCCGCAGCATCAGCCGCTCGATCGCCACCGCAAGCCCGAACATCACCACGATCGTCAGCGCAAGCGCGACGAAGGCCGGAACGCCGTGTTCGTGCAGCCCCACCAGAGTGAGCGCCGCGAACACCACCATGATGCCTTGCGCGAAATTGAACACGCCGGAGGCCTTGAAGATCAGCACGAAGCCGAGCGCGATCAGCGAATAGAGCACGCCAGCGACCAGGCCTTCCCACAACGTCTGCACCAGCAGATCGGGCGCCGCACCCATCTGCACGAACGGATCGATGAAGATTTGATAGAGGATGTGCATTAGAGCGTCTCACTATCGATCGTCATGGCCGGGATTTCCCGAGCCATCCACGTCTTCCCAATCCGCAAGAAAGGCGTGGATGCCCGGCACAAGGCCGAGCACGACGGAGACTGACTTTCACACACGCTCTTCACATCACCCTCAATGTGCCACCCCGAGATAGGCGTCGATCACGGCCTGATTGCGCTTGACCGCGTCGGGCGTGCCGTCGGCGATCTTGATGCCGTGATCGAGCACCACCACGCGGTCGGACAGATCCATCACCACGCCCATGTCGTGCTCGATCAGCGCGATGGTGGTGCCGTAATGGTCGTTCACGTCGAGCACGAAGCGCGACATGTCCTCTTTTTCCTCGACGTTCATGCCGGCCATCGGCTCGTCGAGCAGCAGCAATTCCGGCTCCATGGCGAGCGCACGGCCGAGTTCGACGCGCTTCTGCAATCCGTACGGCAGCCGGCCGACCGGCGTGCGGCGGATTTCCTGGATTTTGAGAAAGTCGATGATTTCCTCGACGCGGCGGCGATGCGCGACCTCTTCCGCCATCGCCGGCCCGTAACGCAGCAATTGCCAAAACAGATTCTTCGTCATCTTCAGCGAACGGCCGGCCATGATGTTGTCGAGCGCGGTCATGCCGCGAAACAGGCGACGTTCTGAAAGGTGCGCGCGATGCCGCCATGGGCGGCGTCGTGCGGCCGCATCTTGGCGCGCGTCTCGCCCTTGAAAGTGATGCGGCCCTGCTGCGGATGATAAAAGCCGTTGATGACGTTGAGCATCGAAGTCTTGCCGGCGCCGTTCGGTCCGATAATGGCGCGGATTTCTCCCTTGCGGATATCGAAGGAGACGTCGCTCACCGCCTTCACGCCGCCGAACGCCAGCGACACATTCTCCACCGACAAGAGGACATCGCCGACGGCGACTTGCGGACCGCCCGGCGCTCTCATGCCGCCTTCCCCAGGACCGGCGCGGGCTGTTCGACCTTCATGTCGCGGATTTTCACCCGCGCGCTGAGCACGCCCTTGCGGCCGTCCTCGAACGTCACTTCGGTCGAGATGTCGGCTTCCTTGGAGCCGTCGTACAGCGCCTTGATCAGCGGGCCGTAACGGTCGGCGATAAAGCCGCGGCGTACCTTCTGCGTGCGCGTGAGTTCGCCATCGTCGGCGTCGAGTTCCTTGTGCAGAATGAGAAAACGTTTGATCTGCGCGCCCGCCATCATCTTGTCGGCGGCCAGCGAGCGATTCACCTCCGCCACGTGCCGCGCGAGCATGTCGTAGACCAGCGGATGGCCGGCGAGCTCTTGATAGGAGCCATAGGTGACGTTGTTGCGCTCGGCCCAGCTTCCCACCGCCGTAAGATCGATATTGAGCATCACGCTGACGAAATCACGTCTGTCGCCGATCGCCACCACCTCGCGGATGTTGGGATAGAACTTGAGCTTGTTCTCGATGTATTTCGGCGGAAACAGCGTGCCGTCATTGAGGCGGCCGACGTCCTTGGCGCGGTCGATGATTTTCAAGTGGCCGGTCTTCTCGTCGAAGTAGCCGGCATCGCCGGTCTTCACATAGCCGTCCGGCGTCATCGTCTCGGCGGTCTTGCCGTCGTCCTTGAAGTAGCCGGCGAACATGCCGGGCGACTTGAACATCACCTCGCCGCTCTCGCCGATGCGGATGTCGACGTTCGGGCAGGCCGGTCCCACGGTGTCGGAATAGATCGCGCCGTCGGGCTGCGCCGTGATGTAGAGGAAGGCCTCGGTCTGCCCGTAGAGCTGCTTAAAGTTGAGTCCCATCGAGCGGTAGAACGCGAACAGTTCCGGGCCGATGGCTTCGCCTGCGGTATAGGCCACGCGCACGCGCGAGAAACCGAGCACGTTCTTGAGCGGGCCATAGACCAGGATGTTGCCCAGCCAATAGAGCAGACGGCCCCGTCAGCGGCACCTTCTCGCCATTGAGCAGGCGTTCGCCGTAGCGCCGCGCCACGCCGATGAAATAGTGAAACATCTTGCGCTTGAGGAAGCCGGCGTCCTCCATGCGGATCATCACCCGCGTCAACAAGAGTTCGAGCGTGCGCGGCGGCGCGAAATAGAACGTCGGGCCAAGTTCGCGCAGATCCTGCATCGCCGTGTCGGCGTTCTCCGGGCAGGCCATGCAGAAGCCGGCGACCAGACCTTGCGCGTAATTGAGATAGTGATCGCCGACCCAGGCGATCGGCAGATAGGCGAGTGCCACATCCTTCTCGGTCAACTTGTCGAAGGCGACCGTATCGGCCGCCGCCTTGATCGAGCGTTCCCCCGTCAGCACCACGCCCTTGGACGCGCCGGTGGTGCCGGAGGTGTAGAGGATGATGGACGGATCGGAGCCTAAGCCTGCGGCGATCTCGGCATCGAGCCAGGCGCCGACTGCCGGGTCTGCAAGCGCCCTGCGCCCGTCGTCGATGACGTCGGTCATCGAGCGCAAGCGGGCGTGATCGTAGTCGCGCAGGCCCCGCGTCTCGTCGTAGATCATGTGCTCCAGCTTCGGCAGGCGCTCCATCACCGACTGGATCTTGTCGATCTGCTCCTGATCCTCGACCGCGGCATAGCGCACTTCCGCGTGAGCGAGCACGAAGGCCAGTTCATCGGCCACCGCATCGGCATAGACCGGCACCGGAATCGCGCCGAGCGTCTGTGCGGCCATTACCGACCAATAAAGCTTCGGCCGGTTGGCGCCGACGATGGCAATGGTCTCGCCACGCTTGAGGCCGAGCCGATGGAGGCCGACCGCATAGGCGCGCACGATTTCGAGCACCTCACTCCAAGTCCAGCTCTGCCAGATGCCGAGGTCCTTGTGCCGCATAGCAGGCCGCGACCCGTACAAATGGGCGTTACGGATCAACAGCTTGGGAAAAGTATCCGCCTGCGCGGCCACGATTGGCGCCACAGCCTGTTCCTCCCGTTCGGCCGCGCCATTATATGGCGCGGCTGTTTCCCCTTGCCGCCTCTAGGGGCGGTCTCGTTGTCTGGATATGAAAACACCGCCCCCTCACGGTCAATAGAGAAGGGGTTGGAAGATGGTCGCGGGGGGTGGCTAAATTATTCAGCCGCCTTGAGAAACGGCGTTCCACCGGCGCGGAATTGCTCGCGCAAAGCGGCTTCCTCGGCCTTGGCGGCGGCAAGATGCCGCTGTTTCACGGAGCCAAAACCGCGGATTTTTTCCGGCAGAGCAGCCAGAGCTACAGCAATGTCGTGATTGTCGGGTGTCAGACGTTCAACGATTTCGGCCAGAACACCTTCGTATTCTGCCACTACGCGGCGTTCTGTTCTGCGCTCCTCGGTATAGCCGAACGGATCGAGCGGGGTGCCGCGCAGGAACTTGAATTTCGCCAGCACGCGGAACACGCCCAGCAGCCACGGCCCGAACGACATCTTCTTCGGCTCGCCGGTCAGGGGATCGCGCCGGGCCAATAGCGGCGGCGCCAGGTGGAATTCGAAGCGCAGATTGTCGCCATCGAAGGTCGATTTCACACGCTCGACGAAGGAAGTGTCGGTGTAAAGCCGCGCGACTTCGTATTCGTCCTTGTAGGCCATCAACTTGAACAGATAGCGCGCCACCGCTTCCGATAGCGCGCACTGGCCGGGCGTCTTCGCGGCTTCCGCCGCGCGCACGCGCTCCACGAGATCGAGATAGCGGCGGGCATACCGCGCGCTCTGATAGGCGGTCAGGAACGCCACGCGGCGGTCGACGGTTTCCGCAAACGACTGCGACAGCTTGAGCGAGTTGTTGTCCTCGGTTGCCTTTGGCGCGATCAGCGCCTCGAGCGCCGCCGGATCGACCGCGGCGCGGCGGCCGTAGCGGAATGCCGCGATATTCATCGGCACCGCTTCGCCGTTCATCTCGATCGCCTTCTCGACCGCCTCCGCCGACAGCGGCAGCGCGCCGACCTGATAGGCATAGCCGAGCATGAACATGTTGCCGCCGATGGAGTTGCCGAGCAGCGCCGTCGCCAGCCGGCTGGCGGCGACGAAATTGCTGCGCTCGCGGCCGGCGAGGCCGACGATAGCGCGCTTGAGCCGCTCGGTCGGCAATGAAAAGTCGGCGTTGCGGGTGAAATCGCCGGGCAGGAATTCGGCGGTGTTCACGATGAGCCGCGTAATGCCGGGCTTGATGGCGCCAAGCACCTTCTTGCTGCCGACCACCACGATATCGCCGCCGAGCACCAGATCGGCGCCGGCCGCGGCGACGCGGATGGCGTGAATATCGTCCGGCGTATTGGCGATGCGGATATGGCTGTAGACCGCGCCGCCCTTCTGCGCGAGCCCGGCCATGTCGATGACGCCGACGCCCTTGCCTTCCAGATGCGCGGCCATGCCGACAATGGCGCCGATGGTGACGATGCCGGTGCCGCCGATGCCGGTGACGATGATGCTGTAGGGATGATTGATCAGCGGCACGCTTGGGCTGGGCAGCGCCGGCCATTCGGCCGGCTCGGCAACGCCTTCGCCGTGCTTGAGCTTGGCGCCATGCACGGTGACGAAGGACGGGCAGAAGCCGTTGACGCAGGAATAATCCTTGTTGCAGCTCGACTGGTCGATGGTGCGCTTGCGGCCCCATTCGGTCGTCAGCGGCTGCACCGAGACGCAATTCGATTTCACGCCGCAGTCGCCGCAGCCTTCGCAGACCAGATCGTTGATGATCACGCGCTTGTCGGGATCCGGGAAAGTGCCGCGCTTGCGGCGGCGGCGCTTCTCGGCAGCACAAGTCTGATCGTAAATGAGAACGCTCACGCCCGGGACGGTCGCCAGCTCGCGCTGTATGGCGTCGAGTTCTTCCCGGTGATGCACCGTTATGCCGCGCGGCCAGTCGGTGTCCTTCGGATATTTCCACGGCTCGTCGGTGACCACCACCACGCGGCTGGCGCCTTCGGCGGCCACCTGACGAGCGATCTGCGGCACGTTGAGGCCGCCTTCGTTCGCCTGCCCGCCGGTCATCGCGACCGCGTCGTTGAACAAGATCTTGTAGGTCATCTTCACGCCGCTCGCGATGGCCGCGCGAATGGCGAGATAGCCGGAATGGTTATAGGTGCCGTCGCCGAGATTCTGGAACACGTGGTCGCGGGTAGAGAACAGCGCCTCGCCGATCCAGTTGGCGCCCTCGCCGCCCATCTGGGTGTAGCCGAGCGTCTTGCGATCCATCCACTGCGACATGTAGTGGCAGCCGATGCCGGCGTAAGCGCGGCTGCCATCCGGCACGCGGGTCGAGGTGTTGTGCGGGCAGCCCGAGCAGAAATAGGGCGTGCGCTGGGCGATGTCGGCGGTCTCGGTGAGCGTGCGCTGCGCGCCTTTGAGCCGCGCGACATTGGCCGCCAATTCGTCGTTGGCGCCATAGCGCAGCAGCCGTTCGCCGATGCAGACCGCCACATCGTTGGGATCGAGCGCGCCCTTGACCGGGAACAGCCAGTCGCCCTGCTCGTCCTTCTTGCCGATGCAGACCGGCTGATTGGCCGTGCCATAAAGCTGCTCGCGCACCTGCACTTCGATCAGCGAACGTTTCTCCTCGACCACGATGATGAGGTCGAGCCCCTGCGCGAACTCGGCGAGCTCCTGCCGCGCGATCGGCCAGACGCAGGCGATCTTGAACAGGCGGATGCCGAGATCGTTGCACTTGAGCTCGTCGATGCCGAGCTCGTCGAGCGCCTGACGCACGTCGAGATAGGCCTTGCCGGTGGTGACGATGCCGATCTTGGGCGCCCGCCCGCCCGATGTGACGATCCTGTTGAGCTTGTTGGCACGCACATAGTCGAGCATGGCGGAGCGCTTGTTGTCGTGCAGACGCGCCTCTTGTCCGAGGATGGTATCGACCAGGCGGATGTTGAGACCGCCTTCGGGCATGCGGAAACCGGACGGGATGGCGATTTTCTGACGTTCGAGGCTGCCGTCGGCGACGCCGGTCGACTCGACCGTCTCGTGCATGCATTTGAGCGCCGTCCAGGCGCCGGTGAAGCGCGACATCGCCCAGCCGTGCAGCGCGTAGTCGATGATCTCCTGCACGCCCGCCGGATTGAGGATCGGGATCATCACGTCGACGAAATGGAATTCGGATTGATGCGCGGTGGTGGAGGATTCCGCGGTGTGGTCGTCGCCCATCAGCGCGAGCACGCCGCCATGCTTCGACGAGCCGGCCAAATTGGCGTGGCGGAACACGTCGCCCGAGCGGTCGACGCCCGGCCCTTTGCCGTACCAGAGGCCGAACACGCCATCGAACTTGCCCTCGCCGCGCAATTCCGCCTGCTGGGTGCCCCACAGCGCGGTGGCGGCGAGTTCCTCGTTGAGGCCGGGCTGGAACACGACGTCGGCGGCGGCGAGGTGGCTGGCCGCGCGGATGAACTGCTGATCGAGACCGCCGAGCGGAGAGCCGCGATAGCCGGTCAAATAGCCTGCGGTATTGAGCCCCGCCCGACGATCGATCTCCTTTTGCATCAGGCAGGCGCGGATCAGGGCCTGATAGCCGGTCACCAGCACATGGTGCTGGTTCAGGTCGTATTTGTCGTCGAGGCTGATGGGGCGAAGGGTCATTGATGGCCTTGGCAAACGCGGAACCTAATAGGGTGTCGCCCGAGCACCCCCCATATAGCCTGCTGCAGCGCAAGGCGAAACCCGAAATCCTGAAGAAAACCTGTCAGCACAAGGCGCAGAGGTCAATTTCGTTAAAGCGGCCAGGTGAAGAAGGTTATTCCAGCAAGCCTTGGCTGGACGCAATTTGGCGCAATGCACAAGGGGACCCAGCCCCTCGCAAACGTGGGTGGTCAAATAATGTGCGGTGTGTAGAAGGGATTGCCAGCCGGGTTCCCCCTTGATGATGTTGCAATCCCCCTCCTCTTCGATCGAGAGCAAGGCGTCGTGGGCCGTTGCCGTCTGTGGCATTGGTCACGATGCTGATGGCGTTCGGCGCCGCCTGGATCACGGCGGTCGCGCTCAAGGACATCGCCGCCGAGGTAGGCGGCATCCGCTCGATCCCATCGCTCGCCGCCGCGCTGGCCTGGCTCGGCTCCGGCATCGGCGGAATCCTGATGGGCAGGATCGCCGATCGGATCGGCACGCGCTGGACCGTGATCTGCGGCGCGCTGATGATCGGCCTCGGCCTTGCGATCTCGACGCTCGGGGCGCCCTGGCCGCTATGGATCGGCCAAGGGTTGTTCGTCGGCCTGATCGGGCTCGGCGGCATCAATGCGCCGCTCTACATCTACGTCAGCCGCTGGTTCGACCGCCGGCGCGGCTCGGCATTGGCGCTGATCTCGAGCGGCAGCTACCTCGCCGGCGCCGTGTGGCCGCCGGTGTTCGAGCAGGCGCTCGCCGCATTCGGCTGGCGGCAGACCATGCTGTGGTACGCGCTGGCCGAGATCGTCGTCATCGTGCCGCTGGCCTTGATTTATTTCCGTCACCCGCCGGAGGTGATCGCCCCGGCGGTGCCTTTGGGCGCCGGCGAACGCAAGGCGCGCGTGCTCGGCTGGCCGCCCAATGCCGTGTTCGCGATGATGTGCGCCGCCGCTGTCTTGTGCTGCATACCGATGGCGATGCCGCAGGGACATCTGGTCGCTTTCTGCAGCGATCTCGGCATCAGCCGCTCGATGGGCGCACTGATGCTGTCGGTGCTGCTCGGCACCGCGTTCCTTTCCCGGCAGGTCTGGGGCGCGATCTCCGACCGCATCGGCGGACTGGCCACCGTGCTGATCGGGTCGGCATGGCAGGCGGCATCGATGATCGGCTTTCTGGCGACGCAGAACGAGGCCGGCCTGTTCATGGTCGCCGCCGCTTTCGGCCTTGGATTTTCCGGCATCATCCCGGCCTACGTGCTGGCGCTGCGCGAATTGTTTCCGGCGGCGGAAGCCTCCTGGCGCATTCCGACGCTGCTGCTGTTCAGCGGCTTGGGCATGGCGAGCGGCGGCTGGTTCGCGGGACTGCTGTACGATCACTTCGGCTATTACGCGCCGGCTTTCGCCTTCGGCGTCGGCACCAATATTCTCAATATGCTGGTGGTCGGATTGCTGGTCACGCGCAACCGCTATCGCGTATCTTACGCCTGAGGTTTAGGCGCTATCAGCCTCACACCGGCCAGAATGCCGACGCCAATCACCGCCGGGACCAGGAAAAGCCAGGTTTCGCCCGCGGCGAGCGCCGCAGTCGCGGCCCAGGCGATCGACGAAAAGGCCTCGGCGAAGGTGGCGATGCGCGACGAGGTTTGCCGGCGGCGGAATTGATTGCGCCGCGCCTGCACCCGGAAGCTGAGCTGAATCAAGGTCGCCGCCGCGGCTGCCGTCAGCACGCCGAGCGCGGCGACCAATGCGGCAAAAGTCGAATCGAATGCCAACGCCGCCACCAGCGGCGCAAACACCAGCGCGATCATGCAGATGACGGCTTCGATCTTGGCCAAGACAATGCGACTGGCGGCGAGCGGCGCGGTGGCGACCAGATCGGGCGCGTCCTCACCCGAGATCGACAGCCAGGCCAGTCCGCCGGCGAGTTGCCCGGCCGCCATCACCAGCACGGGAATCAACACGACATAGGCGTCATTGCCGTCGCGAAAGGTAACCCACAGCAACAGAGCCGGCGGCATCAAATAGAGAATCTGCATCAGTGTCTGCGACATCAGCCAGGGGTCGCGCCGCAGCAGCGTCCATTCCTTCTGGCGCAGCACGCGGCTTGGCGAGCGGCGGCGAAAGCCTTGCGACCAGCGGCGCTGGCGGACGACGGCATTGGAGACACCCGCGGCCGCCAGGACGTGGTCGCCGAAGCGGCCGGAAAAAACAGCGATTGAAATACCGAGTAAGGCGACGCTGAACGCAAGGATGGCGGCGAGCGCACCGAAATCGCCGAGCACGGCGCGCGCCGGCCACCAGAATGCGCTGGCGGTATCGGGCGCCTGCGCGAGCATCCATTTCGATTGCAGCGCCGTGAAGCGGGACAGGCTGCCGGAGGAAAAGATCGCGGCGATCTGCAAGCCGATGACGAAGGCGGCGCCGATAACCGCCGCCACGATCTGCGCCATCAGCCGCGTGCGCTTGGCGCCAATGGTACGGAACAGCGCGATGGTGAGCGCGAGTGCCGCCGCCGTCGCCACCATGCCCATGGCGGCAACCACGCCAAAAGCGGCGAGCCAGCGTGGACCGCCGAGCACCGCCAGTATGTTGATGAAGGGCGCCGCCAGCAGGACCGCAACCGCGACCGATGCGCCGGCAATGCGGATCATACGCACCGCGAACACTTTGCGCGCCGAGACCGGCGACGTCAGGATCAGATCGAGATCGGACTTTGCATAGAAGGCGCGCGTGACCGACTCCATTGCTTGCGACAACAGCAGCGACCACGACAGCAGCAGCGTGCCGGTGACGGCCACCAAGGTTGCCGTGTCGATTGTGGCATTGGCGTCGGCATGGCGCGCCACCACCCAATAGGCGAAGACATGCATGAAGACGGCAAAGACCATCAGCGCGATGCCGACGGTGCGGGCGCGGCCGCGCCGGCCCGCCGTCATCAGCGAGACCCAGTCGCGCCAGCCGAGACGGAATTCGTGCCCGGCCAGCCAGGCGATTGTGTCGGGACGGCTCACTCGGCGGCGACCGGTGGCGCGAGCGGCTCGGCGACCAGCGTGAGGAACGTGTCTTCCAGGCTGGTGGCGGTCTTGCCGGTCTGCAAACCGGATTTATTGCGCAACTCGTCGAGCGTGCCTTCGGCGATCAGGCGGCCATGCGCGATGATGCCGATGCGGTCGGCCATGCGCTCGGCCACTTCGAGAATGTGCGTGGTCATGATCACGGTGCCGCCGGCGCGCACGCGCTCGCGCAGCACGTTCTTGACCAGGCGGGCGGAACCGGCGTCGAGCCCGGTGAGCGGCTCGTCCAGAATGATCAGCTTGGGGTCGTGCACCAGCGCGCCGGCGAGCGCCACCTTCTGGCGCATGCCCCTGGAAAATCCTTCGCAGCGCTCATGCGCATGCGGCGTCAGCCCGAGCCAACCGATCAGCTCGTGCGCGCGCTGCTCGGCGGTGGCAGCATCGATGCGCCAGAGACCGGCGACGAATTCGAGATATTCGTAAGGCGTGAGCTTGTCGTAGATCATCGGCTCGTCCGACACCCAGGCGGTGATCTGCTTGGCGGCGACGGGATCGGCGAGCGCGTCAATGCCGTCGATGTGAATCGAGCCGGCGTCGGGACGCAGAAGGCCGGTCACCATGCGCAAGGTGGTGGTCTTGCCAGCGCCATTGGGGCCAACCAGGGCATAGAATTCGGCGCCAAAGATGGTGAGATCGAGCGCATCGACGGCGGGGCGGTCGAAGCGCTTGCTTAAGCCGCGAATCTCAAGGGCGATGGGACGGTTCATCCCCACTCTCTACAAAGAGAGTGGTTTCGTTGGCGTAAACCGCGAGGCTGGGTTGCCAGACTGGTTAAGCGGGCGGAAACCATGTTTGGCAGCGTCAGGCCTTCGGCACCATCTGGAACATCGCCTCGCCATACATCTTGCGTGCATCGGCTGCGAGCGGCGCGACGGCATCGACGAAGGCCGCGTGTTCCTTTGGCGTCAATTCGACAATCTCGCAGCCGGCGTCCTCGATTGCTTGCCGTGATTCCTCGTTCTCCTCGACCGCGAGTTTGCGCTGGAAAGAGACAGCCTCGGTCACCGCGTCTTGCATGGCGCGCTGGAGATCGTCCGGCCAGGCGTCGAACGAGGTGCGGTGCAGGAAAACGGGGCGCGAGATATAGAAGTGAGATGTGAGCGTGTGGAATTTGTGGAACTTGTGCACGCCATAGGTGACCGTATTGGCGAGCGGGTTTTCCTGCGCGTCCAAGGTGCCGGCCTTGATCATGGCGATGGCTTCGGTCAAGTCCATGCGCATCGCCGTAGCACCTAGCAGCTCGAAGGTGCGCTTCTGGATCGCGCTCGGCAGCACGCGGATTTTCATGCCCTTGAGGTCGGCCGGCAGATGCACCGGACGAAGCCGGTTGGAGATGTGGCGAAAGCCGTTCTCGAACCAGCCGAGAATGCGGTAGTTGATGCGCTCTTCGGTCTTGCGCGCCAGGTGCTGCCCAAGCTCGCCGTCCATGGCCGCACGCGCCTGCGCGTTGTTGGCGAACAAAAACGGCAGATCGACAAAGCCCAATTCCGGCACGCGGTCGGTGAGATAGCTCGACGACTGGTAGCCGAGCGTCATCTCGCCATTCTCGACCAGCGTGAGAATGTCCTCGGCCTTGTAGCCGTGATCCATGATGTTCCAGACGTATTCGACGGCGACGCGGTCGCCGAATTCGGCCTCCAATTTGTCGCCGATCCGTTTCAGCGACTTGCTGAAGCCTGTGGCCGGCGGGCCGTAGCCGCCCATGCGAATTTTGATTGGAGCCATTTTCACGTCCTGAAACAGGGGATTAGCGCTGCGCGAGACGCACAATACACGAGGGCGATGAAATGCCCGCACGGATCGGCTATGATCGGCCAAACGGAATTTGAAGGAGACGAGCCATGAACAAGCCGACCAAAATGGCGGACGTGCGGCCGGCCGGTATTTCGGCCGAGGAGTGGGAAGCGCGAGTCAATCTCGCCGCCGTCTATCGCCTGATCGCGCATTACGGCTGGGACGACGTGATCTATAACCACGCCTCGATGCGGGTGCCGGGCGAACCGCGCATGTTCCTGATGAAGAAGCACGACCTGCTCTACACCGAAGTGACCGCCTCGAATCTGGCCAAGGTCTCGATGGACGAGGACCTCGACGAGAAGTCCGGCGTCAACCGTCCCGGCTTCACGCTGCACGGCGGCGTGCTGGGCGCGCGGGCCGACGTTAACTGCGCGGTGCATATGCATACGCCGATCGGCATGGCGATCGGTGCGATGAAAGAAGGCTTGCGCATGCTGTCGCAGCCGGCGGTGCGCTTCTACAAGCGCATCGGCTACCACGCCTACGAAGGCATCACCGAGGACTTCGCCGAGCGCGAGCGCATCAATAAGGATCTCGGCAACAACCGCGCGATGATCATGCACAATCACGGCCTCTTGACCGTCGGCAAGACCGCGCGCGAAGCCTTCGTGCTGATGCACCATCTGCATGAGGCTGCCGAGATCCAGCTGCGGATCGACGCCACCGGCCGCGACGCCATCGAGATCCCGCCCGACGTCTGCGCCAAGACCGCCGAGCAATACGAGCATCACGATGCCGGCCGCGGCAGCCACGACTGGGCGGCCTACCTGCGCATTCTCGACAATATCGATACGAGCTATCGCGCCTGATCTTCCTGTCATGCCTGGCCTTGCGCCGGGCATCCACGCCTTTCTTCTTTTCCGTTCAAACAAGTCGTGGATGGCCGGGATCAAGTCCGGCCATGACAACAGTGAGATAACCCATGCCCATGACCAACCGGATGCGGGAGCGCCTTGCGCGCGGCGAGGTCGCGCTGGTGATGGCGACGCGGCTCGCGCGCACCGCCGAGATCGCCATGATCGCCGAGGCTTGCGGCTTCGACGCGTTCTTCATCGACATGGAGCACTGCCCGATCACGCTCGACGCGGCAGCGCAGATTTGCCTGGCGGCGCTGCCTCTCGGCATCACGTCGCTGGTGCGCATTGCCGGCCACCAGTTCGACGATGCCACAAGGCTGCTCGATGCCGGCGCGCTCGGCATCATCTGCCCGCATGTCGATACGCTCGAACAGGCGAAAGCCTTTGCCGCCGCCTGCCGCTTTCCACCGATGGGCGACCGCTCGGTCGGCGGCCCCGGTCCATTGCAAGGCTATCGCGCGACACCACTGGGCGAGATCAACGCGCAAGGTAACGCCGCGACGCTGTGCATCGTGATGCTGGAGACGCCGGAGGCGATCGCGAATGCCGATGCGATCGCCGCGCTGCCCGGCATCGACGGACTGCTGATCGGCTCCAACGACTTGTGCACCGCGATGGGAATTCCCGGCGAACTCAAGCATCCGAAATTGCGCGCGGCCTACGAGACCGCGATGAAAGCCTGCAAGGCGCATGGCAAGCACCTCGGCGTTGGCGGCATCCGCGCCGACGTCGCGCATGTCGCCGAACTCGTGAAGCTCGGAGCCCGCTTCGTAATCGCGGCGTCCGATGTGCAGTATCTGATGATGGCGGCGCGGGGCGAGGTGGCGGCGCTCAGGAAGGCAACGGGCGGATAAAGAGCGGGACACATCCACTCTTTCCCTCTCCCCTTGCGGGAGAGGGTGGCGAGTGCGGAGCGTCAGCAAAGCACGAGCCGGGTGAGGGGCCAGAACGTAACGAGAGTCCGCCCCCCTCACCCGCCTCGCTCACTAACGTTCGCTCGGCACCGCAAGGGGAGAGGGAAGAAAGAATTACCGCTCATTCCTCCTCCCCTCGCCGGGGCCCCACTGCCAGAAGTCGCGGCCTTCCTCGCGCATGAAACGCGCCAGCACCATCATGTGCACTTCGGATGCACCGTCGACCAGGCGCGCCGAGCGCGCGTAGCGATAAATCCATTCCACCACCGTGTCCTTGGAGAAACCGCGCGCGCCCTGCAGCTGGATTGCAACGTCGGCGGCCTTCTGCAGCGTGTCGGCGACCTGGACCTTGGCCATGGAGACTTCCTTGCGCGCGCGCCCGCCCTGATCGAGCATCCAGGCCGCGTGCATGGTCAGCATGCGGCCGATCTCGATCTGTTGCGCGACTTCGCCCAATTTGATCTGCACGCTCTCGCGGTCGCCGAGCTTGACGCCGAAGCCCTCGCGCAGGTTCACATATTCCTGCGCGATTTCCATGCAGCGTTTGGACCAGCCGAGCCAGCGCATGCAATGTGTGAGACGCGCGGGGCCGAGCCGAATCTGCGTCACTTTCAGGCCGTCGCCCTCGCCCATCAGGATGTTTTCGGCGGGGATTTCCAGCCCGTCGAAGTCGAGTTCGCAATGCCCGCCGTGTTCCTCCGGCCCCATGATCGGAATGCGCCGCACTATGCGCCAGCCGGGCTGATCCTTGTGGAACAAGAATGCCGTGAGGCCGCGCCGCTTGTCGTCGGAGGTGCGCGCCATCAGGATGAAATGCGAAGCGCCGTCGGCGCCGGTGATGAACCATTTGCGGCCCGTGATGATGTAGCGGTCGCCTTTCTTTTCAGCACGAGTGCGGATCATCGAGGGATCGGAGCCGCCGCCGGGCGCAGGTTCCGTCATGGCGAAGGCCGAACGCACCGTGCCGTCGACGATCGGCTTAAGCCATTTGTCTTTCTGTTCGCGGGTGCCGACCAGCCGCAGCACATTCATGTTGCCGTCGTCGGGCGCCATGCAATTGATCGCCAGCGGCCCGAACAGCGAGCGCGCGGCCTCCTCGTAGATCGCAGCCCACGCGACCACCGGCAATTCCATGCCGCCATATTCCTTGGGCGACTGCGGCGCCCACAGGCCGGCCTTCTTGGCCTTGGCGCGCACCAAAGCTAGACGGTCTTCCGGGACGTTCTCGTGCTCGGAGAAATTCACCGGATCGGCCTCAAGCGGCAGCACGTGCTCCTCGATGAAGGCACGTGTCTTGAGGCGAAGCGTTTCGATTTCGGGCGAGAGTGTGAAGTCCATGAGCCGTTACCCCTTGATCGCCACAACCTGCCCGCCGTCGACCACGATGGTCGCGCCGGTAATGTACCGGCCGGCATCCGACGCCAGCAGCAGCAGCGCGCCGTCGAGATCGCCTTCGTTGCCGAAGCGGCCCATCGGAATCTCGCGCTTGAGCGCGAGACCAGCCTCGCTCGCCAGATACGTATCGTTGATCTCGGTCACGAACCAGCCGGGCGCGATAGCGTTGACGCGCACGCCCTTGAAGGCGAGTTCGAGCGACAGCGCTTTCGTTGCCTGCACGACCGCAGCTTTGGCCACCGCATAGGCGGCGACGCCTTTGGCGACGCCGAAGCCAAGCACCGAAGCGATATTCACGATAGCGCCTTGTTTCTTGGCGGCCAGCATGCGGCGCGCGGCTTCTTGCGCCCAATAGAACACCGCATCGAGATCGGTCGAGAGAACCCGCCGCCATTCCTCCGGCGTCACCTCGGTTGCGCGTACGGATTTCTGCGCGACACCCGCATTGTTGACCAGAATGGTCACGGTGCCGAGCGCCTTTTCGGCCTCGTCGAAAGCTCGCACCATGTCGTCGCGCTTATTGACATCGGCCGTGATCGCAATGACCTTCGCGCCGGATTTTTCGAGCTCAGTTTTGAACGCGGCAAGCCGGTCGGCGCGGCGCGCGACCAGCGCCACGGCGGCGCCGTTTTCGGCCAGCGCCCTGGCGAACTGCGTGCCGAGCCCACTGGAGGCGCCGGTCACCAGCGCCACGCGGTCTTGCAGGCTGAAGAGGTCTGAAGCTTTCATGTGTCTCCCGGCATTTCCCCTCGTCATGCCCGGCCTTGTGCCGGGCATCTACGTCTTTCTTTCTATCTATTGTCAGAGACATGGATGGGCGGGACAAGCCCGGCCATAACGAAAACTAGTGCCCATAAAGCGCATGCGGCAGGGCGGTCGCAAGCCCCGGCGCAAACCACAGCACAACCAGCGCGACGATCTGGATCAGCACGAACGGGATAATGCCCACGTAGATATGCCGGGTGGTGATCTCCGGCGGCGCCACGCCGCGCAGATAGAACAGCGTAGGACCCAGCGGCGGGTGCATGTAGGAGGTCTGCAAATTCACCGCCATCATGATGCCGAGCCAGACCGGATCGACTCCCGGCATCATCAGCAGCGCCGGCGCCACGATCGGCACCACCACGAAGATGATCTCGAATGCGTCCATCACGAAGCCGAGCAGGAACATCGCCAGCATCACCGCCAGCACCGCGCCGTTGACCCCGCCCGGCAAGTTGGAGAGCGCGCGGTGGACCATGCCGTCGCCGCCGAGCGCGCGGAACACCAGGCTGAACAGAGTGGCGCCGATTAGAATGAGGAAGATCATGCTGGTGATCTGCGTGGTCTTCTCCACCGAAGGCCGCAGCAAAGCGCCGAGCGGCGCCTTGCGCGCTGCGAGCCCGAGCGCGCCGACTGCGCCGATGGAGGCTGCTTCGGTCGGCGTCGCGATGCCGCCAAGGATCGAGCCGAGTACGGCGAGGATCAGCAGCACAGGCGCGACCAGTACGGCGGCGAGCTTGCGCGCAAGCGCAAAGCCGCGCGGCGAATTCGGGTCGGGCGGCATGGCCGGCGCGGCCTTGGGGAAGAATATCGCGACCGCGATCAAGTAAATCAGATAGAGCGCCACCAGCGCGAAACCGGGCACCAATGCGCCGGCGAAAAGATCGCTGACATTGACCGAACGCGGCGCGAAGTTTCCTCGCGTCAATTGCGCCGACTGATAGGCATTGCCGAGCTGGTCGCCGAGCAGCACCAGCACGGTGGCGGGCGGAAAAATCTGCGCCAATGTCGCGGTGGCGGCGACCGTGCCGGCGGCAAGCCGCGGGTCGTAACCGAAGCGCAGCATGGTCGGCAGCACGATCAGTCCCATGGTCACCGTGGTGGCGCCGACCACGCCTTTGGCCGCCGCCAGCAAAGTGCCGACGATCACCACCGAAATGCCGAGCCCGCCGCGCAGCGTGCCGAACAGCCGGCCCATGGTTTCCAGCAATTCCTCGGCGACGCCGGAGCGCTCCAGCATCACGCCCATGAAGATGAACAAAGGAATGGCCAGCAGCGTCGGATTGGTCATGACGCCGAAGATGCGCTGCGGCAGCGCGCCGAGGATGTCGAAGTTCATGACGCCGATCGCGTGACCGAACACGGCAAAGGCGAGCGACACGCCGGCCAGCGTCAGCGCCACCGGATAGCCGGCCATCAGCGCCACGATCACCGCGGCGACCATCAGCACGGCAAGGATTTCGGCGAGCGGCATCAGCGCTTCCCGGCCAGAATCGATTCAATGCCCGGATCGCCTGCGCGATGCCTTGCAACGCCATCAGCATCGCGAACAGGGGATCAGCGTCTTGAGCGCAAACACCAGCGGCAGGCCGCTCGATTCCTGCGAGCGCTCCAGGATGCTCCATGAGCGCGCGGCGTAAGGCAGCGACAGCCAAATCAGCGCAAACGCAAACGGCATCAGCAGCAACAGCGCGCCGGCCAGATCGATCTTCGCGCGCGTGCGGGCTGAGGCTTCCGCATAGAACACGTCGACCCGCACATGACCGCCGGCTGCAAGCGTCCAGGCCGCAGCCAGCATGAACAATGTGGCGTGGCTGTAGATCACCGCCTCGGTCATCCAGATCGAGCCCAGCCCGAACCAATAGCGCGCCACAACCAGCGCGAATTGCAGCAGCACGATCACCAGCGCGAGCCACGCCACGGCGCGACCGATGGCGGCGGTGAAGCGGTCGATGCAGTCGGCCAGTGGGATCATGGTGCTAAGTTCTTGGTCGCAAAACTCATGTTTCCGATGATGGCACAAAGGCGGGGCTTTTGCTTATATTGCCCCTATGTCCGGGCACGATGACCACCACACCCACGATCACGACCATTCCGAACTGTCGGAAACCGAACTGCGCGTGCGCGCGCTGGAAAGCGTGTTGACCGAAAAGGGCTATGTCGATCCAGCCGCGCTCGACCTGCTGATCGAGACCTACGAGAAGAAGGTCGGCCCGCGCAACGGCGCCCGCGTGGTGGCCAAGGCCTGGGCCGATCCGGCCTACCGCGCGCGGCTCGTCAAGGAAGCGACCCCGGCGATCGCCGAGATCGGCTATGCCGGCCGCCAGGGCGAGCACATCGTCGCGGTCGAGAACACACTTAAAGTTCACAACATGGTCGTGTGCACGCTGTGCTCCTGCTATCCGTGGCCGGTGCTCGGGCTGCCGCCGGTCTGGTACAAGTCGGCGCCCTACCGCTCGCGCGCGGTCGCCGACCCGCGCGGCGTGCTGGCCGATTTCGGCGTCACGCTGCCGAAGGCGACCGAAATCCGCGTGTGGGATTCCACCGCCGAGATTCGCTATCTGGTGATCCCGATGCGGCCCGCCGGCACCGAGGGCTGGAGCGAGGAGAACTTGGCCTCCCTCGTGACGCGCGATTCCATGATCGGCACCGGCATGCCGAAGGCGCCTTCATGAACGGCGGGCAGGACCTCGGCGGCACGCACGGCCATGGCCCGGTCGTCCCGGAAGCCAACGAGCCGGTGTTTCACGCCGACTGGGAAAGACGGGCTTTCGCCCTGACCCTCGCCATGGGCATGCCGGGCGGCTGGAACATCGACATGTCGCGCTTTGCGCGCGAGAACCGCCCGCCGCAAGAATATCTGTCGATGAGCTATTACCAGATCTGGTTCGCGGGACTTGAGGCCATGCTGAAAGAGCGCGATCTGGTCACCGACGACGAAATCGTGGTCGGGCACGCGCTGGCGCCGCCGAAACCGGTCAAGCGCGTCCTGTCACCTGGCGACGTTGAAAAGACGCTGCATCGCGGCGGCCCGACCGAGCGCGAAACCAATACGAAGCCTGCGTTCAAGACCGGCGATAAAGTACGCGCGAAGAACATCAATCCGCTCACCCACACGCGGCTGCCGCGCTATGTGCGCGGCCATCTCGGCAAAATCGAGCGCGTGCTCGGCTGCCACGTTTTTCCGGACAGCAACGGCGCGGGCGCCGGCGAAAATCCGCAATGGCTCTACACCGTACGCTTCGAGGGCCGCGAATTATGGGGCAGCGAAGCCGACCCGACTGTGACGGTCTCGGTCGACGCCTGGGAGCCCTATCTGGAGCCGGCATGATCGACCAAGCCGCCGCCCGCCGCGCCACGCAAGAAGTGCCGGGCATCCCGCGCGATGCCGACGGGCCGGTGTTCCGCGAGCCGTGGCAAGCGCAGGCCTTCGCCATGACACTCGCATTGCACGAGCGCGGACTCTTTACGTGGCCGGAGTGGGCGGCAGCGCTCGCCGCCGAGATCAAGCGCGCGCAAGGCGAAGGCGACCCCGACACCGGCGAGACCTATTATTCGCACTGGCTCGCGGCGCTGGAAACACTGGTGGCAGAAAAAGGCGTGACGACGCGAGGCACGCTGCATCGCTACCGCGACGCCTGGGACCATGCCTGCGACCGCACCCCGCACGGCAAGCCGATTGTGTTAGCGCCCACCGATTTCCGCGACTAAAGTCTTGACCAGCTCCGCCGCCGCCATTTGCCGTGCGCGCGCGACACCGCGTCCCGCCCATAGCGACAGATAATCCGCCTTGCTTTGTTTACCGGCTTCGCCGCGCATTGGCCGCGTCAGATCGTTCTGCTGGCGAAACGGCAGGATCGCGTTTTCATCCGCCATGTCGATGAAGCGGTTACGCAATCCACGCGCCGGACGTCCGGAAAAGGCGCGGGTGATGACGGTGGTATCGCCACGCGCCGCCATAATCGCATTCTTGTAGACGGGCGGCGCGCCGCATTCCGGGCACGGCAGGAATGCCGTTCCGAGCTGAGCGGCGGCGGCGCCGAGCGCCAGCACCTCGGCGATCTCGCGCCCGTCCATGATGCCGCCCGAGGCGACCACTGGAATGGAAACCGATTCGACCAGCCCGCGCGTCAGTTCGCGCATGGCCACCATCGAACGCTCGAACGGCGCGAGAAACGTCCCGCGGTGCGCGCCGGCCTCTTCGCCTTGGGCGACGATCGATTCGACGCCGGCGGCTTCCAGCTTTTTGCCTTCTTCGACCGTGGTCGCCGTGCCGGAGCTGGCTATGCCGGCCCGACGCAGCCGCGCCAGCGCGTCGGCATCAGGAATTCCGAACGTGAAGCTGAACACAGCCGGGCGCGCCTCGATCACCGCCGCGAGTTGATCCTCGAACGGGCTTTGCGGATTGGGCGGCAGCGAGGGCGGCGCAAGCCCCAGTTCCTCGTGCGCGCGCGTGACCAGCGCCAGCATCGGCGCGGGATCGATGGTGCGTTGCGGCTCGTAGCCGCCGGCGAACAGATTGAGGCCGAACGGCTTGGACGTGAGCCCGCGGATCTGCCTGGCGGCATCGAGGATCTGCTGCGGCGTCGAATAGGCACCGCCCCACGAGCCAAGCCCGCCCGCGTTTGATACGGCGGCAACCAGTTCCGGCGTGCCCGCTCCGCCCGCCATCGGCGCAAGCAGGATCGGATGCTCGATCCCGAGCCTGCGCAGAAAATCTCCCGGCATACTGCGCTCCGTGTTGCGCGCAAGCCTAGCGGCGTCCGGATCAAAGCGCAATTCGTATGCGACGATGGCAGACTAAAGGAGCGGCGATGGCTCTCACACGCCCATCAGCCGCTCGCTCACCATGTAGCCGGTAAGCAGGGCAACGCCGAATACGACGATCACGGCGGCGGCGGCGGTTTCCAGGCCGCGCACCCAGATCATCCCGGCGCCGGGCTTTGCCTTGGCAAGCCGTCCGGCCAGCCCGCGCGCGCCGACTGCGAGCGTCGCTATGCCGGCGACCGTGATCGCGGTGCCGATCCCCATCACGAAGGTCGAGGCGACGCCGATCCAGAACAGCCCCTGCGCCAGTGCAAACACCAGCACGATGATCGCGCCCGAGCACGGCCGCAATCCGACCGCGACGATGGCGCTCAGGCCGCGCCGCAACCAGTGCCGGCCGGTGAGGTCCTTTGGTTCGGGCCCGTGCGCATGGCCCCAGGCCGATGCCTCTTCGGCATGTTCGTGATCGTGACCGTGTGCGTGATCGTGGCCGTGCGCGTGGTCATGGCCGTGGCCGTGGTCATGATGATCATGTGCGTGCGTGTGGCCGTGATCGTGGTGATCGTGCCGATGGGCGGGATGCTCGTGCGCTTTCGGCCGTAGCAACGCCAGAAAGGCGCGGCCCTTCACCCATAACAGCCGCATTCCGATAAAAATGATCAGCGCGTAGCTCACAATCTCGATCACGCGCACGGTATTTCCCATCGCCTTGGCCGTGGCGCCGAGCAGCACGGCGGCGATGGCGACGATGGCAACCGCGGTAAACGCCTGCAGAATGGCGGAGGCAAACGACAACACGATGCCGCGCCGCCAGGTTTCGTCATTTGCGACCAGATAGGACGAGATCACCGCCTTGCCGTGACCGGGGCCCGCGGCATGGAAGATGCCATAGGCGAACGAGATGCCCATCAGCGTCCAGGCGGCGCTGCCGTCGGCCTTGGCGGCGCGGATGGTGCCCGTCATCATGCGATAGAACCCGGCCTGCTGGGAAAGGATCCAGCCGGTAATGCCGCCGATTTCGGGTGGGGCGGTATCGCGATGCATGCCGAACGGCTGCGCCAGCGCGACATCGATCGCGCCAAAAGTCGCGCCAAGCGTCACAAGCACCAGAACCATGCAAAGGATGAAGAGCGCATAATGCGCCAAAGTGAAACGCCGGGCCGGCGACGTCATGTCAGCAATTCCTCGCGCACTCGACGCCGCCCCCGCGGGTCACGCTGCTACGTTTTACTCAAGGACAATGCACCAAAATCTTATTGGCGAATTGCGCGCCAAAAGCCATGGTCAAATTCGGCTGATCCTGGGGAATATTGCTGAGCGCCTTGCCTTCTGCGTAGGTCATTTCACGCGGCAACTGCACATCGATCTTGCATTGCGGCGCGCCGACCAGATGCACCGGCGCCTGTTTGGCAAACGAGAAGTCGACGAAGATGGTCGGATCGTAGATGTCGACCTTCAGCTCCTTCGCTTTCACCGGCTTCTTGAGCGGCAGCGTAAAGTGTAGCGTGAGGACCTCATCCTTGTAGTCGAGCCAATAACCCGGCGCGGGGTCGGTGAGCGGCACCTTCACGCCGTCGGCGGTGACGTAGGTGAAATAATCGTATTCTTTGAGTGACTCGACGTTTTCCTTGGCGAGCGGCGCCAATTCCTCGCGGGTGAATTTGCCTTTCTCCTTGGCTTCGATCCCTTGCACGGCGAAGGCGGAAAACCCGTCATCGAAAGCCCAGGCCTGGCGCACGCCGGTGACGGTGCCGTCGGGCGCATAGACCAGCTCGGTGTTCATGGTCACCCAGACATGCGGGTGTGCGCGCGCCGGCACGGCGAAGGTCAGGCTCAGCAGTGCAATGAGGAGGATGCGGATTGAGGCGGTCATGCGCGGACAATATCACGGACTGCGGCGGATTGGTGGCGTGTAACAGTATTGCGTGGCTTTCACCCCGACCCTCTCCCCGCACGCGGGGAGAGGGAGATCACACCCCCGCCGCGCCGCCGTCGGCGCGCGGATCGTGGCCGCCTTCCAGCGCGCCATCGGAATGCAATATGACAGCGCCGGCATGGCCCATGGTGTCGGAATAGGCATCGCCGAGCACGTCGACATCGTGGCCGGCCGACATCAGCCGGTCGACCAGTCCGCCGTCGAAGCGGGATTCAATCCGCAGATTGGTATGGATCGAGCCCCAGGTGCGTCCGAGCAACCAGCGCGGCGCGTCTAGCGCACGCTCGAGCGGCTGCCCGAACAAAATATGACGGGTGAAAACCGCGGCCTGGGTCTGCGGCTGGCCGTCGCCGCCCATGGTGCCATAGGCCATCACGCGGCCATCCTTGAGCTCGGCCAGCGCCGGATTAAGCGTATGGAAGGGCCGGCGGCCGGGCACCAGCGGATTTGCAGCCTTGGGGTCGAGCGAAAAGCTGGCGCCGCGGTTCTGCATCAGAATGCCGGTCGCCGGCAGCACGCAGCCGGAGCCGAACTCCCAATAGATCGACTGGATGTAGGACACGACCATGCCGGAGGCGTCGGCGGCGCCCATCCAGATGGTGTCGCCCTCCCCGTAAGCCGCCGGCCAGCGCGCCGCGCGCCGGGCATCGATACGGTCGGCCTCGGTGTCGAGAAATTCCGGCGACAGAAACCGCGTGAGGTTGCCGTCGATCTGGTCCGGGTCGGTGACGAAGCGGTCACGCACGCGAAAGGCGCGCTTGGTGGCTTCGACCAGGCCGTGGATATGCTCGAAGCTTTCCGCCTGCGCCACGCGCAACCGGTCGAACAGCGCCAGGACGATCAGCGAAGCCAGGCCTTGCGTCGGCGGCGGCGAGTTATAGAGCGTGCCGGCGCCAATTTGAACGCTGAGCGGCTCGACAGCCTTCGCCTCGAATTTCTCCAGGTCGGCGCGCGTCACCGGACTGCCGATGCGCTCCAGATCGGCGGCGATCTCGCGGCCGACATCGCCGCGGTAGAAATCGTCGAGCCCAGCGTTTGCGAGCTGCTCGAGCGTTGCCGCGAAGGCGAGCTGCTTGAGCCGCGTGCCCGCCTCCGGCGGCTTGCCGTCGACCAGGAAAGCGGCCGCGAAGCCGGGCACGTCCTTGAGTTCGGCAAATTTATCGGCGGTGAGGGCCGCCTGGCTGCGCGTCACCGAATAACCATCGCGCGCATGGTTGATCGCGGGCGCCAGCAAGACGTCGAGCGGCAGCTTGGCGCGCGTGCCTTTTCCGACCTGCGCCTTGGCGGCGTCGGTGGCGAGCAGCCAGGTCGCCACCGCGCCCGGCACCGTGAGCGCGGCGAGCGGGCCGCGCGGCGGGATTTCGTGGTGACCGGCATCGCGATAAAGCCGCGGCGTCGCGTTCGATCCGGCGCGGCCGCCGCCCATCAGCGCGTGCACGCGGCCGGACGGTTCGCGGATCAGCCAGAAGCCGTCGCCGCCGACGTGGTTCATGTGCGGATAGACCGCCGCGATCGAGGCCGCCATCGCGATCATCGCCTCGATGGCATTGCCGCCTTCGGCCAGGATTTGGCGGCCGTCCTCGACGGCAGCGGCGTGCGGCGCGCAGACGACGCCGCGGCGATGTCCGGCGGTGTGGAGATCCATGCCTGTCCTTAACATCACAGGGCCCGCGGGCTGAAGCGGATTATGGAGGCGGCAGCGTGCTTTAGTTCCCCCCTTGCGCAAATAAATATGTCCGCCAGGATCGCCATAATCGTGCCGCGGCGGCAAGCGAAGGATGCTATATCGATTTTTTCGAATCACCCGGCAGCGCCGGCGCAAATGGAGAGAGACGCCATGTCCAGCAGAAAGAGTGTGAGCCTCGCCACGGCGGCCGCATTCGCAATCACCACCGTGATGTTTCCCGTCTATGGCAGCGCCGCGCGCGATCGCGCGGGTGTCACGACCGAATTCTCCGCGGACAATCAGGACAAGAAAGATCAGAAGCAGCAAAACCAGCAGCAGAAGCAGCAGCAGAAGCAGCAAAACCAGCAGTTCAAGCAGCAGCAGCACAACACTCAGCAACAGCAGAACCAGCAATTCAAGCAGCAGAACCAGCAGTTCAAGCAGCAGCAGAAGGTGCAGACCCAGCAATTCAAGGAACAGAAGAAGACGCTGGAGCAGACGAACAAACAGGAGCGGACGCTACAGAAAAAGGAGACCAACCAGCTCAAGTTCGACACCAAGCAGGCGCAGAAGCGTGAATTCATTCGCAGCGGCAACAACGCGGTCGTCGTGGGCGGCAAACTTCGCGGCGTGAACGGCGCTGCCCAGTTCTCGATGGGCGGGCGCAACTACTCGTCTTGGCACGGCGGCGGCCACTGGCGTCATCAAGGTCACGACGGCCGGTGGGAAACCTTCGTCGCGCTGAGCGCGCTCGGTGTGCTGGCGATCGGCGCCTACGAATACTACCCCTACGCCTATATCGATGCGCCGCGGCCCTATTGCGAAGGCATGACCGAAGACGGCTGCCAGCTCGACTTCCAGGATGTTCAGACCCAGGAAGGCTACGTCGTCGGCCAGTGCGTCGCCTATTGCCCCTGGCAGCAATAGCACTCTCGGACGAACTAGATCATGAATTGACGGGCTCGGTCGCCGCGCGATCGAGCCCGCGCTTTTTCAACAGCGCATCGACCGCAGGCAGCCGTCCGCGGAATGCCGTATAGGCCTCGACCGGATCGCGCAAGTTTCCGGCGCCGTAGATGAAATCGCGCAGCCGCTTGGCTGTGGCCGGATCGAAGGCGTCGCCGGTTTCCTCGAAGGCCTCGAAGGCGTCGGCGTCCAGCACCTCCGACCACATGTAGGAGTAATAGGCCGCCGCGTAACCGCCGCCGGAGAACAGATGCTGGAAATGCGGCAGGCGGTGGCGCATCACGATTTCCGCCGGCATCCGCAAGGCCTCGAGATCCTTGCGCTCGAACTCGGTGACATCGAGCCCGGCGGAGTTCGGCAATGCATGAATGTCGAGGTCGACCAGCGCGCAGGCGGTGTATTCAACCGTGGCGAAACCCTGATTAAAGGCCCGCGTCGCCAGCAGCCGGTCGAGCAGCGCCTTCGGCATCGGCTGACCGGTTTGAGCGTGGCGGGCGTATTTCTGCAAAATCTCCGGCACTTCCAGCCAGTGCTCGTAAAGCTGCGAGGGCAGTTCGACGAAATCGCTCGGCACCGACGTGCCGGCGAGCAACGGATAGGTCACGTTCGACAACAGCCCGTGCAGCCCATGGCCGAACTCGTGGAATAAAGTGCGCGCATCATCGAACGACAGCAAAGCAGTCTCGCCGGCGGCTGGCTTGGAGAAGTTGCAGACATTGAGGATGACCGGCCGAATATCGCCGGCCAGCTTCTCCTGGTCGCGCAGCGAGGTCATCCAGGCGCCGCTATGCTTGGAACCGCGCGCGAAATAGTCGCCGACGAATAAGCCGACGTGGCGGCCGCTCGGGTCCTTCACCTCGAAGGCGCGCGCATCGGGGTGATAGAGCGGCACATGGACCGGCGTGAAGGTCAGGCCGAACAGGCGGCCGGCGGTGTCGAAGGCCGCCTCGATCATCTTGTCGAGCTGGAAGTAGGGCTTGATCTCGGCTTCGTCCAAATCGTAGCGCGCCTTGCGCAGCTTTTCGGCATAGTAGCGCCAGTCCCACGGCGCCAGCGCGAAGTTGCCGCCCTCCTCCGCGACCATCGCCTGCAATGCGTCGCGCTCGACGCCTGCCTTGACCCGCGCCCGGCCCCAGACCTCGTCGAGCAGCTTGCGCGCCGCCTGCGGAGTCTTGGCCATCTGATCGTCGAGTCGGTAGTCGGCAAAGCTGGCAAAACCAAGAAGCTTCGCCCGCTCGGCGCGCAGGGCCACCATCTCGGCGATCAGCGCCCGGTTGTCGGTTGAGCCGCCATTTTCGCCGCGCTTGATCCAGGCCTGGAACACTTTCTCCCGCAGATCGCGGCGAGCGGAAAACTGCAGGAAACCCTCACAGGAGGAACGCGCCAGCGTGATGGCATATTTGCCGCGGTTGCCGCGCTGCGCCGCTGCCGCACGAGCCGCGGCGCGCGCGAAGTCGGGAAGACCGTCGAGGTCACCCTCCTCCAGCACAAGTGCGTAGGACTTCTCATCCGCCAGCACGTTCTGCCCGAACTGGGTGCCGAGGCTTGCCAGCCGCTCGTTGATGGCGGCGAGGCGGTCTTGCGCCGGCTTGTCGAGTGCGCCACCGGCCCGCACGAATCGGGTGTGATAGCGGTCGAGCAGACGGGCCTGCTCGGGCGAAAGGCCGAGCGCCTCCCGCCGGCCGAAGAGGCCGGCAATGCGGGCATAGAGCGCCCGGTCGAGGTAGAGCGCGTTGCTGTGGCGGGCGAGCAGCGGCGAGACGTCGCGCTCGATCGATTCGATCGCATCGCTGGTGTCGGCGCCGGCCAGCACGAAGAACAGATTGGAAATACGGTCGAGCGCGCGTCCGCTGCGCTCCAACGCCACGATGGTGTTGTCGAAACTCGGCGCCGCAGGGTTTGCCGCGATCGCGTCGATCTCGGCGCGGTGCGCCGCCAGCGCCGTATCGAAGGCCGGGCGGAAATGTTCCGGGCCGACGGTTCCGAACGGCGGCAGGCCGAAGGCGCCGGTCCAGTCGGTCAGCAGTGGATTTGGGGTGTCGGAGGCGGATTGCGGCTGGGTCATGCCGTTCATCTAGTGCGGAAACGGCATCATAGGAAGTCACCCCCGCATGGCGCGCAGAGCGTTGAAGATGACCGCCACGTCGATCACCTCCTGCAGCAAGGCGCCCTCGACCGGCGCAATGAAGCCGAACGCCGCCGCGATCATGGCGAGAATGGAGAGCCCCATGCCCGCGATCACGCTTTCGAACGCGATGTAGCGCGAGCGTCGCGCGATTCGGATGGCGGGAAGTATCTGGTCGAGGTGGTCGACCAGCAGCACCACGTCGGCGGCCTCGGCGCTCGCTGCCGCCCCCTTGGCGCCCATCGCCACCCCGAGGTCGGCGGCGGCGAGCGCGGGCGCATCGTTCACGCCGTCCCCGATCATCATCACCGGGCCGTTCTTGCGTTCCGACAGCACCACCAGGATCTTCTGATCTGGGGTGAGCTCCGAGCGGACAGAATCGATCGAGAGGCCAGCGGCAAAGAAGCTCGCGACCTCGTGCCGGTCGCCGGTTGCCAGCACGATGCGCTCGACGCCTAAGTTCCGCAGTTCGCGCAGCATAACCTCGGTGCCGGCGCGCAATTTGTCGGAGAGGACGATGAGGCCGGCGAACTTGCCATCGACCGCCACAGCAACTGCCAGCGCGCCGGGCGGCCGGGCGGGCCCCAGGATGGAGAGCTCTGGGTCAGTGATGCGACCGGCAACGAAGCTCGGGCCGCCGACCAACAGCGCGCGGCCTTCGACCCGGCCGGCAATGCCTTCGCCCGGAGTTTCCACCACGTCGGACGGCACCGGCAGGGCCAAGCCTTTGCGGCGCGCCTCGGCGACGATGGTCTGCGCGATGATGTGTTTGGAGACCTGATCGAGCGAAGCCGCAATCCGCAGCAATTCGTCGGCTGCAAATCCGTCGGCGCCCCGGATGGAAACGATCTTGGCCTGACCGATGGTCAGCGTGCCTGTCTTGTCGATGACCAGCGCGCGTATGCGCGCCAGCATCTCGATCGCCTTGCCGCCCTTGATCAGGATGCCGAGCTTGGCCGCGCGCGAGAGCCCGGCCACGATGGCCACTGGCACTGCCAGGATGAGCGGACAGGGCGTTGCCACCACCAGCACGGCCACCGCGCGGACCGAATCGCCGGTCAGCCACCACGCGCCGCTCGCCAGCGTCACCGTGACGCCCAGAAACAGAATCGCGAAGCGGTCCGCCAGCCGTGACATCGGGGCGCGCGAGCGTTGGGCGGCCTCCACCAGCCGGACGACGCCGGCATAGGTACTCTCCGCCGCGGTATGCGAGGCCACCAGATCGAAGGCATCGCCGACATTGGTCGAGCCGCTCAGCGCCGGACTGCCCTCGGCCAATTGCACCGGCATGGCTTCGCCGGTCAGCGCCGACTGGTCCAGCACGGCCAGGCCTTCGACCACCGTGCCATCCACCGGCACGACGTCACCTTGGCGAATCAGCAGCCGGTCGCCGGGTAGAATGAGGTCGAGCGCCACCTCCCGCAGGCCGCCGTCGCGGTGCCGCAAGGCGGTGCGCGGAACCCGCGACAGCAAAGCGGTCATCTCGCGCCTAGCCGCCCGCTCGGCGAAGGCCTCAAGGAACTGGCCGCCGGCATACATCAGCGCCACGATGGCTGCGGCGAGGTTCTCGCCGACCGCCAGCGCCGCCGTCATCGACAGGGCCGCGACGATGTCGAGGCCGACGTCGCCGCGTCGCAGGCTGGTAACGATCTCCGCGAGCAGGGCGAACAGCACCGGCAGAGTGGCGGCGGCCCAGATCGCGCCCGACCAGACGCCGAGCCCGGCAAACTTGGCCGCAAGGCCCGCCAGCAGACCCGCGGCCGCGAGGCCGGCGAGCAAGGGGCGAACTAGTCTGAGCGCGGCTGGTGTCGTCATGCTGCAAGCTTCTAACGCGCTTGCCCAGTCGCGCCATGAGCAAGATCAAACACTTGCGCAGTATCGCTATGGGCTTGATCCGGCGGCCGAATTCGGGTTGATTGTGCTCAGCACAAGGAGGCCAGCATGGCCGATACCGACCGCCGCATCGTCTGGCTCAACGTCGTCACCGTGATCAGCGCGGCCATCCTGATCGGCGCCGAGGTGTTCGGCGCGGCCTTCGCCGGCTCCTGGGCACTCGCCACGCTGTTCGACCTCGGCAGTTTCGGTCAGAGAATTCTCGACGGCGTCTTCGTGCTCTGCGGCATCGCGATCATGGTGCAGTTCGTGCGCAACGCGCATCGCATCGAGCCGTTCACCGCGCGCTGCGTGAGCGCGCGCCACTTCGCGTCGGTGGAAAAGTTAACGAAGATTTTGCGCGCCGAGAATTATTTCTCTTGCACAACTTGAAAAAAATGTTATTTCGAGAGTGCCCAATTTCGCACGTGCCTGTGGCCGTGTGTCGATCGGTAGGTAGCCGGACAAGAGGCCGGCCAGCCGCCTGAGGAAAGCGAGCCTCTCTTTTCGAAGAGAGACAAGCTCCCTCAAGACATCTGATCGGCAGCCGGAGGCGAAACCGGCGCACTCTGCTCTCAGCAGGGGACGCGGCTTAAAGCAACGACGGAGCGGGCTTCTTTGGTCTCTGCTGGCCTTCCACAGCCAGCGACGGGTCACCGACGAGGCTTGTCCATCATTGCCTGCAGTGCGGCGGGGGTCAACCCCTTCCAAGCCAAGGCAGCTACAGCGGTTTAAGAGTTACACGGGCTAAGTGCGTCCCCATCGCGCACCGCCCCGAAGCTCGCAAAACCGCGCCAACGGACGGCATTTGCCGTCTGCAAGCTTGGGAATTACGCGCATGAATGAGCGCATTCGTAAATTCTTGCGGTCTCGCGAAGGCGACGGGCCTTGCCTGGTCGTCGATCTCGAGGTCGTCCGCGACAACTACGCCGCCTTCGCCAAGGCGTTGCCCGACACCCGCGTGTTCTACGCGGTGAAGGCCAACCCGGCGCCGGAGGTACTATCGCTTCTGGCCAAGCTCGGCTCCTGCTTCGACACCGCCTCGGTCGCCGAGATCGAGATGGTGCTCGCCGCCGGCGCCACGGCCGACCGCATCTCGTACGGCAACACGATCAAGAAGGAGCGGGACATCGCCCGCGCCTTCGCGCTCGGTGTCCGCCTGTACGCGGTCGACTGCAAGCCAGAGGTCGAGAAGGTCGCCCGCGCGGCGCCCGGCTGCCAAGGTGTTCTGCCGCATCCTGTCGGATTGCGCAGGCGCCGAATGGCCGCTGTCGCGCAAGTTCGGCTGCGAGCCAGGAATGGCCGTGGACGTGCTGGAGCACGCGCTCAAGCTCGGGCTGGAGCCGCATGGGGTCTCGTTCCATGTCGGTTCCCAGCAGCGGAACCAGCATGCCTGGGACCGGGCGCTCGCTTCGGCGGCGTCCGTGTTCAAGGAGTGCGGCGAGCGCGGCATGAACCTGTCGATGGTTAACCTGGGCGGGGGCTTCCCGACCAAGTACCTGAAGAACGTGCCAACGGTGAAAACCTACGGCAACGCTATCTTCAAGGCACTGCGCAAGCACTTCGGCAACCGTATCCCGGAAACGATCATCGAACCGGGCCGCGGCATGGTCGGAAATGCCGGCACCATCGAGGCCGAGGTCGTGCTCGTGTCCAAGAAGAGCGAGGAAGACGACGTGCGCTGGGTCTACCTCGACATCGGCAAGTTCGGTGGACTGGCCGAGACCATGGACGAGTCGATCCGCTACCCGATCCGCACCCCGCGGGACGGGGACGCGCTCGCGCCCTGTGTCCTCGCCGGCCCGACCTGCGACTCGGCCGACGTGCTGTACGAGAAGGTGCCTTACATGCTCCCGGTTAGCCTCGAAATCGGCGACCGGGTGCTGATCGAGGGTACCGGCGCCTACACGGCGACCTACTCGTCGGTGGCCTTCAATGGCTTCGAGCCGTTGAAGACGTACCACATCTGAGAACCTCGGGAGTCGGGTAACGCCGGCTCCCACCTTCCCTTCACCCTACTCGCTCAAGTCTCGTGAGCGCGCATGCGCGCGCGCCGGGGCGGGGAAAGATTGCCATGATCACGTTGCGTCAGGAACGACCTATCGACCTTGCGGCCCGGGAGGGCCTGCTCGACGTCGCCTACGGCCCGAGCCAATTCGCCAAGCCGTCCGAACGGCTGCGCAAAGGCCGGCTGCCCGCCGATGGCCTTGCTTTGGTCGCAGTTGAGAACGGCCGCGTCGTTGGCAGTGTCCGGCTTTGGAACGTCATGGCGGGTGCCGGCCGGCCGGCGCTCCTGCTCGGCCCGCTCGCCGTGCATCCGGGGGCACGCAACCGCGGCATCGGCTCGGCGCTGATGCGGCACGCGCTGACGGCTGCGTCATCCCTCGGTCACGGCGCCGTGCTGCTGGTCGGGGATGCGCCTTATTACGGCCGGTTCGGCTTCGCCGCCGACAAGACCGCGACGCTTACCCTGCCCGGCGCCGATCCGGCGCGCCTTCTGGCATGCGAGCTCAAGCCCGGCGCCCTCGACGGCGCGCAAGGCCGCATCCGCGCCAGTGGTACTCGCGCGTCGATCCCTGCGCTGACCGCCCTCGATCCGTTTGCCGGCAGCCGCGCGGCCAGACTGATCCCGCGCGCCGCCTAAAACCTGCCAAAAACCGTGGACGCCGCGCGGCAATCCGCGCGGCCCCTATTCCGTTGCCTCTTGGCTGCGGCTAAGACCATTTCCGTATTCTGGAGACTTCAAAAATGACCCATTGGCCCATCCACGCCCGCATCACCGGGCCTGTCGTGATGATCGGCTTCGGCTCGATCGGCAAAGGCACTTTGCCGTTGATCGAGCGCCATTTCAGCTATGACAAGAAGCGCTTCGTGGTCATCGATCCCGAGGACAAGGACCGCCACCTGCTCGACGAGCGCGGCGTCCGCTTCATCCATAAGGCCGTCACCAGGGCAAATTACCGCGAACTGCTGGCGCCGCTGCTCACCGAAGGCGGCGGCCAGGGCTTCTGCGTCAACCTGTCGGTCGACACATCCTCGTTGGAGCTGATGGAGTTCTGCCGCGAGATCGGCGCGCTCTACATCGACACCGTGGTCGAGCCGTGGCCGGGCTTCTACTTCGACTCCAAACTGGGTCCGGAGGCGCGCTCCAACTACGCGCTGCGCGAAACCGTGCTGACCGCGCGCCGCAAGAACCCGGGCGGTACCACCGCGGTGTCCTGCTGCGGCGCCAATCCGGGCATGGTGTCCTGGTTCGTCAAGCAGGCGCTGCTCAATGTCGCCAAGGATGTCGGCCTCAAATTCACCGAGCCGAAGACGCGCGAGGAATGGGGCAAGCTCGCCAAGAAGACCGGCGTGAAGGGCATCCATATTGCCGAGCGCGACACCCAGGTCGGCAGGCGGCCAAAGCCGCAGGACGTGTTCGTCAACACCTGGTCGGTCGAGGGCTTCTTGTCCGAGGGCATGCAACCGGCCGAACTCGGCTGGGGCACGCATGAGAAGTGGATTCCCGCCAATGGCCACAAGCACAAGAAGGGTTGTCAGGCCGCGATCTATCTGACGCAAGCTGGCGCCAATACCCGCGTGCGCTCGTGGACGCCGACAGCGCGCGCGCAATACGGCTTCCTGGTCACCCACAACGAGTCGATCTCGATCGCCGATTACTTCACGCTGCGCAACGGCCGCAAAACCATCTACCGGCCCACTTGTCACTACGCCTATCACCCCTGCAACGACGCGGTGCTGTCGCTGCATGAGTTGTTCGGGCAAGCCGGCAAGCGGCAGAAAGCCATCCACATTCTGGACGAGCACGAGATCCCCGACGGCGGCATCGACGAACTCGGCGTGCTGCTCTACGGCCACAAGAAGAACGCCTATTGGTACGGCTCCCAGCTCTCGGTCGAGGAGACGCGACGGATTGCGCCCTATCAGAACGCCACCGGCCTGCAGGTGACCTCCGCAGTGCTCGCCGGCATGGTGTGGGCGCTGGAGAACCCGAAGGCCGGCATCGTCGAGGCCGACGAGATGGATTTCCGCCGCTGCCTCGAGGTGCAGACGCCCTATCTCGGTCCGGTGATCGGCGCCTACACCGACTGGACGCCGCTCGCCGATCGCCCCGGATTGTTCCCGGAAGACATCGACAAACGCGATCCCTGGCAGTTCAAAAACGTGCTGGTGCGCTGAGGAACTTTCCGCTCGTCCCCGCGAAAGCGGGGACCCAGTGCTTTGCAAAATGGATTCCCGCTTGCGCGGGAATGAACGGAGCAAGCTTCGCTAGAGCGCCAGCACCCCCGCCTCGCCCGATTCGGTGCCGAAGGCGAGCAAGCGGCCGGTCGGGTCCCAGCCTAGCGCGCTGACCGGACCATGCCCTTCGGTCATGAACGCGATCAGCGCGCCGTCATCGAGGCGCACCAAGAGCCCCGTGCCGTCGGCATAACCAACAGCGACAACCGGCTGGCGCGGATGGCAGGCGACAACGGATACGCGCGCTTTCGACTGCGCCAACATCTTCGGCTGCCGGCCCATCGGGCCGTCCTTGCCGTCGAACGGCCACAGGATGAGCTGCTCGGAGCCCGAAGTGGCGAGGAAATTGCCGTCCGCGCTCCAGTCGAGCGAGCGCACGCGCGCCGAATAGCCGGTCATGCGCATGTGCTTGGCGTCGGCAATGCGCCAGCCATGCAGCGCCGATTCCTGCATGGTGGTGACCAGGAATTTTCCGTCCGGGCTGACGGTGACGCCTAAATGCGAGCCCTTCCATTCGAAGACTTCCGGCTTGGCGCCCGCCGCATTGGGAAACCAGAGCGTCGCGCCGTTGTAATGCGCAATCGCCAGGCGAAAACCTTTCGGGAAGAAGGCGAGCCCCGCAACGGTCGAGGGCGCCTCGAAAGAGCGCAATTCGCCTTTGCCGGTACGCACATACGCGGTCTTCCCCGCAGAACAAGCCACGGCGTTATCGGGGCCGAGAGCAACCTGATCGATCCAACGTCGCTTATCGTCGGTGGCAATGACCTGATGAGCGCCGTCCGCGTCGGTGGCGACCAATGTGCCGTCGTCGCCGCCGGTCACTATGCGAATACCGTCAGAAGCGCTGGCGAGGATGGCACCTGCGTGAACCTTCACCTGTTGCTCGCCGCCCTCCGGCGCAAAGAGCAGATGTTCTTCTCCCAGAACAAACACCGGCGTGGTGCCAAAGAAGTGCACGCCGACCACGGGCCCGCCCGCAGCGATGGCACGGGCGCGATCGGCGAGGGATGGGATGGGGGCGTCACTCATGTTTTGGTTTTTCTCCGCGCATTCCCGCGAAAGCGGGAATCCAGAGCCAAGAACTGGGTCCCCGCTTCCGCGGGGACGAACGGAAGTAGATTAAGCAATACAGCTCTCGAAGCCCTGGCGGATTTTGTCCTGCGGCAGATGGCGGCCGATGAAGACGAGGCGGCTTACGCGCGCCTCACCGTCCTTCCACGGCCGCTGGTGGTCGCCGTCGAGGATCATGTGCACGCCCTGGAACACGAAACGCTCGGGATCGTCCTTGAACGAGAGAATGCCCTTGCAGCGCAGAATGTCCTTGCCCTCGGTCGCCACCAGATCCTGCACCCAGGGAAAGAACTTGTCCGCGTTCAGCGGCTTATCACTCCGGAGCGACAGGCTTTGCATGTCTTCGTCGTGATAGTGCTTGAGGCCCGCGCCATGATGATGGCCAGCGGCGTGATCGCCGTCATGACTATGATCGTGATGATGATTGTGGTCGTGCTCATGGTCGTCCTTCTCCAAAAATTGCGGCTCGATATCGAGAATGCGGTCGAGGTCGAAGGCGTTGCGGCCGAGCACCTCGGCGATGTCGATCTTGGCGCGCTCCGTCCTATGCAGCCTAGCGTAAGGATTGATGCCGCGGATGCGCGCTTCCAGTTCGGTCAGTTCCGCCGGCGTGACCAGATCAGTCTTGTTGATCAGGATAACGTCGGCGAAGGCGATCTGGTTCTTGGCCTCGGGCGCATCCTTGAGCCGGTCCTTCAGCCATTTGGCGTCGGCGACCGTGACCACCGCGTCCAGTTTGGTCTTGGCGCCTACCGCTTCGTCCATGAAGAAGGTCTGCGCCACCGGCGCCGGATCGGCCAGCCCCGTGGTCTCGACGATGATGGCGTCGAACTTGCCCTTTCGCCGCATCAGCCCGTCGATGATGCGCACCAGGTCGCCGCGCACGGTGCAGCAGATGCAGCCGTTGTTCATCTCGAACACTTCCTCGTCGGCATTGACGATGAGCTCGTTGTCGATGCCGATTTCGCCGAATTCATTGACGATGACGGCGTATTTCTTGCCGTGCGACTCGGACAAGATGCGGTTCAAGAGCGTGGTCTTGCCGGCGCCGAGATAGCCGGTGAGCACGGTGACGGGAATTTTGGCGGGGGCGCCGGTGGGGGGCATTGGGGAATGGAACTCCGTGAGGGGGGAGATATAGGTGATGTTTGCCGCAACTTGAATACTCGACATAATCAGTGGCTAGCCCCGCTCACCCGTTGATGGCAATATGTAGCGTTTAGTCGCTTATTGCAGCATTTCATTGATTTGCGGCTGGGGCACACAGGATAACGGTCGTGGCAGCCCAAAACGCTTGCATGTGCAATGGTCGTCACGCGCAAAATAATTGCAGTCGCGGAGACTTGCCGTGTGCGCTTGCGGCTTGCCGTCCTACGAAGCAAAGAGTTTGGGAGGGGTGCGATGAAAACAAAATTGAAAATAACGGCGGCGCTGATGGCCGCGCTGGCGATATTGGCGGCGGCAAACAGCGCGGTTGCGCAAGGCGGCTACCCGGACCGCGCGGTCCGCATGCTAGTCGGCTATCCGCCGGCGGGACCGGTCGACATCATCGGACGGGTCATGGCCGACCGGCTGAGCCAAATCTGGGGCCAGACGGTGGTGGTCGAAAATATTCCCGGCGCCGGCGGCAATATCGCGGGCGATCGCGCCGCCAAGGCAACGCCCGACGGCTACACGCTGCTGGTGACGACCAATGTCCAGCTCGTCGTCAATCCAAGCCTCTACAAGAAAATGCCGTTCGACCCGGCCAAGGACCTGATGCCGATCTCGCTTTCGGTCTACTCGCCCAATATTCTCGTCGTGCCCAATGACGTGCCGGCCAAGAGCGTGGCCGAGCTGGTCGCCTATGCGCGCGCCAATCCCGGCAAGCTGACCTATGCCTCGGCCGGCATCGGCACCACGCAGCATCTGGCCGGCGAACTGTTCAAGGCGATGGCGCACATTGATATCCAGCACGTGCCTTACCGCGGCGCAGCGCCGGTCATCACCGATCTGCTGGGCGGGCGCATCACCATGTATTTCGGCGCCATCTCGTCTTTGATTCCGCTGGTGCGCGAGGGCAAGCTGCGGGCGATTGCTGTCACATCGGCCGAACGCTTTGGCGCGACGCCCGATCTTCCGACCATGATCGAAGCAGGCTTCCCGGGATTTGTGTCGGTGCTCTCGATCGGCCTGATGGCGCCGGCCGGGACGCCGCCGGCGATCGTCGAGAAGATCCACCAGGATGCGGTGAAGGCGCTTGCGCCGCCCGACGTGCGCAAGAAATTGAGCGACATCGGCATGGAGGTGATCGGCAATTCACCCGCCGAATTCGCGGCCGTCATCAAGGCGGAAACGCCGCAATGGGCGAAGGTCATCCAGGACGTCGGGATCGCAGCGAGCGACTAGCAAGCGAAGCGGCCTTGCGATGGATGACATCAAAACCGTTATCGACTGGCTCACAGACGGCGCGCGATCCGGCTCGCTTTCGGAGGACGTGCTGGCGGAATTATGCCAACGGCTGGTCGGCTGCGGTTTGCCGTTGTGGCGAGTCGCCGTGTTTGTCACCACGCTGCATCCGGACGTCATGGGCCGGCGGTTTCTATGGCAGTCCGGCGTGAAGGTCGCGATGTCCGAGGGTACATTCGATCTGTTGGAGAGGGACATTTTTCGCAAGAGCCCGATGGCGGCCATTACCGCCACCGGCGAACCGATCCGGCGCCGGCTCTGCGACAGCGATTGTCCCGATGATTTTGCCTATTTGAGCGAGCTGCGCGCCGAAGGCGCCACCGACTATGCGGCATTTCCGCTGAAGTTCACCGACGGCACGATCCACGTCGCGACCTGGACGACACGCAAACCGGGCGGCTTCACGCCGCAGCAGTTTGCCGATCTCGCATCGGTCATAACGCCGCTGACGCGGGTCGCGGAAATTCGCGCGCTGCGGCGAACCGCCACCAACCTGCTCGACACCTATGTCGGCCGCCACGCCGGCGAGCGCATTCTCGCCGGCAAGATCCGGCGCGGATATATCGAGGAGATCCGCGCCGCCATCTGGCTTTCGGACATGCGCGGCTTTACCGCGACCGCCGAGCAATTGCCGCCGCAGCAGCTGGTCGATCTTCTCAATCGCTATTTCGATTGCCAGGTTCCGGCAATCCTTGCGCATGGCGGCGAAGTGCTCAAGTTCATCGGCGATGGCCTGCTGGCGATCTTCCCGCTGGCCGCGGACGACGGCGACGCAAAGGAAGTCTGCCGCCGCGCGCTCGCCGGCGCGCGCGAGGCGCAAACCCTCATTGATGCCTTGGACGTGCCGTTTCGCGGCGCGAACCATGACGCGGCTCGTTTCGGTTTGGCGCTGCATGTCGGGCAGGTGATGTATGGCAACATCGGCGGCGGCAACCGGCTCGATTTCACCTGCATCGGGCCGGCGGTGAACCTGGCGGCGCGGCTGGAAAAAGTCGCCGGCAAGCTCGGCAAGACGATCGTTGCGTCGGCGGAATTTGCCGGCCATTTTCCCGGTGAATTCGCAGCCCTCGGCGATTTTCCGGTAGCAGGCTTTGCGGTCCCGCAGGCGGTATTCGGTCTGACGACCCGGCCATAATCCAATGTCGATTCGATTACCTTTTCTTTTTCTTGCTCTTCTTTTTTCCGTAAATCGCGTTCCAGTTATCCTTGTAGGCTTGCGAGACCGGCTTCTGGCCCTCGCCCAGGCTGTAACTTGAAGGGGCGTCGGCAGCTTTCCCGCCGGCTTCGGCCTTGGGTGTGTCCGCGGCCGGCGCGTTCTTGTCCTTCGCCAGGGCCTCGTCTTTTTTCTTGGCGGCGGTTTCGGGTTTCGCTGCCGGGCTCGCCTTGGTTTTCTTGTCGTCGTTGGCCATCGTCTTTCCTGAGTGTGATTTGCCTAAGGGTGTTTTGCCGAATGGTGATCTGTCTGAACGAAGGAACGGATACGCAGCCTGCCCTCACTCCTCTACAATCTGGCCGCCGTCATAGCCACAGGCGATGCGGCCGAGGCTTAGGCGAAAGGCTTCTGTGTCGACCGTTGCCGCAAGCGCGGCAAGCTCGCCCGGCTCCGTGATCCGGCGCGCGCGGGCGAGCAACTGCGCGATCAAAGCCGCGTCGAGAAAAGGTAGTTGCGCCCATAAGCCCCGCGCCAGATCCTTGGCCAGCGCGTGATCGGGATGCTGGGGGTTTTCCGGTGCGCGCCCGATCTCGTACATGTGACGAACCGCGTGCCAATCCGCGCGCTCGGACGGCAGGCGCGCCAGGATCTCGGGGCGTTCCTGCGCGACATAGAAACGGTTGAGCGTGTCGAATAGCACGAAGCGGTAGCCTTGCGCCAACAGCATCGGCTCCCACTCCTGCCAGGCTGGTTCGTTCGAACCCGGCGCCACCGCCTCGGCCACGATCACCTTCGGGCGAAAGCGCTTCCAGTCGTTGCCGTACAGGACATCCGCCTCGCCGCCCTCGACGTCGATCTTGAGGAAGTCGATCGCGCCCAGCTTGTGGGTTTCGCACAACTCCGCCAGCGTGGTCATCGGCATGCGAAGCGTCCGATAGCCGACGCCGAAAACTTTGGCGTTTTGCGCGTGCTGCTGCACGGTGGTGGAAAATCCATGCAGCCGGTCGACCTGATAGAAGTCGGTTTCGCCGCTCTGACGTCCGACCAAAGCGCGCAGCGCGATATCGCGCGGCCGCAGGCGCGCATAGAGCGCCAAGAGGTCGCCCTGCGGCTCGACCACGATGCCGCGCCAGCCGCGCTCATAGAACCAGAACGACACATTGTCGGCGATCGGATGCCCGGCGCCGATATCGATATAGGTGCCGGTCGCCTGGCCCGGGAAGGCAATCGAGAGATGATAGTCCTCGAGATTTTGCGTGTAGGACAGATCCATTCGCGGCATCCCCTATTGAACCTGGCGCAAGCTTGCTGCGACCAACTTATCAAACCATTCGGTGGGCCCCTAATCATGTCAGTCCAGGCGCTCGACCTTGCCACCTCCGTCCCGGCCTCGCCGCGCGGGGGCCCCTGGAAATTCTGGGGCACGACGCTGTGGGGCATCGCAATCCTCACTGCCAGTTTTGTGGTCGGGTCGTTCGGCATGTTTGCCGCATTGATCTGGCTGCAACCGAACCCGAATCTCACGCAGCCCGAACTCATGCAACTCCTGTACGCCCACGTAGGGCTGCTGGCTGCGGCGGTCGCCGCCGCGCTGCTGGCGGGATTTGCCGACATTACACTTGCCGTCCGGCAGTCGCGGCTGGGGATAAAAAACTATTTGGGCCTCGTGCTGCCGCGCACCGGCGACACGAAAGTCGGCTTGGCCGCACTCGTGTTTTTGTATACTTGCTAAGCGCTGGTGAGCTACCTGATCGGCGACCACCAGTCGTCCACCTATGTCTCCGGCCTTTATCAGAGCGCGCGTTCGTCGGGCACGCTTGTGGCACTTGCCCTTGGCCTCATCGTCATCGCGCCGGTGAGCGAAGAGCTGCTGATACGCGGCTTTCTGCTGCGCGGCTGGGCAGAGTCGCGGCTTGGCCCTGTGGGCACCGTCCTGCTCACCACCGCGATCTGGACGGCGATGCACACACAATATAACATAACGTGTTCGTCTTGGCCTATATCTTCGGCCTTGGCCTGTTGCTGGGATGGCTTCGCCTGCGCAGCGGCTCGACCGTTCTGACGATTCTGCTGCACGCCCTGCAGAATTCGGCGGCATTTCTTGGAGCGGCGCTCGTCTACATGACACGATAATGACGACCGTGGCGCATTAACCTCAAGTCTCGACAATTTCGGCTGAAAAACCGCCTTCGCGATCTCATCCACTTTACGCCTGCCTTAGAATATCGGATGATTCGGCCCTGGCGGGAGGTAGCTTGCAAAGGTCTACGCGCTTCAAGCAGTTGTTGTTCGGCCTTGCGCCGGCCGCGGGTCTGACGCTCCTGCTGGCGTCGGCGACGCCGGCGGCCGCCAAAATCTTCGATAAGGCGGACCAATCAACCTTCGAGGATTCGGACGATACGCCGGTGCGCGCCGGCAAGCCGCATCGCAAGGCGCGGCACGAGGAGAAGTGGCACGACAGCGAAGCCAAGCGCGACCCGGGACCCCCGCAGGGGCCGTTCCAGATCGTCGTCGCCATCGCGCGGCAGCAGGTCACGGTCTACGGCCAAAATGGCGCCGTCGCGCGGGCGCCGGTCTCCACCGGGGTGCCGGATCATCCGACGCCGATGGGGGTCTTCAGCGTCATCTCCAAGGACAAGTGGCACAAATCCAACATCTATAGCGGCGCGCCGATGCCCTATATGCAACGGATCACCTGGTCCGGGATTGCGCTGCATGCCGGCGCCCTGCCCGGCTATCCAGCTTCGCACGGCTGCATTCGCCTGCCGGAAGATTTCGCCGTCAAGCTGTGGGGAACCACCAAAGTCGGCGCCCGGGTGATCGTCACGCGCGAGGCGGCGGCGCCGGTCGACATCGCGCATCGAAATTTGTTTGTGCCGAAAAAGCCGGAAGAGGCGCCCGTGCCGGTCGCCCCGCGGCCGAAACGGCAAAGCCCGTCAGCCTCAGCAGCGAACCTGCCGGCGCGCCGGCGGCGGTTGCAACGCCAACGGCGGAAGTGACCGGCAGCATTGCCACCGTGGCGCCAGCCGTCGAAAAAGCGGTGAGCGAGCCGCCCAAGCGGAAAGGCCCGGTATCGGTGTTCGTGAGCCGGAAACAGAACCGGATCTTCGTACGCCAGGACCTGGTGCCGCTGCTGGATATGGCGGTGACCATCAGCGCGCCGGAACGCCCGCTCGGCACCCATGTCTTCACCGCCATGGCGTTGAAGGATAACGGGACGGCGATGCGCTGGACGGTGGTGTCGGTCCCGAGCGGCTTTGCGCGTCAGAGGGAATACGAAGGCAAGCGCGGCAAGAAAGTATCCGACGAAACGCCGGCTCCAGCGTCGAACGCCGCCGAGGCGCTCGACCGGATCACTTTGCCGCCGGAGGCGATCGAGCAGATTTCCGCTTTGCTCACGCCAGGCAGTTCGCTGATCGTGTCGGACAACGCGCTCAGCGACGAGACCGACAGCGACACCGACTTCATCGTGCTCACTCAGTAACCGCCGGGCGCGCATCGCTTTGCGCATCCTTCGCACCGAGCGTGCTAGGCTCAATCCCATGACCTATTCAGACGACAAACCGCTTCCGGCGGTCGGCGCCTATTGGATCGAGGAGGCCGATTATCCGGCCGCGCTGAAAATATTCGACGACGGCAATACGTTGCCGCGCACCTGGGAGGAATGGCGGAAGATCGCCGAAGAAATGGAGAAGGGCCTCAAGGCCTATGGCCATCCGGTGCTGCGCGTGCGCATCGTTCCGGCCACCTTCCCCGCGTGGTGCACGGCGCATGGTACGACGCCCGGCCGGAAGGGGCGAAAAATGTTCGTGGCGGAGGCGGTCCAGGAGCGTTACGGCGATCAGAATTGATCGACCGGCAATGCAGGGGCCCCATGTGCGCTATTTCTATAGCGGGGTGTCATTAAACTCGACACGCCATGGCTAAAGGCGCAACATCACAGCGACCGAGACGCCAGCGCAAAGCGTTCGGGATTTCAAATCGATCTTTCAATCGGGATCCTTTTTAGCGTCCCGCTCGCTCCGAAGCATGTCGGACGAAAGGAAATCCTATGCGCACACTCGTGCAGCCGCCGCCCTCGTCGCACTGCAAACTTTGCGGTGGTGAGTTACGGCTAAAGGCGGTTGAGTCAGCCAATCGTCACCTTGATTTGGAAAACGAGATTTTCGTCTGCATAAAATGCGGACGCGAGGAAGCCTATACCGTGGATCATAACCACACGATGCCGCATCCGAAGGTGGCCTAGCGGGACAGTTACTGACCCAGACGAAATCGCCGATCCGCGTCAGCCGCCGGCAATCGCCGGCGCCATAATCCCACCAACGGCCGTCCCCAGACGCCACCGCTGCGCGCGCGCCACAATCCCGATACCTCGGCGATCGGCCTGTGAGTGCGCTGCGGTACCTTGTCTTGTCCCGCGATATGATCGAACCTGCCGGGCCGAGCGATTCCGAGCGAGCACTAATTGCAATGACCCTGCTGTATGGCCTTGCCCTCAATGCATTTGTCGGCGTCATCACGGCTGTCGCGTTCGTGACCTTCGGCGTCTCCCGGGTGCTGGCGCAGGGCTCGGCCGTGACGCGGGAGCCCGGATCCTTCTGCTGCCGGGCGCCGCGGCTTTGTGGCCCTATGTGCTCATACGCTGGCTGAAGGGGCGCGCCGCCGAATGAGACGCGCGCACCGCTCCGTCCATCGCATGCTGTGGCCGGTGCTGGCGCTGGCCGTCGCCCTGGCCTTCGCGCTGGCGCTCTATCTGCGCCGCCCCGTGTGAGCAGGGGCCACAGATGAGCGTCGGCTTCCGGGCGGTGCAATGGAACCGGGACAAGCTCGTCTATGACGGCATTCTGATTGCCGCCGTCGCGCTCTTCCTCGCCGGCTTTGCCGCGATCTATTGGCGGCTGTACCCGCCGAAAAATCTGCCGGACGCGATCGATATCTGGATTCGCGCCTTCGGGGCCTGCGCGTTCCTGATGCTGACGATGATCCTGTCGATCGGCCCGCTGGCGCGGCTCGACCGCCGCTTCCTGCCGCTGCTGTACAACCGGCGCCATTTCGGCGTGCTGACTTTTCTGGTCGCGGTCGACGCATGTCGCGTCTGATGATCGACTGGTATCTGGTGCAACACGATCTGCCGAACCTCGGTCACGAACTGACGACCTGGAAGGACTACGCCAAGTTCATCGGCTTCCCGTTCAAGGCGCTGGGCATTGCCGCGCTGCTCGTGCTGTTCGTGATGGCCGCCACCAGCCATGACTTCTGGCTGCTGTTCCTGACCCCGCCGGTCTGGAAGGCGCTGCACATGGCGCTCTACGTCGCCTATGGGCTGGTGGTGATGCATGTCGCGCTCGGCATCATGCAAGACGAACGCACGCTGCTCATTCCGCTGATGCTGGTCGGCGGATTCGGCGGCGTGGCCGCGCTGCATCTTGTCGCCGGTTGGCGCGAACGGCGAGTCGACCGGGGCGTCGCTGTCAGCGGCGACGGCTGGATCGCGGTCGGACCGCCGCGCTCCATTCCCGACAAGGGCGCGCGCATTGTCGCCGCCGCGCGGCGGCGAACGCATCGCGGTGTTTCGCGACGGCGAGCAGATCGGCGCACTCACCAATCTGTGCGCGCACCAGAACGGCCCGCTCGGCGAAGGCCGCATCATCGACGGCTGCGTGACCTGCCCCTGGCATGGCTATCAGTACCGGCTGGCGGACGGCTGCGCGCCGGCGCCGTTCACCGAGAAGCTCGTCACCTACCGCGTGCGGATCAAGGACGGCATCGTCGAAGTCGACCCGCGGCCGCTGCCGCCGGGCACGCCGGCCGCGATCACAATGTCGCGCGAGGCGACGGGAGCAATATGAGTTTCCAAATCGGCGATGTAGTCTGCCAATTTCAACGGGGAAACCGTCATGGCCGGGGATGATAACTGGATCGACATCGGCAGCACCGATGAATTTTCGAAGCACGCCGCTCAAGCGCGTCACGGCGCAGAACCGCGAACTCGCGGTGTCGTTCAAGGACGGAAAATTCGGCGCGGTTTCGAATGCCTGCAACCACGCCGGCGGACCGCTGGGCGACGGCCGGCTCGACGGCGATTACATCATCTGCCCCTGGCACAACTGGAAATTTCACCGCTGCAGCGGCCTGGGCGAGCCCGGCTTCGAGGAAGACCGCGTTCCCGCCTACCCGGTCAAGGTCGAGAACGGCCGCGCTTCTGGTCGACATCAGCCGCCGGCAGCAAACGCAACAAGGTGCCGCATGCACCGCATCCGCTGGCGCGCAAGGTCGAGCGCGCGCCGGGGCCGTTGCGGCTGGCCGGCATTTCGACCACGGCGATGGACGCCGCCAACCCGCGCTTCTCCGGCTCGGATCATCTGCTCGAGCACGCCTTGAAAGCCGGCCGCACGCTCGGCGCCGAGACGCGGATGATCAAATTGAACGAACTGAAATTCCGCGCCTGCGAGGGCTACTACTCGAAGGCAGCGCAAGCCTGCACCTGGCCCTGCTCGATCACCCAGATGGACGCCAAGGACCAGATGGACCAGGTCTACGAAGCCATGGTGCATTGGGCCGACGCCATCATCATTTCATCGCCGATCCGATGGGGCGCCGCGTCGTCGCTCTATTTCAAGATGGCCGAGCGGCTGAACTGCGTGCAGAACGCGGTGACGATCCGCGATCAGGTGCTCATCCGCAACAAGGTCGCGGGGTTCATCATCGTCGGCGGGCAGGACAACATCCAGGCGGTCGCCGGCCAGATGCTGGGTTTCTTCGCCGAGCTTGGGCTTCATCTTTCCGCAGTTTCCCTACATCGCCCATTCGCGCGGCTGGTCGCACGAAGACATGGAGCGCAATGTCGAGATCGTCCGCAATTCCGAAGAGCTTGCCGAAGGCGCGGAAATGCTCGCCAAGCGCTGTCTCGATCTCGCGGCCCATCTGATCACGCGCGATGAAGCCCCGGCTTCGATCGAACGCGGCGGCCGCAAGGCCCACCCGATCGAGGCCTGATGTCGCTGCCCTGGCGCGAAAGGCTCACAATGCTGATGCCGCCGTCGCTGTTCTATCGGCGGCGGATCGCGGAGGAGACCCGCACGGGCGAGCCCGAACTTGCCGTGCTCGCCGAGCTGTTGCCGCGCGCGCGGCACCGCCATCGACGTCGGCGCCAATCAGGGTTTCTTTGCTTATGCGCTCTCTCGATTTCGCCGACCGGGTGATCGCGTTCGAGCCCAACCCCGACTATGCATTCTTTGCGCGCTGGATGCTGCGCGGCCGCGCCGACGTGCACGCGCTGGCGCTGGCCGACCAGTCCGGCCGCGCGACATTCACCGTGCCCATTTCCGAGCAGGGAATGGCACTGCATTTCGCCGGCAGTCTGAAGCCGACGCACACCGATTTTCCCGCCTTCAAGACCTATGAGGTCGAAGTGCGCAGGCTCGACGATTTCGACTTCACGAATGTGCGTTTCATCAAGGCCGACGTCGAGGGCAGCGAGCGCGAGGTGCTCGACGGGGCAAGAGCCACCATCGCCCGCGACCGGCCGGTCATCATGCTCGAACTGCTGTCCGGCACGCACGAAAATCCTGCCGCCTATACCGAGGCGATCTGCGACAGCTTCGGCTACGAGGCCTGGATCGTGCAGCACGGCGAGAAGATCGCCGCGCTCCCCGCGATCAAAGCGCTGGGCAAAAACACCAGTTGGGGCAGCAAAATCGAATCGCGCAACGTGCTGTTTCTGCCGCGCTGACGGCCGCGCTCAAAACATGTGCGTGAAGCGCGGCAGCAAGGCCTGCGCATTGCCGCTCATGACCTTTTTCCGCAGCTTCTCGTCGAACCCGTCGAAGCTCTTCACCGCGGCGATGGTGTCACGCATGACCTTTTCGACATTGCGTGCGGACGGATAATCGGTGCCGAACAGAATGCGCGAGGGATCGGCGACTTCGAGCAGCGCGCGCAACGCCAGCGGCGATGGCGACTGCGCCACGTCGTAGTAGAGCCGCTTCAGATAGGTGGCGACGCCGGCCGGAATTCTCGCCCGCACCTTCGGATCGTCATCGAGACCGCCCAGACGGAACAGCAGGAATGGCGTCACGCCGCCCATGTGCGGCATGATCCAGCGGATGTTCGGGTATTTCTCCAGCGTGCCGTTGAACAGCAGATTGGTGATGGCGCGCGTGGTGTCGAAGGTGAGTTCGGTATAGCCGGCCGGAAACGAATAATCCGGCATGTCCTTCACCGGCGGCCGCTGCGGATGCACGAACACCACCGCCTTGCGGCGGTCGAGCTCGGCATAGAGTTCGTCTTCCTCTGGGTGACCGAGATAGCGGTGCGCGGTGTGGGTCTGCAGATTGATGCCGTCGACTTTCAGCACATCGAACGCGTAGGCGACGTCGCGGCAGGCTGCCTCGACATCCGGCAGCGACACGAAGGCCATGGCGCCGAAATTCCCCGGGTGCTCGTCGATATAGCGTGCCATCACCTCGTTGCAGGTCTTGACCAGCCGCTTGGTGAATTCGATATCGCCGAACCAGGCACCGGGCGAGGCAATCGACATCAGCACCGCGTCGATGCCCATCTCGTCCATCAGTTCGATCTGCCGGTTGATGCTCCAGGCCGGCCAGGGATTTTCGCCGCTGCCCAGCACGCCGACTTTGGCGAGCTCGCTTTTGTAGATATCGGGAATGACGTGCTGGTGGACGTCGATCAGGGGCATGGATCGCTTTCGTCGATGAAGTGAAGGGAAGCTTTACTTGGCCGGAATGACCGGCAGTAGCAGATAGGATTCGCGCTCGCCGCCGGCATAGATGGTGTTGCAGCCGGTGTTGTAGTCGGCGTGATAGTGCAGATAGCCGGCGCTGCCGGCGCCGTCGCGCGGCTGCACGTCGAGCCTTATGCGGTTGCCCTTCTTGAACACCATCGAGGTCGGCCAGATCTCGACCTGCACCTGCACGATCTCGCCGGGCTTCAGATAGAGCCGCTGCTGATGCTTGTGATAGGGGCGATAGGGCAGCGTCAGTTCGGGATCGAGCTCGCGATGCGAGACGCGCAGCCAGCCCTTCGCCACCGGCACCGGTGCGCCCTGCTGGCCGGTCTCCAGAATCTCAGTGCCGTCGGCATCGAAGTTGCGCAGCGTGAGGAACAGATCCATGTCCTCGCTGTCGCTCGACACCCAGAAGCTTGCCATCAGCGGGCCGGTAACCTCGACATCAGCCGGCAGCGGCGGGGTCTCCAGCGCGACGCCCATGCCCGGCTTGATGCCGCCGCCGCCCATCACCTGCGAAGACGCCGCCGAGGTCGAACCCATGGTTCCGAGACTGAAGGCCGGATAAGTGCGCGAGGAGGTCTCGTCTCGGATTGGTGGAGACGAGATAGCCGGTCTGCGGCTTGCCATGCCCGGCGCCAGCGGCGACAGATCGAAATAGAACTTGGTCCAGCGCGTGCGCGCCAGCGGCCATTCGTACTCGTGCCGCCATTCGAGTTCGTCTTTGCCCTTGCGGATCGCCAGCTTGACCGGCGGCTCGTCCATCACGCCATTGTCGATGCCCTTGAGCCAGTAATCGAAGAAGCGGATTTGATCGGCCCGCCCTTCCTCGGTGTAGAACGCATGCACGTGACTGCCGGCATGGATGCGCAGCTTCTTGTGCTTGGAGGCGGCGCGCATGAAGGCTTCGGTGTTGCCGCGCAGATGCAGCGCCATTCCCGACCAGTTGCCGGCGGTGAACATCGGCACGGTGATCTTGTCCCATTGCGCCTGCGCCCCGCGCAGCGCGCCGCTGTCGAGGCTGTCATGCAGCCAGCGATACATCGTATCGGTCTTCCAGCGGTCGGGCTCAACGCGCGAGGCGCGACCCAGCAAATGGTGCAGCGAATGGGCCATGAACCAGTTGGTCATGAACACGCTAAAAATTCCGCCGTGATACAGCGCATCGCGGTAAAGATCGGCGGCGCCTTCCCACGGAATCATCGCCTTGAGCGACGGCGGCGAAAGGTTAGCGACGAACCACTGGTTCATCGCGTAATAGGAGATGCCGGTGAGGCCGACATTGCCGTTGCACCAGGGCTGCGCCGCCGCCCATTCGATCGCGTCGTAGAAGTCGATTGCTTCGGAAAGCGACCACGGCTCATGCTGGCCGGGCGACTTGCCGCTGCCGCGCCCGTCGATGCGCACGCGAGGCATAACCGCGCGGCACCCACCAGAGCGGGTTGACGGTTTCCCAGTTCATGTAGGGGTTCGACTTCTCCTCCAGCGTATCGGGCGTGACCCAGAGCTTGTCCTTCTGGTAGGGGCCGAGATTGAGCAGCGCCGGCACGCGATCGCTGCCTTGCGGTCGGAACACGTCGGCGATGAGCCGCGCGCCATCGCGCATCGGTACCTCGACGTCCTTTTCGATCACGATGGTTTCGCCGGCAGGACTGTTGTGCACGTTCATGGACTCAAACCCCGACGCGACTGGCCGCGCGCCCTATCTATCGGGATTTAACCGCGCCGACAATCGCGCATGGCTGCCGGCGGAACCGGGGCTTGGCGCAACACAACCGCCGAGGCTATGCTGGCGCCAAAGCGCGCCGTAAACGCTTACGCCGATGGGAAACGCCAAGGAAACCGGAATGAACTACGCGACGAATTTTCCGCCGGTCAAAGACCAGGTCTCGCCGCAAGAATGGCAGGCGCGGCTCGATCTCGCCGCCTGCTACCGGCTGGTCGACAAATATGACATGACCGATCTGATCTACAACCACATCACGGTCCGCATTCCCGGCACCAAAGACGAATTGCTGATCAATCTCTATGGCCTGCTCTACAAGGAGATCACCGCCTCCAGTCTGGTGAAGATCAACGTGGAAGGCGACATCCTGTGGAAGCCCGAGACCGATTACGACATCAACAAATCGGGCTATGTAATCCACGGTGCCATCCACAAGGCGCGGCCCGACGTCGCCTGCGTGCTGCACACCCATACTCGCGCCGGCATGGCCGTCGCGGCGATGAAATGCGGCCTGCTGCCGTTGTCGCAGACCTCGATCCGCTTCGTCGGCCACATCGGCTATCACGGCTATGAAGGGCCGGCGATCGACCTCGACGAGCGCGAGCAGATCGTGGCGGACCTCGGGCCGCACGATGCCCTGATCATGTCCAATCACGGCCTGCTTACCTGCGGCGCGACCGTCCAGCAGGCCTTCAACACCATGTACCAGCTTGAGCTGTCGTGCCGCTCGCAGGTGGACGCCATGGCGGCGCGCACCGAGTTGACCATGCCGGGCGAGAACGTATTGGCACATACCGCGCATCTCTATCAGCCCGGCACCCGGCGGCCTTATGGCGTGCTGGAATGGCCCGCCATGCTGCGCCTGTTAGAGGCCGAGCAGAAGAACACGGATTTTCCGCCGTATTGGCAGTGAACGGTAAAACTTGAGGGACGAGACGATGTCAAACCTATTGTCGCGATTGGCCAAGGCCGCAATTGTACTACTCTCGCTTTCTTCAGGCGCGCTCGCCGACGACTATCCGAGCAAGCCGGTGCGCCTGATCATTCCGTTCCCGCCGGGCGGCAGCAACGACGTGGTCGGCCGCATGGTGGCCCAGCAGCTCAGTATCAAATTGGGCCAGACGGTTTATGTCGACAACCGTGGCGGTGCCGGCGGCACCATCGGCACCGAGGCCTGCGCTAGCGCAACGCCGGACGGCTACACGCTGTGTATCGTGTCGATCGCGCACGCGGTCAACCCGGCCCTCTATGACTCGCTCAAATACGACCCGATCACATCCTTCATACCGGTTTCCATCCTTGCCACCGGACCCAACGTGCTGGTGGTCAATCCAAACTCCGGAATCAAATCGGTGAAGGAGCTGCTCGCGCTTGCGAAGGAGAAGCCGGGCCAGCTCGATTACGCTTCGGCCGGCGTCGGCAGCTTCCAGCACCTCGGCGGCGAACTGTTCAAGCTGATGGCCGGCGTCAACATCGTGCACGTGCCCTATAAAGGCGGCGGGCCGGCGATGCAGGACGTGATCGGCGGCCATGTGAAGATCATGTTCAGTTCGCTGGTGCAGACGACGCCATTCATCAAGTCCGGGCAGCTCATCGCTTTAGGCACCGGCGGCGCCAAGCGCAATCCGGTGCTGCCGGACGTGCCGACCATCGCGGAAGGCGGCGTGCCCGGCTACGTCGCGGACAATTGGTGGGGCGTAGTCGTGCCGGCCGGCACGCCCGCCCCGCTCGTCGATAAACTGTATGCGGCGATCCAGGCAGCGCTAAAGGCGCCAGAATTAAAGGCGCAATTCGACCGCGAAGGCGCGGCAACCGTCGAAATGACCTCGGCCCAATTCAGCGACTACATCAAGACTGAAATCGCCAAATGGTCCCGCGTCGTCAAGGAAGGCCACATCACGGCGCAGTAAGGCAGGCGGTTCCTAGATCACATAAATCCGGTCCGGCAGCGCATTATCGCTGCTGCCGGAGCGCGGGAAATGGACGGCGAGCTTGTCGCCGCACTTCTCGATCGCCGTCAGGAAGCCGTCGGCAATGTTGCCATCGCGCATGTGCTTGATCAGCGCATCGACCGCGGCCTGCCATTCGGCCTGCGGCACGCGCGCGGCAATTCCGTCGTCGGCGATGATCCGCGCATAACGCTCCGCCAGCGAGACGAAAATCAGAATCCCGGAGCGATCCTTCTTGCGCGCGATGCCGCGCATGGCGAATTGCGCCATGGCGGCGCGATGCGCGATGGCGCGGCGCGCCTTGCGCGGGATCAGCGCAGCGTGGATGCGCGGCAGGCTCAGGACCGCCAGCAGGACGATGAAAGTCACGATTTGCAGCGACAGGATTCGGTAGACCGTCATCGCGGTCAGGGCCACCAGCAGCCAGGGCAACGCGAGCGCGAGCACAGCCGCGATTGCGACCGGCAAGGCGGTGCCGTCGGACGATGTCTTTGCCAGCACGCAGACGATCTCGCCGGTGGTTTTTGCCTCGGCGGTCCGGATGGCGTTTGCGATGCGCTCGCGGTCTTGTGTCGAAATGCTCATTACCAGCTCCCCGAAGCCCCGCCGCCGCCCGACGAACCGCCGCCGCCGGAAAAGCCGCCGCCCGATGACCCGCCACCGCTGCTTGAGCTGCCCGAACTAAGCAGGATTTGCAGCGCAACGTTCAAGACAAACCAACGGAACCCGGGAAAGATAATACACAAGACGATGACGACGAACACTGCCAGCCAGATCAGCCAGTTCGTCGGATCGTGGATCGGACTGCCGGTGGCCTCGCTGTCGAGCCGCAACGCCGGGCGCTGCTGCCATTCCGACGAGTCGGTAGTGAGGACGGTGATGATGTCGTCGACGCCGCGCGCGATGCCGCCGCCGAAATCGCCGGTCTTGAAGCGCGGCGTGATCGCGTTGGTGATGATGACTTTCGACAGCGCGTCGGTGAGCGTGCCCTCGAGCCCATAGCCAACCTCGATGCGCACGCGATGCTCGTTCGGCGCGACCAGCAGCAGCACGCCGTTGTTCTTCTCCTTCTGGCCGAGCCCCCAGTTGCGGAACAATTCGTTGGCGTAGGGCTCGATCTCCTGGCCTTCCAGCGAATTGACGGTAGCAACGACCAACTGGATGCCGGACTTCGATTCGAGTTCGGCGAGTTTGACAACGATAGCGCTGCGCGTATCGGCCGGAATGATATTGGCCTGGTCGACAACGCGGCCCGAGAGCGCTGGAAAATTCAGCGCGAAGGCGACCGCGATCGTGCCCAGCAGCGCCAGACATGCGATAGCAACCCGCGGCCGTCCGCTGGCTAGAACCGAAGAAATGCGGCTCGCATTCATGTAGATGCCTCTGTGGCGTGGCGCGTTAGAATCACCAACTCCCCGAAGACCCGCCGCCACCGGACGAGCCGCCGCCACCCGAAAAGCCTCCGCCTGAATCGCCGCTCGAAGAACTGCCGCTGCCGCTCCAGGAGCTATCGCTGCTGCCGCCGCCCCAATTGCCACTGCCCCAGCTGCTGCTTGAGTTACTTGATCTGCGATGGCCGCGCTGCGGTCGAGCCGCGAAGAGCCAATCCGTCCCGGACAACCCAACAAGAATAAAGATGAAAATCACAAAGAACAGCAGGATCAGCGGGGTCGCAGAGTTGAAGTTCTGCGAGCTGTCGAGCCGCAGCGCAGGACGCGGCTGCCATTCCGACGCGTCGGTAGTGAGGACAGTGATGATGTCGTCGACGCCGCGCACGATGCCGGCGCCGAAATCACCGGTCTTGAAGCGCGGAGTTATGGCGTTGGCGATGATGACCTTGGACAAGGCGTCGGTGAGTGTGCCTTCCAAGCCGTAGCCGACCTCGATGCGCACGCGATGCTCGTTGGGCGCAACCAGCAGCAGCACGCCGTTGTTCTTCTCCTTCTGGCCTAGCCCCCAGGCGCGGAATAGCTCGTTGGCGTAGGGCTCGATTTCCTGGCCCTCCAGAGAACTGACGGTGGCAACGACCAACTGGATGCCGGACTTCTGCTCGAGATCGGCAAGCTTGCTGGCGATCGTGCTAGCGATGGCGGCCGGGATGATATTGGCCTGATCGACGACGCGGCCCGAGAGTGGCGGAAACGTCAGCGCGAAGGCGGCGCCAAGCGCACATAGCAAAGCCACGCAGGCGAGCGTCAGGCGCCCGCTTGCGGGGACAAACGCGCTGCGGTCGGCAGCCATGGCAACCGGGGTCTGCGTCAGAATTTTACTTGCGGCGGCGTCTGCGCGTTCTCGTTCGCAGTGAACTCCGCCATCGGCTTGTTGGAGCGGAAGAAGGTCGCCGCCCAGAATATGCCCGGGAAGGTGCGCAGCGAGGTGTTGTAGACCCGTACCGCCTCGATGTAGTCCTTGCGCGCCACCGCGATCCGGTTCTCGGTGCCTTCGAGTTGCGACTGCAGCGCCAGGAAGTTCTGGTTCGATTTCAGATCAGGATAATTCTCGCTGATCGCAAGCAGTCGGCCCAATGCGCCGGACAGCTGGTTCTGGGCGTCCTGGAATTGCTTCAGCTTTTCCGGATCGCTGAGCTGGGAAACATCGATCCGCACCTGGGTCGCCTTGGCGCGCGCCTCGATCACCGCGGTCAACACACTCTTTTCCTGCGCGGCATAGCCCTGCACGGTGGCGACCAGATTCGGGATGAGGTCGGCGCGGCGCTGATAGTTGTTCTGCACGTCCGCCCATTTCGCCTTGGCCTGCTCCTCATAGGTCGGGATAGTGTTGTAGCCGCAGCCGGCGACGGCGAGCCCGAGAACAACGGCGGCAAGAACGCCGCGAACGCGCGAAATCGATAGGACCATGACGATCTCCCAGTTCGGAATTGGCAGCAAAGGTGCTGTGCATTGGATCCGCTTGTAGCATTGCCGGCCATTATACCCAGCCGCCTGCCTTCCGTTAGGACGCTGAATCTCGGCCCGTCATAGTCTTGCCATTTGATATGTTATATTGTTACATTGTTGACGCTTATCCATGCCCCAGGGGATTTCCGGCCATGCGGATCATCACAATCCTCGTCCTCGCAGGTTTTTTCGCCCTCGCCGCCGGCCCATCGGGCCATGCCGCCGAGAGGCCGATCGCCGTGGTGGCGGCGGAGAATTTCTACGGCGACATCGCCCGCCAGATCGGGGGTAGCCAGGTCGACGTCGTCAGCATCATGAACAATCCCGACCAGGACCCGCATTTGTTCGAGACCACGCCCGGCATCGTGCGCCAGATCGCCAACGCCCAGATCGTGGTGTTCAACGGCGCCGACTACGACCCCTGGATGGAAAAACTGCTGGCCGCCGCGCCACGGCCCGGTCGCGTTGTCATCACCGCCGCCAATCTAGTGCGCGTCAAGGCCGGCGAGAACCCGCACATTTGGTACGACCCCGCCACCATGCCGGCGGTCGCCAAGTCGCTGGCGGCCGCGCTTCCGCCGCCGATCCGGCCCACCAAAGCGACTACGTGACGCGGCTCGACCACCTTCATGCCTCGCTCAAGCTGCTCAACGACAAAGTCGCTGCCATTCGCGAAAAATATGCCGGCGCCTCGGTGACGGCGAGCGAACCGGTGTTCGGCTACATGGCCGGTGCGCTGAAATTGCAGATGCGCAATGAGCGCTTCCAACTCGCTATCATGAACGACACCGAACCGAGTGCGCGCGACGTGGCGGCATTCGAGCAGGATCTCAAGACGCACAAGGTCCGCGTCTTCTTCTACAACAAGCAGGCGGCCAGCAAGATTGTCCAGCATCTCATCGGGCTGGCGCGCGAGGCCAGGATCCCGGTGGTGGGAATAACCGAAACCGCCCCGCCCGGCATGTCATTCCAGGAATGGATGCTTTCGCAGCTCAACGAGACCGAAAATGCGCTGGCCGGACCGACTTCATGAATGTCGTCGAACTCGGCCACGCCACCATCGGGATTAGCGGCCGCGCAGTACTGTCCGATGTGAGCTTTGCGATTCAAGCCGGCGAATTCATCGGGGTGCTCGGCCCCAATGGTGCCGGCAAGACCACGCTAATGCGCTCGCTCCTCGGTCTGCTGCCGCCGAGCGCGGGCACGTTGCGCGTGTTCGGCCGGCAGCCCGAGCGCGGCGACCGTCAAATCGGCTATCTGCCGCAACTGCGCACGGTGCAGCCAGACCTGAGGGTGCGTGGCCTCGACTTCATCGCCTCATCGCTTCATGGCGAGCGCTGGGGCCTGCCGTCGCTGGCGCGCACCGACCGCGCCATGATCGAGGCAACGCTCGATGCCGTCGGCGCCCGCGAACTCGGCCAGCGGCCGCTGTCGGACATGTCCGGCGGCGAGCGCCAGCGGCTGCTGCTGGCGCAGGCGCTGATCGGAAATCCGAGACTGCTGCTGCTCGATGAGCCGCTGATCAGCCTCGACCATCGTCACCAGGAGATCGTCATCGACGTTGTGCGGCAGGTCTGCCGCGAGCGCAAGATCACCGTCCTCTTCAGCGCGCACGAGCTCAACCAGTTGCTCGGCACGCTCGACCGCGTGCTCTATCTCGGCAACGGCCAGGCGGTGCTCGGCACCGTCGATGAAGTAGTGACCGCGCCGGTGCTGTCGCGCCTGTTCCGCACCGACATCAGCGTGGTTCGCGCCGAAGGGCATATCTTCGTCATGTCGCGCGGCCGCGATGTCGAGCGTGACGATCACGGCCACGATCACGATCATGGCGGCCACGAGCATCATCATCACTGACATGTTCCAATACGAATTCATGAACAATGCTTTCGCCGCCGCCGGTATCGTGGCGGTGGTGTCCGGCATTGTCGGCTTCTTCCTGGTGATGCGCGGGCAGACCTTCGCCGGCCATGCGCTCTCGCATATCGGATTCGCGGGCGCGACCGGCGCCGGATTGATCGGGCTCGCCCCGCTCTGGGGCCTGCTCGGCTTCACGCTCATCGCCGGTATCGTCATGGGCGCGCTCGGCGACCGTATCAGCAACCGCGACGTCGCAATCGGCGTCGTGCTTTCGTTGGCGCTCGGCTTCGGCCTGCTGTTCCTGCACTACTACACATCGTTTGCGACGCAAGCGACCGCGCTGCTGTTCGGCAACGTGCTGGCGGTCGATCACGGGATGATCGCAACGCTGGCCGTGCTCGGCGCCATCACGCTCGCAGCGCTCGCCGCCATCATGCGGCCGCTGATCTTCGCCAGCCTGCAACCTGAATTGGCCGAGGCCAAGGGCGTGCCGCTGCGCTTCGTGTCCACCGCGTTCCTGGCGATCGTGGCGCTCGCCGTGTCGGAATGCGCGCAGATTGTCGGCGTGCTGCTGGTGTTCACGTTGATGGTCGGGCCGCCCGCCGCGGCGCAGCGCGTCACCACCAGCCTGTGGAGCGGCCTGATATTGTCCGCCGCGCTGGCGCTCGGCGAGGCATGGCTCGGCCTCATGATCGCCTATTACACCGACTGGCCGGTGAGCTTTTGCATCGCCGTGCTAAGCGCGCTTGGCTATTTCGTCTGTCTTGCAACGTCATCAAAACACTTGTCCCGGGCGCAGGGCACCACATAGTGGTGCGCCGCGTCCGGGGAAAGCAACCTCACATCTTGGCGCCCTTCTCGACGAAGAACTTCACCGCGCCGGGCTGCCACGGAATCGGCGAATTGGCCCTGATCTGGTTTTCGACCGAGAAGCTCGCCGCGTCCTTATGCACCGCCACCAGATCGTCCTTTTTGTCGACGATCAGCTTGACGATGGCGTAGGCATCAGCGTCGGACATCTTGTCGTTGGTGACCAGGATGTTCCACACCGCGGAGACTTGGCTGTCTTTGGCCTGGCCCGGATAGGTCCCAGCCTTGATCACGGCGGTGGAATACAGATTGTTGTATTTGGCGTTCATTGGAGCGACCAGATCGGAGTGATCGATCATCTTGATCGTCACGCCCGGCGTGGCGGCAAGATCGGTCACGCCCGCAGTCGGCAACCCGCCGACCCAGAAAAAAGCATCGATCTTGCGGTCCTTGATCGCGTTCACCGATTCGGCAACCGACAGGCGCTCGCGCTTCATGTCCTTGTCCTTGTCGAGCCCGGCCGCTTCGATCACGCGGAATGCCATCACCTCGGTGGCGCTGCCCGGCGCGCCGGTGGAAATGCGCTTACCCTTGAGGTCCGTCATCTTCTCGACGCCGGCGCCCTCGATGCTCACCACGTGCATGATGTTAGGATAAAGCACCATCAACGTGCGCAGCGGCACCTTGTTGCCCTTGAACTTGTCGTCGCCGTTCATCGCATCGACCGCGGCATCGGCCATGGAGAAGCCGACTTCGCTCTGACCGGAACCGATCAGCTTTAGGTTGTCGACCGAACCGCCGGTGACCTGCGCGGTCGCCTGCATGTTCGGCATGTTTTTCGACAGCAGGTTGGCGAGCGCGCCGCCGATCGGATAGTAGACGCCGCCGGTACCGCCGGTTCCGATCGCGATCGTCCGCATTTGCGCGTTGGCAATTCCCAACGCCAGACCCACGGCCGCGACAGCGGCGAATGCGATTTTGATTCCTCGTTTCATGGTGCTTCCTCCGTTGTTTTACGCTTTTCGTTTTCTTGTATTTTCGATTGTAGCAGACTTTCCCACAACACGATTACCGAACCGCCGCCGTAGCAGGGGTGCGGCTCATCCACTGCCACATCATCAGGCCGGCGCCGAGCGCCAAGCCGAATGGCGCAGGATGCGGAATGTCCAGCCCGGTGATACTCTCGGCGCCCGCTTCGAGCAGGCTGGGAAATACCAGCAGCAGCCCGGTAAACAGGAACAGGCCGCGTTCGACCAGCGTGGTGCGCCGCAGCGCCCAGCTTTGCGCCGCAACTGAAAGCGCACCAAGCCCGGCGCCGGTGATCGCGGTAATCCAGATGATATCGTAGACCGATCCATCCTTCGGAATCTTCAGCAGCAGCCCGATGCCGAGCGGGTCCAGCACGAAGACGAACGGCACCAGGAACGCCGGCAGTGTGTATTTCCACGCCTGCATCGTCGTCTTGTACGGATCGCCACCGCAGATCGCCGCGGCCGCGAACGGCGACAGCGCGGTCGGCGGCGACACTTCCGACAACACCGCGTAATAAAAGATGAACATGTGCGCGGCGTAGTCCGGCACGCCGAGTTTAGTTAGAGCCGGCGCCGCGATCACCGCGCAGATGATGTAGGAGGCCGTCACCGGCACCGCGAGCCCGATGATCCAGACCACCAGCGAAGTGTAGATGGCGGTCATCAGTAGGCTGCCACCGGCGAAATCGATCACGATCGAGGAGAATTTCAAGCCCAGCCCAGTGAGCGTGACCACGCCGACGATAATGCCGGCCGCGGCGCAGGTGGTCGCCGCGCTGAGCACACCAATCGAGCCGTCGGCCAGTGCGCTAGTCATCTTTTTCGACGAGGGAATGTTTTTCTGGCCATACGAAGTCAGCCCGAGCAGCGCCAAGCCGCCCATCAACACCAGAACCAGCATCGGAAAATAGGACTCAAACGCGCCTGCGATGGCTGTTGCGCCGACGCCGGGGATGAGAATCACCACGGCAGCGACGAAGTAGACGACCAGCAGCGGAATCAGAACCTGTCTCGGACCGAGCGCGGTCTCGGGCGCCAGCGCGCTCATCGCGAAGGCGAGCACGGTCGAATAGAACACCGCCAGCATCGGCGAATAGCCGATCACCATGAACACAACGACTGCGACCAGCGAGACGAAATGGAAACCGTAACGCTTGGTCATCTGCCAGACCGTCATTTCCTGCTTGAAGATCACCTCATGGGCGCCGAAACGCAGCGTATCGAGCTCGACCATGAACAGCAGCGAGAGGTAGTAAAGACAGGTCGGGATGGTCGCCATCCAGATGACGTCGAGATAACTGATCTTCAAGAACTCGGCGATCAGGAAGGCGGCGGCACCCAGCACCGGCGGCGAAATAATGGCGCCTAGACCGCCCGCGGCCAGCAAACCGCCGGCGGCGTTCTTCTCGAAGCCGGCTTTCTTGAGCATCGGCCAGGCGACCGTTCCGATCATCACAGTAGTGGCAACTCCGGATCCGGACGGTCCGCCGAGCAGAAACGACGAGGCAACGACCGCGCGGCCGGCGCTCGACGGCTTGCCGCCCATGACGGCGAGCGAAAAGTCGATGAAGAATTTTCCCGCGCCGGAATGCTGCAGGATCGCGCCATAGATCGTGAACATTATGATCAGCGTGGCGGACACATCGACCGCGACGCCGAAGATGCCCTCGAGCGTGATGAACAGATGGCCGACCAGTCGCGCCACGTCGAAACCGCGATGGGTCCAAGGCGGCGGCAGATGCGGGCCGAGCATGGCATAAGCGAGGAACAACACCGCCACGATCGGCATGATCGGTCCGGTGGTGCGGCGCGCGGCTTCCAGCACCAGCACGATGAAGATGCCGCCGAGGATCACGTCCCATCGATCGGGCACCGCGGCACGGTCCATGAAGTCGTCGCCGCCCCACAGCGCATAGACAATGATGCCGATGCCGGCGAGCGCCGGGATCACGTCGAACCACTGAATGCGATTGCGGAAGCGGCTGGCGAGCGGGAACAGCAGGAAGCTCAGCAGCAGCACGAAAGAAACGTGGATGTAGCGCAACTCTTGGGTCGGAACGATGTCGTAGGCGGCGTAGAGATGGAACAGGGTCATCACGACGGCGATGCCCGCCACGAGCGTTCCCGCCCAGCCGGTAAGCCGATTGCCGGCGCCCTCTTCCTGCTGAACGTATTCCTCGGCCTTGGCCAAAGCCTCGGCGGAAATCCCCGAATCGACAACCTGCGAATCGACTTTTATGTCCTCAGCCATCGTTTCCCCCGCAGCGCCGGCTGAACTCCAACCGGCGACGCAAATGTTATCGGCCGGAATTATATCCGGTCCTTGATTGGGACAGTCGTGCAGCCCCGGCCCCGCCAAAAAGGTAACACGTTTGCCGTTTTCGCAATATGCCCGCCACCCCGGTGACGCTCGCCACCGGTCCGTGATAGGCAGGCAGCCCATGACCGACCAGGCCAGACGTACGATTTGCATCGGCGAGGCTATCGTGGAACTTGCCCGCGGCGGCGACGGCCGCTTTGCGCTGGCAAGCTCGGGCGACACCTTCAACACGGCGATCTATCTGGCGCGCGCCGGCGTGGGGACCGCCTTTGCGAGCGCGCTCGGCGACGATCTTTATTCCGACGCGATCGTCGCACTTGCCGCAGCGGAAGGCATCGCCACCGATCTGATCGCGCGCGCGCCAGGAAGGCTGCCCGGTCTCGCGCTCGCCGACATGGACGGCAAGGGCGAGCGGCGCACGCATTATTGGCGCGAGGCGTCGCCGGCGCGCGACTTGTTCGAACTGTCGAACTGGAGCCGCACCGCGGAAGCCTTGACGGCTGCACGGCTGATCTACTTTTCCGGCATCACGCTCTCGCTTTATTCGAACGTAGGGCTCGGCCGGTTCCTGGCCGCCGTCGAACTCGCGCGCGGCAACGGCGCCAAAATCGCCTTTGACGGAAACTTTCGCCCGCACGGCTGGCATGGCGATCTCACCCGCACACGCACCGTGTTCGCGGAGGCGCTCAAGCGCGTCGACATCGCGCTGCCGGCCTATGACGACGAGGCGGTGCTGTGGGGCGATCCCAGCCCCGAGGCGACCATCGAACGGCTGCAAGCTTTCGGCGTCAATGAAATCGTGGTGAAGAACGGGCCGAACAGCGCGATGGTAGCGAGCGCGGGCGAGCGTCACGCCGTGCCGGTGCCGGACGTGCTGGTGCCGGTCGATCCGACCGCCGCCGGCGACGGCTTCAATGCCGGATATCTCGCAGCCCGCCTTGCCGGTCGCAGCGCAATCGAAGCCGCAAGCGCAGCGCACAAACTGGCAGGTCAAGTGATTTGCCATCGCGGCGCGATCGTGCCGCGCACCGGCGCGGCGGTGCACTAGCCGTCGCGGCCGCGCTAGGTGCGAGTTTGCCATTGTTACCGCCCACCCGCATAGTGCGGGGCGATTGGAATGAGCGCGGGGAAGCAGAATGACCATAGAAGCCGATGTGGTCGTGGCCGGAGCCGGCCACAACAGCCTTATCACCGCAGCCTACATCGCCATGTCAGGGCGCAGCGTCGTCATCGTCGATGCGCGACCGATCCCGGGCGGCGGAGCGACCACCGAAGAAGTGCTGCTGCCGGGATATTTCATCGACACCTGCTCGACCGGACACACTTTGCTGACGGACAATCCGCTGATGACCGAGGACGAACTCGGACTGATCAGCAAATTCGGCTTGACCTATGTCGATCCGGATCCCGTGGCGCACGTCACTTTCCCGGATGGCGAAACTTTCACCATGTGGCTCGACGTCGAGCGCACCTGTGCGGAATTCGCACGCTTCTCGAAAGAAGACGCGGTTTCCTACCGGCGTCTCTTGAAGGAGTGGGACAGCGTCAAGGATGCCTTCCGCCAATCAACCTTCACGCCGATCGGATTCGGCCCGACGCTCGACGAGCGGTTGCGCAAGTTGCCGAACGGCAATGTCTGGCTGCGGCGCAAGGCGCTCAGTGCCTGGGACGTGATCAAGCACGAATTCAAGAGCCGGCATGTCCAGGCGTTCCTGATGTGGCAGGCGCTGCAAACACTCGTCCATCTTGACCTGCCCGGCTCGGGCGCCTCGGCCTATGCCATTATCGCCGGGCGGCAGAAGCGCAGTTGGACCATGCCCGTCGGCGGCTCGGGGCGTCTGATCGACGCACTCGTCGATACGATCGAATCCCATGGCGGCAGAATTTTCACCGACAAGAAAGTGCAGCGGCTGATTGTCGAAAGCGGCCGCTGCAAGGGCTTCGTCACGCAGGACGGCGAGCGCTATATCGGCCGCGAGGCCGTGGTCTCGACCATTCACGTCAAGCATCTCATCGACATGGCGCCGAAGGAGCTGTGGGACGATTCGTTCAAGTACGGGGTCGAAACCTACGATCCCGGCATCTCGGCCTTCGCCATCTATCTCTGCACGTCGGAGGCGCCCCGCTTCAACACGCGCGAGGGAACGCAGACCGCGGTATCGGCCGGCATCGCCGGCTGGGGCGAAGACATCGTGCGGGTGCTGCGGCAAATCCGCGATGGCGAGGCCGTCGCTGAGACCCCCTGGCTGCTGGTGGCGACGCCGACGCTCGCCGACGTCGGCAGAGCACCGGAAGGCCATCACGTGGTCAAATTGATCGCGCCATGCAGCGTGAAATCCTTCGCGCCGTCCGGAAAATGGGCCGACGCCAAGGAGGATTTCGCGCAGTTGATGCTCAAGAACGCCCGCCGGGTTGTGCCCAATCTGACCGATGCCGTCATCGAGGCCTCGCTATTCAGAAGCCCCGTGGAGATCGAGGCGGCGAACCCGCACATGATCAACGGCACGTTTCATGGCGGCGACCGCGGCATTCCGTTTGCCGGCGGGATGAGACCGGCGCCCGGCTGGGCGCAGCACCGCATGCCGATTCCCGGACTTTACCAGACCGGCGGGACGACCCACCCCGGCGGATCGATCACCGGCGCGCCCGGACGAAATGCGGCGCAAGTAATTCTCAAGGACTTCGGCACGTCGATCGAAGAGGTGGTCGCGCGGCAGAACGCAAGGCGCGACGCGCAACAGCCTGAAAGGGTCTGAACGGCCATGACCTGCCATATCCAAATCGCATGAAAAAAATCATCTTTGCCATGGTAGCCTTTGCGTGGCTCTATCTGATTCCCTCAGGCACAACACAAGCGGCTGCCATGCGTTGCAGCAGCGAACTAAGCGCATGCAATTCAAATTGCCTGAAAACGGCTCGCACCGCGATTTCGAACTGCCGGGCGCTCTGCCACACCAGTCAACAGATCTGCATGCGAACCGGATGCTGGGACAACGGCACCAGCCGATATTGCGGCCTGCTGAAACAGTAAAATGACCATGCCCACACAAATCGCCATTCTCGACGACGATCACATCATCCGTCTGACGCGCTACGCGCTGGGCGGCCCGGGCGAGATCACCGAGCAATGGGCGCGCGACTTCTTCCTGCCCGAGGACATGGAGCCTTCGCGTGTTTACGCGGCGGGGCGCGGTCTGCATGAGACCGATGGCGTGGCGCTGATCCCGATGTCCGCGAAAATCGACGTCCGCAAAGGCACCGACGCTTCGATCCTGATTTTCCGCCGTGGCACGATCGACGCTCGCCTGATGGACGCCAATCCTAAACTCAAACTCATCCAGCGGATCGGCGGACGCGCCGACAGCGTCGACCTCGACGCCGCGGCGGAGCGCGGCATTCAGGTGTCGTGCCTACCGAGGCCGTCGCTGCAATACACGGCCGAGCACGCCATCCTGCTGATGCTGGCGCTTTCGAAACGCCTGCTCGAAGCCGACGACGCCGTGCGCAAGGACCGCTGGGATCGCGACCGCGTGCATCCCGAACATGGCGTTGCCTACAATTGGGCCGGCATTTCGGGGATTGGCGGGCTCTACGGCGCAACCGTCGGCATCATCGGGCTGGGGGAAGTCGGCTCGCTTGCGGCCACCATGGCGCGCGGCTTCGGCGCGCGCGTCATCTACGCCAATCGCAACCGACTGCCGGTCGAATACGAGCAAAGGCTCGGCGTCGACTATGTGCCGTTGCCGCGCCTGCTGGCGGAGTCGGACTTCGTATCGATGCATGCCAACAATCTGCCGGAGAACAAAGGTCTCATCGGCGCACAGATTTTTGCGCAGATGAAGCCGACGGCATATTTCATCAATACCAGCCGCGGCCGCATGGTGGATGAAGCCGCGCTGCATGCAGCGTTGAGCAAAGGCGTCATCGCCGGCGCCGGTCTCGACGTTCACTTCGAAGAGCCGCGACCGACGCAGAATCCTTTTGCGTCCATGCGCAATGTCATCATGACGCCGCATCTGGCCGGTGGTTCGCGCATGGGGATTCTCGATGAAATCGAGGGGCTGCTGGACAATTGCCGCGCCGTTCTGGCGGGCAAGCCGATCAAGCACCAGGTCAAGCGCTAATTTACCGGCGCATCCGCAATGCGCTCCCAATGCAGTTCGCGATGCTGCATGACACCCTGCCAAGCCGCGGCTTCTGCGTCAGCACCAGGTGCTCGCCGTCGAAATGCGTGAATCGGGTCTGATCCCCGCCGACGCGGCCGGGATCGGCGGAGGCATCGACATGGGTGACCAACGTCTTGCCGTCGTAGTCGTAATTTCCGCAATAGGAGTTGTATTCGCGCACCGTTTCGCCGGGCGGCAAGCTGGATCGGCCGTCGCACAAAACCGACATCATTCTCTTGTCGGCGTAGAACACCAGAAGCCCGCGCGGTTTCTCGCCATAGGGCGGATGCATCGGCTCGCCTTTGTCGTTGCGCGCCGATGTCTTGAACAGCCGCCAGGTGCCGACGATGTCCTTCATTACTCGACCACCAGGCCGAGCTTCTTGATCAGCGCCGCCCACTTGCCCTCTTCGCGCGCGATGTTGGCGGCATATTCCTCCGGCGTGCTGGCGACCGGACCGCCGCCGTCGGCGATGATGCGGTTCTTGATGTCTTCGGAAGTCACGATCTTGCGCAGCTCCTTGTTGAGCCGCTCGATGATGGGACGCGGCGTCCCGGCCGGCGCCGCCAGTCCGTAATACTGCACGATGTCCAGCCCCGGCAGGCCGGATTCGGCAGCCGTCGGAACGTCCGGTAGCGCCGCCAGGCGCTGCGGCGCGGCCACCGCGATGGCCTTGAGCGTGCCGGCTTTGATGTTGCCGATCGCCGGCGGCAGCGTGTTGAACGCCAGCATGACATGGCCGCCCAGCAGATCGGTGGTGAGCGGTCCAGTGCCTTTATAGGTGACGACGTTGACGTCGACGCCGGTCATCGACTTGAATTGCATAGCGCCGAAATAATTCAGCGTCGGCGACGGCGGGGTGCCGACCGTGAGCTTGCCCGGCTCCTTCTTGGCCAGCGCGACGATATCCGACATCGACTTCACCGGCACCGACGGATGGGCCATCACCACGATTGGGATCGAGGCGATCAAACCGATCGGCGCGAAGTCCTTCGCCAGATCGTAACCGGTGTTGGCGGGCAGGCTGGCGCCGGTCACCAGCATCAGAATCGTGTAGCCGTCGGGCGCAGATTTGGCGGCATCCCGCACGCCGATCACCGAGCCGGCGCCAGGACGGTTCACCACGACCACCTGCTGGCCGAGCGCGTCGGTTAATTTTTGCGCAATGACGCGGCCGACCGTGTCGACGCCGCCGCCGGGCGGGTACGGCACGATCAGCGAGACCGGGCGGGAGGGATAGTCCTGGGCTGCCGCCGCATCGACCAGCAAGCACAAGGTTGTCGCGACCAGTGCCGCGATGATCCCCAGATTTTTGAATTGAGCCAATTTCAAATCGTGCGCCATCGCATCCTCCCGTTTTTTCGTCTCCGGCCGATTGTTATTTTGACGATCTTGGCAGGTATCGAAGCGTTTTAAAACCGGTCAATCGTGCCGCGCATCGATCAGGGCTTTCCCAGCAGCATCGCCGTCGCCGCGGCGAGGAATGGCAGCGGCAGCGACACCGCCGCGCGCAACCAGACGATGCGCGCCGGCATCAGCGGCACTTCCCAGATCAAGAGGCGGTGGATCGCGTAGAGCGCCCAGGCGGTGGAATAGGCAATCACCTGCGGCGCACCCGCCCCGCTCTTGAGCGCGGCAGCGCCGATGGAAAAGCCGACGACCGGGCCGCCCGGCGTGAGCGCGCCGCCAAGCGTTGCGATGAGGACCCCGGTCAGCCCCGATTCAGGACCGAGCCAGGGGCCTATCAGGGTCTTCGGCAACACCTCGGCGACGAAACCCGACCCGATCACGCCGATGGCGATACGCGGCAACAGAAGAATGAATTCCATGGCGCCGCCGCGCAGGCCATCGTTCAGCAGCACGCGCCCGCGCAAGCCCGCAAACAAGGCCAGGCCGCCGACCACCAGCCACAGCAGGATGTTGATGGCGAGGGTGACCGGGGTCATCATGCGCCGGGCTCCCGCGCAAAGCCGGCGCGCACCGCGATGCGCGCCAGCACGCCGGCGAGCAGCGGCAACGGAATGGCGGCGACGATTCGCCAGATCACGAACTCGTAGCCGAAGAACGGCAGTTCCCAGACCAGCGCGCGGGTATAACCGATCAGCGTCCAGCTCACGATGAAGGCGACCACCGCACCGGCATCGGCACCCATGGCGAGAAAAGCGCCGGCCACCGGATAGATGGTGATCGGGCCGCCGGGCAGGATGAAGCCGAACAGCGCCGCGATCAGCAGACCGGCAAATCCGGATTCATGCCCGACCCAGCGCGCCACCAGTTCGCGCGGCAGGATCAGCGTGACGAAGGCGCCGATCAGGCAGCCGGCCAAAACCTTCGGCAGCATCTCGCCGAACAGGGTGACGTCGCCAACGAGAATAGCGAGGAAATGGTCCTGTCCGTCGCGCCAATAGACCGTCGCCGCGGCGGCGATTGCGGCAACGGAGATCGCCGCCGTCGACCAGTCGAAGGCGCGCCGGCGCCGGCGTTTAGGAGCGGATTCGAATTCTGATGACAAAGTGGGGGCCGCGGGCTGGCGTTAAGGGAGCGTCATCCTGCGCGCGCGCCGCCCGCCATTCAAGCCCGCGACAGCGGCGCATCACCGCGTTGCGGCAGGAGCAGAGCTCGATGCGACCAATTCACCCTGACGCGAGCCGCCGGCGACCGCCACCGCGACGACCATGGCCAGCAGAATCGAGGCATAGAGCGGAATCATACTTGCCGGACAGTTTCTTGACCTCCGCCTTGTCTTCGGCCGATAGCATAACAAGAGTATGGCGACACATCGGCGCCTCCTCGGAATCTCGTTAGGCAATCAATCTAACCGATTATCATTAGCCTGTCTGCCGCCTCACCGTTGACCGTTGGCGGAAGCTTTAGGATAAGGACGGCCATGGGCTATCTCATCGTGTTCCTCGGCGGCGGCATCGGAGCGACGCTGCGCCACGGCGTCAATCTCGCCGTCGGCGCGAAGCCTCGGCACCGCGTTTCCCTACGGCACGCTGCTGATCAACATCACCGGCTCGTTCATCATGGGGTTGGTCGCCGCCTATTTCGCCTTCAAGGGCGACGCCTCGCAGCACTGGCGGCTGTTCCTGACCACCGGCATCCTCGGCGGCTACACCACGTTCTCGGCGTTCTCGCTCGACGCCGCGCTGCTCTATGAGCGCGGCGAAGTCGGTTTGGCGGCGCTGTATGTCGTGGCTTCGGTAGCGCTATCGATCGCGGGATTATTCGCCGGCCTGGCGCTGGTGCGGAATTTCGGGTGATCTCCCCGCCTCATCCTGAGGAGGCACGAAGTTCCGTGTCGAAGGATGCGGCGTCCGCCCAATCTCGGGTTTACCCGAGATTGGCATGAGGCCGATTACGGTTCCATCGACCTCAGCCCGAGCTTGTCGAGCAGGGCCATGTCCTTGTCGCGGCCGGGATTGGGCGTCGTGAGCAGCTTCGGCCCGTAGAAGATCGAATTGGCGCCGGCGAGAAAACACAAAGCCTGCGTCTCCTCGCTCATGTCCTCGCGGCCCGCCGACAACCGCACCATCGAGGCCGGCATGCATGATGCGCGCCACCGCGATCGTGCGCACGAAATCGAGCGGATCGAGCTTGGCGCGCGGCCGCCAGCGGCGTGCCTTCGACCTGCACCAGCATATTGATCGGCACGCTTTCCGGATGGACCGGCAGGCTGGCGAGTGTCGCGATCATGCCGACGCGATCCTCCAGCCCCTCGCCCATGCCGACAATGCCGCCGCAGCAGACATGGATGCCGGCCGCGCGCACGTGCTCGAGCGTATCGAGACGATCCTCGTAAGTGCGCGTGGTGATGATCGCGCCGTAAAATTCCGGCGAGGTGTCGAGGTTGTGATTGTAGTAGTCGAGGCCGGACTGTTTCAGCCGCTTCGCCTGATCGCGACGTCAGCATGCCGAGCGTGGCGCAGGTCTCCAGGCCGAGCGCGCTTCACGCCTTCCACCATGGCGCAGACATTGTCGAGATCGCGGTCCTTGGGCGAACGCCAGGCCGCGCCCATGCAGAAGCGCGAAGCGCCGCCGGCTTTGGCCGCGCGCGCTTCGCTCGAGCACCGCCTCGACGCTCATCAGCTTCTCGGCCTTGACGCCGGTGTCGTAGCGCGCGGCCTGCGGGCAATAGGCGCAATCCTCCGGGCAGCCGCCGGTCTTGATCGACAGCAAAGTCGAGATCTGCACTTCCGCCGGATCGAAATTCTCCCGGTGGATCGCGGCTGCGCGGAACATCAATTCCGGGAACGGCAGGTCGAACAGCGCCCGCACCTCGGCGCGGGTCCAATCGTGCCGAAGCAGGGCTAAGCCGGGCCGTGGCGCGGCAGCGTGGGCCAGTGACATTGTTCGACCTTCAACCTCCGTGACCGCCGTTTACGGCGGCTTTACGCGCAAGCTTATAGCAGAAACGTCAGCGAGCAAGATCGGCAGCTAATTTTGCCATGATTCCAGCAGATTGAAGCATCGCAGGGGGCTGTGTTAGCTTCGTTCTGCCAATAAGCCGGGGTGTCCGCCATGAAGAGAGTGATTACCGCCACGCTGGTGCTCGCCTTTTTTACAGGGCCGGTTTTCGCACAACCGTCAAACGAAGATGACCCGGTCATCATGCAAGACAAGAACAGAAAAAAAGACGCCGAGGATGTCGACAAGCAATACAAGAGAACGCTCGACAAGACTCGCAAGGCGAGTGAGGCCACGGCCCGTACTGACCCATGGTCGAACATGCGCGCACCCGCGGACGATCCCAAGTCCACCAAACGCTAGCGCAGTGACCAAACAGGGTATCCCCAGATTGGCAGCGGTGCTGGTCGGCGCCGTGGTGTTGTTCGGGCTCGAACTCGGCATGGGCCAGGAAGCCTACATCGCCATACCGGCCGGCATTCTCGCTTATGTCGCCACCTTGATAGCGGTAGGATTGATCCTGAAACCCGACGCGGGCGTGAAATAATCCACGCTACCAGTGCCGATGCCAGCCATAGTACCGCCCGTAATATGGACCGCCGCCGTAATAGTAGGGAGCGGGCCCGTAGTAGATCGGCCCGGGCGGGCCCGGCGGCCCATCCATCGGATAATCTGGACCCTCGATATAGACCGGCGCGCCCGGCGGCGGACCGACCGGTCCGCGCGGGCCAAGCGACGATCCCGGCGGTCGAGCCGGGCCCTGAGCGATGCGCCCGCTCATGTCGATTGAAGTCTGGATTGCAAAGCCGCTCTTGCCCTGCCAGGTGACCGCGCACCATCCGCTGGTGCAATTGTCGGCGTCGACCAAGCTGCCGCCCGGAATCTTCGCGACGATCTCGCTGGTGGTGCCGGGCGCTGCGCGCAGGTTTAACGTCGACCCCACGTAAGCCGGCTTTGCCATTGCGCTTGTAATCGGTACGATTGCGCTCGCACCCAACAAAACGATGAGGCTCGATAAATGCGGCGGAAGTCTCATGCTTGGCTCGCTATCTCGTTCGTGACCCCGATAACAATAACACCGAAGCGGATATAAATCTTCATCCCGCAAAAGCGGCGGCATCGCGGCAAAGACTGGTTGCGCTACGTATTTACCCTGCCTGCTGCAGATAGGTAACGGCTTCCAGTCCGGCGATGCGCCCGAATACGAAGGCGCGCAATACCGAGACCGCATTCGGCGCCGTCGCATAGAAATGCCCGGTGATCTCGCCGGCGGCGTAAAGTCCTTGGATCGGACCGCCGTCGCGCAGCACGCGGGCGCGGTCGTCGGTGGCAATGCCGCCGAACGTGTAGGCGATCGCGCCGACCAACGGATAGGCCAGGAACGGCGGCTCGAGAATCGCGCGCGCCCAGTTCGATTTCGGCGGCTTGAGCGTGGGCGCGGCGGCCAGCCCATCGCAGCGCGTGGCGTCGAAATTTTGCGGGTCCCCGGTGCAGGCCGCGTTGTAGGCGGCAACCGTGGCAGCGAGATTATCGCCGTCAACGCCGATCAGCCTGGCAAGTCCGGCAATTGTATCCGCGCGTGCCGGCGGCACCTCGGAGCGGATCGCGCGCTCGTAGCCGGCAATCGCCAGCAGGCGGCTGTCGAGGATTGCGAAGGCGATGCGAGCCCGGCGTCTTGAATTGCATGTCGCGCGCGAACCATTCCCAGGTCTCATGCACGAGACCGCCACCCTCGTCGAAGAAGCGGTAGCCGTCGCGGTCGACGACGATGCCGTAGGGATAGACCAGCACGACCGGCGCGGAATTTTTCGATCGCGCATCGACCGGCTCGGCGTGCATGCCGAACCAATCGCCCGAACGATCGGCGCCGAGCGCCAGCGCCATCTTGATGCCGTCGCCGGTATTGAAATGCGTGCCGGGCGAAATCAGCCGCATGGTCTCGGCGCCCTCCCCGAAATTCTCGCGCATGGCCGCGCCGTCGCCTTGAAAGCCGCCGCTGCAAAGAATGACCGCGTCGGCGGGCAGTTTCCTCGTGCACGTCGCCCTCGTGCGATGACAAGGCCGCTGACGCGGCCGTTGTCGCTGGCGAGCGTCTGCGCCGCGCAGCCGTGGCGGAATACAACGCCGGCCGCTTGTGCCGCTTGCGTGAGCTTGGCAACGATCGCCGGTCCGCCGCCGACCGGCTGAATGCGCGGCGGGCCCTTGGCGAGATAATAAGTCGGCTGGATGAACTCGATGCCCTGCGCGGCGATCCACTTGCACCGTCGCCGGCGCTTGCGCGGGCCAGCGTCGCGAAGTAGCTCTCGTCGCCGAGAAATTTCGTGGCCGCCAGCATGTCGTGCACGAAACTCGGCTCGACCCGGTCGAGCGAAGCCATGCGCATATAAGATGGCGATCCAGCGCGTATTGCCGCCGGCCTCACCGGCCGAGGCCTTGTCCACCAGCGTGACCTGGACGGGTGCGCCGCGCCGCCGCGCCTCCAGCGTTGCCGCCAGAGCGGCCGAAAGCCCGGCCGCGCCCTGGCCGACGACGATGAGGTTTCTGGGAGCTGGGCTCATGAACGTCAAGAGATAGCATAGCGCGGGGCGCGCGGCCCACGCCGTTTTCTTGCGCCGCGGCTCATGTCGTGAGACAAGCGCGCATGTCCGAACCCACTCCCGACGACAACCCGCCCGACCGGCTCTGCAACGATCCGCGCAGCCCGTATTTCAATGCCGAGGCGCTGGCGCGCGACGTCGGCATCCGCTTCAAGGGCGTCGAGAAGACCAATGTCGAGGAATATTGCGTCAGCGAAGGCTGGATCCGCGTCGCCGCCGGCAAGGCGCTCGACCGCTACGGCAACCCGCTGACCATCAAGCTCACCGGCAAGGTCGAGGCCTATTTCAAGAACAAGAAGCCGGACTGAGGCGGCCGCCAACAACAAGGTGCCCCTGCCCGTGCGGTTGCTTTCCGGTCTGCTGCAAAAATTCATCAGCAACGGCACGCTGCGTATCTACGACGCGTCCGGCGTGCTGCACACCTTCGGCGGCAAGCTGCCCGGACCGACGGTAACCGCGCGCATCAACCGGCGCGGCCTTGAGACCGACGCTGTTCCTGAACCCGGAGCTCAAAGCCGCCGAAGCCTACATGGACGGCGGCCTCACCTTCGAGGACGGCTCGGGCGTCGACGATCTGCTGATGCTGTTTTCGGTCAATCGCGCCGGCCTCGGCGCGCACGGTTCGCAGAAACTGCTGCGCCGGGTGTGGCGCGCGCTGCGGCGCTGGCATCAGGCCAATCCGATCGGCACCGCCGCCAAGCAAGCCCGCCATCACTACGACCTGTCGACCGAGCTCTACCGGCTCTTTCTCGACGAGGACATGCAGTATTCCTGCGCCTATTTCCGCGATCCCGAACACGACACGCTGGAAGAGGCGCAGCGCTACAAGCTGATCCACGCCACCGCCAAACTGGCAGCTCAAGCCGGGCATGAGCGTGGTCGAGATCGGCTCCGGCTGGGGCGGCTTTGCCATTCATCTCGCCAAGGCAGACCGGCGCGCGCGTCGTCGGCATCAATGTGTCGCCCGAACAGATTCGAATCGCGCGAGAGCGCGCGCAGGCGGCCGGCGTCGGCGAACTGGTGGAATTCCGCGAGCTCGACTACCGCAAGGTCGAAGGGCACTTCGACCGCGTGGTGTCGGTCGGCATGATGGAGCATGTCGGCATCGCGCATTTCGACGAATACTTCGCCAAGATCCGCAGCCTGCTGAAGGACGACGGCTACGGCTTCATCCATTGCATCGGCCGCATGTCGCCGCCCGGCACCACCGGCCCGTTCATCCGCAAATATATTTTCCCCGGCGGCTATTCGCCGGCGATGTCGGAAGTGCTCGCCGCGACCGAGCGCAACGGGCTGTGGGTGTCGGACATCGAGGTGCTGCGGCTGCATTATTACCACACCATCCGGCACTGGCGGCAGCGCTTCGCCAAGAACCGCGCGCAAGCGGCGCAAGATCTACGACGAGCGCTTCTGCCGGATGTGGGAGTTCTATCTCGCCGCCGTCGAACTCGAATTCCTGCACGGCTCGCACATGGTGTTCCAGATGCTGGTTTCGACCAAACGCGCGACGCCGTGCCGATCCGCCGCGATTTCATGTTTGATGGCGAGCGCGCTGCGCGGGCGGGTTAACAAGCCCATGGACGAAAATTCCAGCGATGAGATCGAGCATCTCGAAGCGCAGATCGAGGCGCTGTCTGCCGGAATCGAGCGATGCCGTAAGATATCGTTGGCTTCGAAACTCGCGGCCGGAGCCGGAGCGATCTGGCTCGTGCTGCTGCTGGTGATGCCGCTTGCGCCCGACACTTGGATCGCGGCGATGGCAGCCGTGATCGGCGGCGTTGTGATGTTGGGATCGAACGCGACCACCTGGACAGAGACGGAAGCGGCTCTCGGTGCTGCGCAGGCGGCGCGATCGCAGGCGATCGGCGCGTTGGATCTGCGGCTGGTCGGTGGGGAAACGCGGACGATTCATTGACTTCGGCAGATCCGCGTCGCGAAAGGACGCCGAGGCGATGAACCGGATTGGGCCGAAGAGCGACAAAATAGCTCTATATTCGCTCGATTTCGGGGGGCTTGAATGTTCAGAATTGCGGCAAGGCTCATTATTGCAGCCAGTCTCGCAGCCGGTCTTGCGGCCTGCGATGCGGTGAGTTCGCTGACCGACGGGTTGAGCTATGCCCGCGCCGTCGAAAGCGACCTGGAAGGAACGATGGGCATGAAGCCGCAGGTCGGCTTCCGCTGGAGCAATGGCCGTCTGGCGGAAGTCTCGGTCACCTTCCCCCGCCTTTACTACGCCCAGCCCATGCGTGAAGCCGCCGAGATGGTACGCGCCGCGGTTGCCAAAGAATTCAAGCAAGCGCCGGAAAATATCGTGCTGAGTTTCTCGTTGGGAAAAGGCTCGACCCCGATTGCGCAATTGTCGCGCGTGAATTAGTGCGGACGGACCTACTCCGCCGCTTCCATGCGCGGCTTGGCGGCTTCCACCTTCGCCGCGCAGAATTTGAATTCCGGAATCTTGCCGAACGGGTCGAGCGCCGGATTGGTGAGCAGGTTCGCCGCAGCCTCGACATAAGCGAACGGGATGAAGACCACGCCGTCCGGAATGGCGTCGTCCTGGCGCGAGGCCAGTTCGACTTCGCCGCGGCGCGTGGTGACGCGCAACATGTCGCCCGGCTTGAGGCCCAGTTTTTCCAACGTGCCGCGCGACACCGCGGCGCTTGCGTTCGGCTCGAGCGCGTCGAGCACCGATGCGCGCCGCGTCATCGCGCCGGTGTGCCAATGCTCGAGCTGGCGGCCGGTGGTGAGGATGAACGGATAGTCGTGGTCCGGCGTCTCGTCCGGCGGCGTGCAGCTTGGCGGCGACCAGCTTCGCCATGCCGTTCGGGCGCGGGAAGCCCTTGTCGAACACCACGTCGCGGCCGGGCATGTCCGGCCCGTCGACCGGATAGGTGACGTGGTCCTCGCGCTCGACGCGGTCCCAGGTGATGTTGTCGAGCGCCGGCATCAGCCGCGCCATCTCCTCGAACACTTCGCTGACGTGCTTGTAGTTCCAGTTCTCGCCCATGCGCTGGGCGAGGTCCTGGATGATCCACAAATCCTGCCGCGTGTCGCCCGGCAGCGGCAGCGCCTTGCGGCCCATCTGCACCTGGCGATTGGTGTTGGTGACGGTGCCGTCCTTCTCCGGCCAGGCCGAGGCCGGCAGGATCACGTCGGCGTAGGAGGCGGTCTCGGTGAGGAAGATGTCCTGCACCACCAGACATTCGAGATGGGCGAGCGCGCCGCGCGCGTGGTTGAGATCGGGGTCGGACATCGCCGGATTTTCGCCCATGATGTACATGCCCTTGATCTCGTCGGCATGCACCGCGTCCATGATCTCGACCACGGTCTTGCCGCGCTTGGGATCGAGCGTCTTGCCCCAGGCCTTTTCGTATTTGGCGCGGATCTCCGGATTCTCCACCGACTTGTAGTCGGGGAAGAACATCGGGATGAGGCCGGCGTCGGAGGCGCCCTGCACGTTGTTCTGGCCGCGCAGCGGATGCAGGCCGGTGCCGGGACGGCCGACCTGGCCGCAGATCAGCGACAGCGCGATCAGGCAGCGCGCATTGTCGGTGCCGTGGGTGTGCTGCGACACGCCCATGCCCCAGAAGATGATGGCGCTTTCGGCGCGCGCGATAGGTGCGCGCCACTTCGCGCAGCGTGTCGGCCGGAATGCCGCAGATCGGCTCCATCTCCTCCGGCGTGAAATCCTTCACGTTGTCGGCGATCTGCTCGAAGCCTTCGACGTAAGTCTGCACGTATTGCTGGTCGTACAGCTTCTCGCCGATGATGACGTTGAGCATGCCGTTGAGCATGGCCACGTCGGTGCCGTTCTTGAACTGCATCATCTTCCAGGCGTGGCGCTTGAGCGCCTGGCCGCGCGGATCCATCACCACCAGCTTGGCGCCGCGCTTGGCGGCCTGCTTGAAGAAGGTGGCGGCGACCGGATGGTTCTCGGTCGGATTGGCGCCGATCACGATGATGAAGTCGGAATTCTTGCACTCGTTGAAGGTCGCGGTCACCGCCGCCGAGCCGACGCCTTCCAGCAGCGCCGCCACCGACGAGGCGTGGCACAGCCGCGTGCAGTGATCGACATTGTTGGAGCCGAAGCCGGTGCGCACCAGCTTCTGGAACAGATAGGCCTCTTCGTTCGAGCCCTTGGCCGAGCCAAAGCCGGCCAGCGCGCGCGGCGCCGTCGCGGTCGCGGATTTTCTTCAGGCCGGAGGCGGCGCGCTCCATCGCCTCTTCCCAGGTGGCTTCGCGGAAATGCGTGAACGGGTTGGCCGGATCGACCAGATCGTCGGCGGCTTTCGCCACGCCGTCCTTGCGCACCATCGGCTTCATCAGGCGCTGCGGATTGCTGACATAGTCGAAGCCGAAGCGGCCCTTCACGCACAGCCGGTTCTCGTTGGCCGGGCCGTCGCGGCCGGTGACGGAAATCAGCTTGTCGTTCTTGATCTGATAGGTGAGCTGGCAGCCGACGCCGCAATAGGGGCAGACGCTGTTGACTTCGCGGTCGGGAAATTCGGTGCGCACGTTCTTGGCGTCGACCAGCGTCGACGGCATCAGCGCGCCGGTCGGACAGGCCTGCACGCATTCGCCGCAGGCCACGCAGGTCGAATTGCCCATCGGGTCGTCGAAGTCGAACACGATCTTCTCAGCATGGCCGCGGCCGGCCATGCCGATGACGTCGTTGACCTGCACTTCGCGGCAGGCGCGGACGCACAGATTGCACTGGATGCAGGCGTCGAGATTGACCGCCATGGCCGGATGGCTGCGGTCGGGCGCCGGCACCGCGATCTTCTCGCGCTTGGGGAAGCGGCCGGCGTCGACGCCCTGGCGCTTGGCGGTTTTCCAGAATTCCGATTCCGGATCGTGCGCCACTTCGATCGCCGGCTGGTCGGTGACCAGCAGTTCGGCCACCATCTTGCGCGCGGTCTTGGCGCGCTCGGTCTGGGTCTTGACCTTCATGCCGGCGCTGGGCTTGCGGATGCAGCTTGCCGCCAGCACGCGCTCGCCTTCGATCTCGACCATGCAGACGCGGCAATTGCCGTCGGCGCGGTAGCCGGGCTTGGGCGAATAGCACAGATGCGGCAGCTTGATGTCGAGCCGGCGCGCGGCGCGGAAGATCGATCTCGCCGGGGCGGATATCGATCTCGCGGTCGTCGATGGTGAAGGTGTTGGGTTTCTGTGCGTTGCTATCAGCCATGGTTCACCAAGTGCCCAGCGGTTTTTTCAGTTCGTCGGGGAAATATTTCAGCACGCACAACAGCGGATTCGGCGCCGCCTGGCCGAGGCCGCAGATCGAGGCGTCGCGCATGGCGGTCGACAGTTCGGTCAACAGGTTCACGTCCCACGGACCCTTGGCCATCAGCTTGGCGGCCTTCTCGGTGCCGACGCGGCACGGCGTGCACTGGCCGCAGCTCTCGTCCTCGAAGAACTTCATCAGATTGAGCGCGACCGCCTTCATGTCGTCCTTGTCGGACAGGATGACAACCGCGTGCGAGCCGACGAAGCAGCCGTATTTTTCCAGGGTTCCGAAATCGAGCGGCTCGTCGGCCATCGAGGCCGGCAGGATGCCGCCGGAGGCGCCGCCCGGCAGATAAGCCCTTGAAGGTCTGGCCGTCGGTCATGCCGCCGCAGAATTCCTCGATCAGTTCGCGCGCGGTGACGCCGGCCGGCGCCAGCACCACGCCCGGCTTCTTCACGCGGCCGGACACCGAGAAGCTGCGGAAGCCCTTGCGCTCGCGGCGGCCTTGCGAGCGTCATCCAGGCCGCGCCCTTCTCGACGATGTCGCGCATCCAGAACAGCGTCTCGACGTTCTGCTCCAGCGTCGGGCGGCCGAACAGGCCGACCTGCGCGACATAAGGCGGGCGATGGCGCGGCAGGCCGCGCTTGCCCTCGATCAACTCGATCATCGCCGACTCTTCGCCGCAGATATAGGCGCCGGCGCCGCGGCGCAGATGCAGCTTGGTGTGCGGCGACAGGCCGGCGGCTTCGACCTTCTCGATTTCCTCGGCCAGCATCAGCCGCAGTTCGGGATATTCGTCGCGGATATAGATGTAGGTCTCCGGCGCCTCGACCACCCAGGCCGCGATCAGCATGCCCTCGATGAAGCGATGCGGGTCGCGCTCGAGATAGTAACGGTCCTTGAAGGTGCCGGGCTCGCCTTCGTCGGCATTGACCGCGAACATGCGCGGCGCGGGCTCGGCGCGCACCAGCGACCATTTGCGTCCGGTCGGGAAGCCGGCGCCGCCGAGGCCGCGCAGGCCGGCGTCGCTGACGATCTTGATCAGACTCGTCGCGCGTGCGCTTGCCGGACAGGCAATCCTTCAGCAGCGTGTAGCCGCCGGCCTTCTGATAGGCGGCGAAATCGGCGCCGGGATTCCAGGCATGCGCATGCGGTTTGGCCTTCACCGCGGCGGCGACCTTGTCCGGCGTCGCCTGGAAGGTCTGCACGTGGCCGACGGCGCAGACCGGCGCGCGATCGCAGGCGCCCATGCAGGGCGCGCGCACCACGCGCACGTCCTTGCCGAGAATGCCCGGCAATTCGGCGAGCAGTTTCTCGGCGCCGGCCATGGCGCAGGACAATGAATCGCAGACGCGCACGGTGACCGCCGGCGGCGGCGGGCCGTCCTTCACCACGTCGAAATGCGCATAGAAGGTCGCGACCTCGTAGACTTCGGTCAGCGCCATCTTCATCTCGAACGCCAGCGCGGTGAGATGCGCGGCGGACGAGATGGCCGTAATGGTCCTGGATCAGATGCAGATGCTCGATCAGCAGATCGCGCCGGCGCGGCCGGTCGGTGAGCAGCGCCTGCACCTCGGCGAGCGCGCGACGGATCGACCTGGCGGCCCTTGGGCGTGCGCGGCGGCTTGCGGCGGCCGGCGCCTTTGCCGTTGGACCGCGGCGGAGTCTGCATATTCATTGGCGATCTCCTGAGCACAGCGATTTGAAGCCGTTCCAGGCTGCAAACAACCCCGTGCTTGGTATGGGTTGATAGATATTATCTATCAATGATATGGTCGTTGCTGCTTATTTTTTAAGCGACGGAATGGCGCCGTCAGGCTAACCATCTGGAATTAAAGGATTAACGGCTTGATCGACAAGCTCGATTTCATCCTGGCGCTGGCGCGCGAAAAGCATTTCGGCCGCGCCGCCGAGGCCTGCGGCGTGACGCAGCCGACGCTGTCGGCCGGGGTGAAGCAGCTCGAAGAGCAAATGGGCGTGCTGCTGGTCAATCGCGGCTCGCGCTTCCAGGGCTTCACGCCGGAGGGCCAGCGCGTGCTCGAATGGGCGCGCCGCATCGTCGGCGACACCCGCGCCATGCGCGAGGAGATCAATTCGCTGCGCCACGGTCTGTCCGGCCGGCTTGCGCATCGCCGCCATCCCGACCGCGCTGGCGATGGTGGCGGCGCTCACCACGCCCTACCGCGAGCGGCATCCGAATGTGCAGTTCACCATCTACTCGCGCACATCGATCGAGATGCTCGATCTGCTGGAAAATCTCGAGATCGACGCCGGCATCACCTATGTCGAGAACGAGCCGCTCGGCCGCGTCAGCACGGTGCCGCTCTATCACGAGCGCTACCGGCTGCTCACCTCGGCCGACGCGCCGCTCGGCAACCGCGACAGCGTCACCTGGGCGGAGGTGGCGCAGGTGCCGCTCTGCCTGCTCACGCCCGACATGCAGAACCGCCGCATCATCGACCGCCTGCTCAAGAGCGCCGGCGGCGAATCGCGCCCGACGCTGGAATCGGATTCGATGATCCTGCTGTTCTCGCACGTGCGCACCGGCCGCTGGGCCAGCGTGATGCCGGCCAAGCTCGCGGAGACGCTGGGCCTCACCGAAACCATTCGCGCCATTCCGATCACGCGATCCGGAAGCGGTGCAGACCATCGGGCTGGTGGTGCCGGCGCGCGAGCCGATGATGCCGATCACCGCCGCGCTGGTGGACGAAGCCGCGCGCGTGGCGCCGACTTTGGATAATTGAGCCGTCAGACCGCAGCTTCGAGAAGCTCCGTCACGCGCTCCGGCATGTCGAGCATCACGGCGTGCCCGCACGGCAATGCGTGCGCGACCCAGGCTGCGATCCGACTTCACGCGCTCGTAGAACGGCTTGAACGGGCTTTCGCGCGGCAGCACCGTGGCATGCACGTAAGTGTGCTTGCGGATCGAGCGATGCTTGCCCGTAAGCTTCAACCGCTCGGCGAAAGCGCCGATCGGAAACGGCGTCGCCAGCGCATCGAAGCGCCCGGCATCGCCGGCGTTGACGTTGAAGAACGCGGCCGGCGGCGGCGGTACCGCGAGCCCGCCGAAATTGCCGGCATTGGCGACGAAGGTCTGGGTGTTTTTCGCAATGTTGATGTCGAACAGCGACTGTCCGTCGTCGGGGAGGAAGGCGTCGAGGTAGACCAGCGCCGAGACGCGATCCGCAATGCGGTCGCCGACGCCGGTGATCACCATGCCGCCATAGGAATGCCCGGCCAGCACGACGTCGCGCAGGTCTTCGTAGTGGAAAACACTCAGGATGTCGGTGATGTGAGTCGAAAGATTGACCGTGCCGGTCAGCAGATGCGTGCGCTCGCCCTGCCCGGTCAGCGTCGGGGTGAACACGCGGTGGCCGCGCGCGCGCAATTGATCGGCGACGCGCGCGTAGCACCAGCCGCCACTCCAGGCTCCGTGCACCAGGACGAAAGTTGCCGGAGCAGGCTGCGGCAATTACGCCACCTTCTCCGTCAAATGCCGGAACATGGCCTTCTTGGCTTCGTCGTCGAACTCGGTCTTGAACTTGTGCTTGTCCTTGATCGCGTTGGCGCGAGCCGCCGCCGGGCGGGCGCTGATCTCGTCGACCAGACGCTTGAGGTTCGGGAACTTGGCCCAGGCGTCCTCGCCGAGCGATCGCCGGGATCAGCCGCGCCCAGCCCCACACCGCCATGTCGACGATGGTGTAGGTGTCGCCGAGCATGTATTTCTGCTTGGCCAGACGCGCATCGAGAATGGCGAAATGGCGCTGCGCTTCGTAGATGTAGCGGTTGATGGCGTATTCGATCTTCTCCGGCGCGTAATTGCGGAAATGCACCGACTGGCCGGCGAACGGCCCGACGCCGGAGGCGACGAACATCAGCCACGACAGCAACTCGCCGCGCGCCTTGTCGGCGTATTGGCCGGCATGAACTTGCCGGTCTTCTCGCCGAGATAAAGCAGGATCGCGTTGGAATCGAACACGGTGGCGTCGCCGTCGACGATCGCCGGCACCTTGGCGTTCGGATTGATGGCGAGATATTCCGGCTTGTGCTGATCGCCCTTGCGGGTGTCGACCGGGATCGGCTCGTAGGCAGGCCGGTTTCCTCGAGCATGAGCGCGACCTTCATCGGGTTCGGCGCGCCGGTGTAGTAGAACTTGATCATGTGTCTCCTGTTCGTATTCTCCATCGTCATGCCCCGCCTTGTCCGGCCATGACGGCGTGTGGTTAGAACAACCCGACGATCTTGCCGTCGGCGCCGACGTCGATGGAGTCGGCCGACGGCACCTTCGGCAGGCCGGGCATGGTCATGATCTCACCGCAGATCGCCACCACGAACTCGGCGCCGGCGGAGAGCCGCACCTCGCGCACCGGAATCGAGAAGCCGGTCGGCGCGCCCTTGGAGTCCGGATTGGTCGAGAACGAGTACTGCGTCTTGGCGATGCAGACCGGCAGCTTGCCGAAGCCCATCTCTTCCCAGGTCTTGAGCTGATCCTTCACCGACTTGTCGGCGGTGGCATCATCGGCGCGGTAGATTTCCTTGGCGATGGTGCGGATCTTCTCGAACAGCGGCATGTCGTCGGGATAGAGCAGCTTGAGCTTGCCTTTGCTCTCGTCGATGGTCTTGACCACCGCCTTGGCGACGTCGGCCGCGCCCTCGCCGCCCATGGCCCAATGATCGGCCATCACGGCTTCGACGCCGAGCGCCTTGCACTTTTCCTTGACCAGCGCGATTTCCGCGTCGGTGTCGGCCGAGAAGCGGTTGATCGAAACCACCGCCGGCAGGCCGAACTTCTTCACGTTCTCGACGTGGCGCTGCAGGTTGGCCATGCCGGCTTCCAGCGCCTTGAGGTCCTCCTTCTTGAGGTCTTCCTTCTTGACGCCGCCGTGCATCTTGAGCGCGCGGATGGTGGCGACGATGACGACGCAGGACGGCTCGAGGCCGGCCTTGCGGCATTTGATGTCGAGGAATTTCTCGGCGCCGAGATCGGCGCCGAAGCCGGCTTCGGTCACGACATAATCGGCGAGCTTGAGCGCGGTCGTGGTCGCGACCACCGAGTTGCAGCCATGCGCGATGTTGGCGAACGGGCCGCCGTGGATGAAGGCCGGCGTGCCTTCCAGCGTCTGCACCAGATTGGGCGCGATCGCTTCCTTCAGCAGCGCGGTCATGGCGCCGTGCGCCTTGAGGTCCTTGGCGCGGATCGGCTTACGCTCGCGGGTATAGGCGACGATGATGTTGCCGAGCCGCTCCTTCAGGTCGTCGAGGTCCTTGGCGAGGCAGAAGATCGCCATGACTTCGGACGCGACCGTGATGTCGAAGCCGGCCTCGCGCGGATAGCCGTTGGCGACGCCGCCGAGCGAGCAGACGATCTCGCGCAGCGCGCGGTCGTTCATGTCCATGACGCGGCGCCAGACCACGCGGCGGCTATCGATGCCGAGCGCATTGCCCCAGTAGATGTGATTGTCGATCAGCGCCGAGAGCAGATTGTGCGCCGAGGTGATGGCGTGGAAGTCGCCGGTGAAATGCAGGTTGATGTCCTCCATCGGGATGACCTGCGCGTAACCGCCGCCGGCGGCGCCGCCCTTCATGCCGAACGACGGGCCGAGCGAGGGCTCGCGCAGGCACAGCATCGCCTTCTTGCCGATGAAATTGAGCGCGTCGGTCAGGCCGACCGTGGTCGTGGTCTTGCCTTCGCCGGCCGGCGTCGGCGAAATCGCCGTCACCAGAATCAGCTTGCCGTTCGTCTTGTCCTTGAGCGACTTGACGTAATCCATCGACACCTTGGCCTTGTAGTGGCCGTAGGGATCGAGATTTTCCGGCGGCGATGCCGAGCTTTTCCTTGGCGATGTCGAGGATGCGCCGCTTGGTGGCGGTCTGCGAAATTTCGATGTCGGACTTCGGGCTTTGATGCTGCGAGGCGGGCATGGGTGCGTTTCCAATATAAAGTTCGGTGAACCGGCGATTTTCTTGCTTGTCATTACTGGGTCCCCGCTTTCGTGGGGACGACAGTCTCGTGTCAGGTAAACTTTGCCCCGACGGCGAGTTTGGCGGTGGTGATGAACTCGCCGGCGTCGATCTTCTTGCCGGCGTCGGGCTGAACGCGGGTGATCTTGAAGCGGCCGTCGGCGCAGACGACGGTGAAACCGTCGGCCTCGACCGCGACGATTTCACCCAATTTGCCGGCGATGCCCTTGGGGTCCTTGGCCGGCAGCGGCTTGGCGTCGAAGATTTTCAGCGTCTTGCCGTCGAGCGAAGTCCAGGCGCCGGGCGCCGGATTGCAGCCGCGGATCAGCCGGTCGATCTGCTCCCACGGCTTGCCCCAGTCGATCTTGGCATTGCCGGGACCGCAGCGGCCTTCGTAGGTGGCTTTCGATTCATCCTGCTTGATGCGCGGCGCCTTGCCGGCCTTCACCAGGTCGACCGACTTCCATCATGGCCTCGACGCCCTGTGGGAACAGGCGATCGAAATAAACGGTGCCGAGCGTGTCGGTGCCGCTAATCGGCGTCTTCTTCTGGATCAGCACGTCGCCGGTATCGAGCCCGTTGTCGGGCCAGAAGATCGACAGGCCGGTTTCCTTCTCGCCCTTGATGATCGGCCAGTTGATCGCCGACGCGCCGCGATAGGCCGGCAGCAGCGACGGATGATACTGGATCGAGCCATGCGTCGGCGCGTTGAGGAATTCCTCCGGCACGAACAGCGTCACGAAGGCCATGACCTGCAAGTCCGGCTTAAGCGCCTTGAACTCGGCCAGCACTTCCGGCTTTTTATACGAGTCGGGCTGCATAACCGGAAGCTTGGCGGCGAGCGCGGCTTCCTTCAGCGGATCGGCCTTGGCGCCTTCTTTTTCCGGCGCCACATAGACGGCAACAACGTTCTCCCCGCGCTTCAAGAGCGCTTCCAGCACGGCCTTGCCGAAGGCCTGCTGGCCGTGGACCACGATACGCATCGAATTTCTCTCCCCGTTTTTCTTTCTTCCCTCTCCCCGCAGGCGGGGAGAGGTCGACTTCCGAGCGGCAGCGAGGAAGTCGGGTTAGGGGGCGTCGCCATCACGAAATACGGTAAGGCCCCCTCACCCGCCTCGCGCCTGCAGGCGCTCGGCACCCTCTCCCCGCACGCGGGGAGAGGGAACTACGCCGCTTTTTCTTCCTTCTTCGGCGCGCTCAACGCGCCGGAGTTCTTGATCTCCGCGATCTCCACTGCCTTGAAGCCGAGCACGTCGGTCAAAATCTCGTCGGTGTGCTCGCCCAACAGCGGCGAACGCGTCACCTCGGAAATCGAATCCGACATCTTGATCGGATTGCCGACGCTGAGATATTTTCCGCGAACGGGGTGATCGACCTCAACCACCGTGCCGGTTTTTCGTAGCGACGGCTCCTCGGCGATTTCCTTCATCGACAGAATCGGCCCGACCGGAATGTCAACTGCGTTACAGGCTTCCATGACCTCGAACTTGGTCTTGGTCATGGTCCAGTCTTCGATGCGTGCGAAGATCTTCTTCAGCTTCGGCAGCCGCGCACGCGGTGTTGCGTATTCCGGATCGGACTTCCAGGTCGGCTCGCCGATCAGATCGCAGATCGGCTCCCAGACCGGCGCCTGCGTGATGAAATAAATGTAGGCGTCCGGATCGGCTTCCCAGCCCTTGCACTTCAAGATCCAGCCCGGCTGTCCTCCGCCGGAGTCGTTGCCGGCGCGCGGCACTGAATTACCGAACGGGATGCCCTCGCCAAACTGGCTGTACTCGGGGAGCGGGCCGGCCTTGAGCCGCTGCTGGTCGCGCAGTTTCACGCGGCAAAGGTTGAGCACGCCGTCTTGCATGGCGGTGAGAACTTTTTGGCCACGGCCGGTGCGGTTGCGCTGGTAAAGCGCCGAGACGATGCCGAGCGCGAGATGCAGGCCGGTACCGCTATCGCCGATCTGGGCGCCTGTCACCAGCGGCGGACCGTCGCGGAAGCCGGTGGTGGCAGCGGAACCGCCGGCGCATTGCGCGACGTTCTCGTAGACCTTGCAGTCCTCGTAAGGGCCGGGGCCGAAGCCCTTCACCGAGGCGACGATCATGCGCGGATTGAGCTTATGGATGTAGTCCCAGGTCAGGCCCATGCGGTCGAGCGCGCCGGGCGCGAAGTTCTCCACCAGCACGTCGCACTTCTTGATCAGCGCATCGAGCACGCGCTTACCCTGCGGATGCTTGGAGTCGATTGTGATCGAGCGCTTGTTGTGATTGAGCATGGTGAAGTACAGCGAGTCGGCGCCCTTCACGTCGACCAATTGGCCGCGCGTGATGTCGCCGACGCCGGGCCGTTCGACCTTGATCACGTCGGCGCCGAGCCAGGCCAGCAACTGCGTGCAGGTCGGGCCGGATTGGACGTGGGTGAAATCGAGAATTTGGATACCGGTGAGCGCCTTGCCGTCATGGCCGTAAGGCTTGTTGGAGATTTTCGGCATACCGGCGCCGCCGCCATTGGCCTTCTTGGCGGCCGGCTTTTTCGCCGCGGAAAGCTTGACCACCTTGCGCGCCGATTTTTTCAGCGCGGCTTTCGCCCTGGCCTGCTTTGCCTTCTTGTCTTTCTTCTTACCCATTTGATCCTCCTCCTGGCATGCCCCGCGAAGGCGGGGCATCCAGTACTCACTGCTTGATTGGGGTGATTTATTTCTTCTTCAGCTTGCTCTGCGGATTAAGATTGCCGATGCGGCCACTCTCGCTGCCGGCCGCCGGGTCTAGCACCGCGTTGATGAGGGTCGGCTTGCCGGAATCCATCGCCGCATTCACGGCGCGTTTCAATTCATCCGGGGACGTCGCATTGACGCCGACGCCGCCGAAGGCCTCCATCATCTTGTCGTAGCGCGAGCCCTTCACGAACACAGTTGGCGCCGGGTCCGAACTGACGTTGTTGACGTCGGTGCCGCGGTAAATGCCGTCGTTGTTGAAGATGACGATGCAGACCGGCAGCTTGTACCGGCAGATCGTCTCGACCTCCATGCCGGAGAAGCCGAAGGCAGAATCGCCTTCGACCGCGAGCACGGGCTTGCCGGTCTCGATGGCCGCCGCGATGGCATAGCCCATGCCGATGCCCATGATGCCCCAGGTGCCGACGTCGAGACGTTTGCGCGGCTGATACATGTCGATGATGCCGCGCGCGAGATCGAGCGTGTTGGCGCCTTCGTTGACGAGGATGGCGTCCGGCCGCTCCTTGATGACTGTACGCAGCACGCCGAGTGCACCGTGGTAATCCATCGGCGAATTGTTGTTCATCAGTCGCGGGGCCATCTTGGAGACATTCTCCTCGCGCTTCTTGCCGACGGCGGAGGTCCAATCGGCCGGCGGAACGGGCCAGTTGCCGCCCATACCTTGGAGAAGCGCCGAGACGCACGAGCCGATGTCGCCGACGACGGGCGCCACGATCTCGACGTTCGAGTCCATTTCCTTGGGCTCGATGTCGATCTGGATGAACTTCTTCGGTGTCTCACCCCAGCTCTTGCCCTTGCCATGCGACAGCAGCCAGTTGAGGCGCGCGCCGATCAGCATCACGACGTCGGCGTCTTTCAGCACCGTCGAGCGCGCCGCACCCGCGCACTGCGGATGCGTGTCGGGCAAGAGACCCTTGCCCATGCTCATCGGCAGGAAAGGAATGCCGCTCGTTTCGACCAAAGCGCGGATTGCGTCATCGGCCTGCGCGTAGGCGGCGCCCTTGCCGAGGATGATCAGGGGACGCTTGGCACTCTTCAAAACATCGAGCGCGCGCTTGACCGCGTCCGGCGCGGGGATCTGCGCCGGCGCCGCGTCGATCACCTTCACCAGCGACTTCTTGCCGGCCTCGGCGTCCATCACCTGACCGAACAGCTTGGCCGGAAGATCGAGATAGACGCCGCCCGGACGTCCCGACACCGCGGCACGGATCGCGCGCGCCACGCCGATGCCGATGTCGGCGGCATGCAGCACGCGGAACGCCGCCTTGCAGAGCGGCTTGGCGATGGCGAGTTGATCCATCTCTTCGTAGTCGCCCTGCTGCAGGTCGACCACCTCGCGCTCGGACGAGCCCGACATCAGGATCATCGGGAAACAGTTGGTCGTGGCGTGGGCCAACGCCGTGAGGCCGTTGAGGAAGCCGGGGGCGGAGACCGTAAGGCAGACGCCGGGCTTTTTGGTCAGGAACCCGGCGATCGAGGCCGCATAGCCGGCGTTCTGCTCGTGGCGAAAGGAGAGGACGCGGATGCCTTCCGCCTGCGCCATGCGGCCGAAATCGGTGATCGGGATGCCGGGCACGCCGTAGATCGTGTTGAGGCCGTTGAGCTTGAGCGCATCGATGATGAGATGAAAGCCATCCGTCAGCTCCCGCTCAGCCTCGGCTGCGATTTCGGGCTTCACTTTCACTGCTGCGTCAGCCATGGGAATCCTCCCTTACTTTTTTGTTCAGACTTGTCAGCTCAGTCGAGATAGTCGGCGAAACGCGCCACATGATCGGCCAGGCCGAGCGCATGGTCACGCACCAGTTCTTCCGCGCGATCGGTGGCGCGCGCTTCCAAAGCTTCGATGATGTTCATGTGATCCTGGATCGAACGATCGGCGCGATCCTTTTCGCCGATGGTCTTGCGCCGGATCATGCGCATGTGGGTGAACAGGTTTTCGGCCAGATCGATCAGCACGGCGTTGCGGCTGAGCCGGATGATGCTCTGGTGGAATTCGATGTTGACGTCGGAATATTCGTCGAGATGCGCCCGCACCTTGCCGTTCTCGAAGGTGGTGAACAGCCGGCGCAGACCGGCGATTTCGTCCGCGCTGGCGCTTTGCGTGATCAGGCGCGCCGCCATGCTTTCGAGCGCCGCCCAGGCGGTGATCATCTCGATCACCTCGCGCTTGGTCTTGCGCACGACGTAGATGCCACGGCGCGGCACCAGGCGCACAAAACCCTCGCTCTCAAGCTGCGCCATCGCCTCGCGCACCGGCGTGCGGCTGATGCCGAAGTCCTGCGCCAGCTTGCGTTCGTCGAGCCGGATGTCGTCGCGGCTGCGATAGATGTCCATCGCCACGATGGCATTCTTCAGGGCCGCATAGGCCTTGTGCTTGAAGCTGGGGGTGGCGTCGATCGGCTCCAGCGCCGGCTGGGACGCAAGCGCGCCGCGCGCGGGACCAAGTCCGCGGGCACGCACACTGACGCCACGAAGGTTACGCTCTCGGCTACTCATGACTGGTATACAATATGCCAGAAGGCTGCGCGCGCGCAACCACGATTTGCGGTGGCGTTTCTTGTCTCTCCTCGCAGCGGATTTTGTGCGGCAAGAATGAAAAGCCGCCCGCGGGGGCTTCCCGCGAGCGGCTATTTCGTCAGCAAGGAGCCTCGATCAGCCGTATCAGCCCTTGGCCATCGTCTTGATGCGCATCGGCTTGAGCACCACCAAGGCCATGACAGCGGCGACGATGTTGAGGATCGCGGCGACATAGAACACCGCGTGCCAGCTACCGGTGGCCGAGGTCAGCACGTTGGCCAGCGGCACCAGCAGCGCCGCCGTACCCTTGGCGGTGTACAGCATGCCGTAGTTGGTGGTCGCGAACTTGCGGCCGTAGATGTCGGTGCAGGTCGCCGGGAACAGCGAATAGATCTCGCCCCAGGCGAAGAACACCAAGCCGGACAGGATCACGAACAGCACCGGATTGTCCGCGAACAGCAGCAGCGCGTAGATGCCGACGCCTTCGACGAAGAAGGCGATGAACATCGTGTTCTCGCGGCCGATCTGGTCCGAAACCCAGCCGAAGAACGGCCGGCAAATGCCGTTGAG
>CAVUGR010000008.1:0-307500 GCA_963741115.1 uncultured Alphaproteobacteria bacterium | reverse complement strand
ATTATACAAAAGGTACGATGTCACTCAGGACGAACCTTGAGCTCCATCTGTTTGTAGGCATTCGGTTTCAGGTCTCTTTCACTCCCCTCGTCGGGGTGCTTTTCACCTTTCCCTCACGGTACTAGTTCGCTATCGGTCGCTGAGGAGTACTTAGGCTTGGAGGGTGGTCCCCCCATGTTCAGACAGGATTTCACGTGTCCCGCCTTACTCGAGGATAATCCTTCGCATTACCCGTACGGGGCTGTCACCCGCTAAGGCGCGTCGTTCCAGACGCTTCCGGTTGTCTCAGAATTATCACTGGCCTAGTCCGCGTTCGCTCGCCACTACTAGCGGAGTCTCGGTTGATGTCCTTTCCTCCGGGTACTGAGATGTTTCAGTTCTCCGGGTTAGCTTAAAACCCCCTATTTTATTCAGAGGTTCTATTCCTTCATTTGATAACGGAAATCCAAACTCCGCATCTCGTTGCCGGACACGAAATTCAGAATTCCGTTATCGAAGGTGGGTTTCCCCATTCGGAAATCCGCGGATCAAAGCTTCTTCGCAGCTCCTCGCGGCTTATCGCAGCGTAGTACGTCCTTCATCGCCTCTCAGCGCCAAGGCATCCACCAAATGCCCTTATCACACTTGATCGCTCTCATTATCAATGCCCATCCATCGTCCGTTCGTTGTTGGAATTCTCGGCGAATTCCCAGCAACAAGATATGTAACGGCCGATGGCCGATACGAATTTGCATTCGCATCGATAGAACACTGATTTAGAAAGACCTCTTCTTGCTTCAAGATCGAACCGACAGCGAGGCGGTCAAGCTTCGCTGACAAGACACTGCGCAACCCCGGCCGATGGATGATGGCCGAAATCGAACATGACGTTTAGGAGCGCGCAGAACGTAACGGCCAGCAGCCATCACGTTCGCTCGGAACGATCTCCTCTTCACGATGTCAGACAACACGCGACATGCACGAGCGCCCGTGGGGGGCGCGTCATGCATGATGCGGATTAGTTTTACGGATGAGCCAGGCGGCTCATTCACGGACGAGTATTGCAGATCGAAAGCTTCTGGCCGACAGGATCACCGCTGGTGGAGCCAGACGGGATCGAACCGACGACCTCCTGCTTGCAAAGCAGGCGCTCTCCCAACTGAGCTATGGCCCCGCAGTAGCGGTGAACTCCAGCGGAAGCCCCGCGAGCGAAGATTGGTGGGCCTGGGAAGATTTGAACTTCCGACCTCACGCTTATCAAGCGCGCGCTCTAACCAACTGAGCTACAGGCCCAATTCGAATCGAGTGCACACGCTTGACCCACGACCCAAAGACCCGTTGCGGGCAAAAGGATGCTCCAACGACCTATGGATTGCGTGGGCTCGTCCGAGAAGAAAGAGAAACGTAGACGGCGAAGTCCTGCAAATAGGCATGCCAATCCTGAAACTGACATGCCCTGATGTTTCTAAGCGATCCGATAGAAGCATGCGGATGCTGCGTCTGAAGGATCATCCTTAGAAAGGAGGTGATCCAGCCGCAGGTTCCCCTACGGCTACCTTGTTACGACTTCACCCCAGTCGCTGACCCTACCGTGGCCGGCTGCTCCCTTGCGGGTTAGCGCACCGTCTTCAGGTAAAGCCAACTCCCATGGTGTGACGGGCGGTGTGTACAAGGCCCGGGAACGTATTCACCGCAGCGTGCTGATCCACGATTACTAGCGATTCCAACTTCATGGGGTCGAGTTGCAGACCCCAATCCGAACTGAGACGGTTTTTTGAGATTTGCGAAAGGTTGCCCTTTTGCGTCCCTCTGTCACCGCCATTGTAGCACGTGTGTAGCCCAACCTGTAAGGGCCATGAGGACTTGACGTCATCCCCACCTTCCTCCGGCTTATCACCGGCAGTCGCCTTAGAGTGCCCAACTAAATGATGGCAACTAAGGCCGAGGGTTGCGCTCGTTGCGGGACTTAACCCAACATCTCACGACACGAGCTGACGACAGCCATGCAGCACCTGTGTTCCCGCCAGCCGAACTGAAGGATCTCATCTCTGAAATCCATACGGGACATGTCAAGAGCTGGTAAGGTTCTTCGCGTTGCTTCGAATTGAACCACATGCTCCACCGCTTGTGCGGGCCCCCGTCAATTCCTTTGAGTTTTAATCTTGCGACCGTACTCCCCAGGCGGAATGCTTAAAGCGTTAGCTGCGCCACTGACGAGCAAGCTCGCCAACGGCTAGCATTCATCGTTTACGGCGTGGACTACCAGGGTATCTAATCCTGTTTGCTCCCCACGCTTTCGCACCTCAGCGTCAGTACCGGGCCAGTGAGCCGCCTTCGCCACTGGTGTTCTTGCGAATATCTACGAATTTCACCTCTACACTCGCAGTTCCACTCACCTCTCCCGGACTCGAGCTTCCCAGTATCGAAGGCAGTTCTGGAGTTGAGCTCCAGGATTTCACCACCGACTTAAGAAGCCGCCTACGTGCGCTTTACGCCCAGTAATTCCGAGCAACGCTAGCCCCCTTCGTATTACCGCGGCTGCTGGCACGAAGTTAGCCGGGGCTTTTTCTGCAGGTACCGTCATTATCTTCCCTGCTAAAAGAGCTTTACAACCCTAAGGCCTTCATCACTCACGCGGCATGGCTGGATCAGGCTTGCGCCCATTGTCCAATATTCCCCACTGCTGCCTCCCGTAGGAGTCTGGGCCGTGTCTCAGTCCCAGTGAGGCTGGTCATCCTCTCAGACCAGCTACCGATCGTCGCCTTGGTGAGCCATTACCTCACCAACTAGCTAATCGGACGCGGGCCGTTCCTTCGGCAATAAATCTTTCCCCGTAAGGGCGTATCCGGTATTAGCTCAAGTTTCCCTGAGTTATTCCGAACCGAAGGGCGCGTTCCCACGTGTTACTCTCCCGTCTGCCGCTGCCGTATTGCTACGGCCGCTCGACTTGCATGTGTTAGGCCTGCCGCCAGCGTTCGCTCTGAGCCAGGATCAAACTCTCAAGTTGGATGAGAAATTTATTCCCTGACTGGTCTTCACGCTTGCGCATACAACGTTTGCACGTTGTCAATTGACGAGGTCCACACATCTGATCGAGTCGTGAGAATCGATCAGCGATGTACCTTGAAAACGTAGACCGCCGAAGTCTCTTCCAAAGCCATACCTCTTGAAGAATTGCTTCTCCACGAGAGAGCGGCCCGCAAGGACCCCGCCGTCCACGTTTCTCTTTCTTCCGATTCACTTTTCAAACAGCCCGGGGATCGTGGCGATCCCCACCCTCCGGTCGCCCGGAGGGTCGTCGAAGCCCATGCATCCGAGAACAATCGGATGCCGTTTCACTGTTCCAGTGAGGAGCTTCAGAGGCGCGCAATCGCGCCGTAACGCGGACGGCGCGCCGATGGCCGGTATATAGGCTTCGGCCTGACGCCTTGTCAACCGGAAATCGACCGATTTTTCGAGCTCCGACACCATCAAATTACCCCTATAGCCAGCGGGCTTTCGGGCCGTCGGCGAAACAATGCCTTAATCGATGCCGCGCCGCACTCAGGCCATATTCCTGGGTCGTCCTTAGGGTCCAGTTCGAGGGATGGAATCGCAAACGGAGGCATCCAGCCACCGTCATTCAGGCCAATTAACGAGGGTCCGGGCCCGTCATTGACGGGTCATGGGCCAACCGGCATCGTGCCGGCGTTGATTTGAGCGGCCTGCCGACGGCGACTGGGGCTGATTCGGTTGCGGCAGCCATCTTCGATCGCAAGCGCAGGGGACGGCGAGCTTGGACCAAACACGGTCGCGCGGCGCATATCGATCGAGGCACGCCGACGCCATCGAGCTCGGCAACGAGCCGCCGCTGTCGGTCGACGGCGGCACCAGCGGCTTCGTCGATCGCCGCCGCGTTTCCGTGCAATGGTTTGCCGGCACAATTCTGACCGCGCTATGCGGCGCTGCCTTGATGGGCGGCGCCGTTTTCACGTCGCTCGACGGCGAAACCAATTTCGCGTCGCTGCCGGAACGCGTCGAAGTCGCGCTGCGCGGCGCGATCGGCGTCGTCGGCGACAAGCTCGGCGCGCGCAAGAGCGACCGGCTGCCGACCGCGGAAGAGCCGTCCTTCGCCCGCCAGGTGATCCGCGTCTCCACCATCACGCGGTCCGGCAATCACGAAGTCGTGCGCGTGCGGCCGTTCGTGCGCATCGCCGGCAATCTGTCGCTCACCGTTTCCGATCTCTCCGCCAATATCCCGCCGTTCAATCCGCAACGCATGCTGGCCGAATCCGCGCCCGGCGGCGACGCCGCAGCCCGACGATGCGCCGGCGGCCGAACCGGACGCCGAAGTCGCGTTCGTGATGCGCGATCTGGCGCCGATGATGCCGAAGCTCAAGATCGCGCTGCTGACGCCGACCGACGACGTGATGGCGCGCGTGCGCGAAGCCGCCGAGTGGAGCGACAAGGCCGCCAATCATCTGCCGGTCGCGGCCGACATCACCGGCATCAAGCTCGCCTATGCCGGCGTGGGCACGCGCCGATCCTTATGCCGGCTTCGAAGCGCGCATCGTGCCTGAGAACATCACGCTGCTGCCGAAGACCACCAGCCAGACCACCGGCGGCAATGCCTTCAACGAACGCGTGATCGTCGGCCAAGAAGGGCGACAGCGTCGCGACCATATTGCGCGATCTCGGCGCGACGCCGGACGACATCGGCGCGATCACCAAAGTGCTCGGGCCGCGCGGCCGCGACGGCGGCATCAAGGAAGGCCAGAAGCTGCGCGTGCTGCTGGCGCCGGTGCCCGGCGCCCAGCGGCTGCAGCCGATCCGCGTGATCGTCGCCAGCGATGCGTCGATCGACGCGGTGGTGGCGCTGTCCGACACCGGCAAATACGTCTCGGTCGACGTGAAGAACGTCGATACCGAGGTGGCCGACAACTTCCGACGACAGCCGACGACGACGACACCTCCGGCGTGCGGCTCTATCAGAGCGTCTACGAGACCGCGATGCGCAATCAGATTCCGCGCCCGATCATCGACGAACTGGTCCGCATCTACTCCTACGACGTCGATTTCCAGCGCAAGGTGCAGCCCGGCGATTCCTTCGAAGTGCTCTACGCCGGCGAGGAAGAAACGCCGGTCGCCGACAACCGCAACGACGTGCTGTTCGCGGCGCTCACCGTCGGCGGCGAGACCAAGAAATTCTATCGCTTCCAGTCGCCGGACGACGGGCTGGTCGATTACTACGACGAAGCCGGCAAGAGCGCGAAGAAGTTCCTGGTGCGCAAGCCGGTGGCCGAAGGCATCATGCGCTCGCCGCTTCGGCATCCGCCGCCATCCGATCCTCGGCTACACCAAGATGCACACCGGCGTGGACTGGGCGGCGCCGACCGGCACGCCGATCTATGCCTCCGGCAACGGCACGGTCGAGAAGGAAGGCTGGGAATCCGGCTACGGCAAATACATCCGCATCCGCCACAACAACGGCTACGAGACCGCCTACGGCCACATGAGCGCGTTCGCCCGCGGCATCGACGAAGGCAAGCGCGTGCGGCAAGGCCAGGTGATCGGCTTCGTCGGCTCCACCGGCCTGTCGACCGGCTCGCATGTGCACTACGAAATCCTGGTCAACGGCCGCTTCGTCGATCCGATGCGCATCAAGCTGCCGCGCGGCCGCGTGCTTGAAGGCGCCGATGCTGGCGGGCTTCGAGCAGGAACGCGAACGGCTCGACAGCATCATGGCGCGCAAGCCCGCGCGCGTGGCCTCGAGCGCGCCGGGCATTCGCTAGCCGTGAGCCTGACCCCGCCCGCCGACGCGCTCTTTGTCATCCGCTCCAGCCGCTTCTGGGCGCTGCTTACCTTGAATTTCACGGCTTTGCTGTTCCCGATGCGGATGTCGGCCGACCGTAGCGGCATCTCGCTGCATCAGGTCGGGTTCTGGCTTACGCCCTGGTCGCGCAAGGACGAGCATCTGCCGATGTCGCATGTCGCGGAGATCGAACTCGACCGCGGACTGATCTGGGACGCGGTGCGCATCGAAAGCTCGGGCGGCATCGATCCGCTGCAGATGCCGGGCCTGTCGAAATTCCATTCCGGCCGCTTCGTCGAGCACCTGCGCGCGATGATGGGAAAGTAGGCGCAGACAGGCTGTCATCATCCGCGTAGGCGGACTGTCCCGTAATCACGCCCTACCTCATAGATGAAGGTTCCGCACGATACTGGCTGCGCCCGCTTTCGCGGGGCATGACAGGTGCGGAGCCTTACGCCGCCTGCGCGAGCTTGCCGTTGAAGGTGAGCCCCTGCTTGCCGGCCGAGACGGTGACCTTCTCGCCGTCCTTGACGGTGCCGGCGAGAATCATCTCGGCGAGCGGGTCCTGCACCGACTTCTGGATCACGCGCTTCAACGGCCGCGCGCCGTAGGCCGGATCCCAGCCCTTGTCGGCCAGCCATTCGCGCGCGCTCGGCGTCGAGCGTGATGGTGATCTTGCGATCGTCCAGCAGCTTCTGCAGCCGCGTCATCTGGATGTCGACGATGCGGGTCATCTCCGTTCTTCTTCGAGCCGGTGGAACAGGATGATCTCGTCGACGCGGTTGAGGAATTCCGGCCGGAACGCCGCGCGCACCACGCCCATGACCTGATCGCGCACCGCGTCGGTGTCCTCGCCGTCCGGCTGGTTGACCAGGAAGTCGGCGCCGAGATTGGACGTCATCACGATCAAGGTATTGCGGAAGTCGACCGTGTGGCCCTGCCCGTCGGTCAGCCGGCCATCGTCGAGCACCTGCAGCAGGACGTTGAACACGTCCGGATGCGCCTTCTCGATCTCGTCGAACAGCATCGACCTGATAAGGCCGCCGGCGCACCGCTTCGGTGAGCGCGCCGCCTTCGTCATAGCCGACATAGCCCGGCGGCGCGCCGATCAGGCGCGCGACCGAATGCTTCTCCATGTATTCCGACATGTCGATGCGGATCAGCGCGTTCTCGTCGTCGAACAGATATTCCGCCAGCGCCTTGGTCAGTTCGGTCTTGCCGACGCCGGTCGGCCCCAGGAACATGAACGAGCCGATCGGCCGGTGCGGGTCCTGCAAGCCGGCGCGCGCGCGCCGCACCGCGGTCGACGACCGCGCGCACGGCTTCGGCCTGGCCGATGACGCGCTTGGCGAGCTCGTCCTCCATGCGCAGCAGCTTTTCCTTCTCGCCTTCGAGCATGCGGTCGACCGGCACGCCGGTCCAGCGCGAGACCACGCCCGCGACGTGATCGGCGGTGACGGTCTCCTCGACCATGGCGCCCTTGCCGGCGGCTTCCGAGCCTTCGGTCGCCTTGAGCTTCTTTTCCAGTTCCGGAATGCGGCCATAGGCCAATTCGCCGGCGCGCTGGTATTCGCCGTTGCGCTGCGCATTGGCGAGTTCGGCGCGCAAGCTGGTCGAGCTCGGTCTTGAGCTTCTGGGCGTCGGACAGCTTTTCCTTTTCCGCCTTCCAGCGCGTGGTGATGTCGGCCGACTGTTTTTCCAGCGACTTCAATTCGCCTTCCAGCCGCTTGAGGCGGTCCTTGGAGCCGGGATCGCTTTCCTTCTTCAACGCCTCCTGCTCGATCTTCAGCCGCACGATTTCGCGGTCGATGGAATCGAGCTCCTCCGGCTTGGAATCGACCTGCATCTTCAGCCGCGCCGCGGCCTCGTCGATCAGATCGATGGCCTTGTCGGGCAGGAAACGGTCGGTGATGTAGCGGTTCGACAACGTCGCCGCGGCGACGATCGCCGAGTCGGCGATGCGCACGCCGTGATGCTGCTCGTATTTGTCCTTCAGGCCGCGCAGGATCGAGACCGTGTCCTCGACCGTCGGCTCCGACACGAACACCGGCTGGAAACGCCGCGCCAGCGCGGCATCCTTCTCGACGTGCTTCTTGTATTCGTCGAGCGTCGTGGCGCCGATGCAATGCAATTCGCCGCGCGCCAGCGCCGGCTTGAGCAGATTGGAGGCATCCATGGCGCCATCGGCCTTGCCGGCGCCGATCAGCGTATGCATTTCGTCGATGAACAGGATGATGCCGCCTTCGGCGGACGTCACCTCGTTCAGCACGGCCTTCAGCCGCTCCTCGAATTCGCCGCGATATTTGGCGCCGGCGATCAGCGCGCCGAGATCGAGCGCCAGCAGTTTCTTGTCCTGCAGGCTCTCCGGCACGTCGCCATTGACGATGCGCAGCGCCAGGCCTTCGACGATCGCGGTCTTGCCGACGCCGGGTTCGCCGATCAGCACCGGATTGTTCTTGGTCCGGCGCGAGAGCACCTGGATGGTCCGGCGGATTTCCTCGTCGCGGCCGATGACAGGATCGAGCTTGCCGTCGCGCGCGGCCTGCGTCAGGTCGCGGGCATATTTCTTCAGCGCGTCATAGGCGTTCTCGGCCGAAGCCGAATCCGCGGTGCGGCCCTTGCGCAAAGCCTCGATGGCGGCATTCAGATTCTGCGGCGTGACGCCGGCCTTGCTGAGGATTTTGCCGGCCTCGCTGTCCTTCTCGAGCGCCAGCGCAAGCAGCAGGCGCTCGACCGTGACGAAGCTGTCGCCGGCTTTCTCGCCGGCCTTCTCGGCGGCGTCGAAGACGCGGGCCAGTTCGGGGCGAGATAGACCTGGCCGGCGCCGCCGCCGGAAACTTTCGGGATCTTGTTGAGGACGGCTTCGACCGCCTGCAAAGCCTGGCGCGAATTGCCGCCGGAGCGGTCGATCAGGCCGGCCGCCAGCCCTTCCGGATCGTCGAGCAGGACCTTGAGCAGATGCTCGGGGGCGAATTGCTGGTGGCCCTCGCGCAGGGCCATGGATTGGGCGGACTGCACGAAACCGCGGGCGCGGTCGGTGTACTTCTCGAAATTCATGGTCATCAACTCCCTCGGCCCATTATGGCGCCGGACGAAATGCGGGTCCCCGAAGGCGGCCCGCTCGGCCATTATGTGGGTGTACTTTTTGCAGTTTGAAGAGGCCGGCGCGCTTGATATAGGTCACGGCCAAGCCCGCTTTGGCTTCAGCAAAATCGCCTGAAAACAGTGACGAACCAGCCCGGCAAAATCGACGCGATCTACCGCTATCCGGTCAAGGGGCTGTCGCCGCAGGCTGCTGGCCCGGACCCACCTGGCGGAAGGGGCAACCCTGCCCGCCGACCGGCTTTACGCCATCGAGAACGGACCCTCCGGGTTCGATCCGGCGGCGCCGAAATATTTCCCGAAAGAGCGTTTCCTGATGCTGATGCGCAATGAGCGGCTGGCCGCCTTGCGCACCGATTATGAGGAAGCCAGCCATACGCTGGTCATCCACACCGAGGGCCGCGAGGCGGCACGCGGCGACCTGCGGACAGCGGAAGGCCGCGCGGCAATCGAGGAGTTTTTCGCTACCAGCTTCATGCCGGCGAGCTGCGCGGCACCGCCCAAGATACTGGTCGCACCAGGGCACAGCTTCTCGGACGTCGCCAAGAAGGTCGTGTCGATCATCAATCTGGCCTCGGTGGCGGCGGTGGAGAATGCCGCGGGCGCTGCCGTTCATCCCTTGCGATTTCGCGGCAATATTTACGTCAGCGGCTGGCCGGCCTGGCACGAGTTCGACCTACTCGGGCAGCAACTCTGCCGTCGGTGCCGCACGGCTGCAAGGTGGTCAAGCGCATCGTCCGCTGCGCCGCCACCGACGTCGATCCCGACACCGGCATCCGCGACCTGACCATTCCGCGCACGCTGCTCAAGACGTTTCGGCCACGCCGACTGCGGCGTCTATGCCGAAGTCATCGCCCCGGGCGATATCGCCGTGGGCGATGCGGTTAGCGTTTGATCAGCGCAATGCGAATGCACCGGCGACGTGAGAGTTGGCGGACGCGACGCGGCCCTGCGGCAGCTGCGGCACCCGCGGCAGACGTTGCGGCGCCGGACGGAGGGCTTGCGCGCGGTCCTTGATCCCGAGCAATCCGGCAAGCGCCGGATCGAGCGGAAGGTCGCTTCCGGCGCGATGCCACTGCGGCGCCGGTTGCGGTATATGCTGAACGACGCGGCGTGGCGCGGGCAGCGGCACGGAACGAGCTGCCGCAGCCTGCTGGCGCGGCCGCTCGGGGCGGCTCTGTTCGGAGTCAATCGCTGCCAGCAATTCGGTGATCGGTCTGCTGGAAGGCGGCTCCGTTGTCGAGACGGCTGGCGCTGCCGCGGCTGCCGCAGCCGCCGGCCGGCTTCGCGGCATTGGCGGGCTGCGATCGGCGACCTGGGCGGTCGCCGGGCTGCGGGCGTCGGCCTCGTCGGTCGCCGCCTTGGTTTCAGTCGGCATGACATAGGCGATCACGCGCGCACGCGGATAGACCGCCTCGGCGACGCGATGGCCGTGATTGCCGGAAATGATGATCGGATTGCCGTGGCCATCGATGCCGGACACCACGCCGACATGGCCGCCGCGCTTGCCGCGGCTGAGCACGGCAATGGCGCCGACCTTGGGCTCGGTAATGCGGTGTCCGTAATCGGCGAACGACTTGGCCGCGTCGGAATTGGTGCCGGGATAGCCGATCTTGGCGAGCACCAGATTCATGAATGTCGCGCACCACAAGCGCGTGCGCGCGGTCGGATTGGTGCCGAGATATTTGCGCGCTTCGGCGACCAGCACCGGCCAGCCGAATTTCGGCCGCGGTGGCGGTTCCTTGACGCGCGTACTGGTGAGCTTGACCTCGGGAGACTTGCGTTGCGCCTTGGCCGACGGCTGCTTGCCATGAACCGCGCGCGCGGTATGACGTTGCAGTCCGAGCGGGGATGGCAGGCTGAAGGCCGGAATGCTCAGCGCCAGCAGACTGACGCAACCGATGGCGAGCAAGATACGAGTCTTGTGAGGCATTGCGTGGCTGCCCATTATTCTTTTGGCGCCGGCTTTGCGCCGACGGGCCTTGCGGGATTAGCACGACAATTTTCCACGAAATGATCGAACTGGATTAACGATGAACTGGTTTACGCGGACGCGCGCATAATGGTTAAACGCCAGCGCACATAAAAAACGCCCCGCTTGTTGCCAAGCGGGGCGCGTACTCAACAACGCTACGACTGCGATCAGCCTTACGGCATCACGTAGGCCGAGATGCGTTCGCGCGGATAAACCGATTCGGCCACCGCGTGGCGCCCGCCCGTGCTGCGATTCCAGGTATTGCCGGACAGGATGATCGGATTGCCGTTCGGATCGATGCCGGTAACCACACCGACGTGGCCGCCGCCGCGGCGGCCCATCACGGCGATGGCGCCGACCTGCGGACCCGCGACACGCGTGCCGTAATGCGTATAGCCGCAGCGCGAGATTGCCGCCGCCGGCATGGCCGGTGCGCTTGAGCACCATATCCATGAAGGCGCCGCACCACGCGCTTCCGCGCCCGGTCGGATTGGTCCCGATATATTTACGGGCCTCCGAAACCAGCGAGTTCGAGGTGAAGCCGCCAAGAGCCGGGCTCGTCTCAGACTGGACGGCCCGATGACGACGGCTTTGGGTGGCTTCGGCACCGGCAGGCTGGGCGGCGAACACTCCGGCCAATGGCGCCGCCATTGCCGGATAGCGGTCGTCGCGGTCAGCACGCACCGGGCTGGTCGGCGGCCTGCGCCGCTGACCTGCCGATCCGCGGGCTTGTGGTGCGGTCTTGCGATGGCTGAACCGGTAACTGCCAGCAACGCGACCGAACACAACAAAAACGCCGCCCGTCTTTTTCTTTCAAGTCTCATGATGTTTAGTCCCCTTTATCATCAAGCAAAGAATCTGGGTCAGACAGAATCAGATCCAGATCGAAGGGCCTAAACGCCGGTCAAGCGTGGCAACATCGTGATCATCGAAAGGTCATATTCATGTAGGACATAGGTGCTATGCCTAGGTAATACCTATGGCAAAGAAAATATACAGATGTATCTTCAAAAAATACTTAGTAATACTATTGAATACAGTCTATTTATCAAAATATACTTATGGTGCTAGTTTTAAAGGCATCGGGGCAAAGTTAAGGTGCAGTGCAGCAATCCAGGAGGACTACAAATCGCCGTCCGTCAGCCCTTGCGGCTGAGCAAAAACACCGCCTGCTCGCCGAACAGATTCCAGAACCACCACGGCGCATTAAGCCGCAGCGGCGAACCCCAGGCGTTAAGCGCCACCGCCTTTTCCAGCTTCACCCCGATCGTCGTGCAAAGCTGGCGGAAGTCCTTGATGGTGCAGTGGTGGATGTTCGGCGTGTCGTACCAGCTGTAGGGCAGCATGTCGGTCTGCGGCATGTGGCCGGCGAACAGCAGCTGCAGCCGGACCGTCCAGTGGCCGAAATTCGGGAACGAAACGATCGCGTGCCGCCCGATGCGAAGCATGTGCTCGAGCACGACGCGCGGCTGGCGGGTCGCCTGCAGCGTCTGCGACAGGATCACGTAGTCAAAGGCGTCGTCGGGATAATCCGAAAGGTCGGTGTCGGCGTCGCCCTGGATCACCGCCAGCCCCTTGGCCACGCATTCGTTCACGCCCTCGCGCGACAGCTCGATGCCGCGGCCATCGACGCCGCGGCTTTCGGCCAGCAGGCGCAGCAATTCGCCGTCGCCGCAACCGACGTCGAGCACCTTGGCGCCGCGCTCGACCATCTCGGAGACCAGCACCAAATCGACGCGGGCGCCGCTTGCGTTACGCGCGACGTTTGTGACGGTGAGATTGCTCATCGCTTCAGCTCTTGCGGAACCAGCCCGCGCGCCTTGCCGGCGCCGTCGAGAAATCCGCGCACGATGGCGAACAATTCCGGCTCCTCGAGCAGGAAGGCGTCGTGGCCCTTGTCGGTGACGATCTCGGCGAACGAGACCCGCGCGCTCGCAGCATTGAGCGCATGCACCATCGCGCGCGATTCAACGGTCGGGAACAGCCAATCGCTGGTGAAGGAAATCACGCAGAATCGGGTCGGCGTGCCCTTGAATCCGTTCGCCAGCACGCCGCCATAGTCGGCGGCCAAGTCGAAATAATCCATGGCGCGCGTGAGATAGAGATAGGAGTTCGCGTCAAATCGCTCGACGAACGAGATGCCCTGGTGGCGCAAGTATGATTCGACCTCGAAATCCGCATCGAACGAGAAAGTCGGATTTTCACGGTCCTGGAACTTGCGGCCGAATTTCCGGTGCAACGCGGCGTCGGACAAATAAGTGATATGCGCGCCCATGCGCGCGACCGCGAGACCGCGGCGCGGATTGGTGCCTTCCAAATGATAGCGGCCGCCGCGCCATTCCGGATCGGCCATGATCGCCTGCCGGCCAACTTCGTGGAAGGCGATGTTCTGCGCGGAGTGCCGGGTGGCGCAGGCGATCGGCAGCGCGGAGAACACGCGCTCGGGATAGCTCGCCGCCCATTGCAACACCTGCATGCCGCCCATCGATCCGCCGACGACGGCAAACAACGAGTCGATGCCGAGATGATCGAGCAGCATGGCTTGCGCACGCACCATGTCGCGGATGGTGATGATGGGAAATTCCAGGCCCCAGGGTTTGCCGGTCGCAGGATTGGTCGAGGACGGACCGGTAGTGCCCATGCAGGCGCCGACCACGTTCGGACAAATCACGAAATAGCGGTCGGTGTCGACCGGCCTGCCCGGCCCGACCATGGTTTCCCACCAGCCCGACTTCTTGGTGACCGGATGCAGGTTCGCCACGTGCTGATCGCCGGTCAACGCGTGGCATACCAGCACAGCATTGGAGCGATCGGCATTGAGCGCGCCGTAGGTCTTGTAGGCGATCTGGAAGGGCTTGAGTTCGACGCCGGCGTCGAGCTTGAGCGGATTGTCGTTGCCAAAATAGGCGACGAGCGAGTCGCGCGGATGGTCCGCGTCACGCGGGGCATCCGGCGCGTCAGTCGCGCTGCTCAAACTCACGTCGACCATCGATCTTCGCGCTCCCGGCGCGCTGCGGTCCCGGAGAGGTCCAGTGTCCCGGATCACGGCCCTTATAGGTAGTGGCTAAGTGTCAACCTAGCTACAGACTGTCAACGTTTGATTTCAAGCCCCGTCCCACCTATCAATGCCGCATGCCCAAGCCGCCCCAAGCCCCCGACCTGACCGATCTGCGCAAGGAGATCGACCGTATCGATGAATCCATGCACCGGCTCCTGATGGAGCGTGCCGAGATCATCGACCGGCTGATCGCGGTCAAGAAGAGCCAGGAAACCGGCTCCGCGTTCCGCCCGGCGCGCGAGGCGGAGATGATGCGCCGTCTGGTCAAGCGGCATAAAGGAATACTGCCGCTCGATACCGTGGAAAGCATCTGGCGCGTCATCATATCGACATTCACATTTGTACAAGCGCCGTTCTCGGTGCATGCCGACCTGTCGGCCGGCGATGCCTTGATGCGGGATACTGCCCGCTTTCATTTCGGCTTCACGGTGCCGTTCATTCCGCATATGGGGGCCGCCGGCGTGGTGGCCGCGGTCTCGACATCGAAAGGCGATCTCGGCCTGGTGGCGGCGAGCGCCGTTGCCGGCGCCGGGGCCTGGTGGAGCGCGCTCGAATTCGACGCCGCGCCCAAGATCATCGCCCGGCTGCCCTTCGTCGAGCGCGCCGATCATCCGGCCGCTCTGCCGGTCTTCGTGCTCTCGCGCGTCGCCGCCGACGCCATGGCGACGGAAGCGGCGGTTTGGAGCGTGCGGGTTTCCGGCTGGGGTGCCGGCCCTGCCGAAGCGCTTTCGGCGCTGGCGGATTTCATCGCGGTACCGGACCGCGCTTTCGACGGCGCCGCCTTGCTCGTCACGCTGAGCAAGGATGTAAGCCTCGAGCAGATCAGCGACGCCTTGGTTAAGGCCGGAGCCACGGTGCGTTCGGCGGCGCTCGTCGGCAGCCACGCAACCCGCTATACGGTTGCCGCCGAGAAGTAATCCCCGGAGATTACTGGATGCCCCGCCTTCGCGGGGCATGACAAAACTGAGACTGCGAAATGACCGCGACCCGACCGCAACCGCGCCCAGGCGTGCTCGACATTGCCCCCTACGTCCCGGGCAAGAGCACCGCGCCAGGCGTCGCCAAGGTGTTCAAGCTGTCCTCCAACGAGACGCCGTTGGGACCGGGCGAGAACGCCATCGCCGCCTATCGCGCGGTCGGCGAACGGCTGGAGGATTATCCGGACGGATCGGCTTCGGCGTTGCGTGAGGCGATCGGCGACGCGTTCGGGCTGGACCCAGCGCGCATCGTCTGCGGCGCCGGCTCCGACGATCTGCTCAATCTGATCGCGCGCGCCTATCTCACCGACGGCGACGAGGCGATCCACACCACGCACGGCTTCCTGGTCTATCCGATCGCCACGATGGGAACAGGCGCCAAACCCGTGGTCGCGCCGGAGAAGGATTTCACCGCCGACGTGGATGCGATCCTCGCGCGCGTCACGCCGAAGACGAAGGTGATATTCCTCGCCAACCCGAACAATCCGACCGGAACCTACATTCCGTTCGACGAGGTCAAGCGGCTGCACCGCGCATTGCCGGGCAATGTGCTGCTGGTGCTGGACGCGGCCTATGCCGAATATGTCCGGCGCAACGATTACGAGTTCCGGCATCGAACTCGTCGCCACCACCGACAATGTGGTGATGACGCGCACCTTCTCGAAGATCTACGGTTTGGCAGCTCTGCGGCTCGGCTGGATGTATGGCCCGGCCCATGTGGTGGACGCGGTCAACCGCATTCGCGGGCCGTTCAACGTGAACGCGCCGGCGATCGCGGCCGGCATTGCCGCCATTCGCGACACCGCCCATGTCGAGCGCTCGCGCGAGCACAATTCGCGCTGGCTCGCCTGGCTCACCGAGGAAATCGGCAAGCTCGGGCTGAAGGTGACGCCGAGCGTGGCGAATTTCGTGCTGATCCATTTTCCGGAAACGAAAGGCCGCACCGCGACCGAGGCCGATGCCTTTCTCACCAAGCGCGGGCTCGTGCTGCGTCAGGTCGGAGCTTACAAATTGCCGAATGCACTGCGCATGAGCGTGGGTACCGAGGAAGCCAATCGTCTGGTGGTGAAGGCGCTCGCCGACTTTTTGGGAAAACCAGCGTGAGCAAGCCGGCTACCCTGTTCAACCGGCTGGCGCTGATCGGCGTCGGGCTGATCGGCTCCTCGATCGCACGCGCGGCACGCGCGCAAGGCGCCGCCGGATCGATCGTGGCCACCGCGCGCTCAGCCGCTACGCGCCGGCGCTTGGCCGAGCTCGGTCTTGCCGATCAGGTGGTGGAAAGCAACGCCGCCGCGGTCGAAGGCGCCGACCTCGTCATCGTTTGCATTCCGGTCGGCGCCTGCGGCCAGGTTGCCAAGGAGATCGGCCCGCATCTTAAGCCCGGCGCGATCGTTTCCGACGTGGGCTCGGTCAAGGGTGCAATCATTCGCGACATGGCTCCGCATCTGCGTAAAGATGTGCATTTCGTGCCGGCGCATCCGGTGGCCGGCACCGAATATTCCGGACCCGACGCAGGTTTTGCCGAGTTGTTCGTTAATCGCTGGTGCATTCTCACGCCGCCGGAAGGTACCGATCCTCAGGCGGTGGAAAAGCTCGCCGCGTTCTGGCGCCTGCTCGGCGCCAATGTCGAGACCATGGCGCCCGATCACCACGATCTGGTGCTCGCCGTCACCAGCCATCTGCCGCATCTGATCGCCTACACCATCGTCGGCACCGCCGACGAATTGCAGACGGTGACGCGCTCGGAAGTGCTGAAGTTCTCGGCCGGCGGCTTCCGCGACTTCACGCGTATCGCCGCCTCCGACCCGACCATGTGGCGCGACGTGTTCCTCGCCAACAAGGATGCGGTGCTGGAAATGCTCGGACGCTTCAACGAGGACGTCTCCGCATTGACCAAAGCTATTCGGCGGGGCGATGGCGAGGCGCTGTTCGAGCAGTTCACGCGCACGCGCGCCATCCGCAAAGGCATCGTCGACATCGGCCAGGATTCAGCCGCGCCGGATTTCGGCCGCCCGCATCCCGACCTGCCGCATGCGCCGCTGCCAAAGCCTTACGCGGCCGACGGTGACTAGGCGCATTCCGCGATAATTTTCCAAATGAGTTTCGATAGCGGCGAACCGGTCCAGGGAAAGTCTGTCGCATAGAGAATAGCGCCCGATGTGAGTTGCGTGCCATTTCACATACACGGGCGCGCTGGTAACCTGCTATAATTTGGGATTGCAGAAGGCGTGGTCCAAACGGGGGGCACATGCGGCGGCGCGAATTCGTCTTGGCTCTCGGTGGCGCGGCGGTGGCATGGCCGCTCTCGACCCGGCGGAAATGTTACCGGGACAACCTTCCTTGGCCCGGAGTTAGTCGCCAAACGCATGGGACTGCTGAAGGAGACAATTCCCGGGCTTTCCCGTATGGCCGCGCTCTGGCATCCGAATGCCTACGGCGAACGCACGATGAGAAATCTAGTGACGGAGACCGAGGCTGCGGCACGAGCATTGGGAATTCAGCTTCAACTCGTGCCGGCGTTCGGTCCCGGCGACTTCGACAGCGCATTATCCGCAATGACCAAAGAGAATGTCGGCGCTTTCATTGTATTCCCGAGTCCAATGTTGTTTGGCGAGTACAAACGCATCTTGGAATTCGCGGCGAAGAACCGGCTGCCGGCAATGTACCAAGCGAGGGAGTTTGTGGACGCGGGAGGGTTCATGTCCTATGGGTCGAACTTGGTCGACCTGTTCCGCCGCGCCGCCACGTACGTGGACAAAATCCTGAAAGGAGCCAAACCGGCGGATTTGCCGGTGGAGCAACCGACAAAATTTGAGTTTGTCATCAATCTGAAGACTGCGAAGGCGCTCGGCCTCGATTTGCCGCCGATGCTGCTCGCGCGCGCCGACGAGGTGATTGAATGACGGATCGCACGGCAGCCATTCAAGCAGGAACATCCGGCACCTCGGTGCCGCGGAAGCCGCGCAGCCGCCTGTTCCTGAAATATGCCGGGCTGTTTGTCGCCGTGGTTTGCGTCGCCCTGCTGACCAACGGCGTTTTTGAAATATGGGTTTCCTATCGGGAACATAGAGATGCGTTGATCCAGATCCAGCATGAGCAGGCGGAATTCGGCAGCAGCCAAGATCGGCCAGTTCATCAAGGAAATCGAAAGTCAGGTGGGCTGGACGACGCAGTTGCTCTGGTCGGCCGGGACCATCGAACAGCGCCGGTTCGACGCGCTGCGATTGTTGCGTCAGGTTCCCGCGATCACGGAGCTCGCCCAGGTCGACGCCAGCGGCAAGGAACAATTGCGGGTGTCGCGATTGGCCATGGACGTCGTCGGCAGCGGGCTCGATTTGTCGGCGGAGCCTAAATTCACCGAGGCCGTGAAGAACAAGATCTACTACGGTCCGGTCTATTTCCGCCGCGAAGTCCGAGCCGTACATGACATTGTCGCTCGCCGGTACGCGCCGCGACGCCGGCGTGAGCATCGCGGAAGTCAATCTCAAGCTGATCTGGGACGTGGTGTCGAAGATCAAGGTCGGCGAACTCGGGCACGCTTACGTGGTCGACGCGCAAGGCCGCCTGATCGCACACCCGGACATCAGCCTGGTCCTGCGCAACACGGATATGACGCGGCTTACTCAGGTTAAGGCGGCGCAGCGGGCAGCGACCGGAGGCTCGGCCGACGACATCGAAACCGCGACCGATATCCAGGGCCGGCGGGTGCTCACCGCCTATGCGCCGGTTGCCCCGCTCGGCTGGACCGTATTTGTCGAACTGCCGGTGGGCGAGGCTTACCAGCCGCTGATTACCTCGATACAGCGCACGGCACTGGTTTTGTTGGGCGCCCTCTTTCTCGCAGCCCTCGCCGGCATATTCCTTGCGCGCAGGATGGTGGTGCCAATCCAGGCTTTGCGGGCCGGAGCGGCGCGGATCGGCGGCGGCGATCTGGCGCAACGCATCTCGATCAAGTCCGGCGACGAACTGGAGGCACTCGCCGATCAGTTCAACGACATGGCCGGACGATTGCAGGAATCCTATGCCGGTTTGGAGCAGAAGGTGGAGGCTCGCACGCGCGAATTGAGCGAGTCGCTGGAGCAGCAGACGGCGACATCCGAAGTGCTCAAGGTCATCTCGAGTTCGCCGGGTGAGTTGGAGCCGGTGTTCGAGGCCATGCTGGCGAACGCTACGCGCATCTGCGACGCCAAATTCGGCAATCTGTGGCTCCGCCAGGACAACGGCTTTCTGGTGGCTGCGACCCACGGCATTCCACCCGATTATCGCGACCGGCTGAAAGTGGGCGTCGTCGCCCATCCGGGCCCGAGCCTTCCGCTTTCCCGCGCCCAAAAGACGCGACAAGTCGTTCACATCCACGATCTGGGCAAGGACCAGTCGTACCTCGACGGCGAGCCGGTCGCGGTGGCCGGGGTCGACATTGGCAAAGCACGCACCCTCATCATCGTGCCGATGCTGAAGGAAGAGGAGGTCGTCGGCGCTTTCGCCATCTACCGCCAGGAAGTCCGACCATTCAGCGACAAGCAGATCGAGCTACTGCAGAACTTCGCGGCGCAGGCCGTCATCGCCATCGAGAATACGCGGCTGCTCAAGGAGCTGCGCCAGCGCACCGACGATCTCTCCGAGTCGTTGGAACAGCAGACCGCGACCTCCGATGTATTGCGCGTCATCAGCAGTTCGCAGGGCGACCTTGAGCCGGTGTTCCAGGCCATGCTGGCCAACGGCATCCGGCTTTGCGACGCCAAATTCGGCATGATGTACCTTAGCGATGAAGGGGCCTTTCGATCTGTCGCAGTACATGGCCTGTCGCCCGAATATATTAAAGCTCGGCAAGAGGCGTCGACCATTCGCCCGGGACCTGACCTTCCCATGGGCCGGGTCGCCCTTACCAAGCGCGTGGATCACGTTGCCGATGTCAGGACCGAACAAGGTTACATCGACGGTTACCCACCGTTTGTTATGTTGGCCGATGTTGGCGGCGCCAGGACTTTGCTCATTGTGCCGATGCTGAAGGAGAACGAGTTGGTCGGCACCATCAATATTTATCGACAGGAGGTTCGGCCGTTCACTGACAAACAGATCGAGTTGGTCGCAAACTTCGCGGCGCAAGCGGTCATCGCCATCGAGAACGTCCGGCTGCTCAATGAGCTGCGCGAGTCATTGCTGCAGCAGACCGCCACCTCCGACGTGCTCAAGGTCATCAGCCGCTCGACTTTCGATCTGGGAACGGTGCTTGACACGCTTTTGCATTCCGCGGCCCGGCTGTGCGAAGCCGACCAGGGCACTATCACCCAACGCAAGGGCGACACTTATTACCGGTCGGTCTCCTACGGCTTTCCTCCTTCATTCATGGAGTACGTCAAAGATCGCCCGGTCGAGCCGGGACGCGACACCGGCACCGGACGCGCTTTGCTGGAGGGCAAGGTCATCCACATCCCCGACGTCGAGGCGGACCCCGATTACACCTGGAAGGAGGCGCAGAAGCTCGGCGGCTTCCGCACCATGCTCGGGGTCCCGATGCTGCGCGAGGGTGTGCCGGTCGGAGTGCTGACATTGACGCGCTCCGAAGTGCGTCCCTTCACCGAGAAGCAGATTGAACTCGTGTCGACCTTTGCCGACCAGGCCGCGATCGCGATCGAGAACGTGCGGCTGTTCGACAGCGTGGAGACGCGCACGCGCGAATTGACCAAGTCGCTGGCAGATCTGCAGACCGCGCAGGACCGCCTGGTGCAGACCGAGAAGCTCGCCTCGCTCGGACAGTTGACCGCCGGCATCGCGCACGAGATCAAGAACCCGCTCAATTTCGTCAATAATTTCTCGGCCGTCTCCATCGAACTGATCGACGAGCTGCGCGAGGCGCTCAATGGCGCGCCGCTGGACAAAAAGCTGCGCGCCGAAGTCACCGAGATCGCCGACATGCTGCAGGGCAATCTCGACAAGGTCGTGCAGCACGGCAAGCGCGCCGACTCGATCGTCAAGAACATGCTGCTGCATTCGCGCGCCGGCTCCGGCGAGCACCGGCCGGTCGACATCAACGCCGTCGTCGAAGAAAGCCTCAATCTCGCCTATCATGGCGCCCGCGCCGAGAAGCAGGGCTTCAATATCACGCTGGAGCGCTCCTTCGATCCGGCCGCCGGCGAGGTCGATCTGTTCCCGCAGGAAATCACGCGCGTGCTGCTCAATTTGATCTCGAACGGCTTTTACGCGGCCACCAAGCGCAAGGCGGAGGCGAACGGCGGCGGCTACGAGCCGACGCTCGCCGCGGCGACCAGGGACCTCGGCGACCGCGTCGAAATCCGCATCCGCGACAACGGCACCGGCATTCCGCCCGAGGTGAAGGAAAAGATGTTTAATCCGTTCTTCACCACCAAGCCGGCCGGCGAGGGAACTGGGCTTGGCCTGTCGCTGAGTTACGATATCATCGTCAAGCAACATGCCGGATCGATCGAGGTCGATACGCAACCGGGCGAGTTCACCGAATTTCGGATCGTGCTGCCGCGCGCGGGCGCGACGATCGCCAAATCAGGAGAGCGTGCATGAATCTTCTCATCCTCGTGGTCGACGATGAGCCGGACGTCGAGCTGTTGTTCCGCCAGCAGTTTCGGCGCGATCTGCGCGCCGGCCGCTTCACCATGGACTTTGCGCCATCGGCCGCCGCCGCGCTTGCCCGCATCGCCGATGCGGCCGGCCAGTCGCTTATTCTGATTTTGTCCGACATCAACATGCCGGGGATGAGCGGACTTGAGCTTCTGCCCAAGGCAAAGGCGCTGCGGCCGGATGTTCCGATCATCATGATCACGGCCTATGGCGACGCCGAAACCAAGCGCCAGGCGCTGGAGAAGGGTGCCGAGGCGCTTTTGACCAAGCCGATCGACTTCGGCACCCTGCGCAGCGAAATCGATATGCGGGTCGGAAGCGCCGCATGACCGCGCCGACAGGCTAAAACAACGCCGGCGCCTTGCCGATCTTGAACGGCCCCAGAAGAATTGAACCGTCGTCGATGCGCAACGGCAGCGTGACCGCCTGCTTGCCTTCGAGCGTAGTCTGCTGGCCTAGCAGGCCAATGCCAGCCGCGATGTTGGCGCCGGCGGTTTGCCGCGCGACATTGCCGAGGCCCGGCATCAGCCGGTCGAGCGCGCCGGCGACCTTGTCCACGCTCGGCGAATTCTGCACGACCTTCTGCGCGCCGATTTCGTTGAGGAACGGCTCCAGCCCGGCCACCGTCACGCGCAACTGCCCGACCAGCCGGCCATTCTGATTGAGGGAGAGAGTGCCATCGCCGACCGCGATGGTTTCGCCTTGCTCCAGGCGCACCTGCGTGATGTCGATGTGACCGCCGGCGGCCTGCAGGTCGCGGAAGCGCTCAGGCCATGGCTTGGGCGAAAAATTGTTCAGGCCCCGCAGCACCGCGGTGACGTCGGCATTGATCGGCTTCACCGCACCGGGATGCACGCCGGGCGCCGATGCATCTACCAGCCGAGTCACAAACTGGAGCACCGGATTGCTGGCGGCGGAACCTTCGATGATGCGACCGTGCAATTCGATATGCTTGGCACGCAGATAATTCTCGCGTTTGCCATCGATGATGCGATCTACCACTGGATTGTCGAACGAGAACGAGGCGCGCTCCGGCGCGGCCGGCGTGCCGCGCAGACTCGAGTGAGCGAGCTTCCAGTTGACGATGATGTTCGGCGGCTGTCCGGGGTCGGCGATCGTGAGCGGCCCGTGGAATTCGGTGATCAGCAGCGTCGGGTCATAGACCTGCGTCGCCACCAGCATATTGCCGGCCTTGAGCTCGAGCGGCGGCTGGGTGCTGCTGAACGACGCCGAGGCATCGGCGCAGTTCACCTCGAAGCGGAACGGAAAGCCGCCCGTCGTCTGCGAGCCGCAACTATAGACGCGGCCGGCTCGCGCCTCGCGCGCGCGCCAGCCCTCGATCATGACTTCCGCCTTGCCGGCGGCGAAGTACCAGAACACGCACCAGCCACCGGCCAGAATCGCGAGCAGGACGAGCAAAGCGATATAGCGCCCAATTCGTCGGGGCGGCGGGTCGGCGTAATCGTATGCGTCCATTGCGCCTTATCACTCGCCGAATGCGGCGTTTCTGCGGTGCGGCGCGGGTTGCGCCGGGAGTTGAGGCCTGATAGGCGAGCCGAACTGCCGAGTTCTGTCAACGTCGCCGTCTGTTTTGGGCCGAATGAATACGACAAATGAGCGAAACAGCGAAGACCTCTGGGTGTTCGGCTATGGCTCGCTGATGTGGCGCCCGGGATTCGACTTCCTGGAGCGGCGCGATGCGCGCCTGGTCGGCGCCCACCGCTCGCTCTGCGTCTATTCTTTCGTCCATCGCGGCACGCCGGAGCACCCCGGGCTGGTGCTCGGGCTCGATCGCGGCGGCAATTGCCGCGGTGTCGCCTACCGGGTGGCGGCGGCCAAGCGGGCGGAAACGGTCGATTACCTGCGCGCGCGCGAACAGGTCACGATGGTTTATCGCGAGGCCCGGCGCCGGGTCTGGCTCGACGACGACCCGCAGCAAAGCGTGCAGGCGCTCTGCTACATGGTGGACCGCGGCCACGAGCAATTTGCCGGCCGGCTCACGCTGGATCAGCAATTGCATTACGTGCGCCAGGGCCGCGGCCGATCCGGCAATAACCGCGACTATGTGATCGAGACCGTGCGCGCGATCGAAAAACTGGGCTTCCGCGACCGCGAACTGCACCTTTTGGCCGAACGGCTCAAAGGCATCCACGAGTTGGCTTAGAGCACGACCCCGAAAAGTGGGAACCGGTTTTCGGAAAAGATCATGCTCAAACCGAATGTCCGAGCCGGGCCTCCGCGATCAGGCGCGCCGTCGCTGTCTCGATCTCGTTTTGCAGCCGCTTGAAAAAGACGTCCTTCGCAAGACCGGGCAGGATCGGATCGAGGACCTCCACCACCACCGTGCCCGGCAGACGGCGAATCGAACGGCGCGGCCAGAACAGGCCGGAATTGAGCGCGACCGGAAGACACGGCACGCCTTCCGCGGCATAAAGATGCGTCACGCCGAACTTGTAGCGCGGCTCGGCGCCGGGCGGACGCCGCGTGCCTTCGGGAAAGATGATGAGCTGGCGATCGTCGGCGAGCTCGATGCGGGCGCGCTCGGTCATGGCATTCAATGCCTGGGTGCCGCCGCCACGATCGACCGGAACCATGCGGCCCTTGACGGTGAGCCAGCCGAAGATCGGGATCCACTGCAGTTCCCGTTTAAGAATGAACAACGGATTCTCGAACAGTGTCAGCAGCGCGAAGGTCTCCCAGGCAGACTGGTGCTTGGAGGCGACGATGATCGGGCCCTTGGGGATTTTTTCGCGGCCGCGCACTTCGACATCGATGCCGGCGACGACGCGCAACAGCACGAGGTTGGCGCGGCCCCATGCCTTGGCCACCCCGACGATGGCACGATAGGGCAGGAAGACGGTCGGCACCGCGATCGCGAGATAGAGCAGCGTGTTCAGGTAGAACAGCAGATTGAAAGCAATAGAGCGGACGAGAATCAGCACTAAAATCGCTCCTTCACGTGGCGCCGTCCGGATCGAGGCGCATACGAACATGCGCAAACAGATATTTCAGGTATTCGGCGAACAGAAAGCGCGCGGTCTCGAAGTTCGACCACCACGGCTCGGATTTCACTTTTTCCGAGATCACCGGATACGGGATCAGCGTCACGTCGGGAAGCTGATGCGTGAGCTCGGCCAGCGCGCGCGGCATGTGCCAGTTCGACGTCACCACGAACAGCGAATTGAAATTGTGCTCGCGCGCCCATCGCCTGGTTTCCAACGCGTTGCCGAAGGTGTTGAGCGCCGACTTGTCCAGATCGATGCAACAGGTGAAATATTTAGAGTAGAGCGGCGTCAGCCGCGCGATCTCGCGCGCGCTGGTGTCGCGGTAGACGCCGCTGATCAGCAGCCGCTTGCCGCGCTCCGCCGCCAGCAATTCGATCGCATCGGGAATGCGCGAGGCGGCGCCGGTCAGTGCGACGATTCCATCCGCCTTGCGATCGAACGAAACTTCCTCGTTCGGAATCTGAAAGACGAACCAGAAGAATCCGCCGCAAAGCAGCAGGCCGCCGACGACGCCGGCCAGCATCGTAAGAAAACCAATCCAGCGGGCGAAACCAGCAAACATCAATCTATCGCCTCTAGCGTGCGGTTGACCGTTCGTCCCGAAGTCACAGCCGTCACCCCCGCGATCAGCACGACTTGGGCGACGACGGCGGCATAGCCAAGAAAACCGATCGAGAATGATCCGAACATCGCGGCGGTCTGATCGCCACCGGCAGTGCCGGTGAACCAGCGACTGATAAAGCCGGCGAGCGCGAACAGCGCGATCGCGATGCCGCCGCCGATGACGCCGCCTTGCAGCCCGAGCATGAGGAAGTGCCGCTGGAAATGGCCGGCGATGAATCCGTTCTTGGCGCCGACGAAATGGAGAACCTCGATCACGGTCTTGTTGGTTGCCATCGCGCCACGGGTCGCAAAGGTGACCGAGAGAATCGTCGCGGCAATCATCAGGATCAATACGAAGATTCCGGCGGCAACCGCCGTGCCGGCCATCGCCCGCATTCGGTCGATCCAGCCGCGATGATCGTCGAGGGTGGCGCCCGGTACTTGGTCGGCCAGCAACTTGCGAAGTTGCGGAAGGTTGGGCGCGGTGTTCGGTGAAACCTTGACCACGATCAGGCGCGGCACCGGCAGTTCGTCGAGCGACAACCCGCTGCCGAGCCACGGCTCGAGCAGCTTGCTCGATTCCTCTTTCGTGTACGGTCGCACGTCGGCAATCCCTGCGAACGCGCGCGCGAGCGAGGCCGCCTTTGCCACGCTGGCATCGATATCGCGCCCCGACGCCGGGATTACCTGGATGGTGAGTTCGCGTGCCACGTCCGATTGCCATTCGCTCGCAGCCTCGTCCACCAGGATCACCGCGCCGGTGGTGAGCGAAGCCAGGAACGTCATGATGGCGACGACCGCTATCAGGGCGCGCCCGGATATCGAATTGCGCGGCACCAGCGGCGTCTCAAACCGCGGCGGCGGACCGCCGGGCATGCGCGGCGGCGCGGTAAATTCGTCCCTGTTGGAATCCGTCATCGTCGATCTTTCATTCCGGTCTCGAATTGCCATGCGCTAGTCGTAGATATGCAGCCTGCCGTCGTGCAACACCAGCCGGCGCGCATCGTACTGATCCATCAGTGCGATGTCGTGGGTGGCGATGACCACAGATGTGCCCGACTTGTTGAGCTCGATGAACAGCCGCAGCAGCCGCTGCGCCAGGCTCGGATCGACGTTGCCGGTCGGCTCGTCGGCGAGCAGCAGTTGCGGCCGCGCAATCACCGCGCGCGCAATCGCCGCGCGCTGTTTCTCGCCGCCCGAGAGCACCGGCGGCAGAGCCCACATCCGCTCGCCGAGATCGACCCATTTCAACAATTCGATCACCTCGTCGCGATAGCTGTCCTCCGGACGGCCCATCACGCGCAGCGGCAGCGCGACATTCTCGTAGGTATTCATGTGATCGAGCAGGCGAAAATCCTGGAACACGATGCCGATGCGGCGGCGCAGCGTCGCCACCGCGTCCTTCGACAGCGTCGCCACGTCGTGGCCGAATTGGGTGATCAAGCCGCGCGTGGGTTTCAGCGATAGAAACAACAGGCGCAGCAGCGAGCTCTTGCCCGCGCCGGACGGGCCGGTGAGAAACTGGAAGGAATGGGGCTCGATGCGGAACGACAGGTCGCGCAGAACCTCTGGCCCGAGGCCGTACCGCAAGCCCACATTCTCGAAACGAACCACGCCCCTCTCCGATAAATTTCCGTTAAGGCCCGTGGGGTTACCCTGGCTGGCCAAACTGCGGGGCCGTCCCCTGAAAGCCGTCCGGGACCCCGCACATGCCAGGAACTGCGCTTTTTTACAGGATTATCACGCCGCCGCCATAGCCGTTGAACGCCGATGCCATCCTTCGGCCCTCGCCCTTGGGCGCGGCCATGGTTTCCGGTCCGTTAACGGACGGCTGGTAGGTATTTACGACCCAAACGCGTCAGAAGCCATGTTGATTGTCTGTCCAAGCTGCGCAACCTCCTACATGATCGAACCTGCCTCGGTCGGTCCGGGCGGGCGTACCGTGCGCTGCGCGCGCTGCAGGACGACCTGGTTTGCCGGCGGGCCGAAGTCGGCACCCGCCGTGACCGCGTTCGTGGACAACGTGATCGCGGAAGCCGAAGCGCAGTCCATCGCTGCGCCACCGGCGCCCCCACAGCCGCCGGACGATGCGCCGACCGCGGCGGATGATTTCGGCACCGAGGCGCCCGGACCGGTGGCCGAACCATCTCCGGCAATGTCGGGCATCGACGCCGAATCGCCGCCGGCGGCGCCCGCCACACCGCATACCGAACTGGTGCCCTACGAGGAGCACGTCCCGGAACCGGTCGCGATCGTCGATGCGCCATCGCTGGTGCCGGTCATCGAGCAGGCACCCCTTCCGGCCGCGACCAGCGCCGATTTCGAATCCGAAGACGTCGAAACCTTCGCCGCCCGCCGCGAACGATTGAAGACGCGCCGCCAGCACGCGCGCAGCTCGTCGCGCTGGACCGCGCTCATCCTCGTGCTGTTCGCCTTCAACGTGGCGCTGATCGGCGCTCGTGGCGAAGTGGTGCGATATCTGCCGCAGACCGCTTCGCTGTTTGCGGCGATCGGCCTGCCGGTCAATCTGCGCAATTTGAAATTCGAGGATGTCCGGATTTCCAAAGAAACGCAGGACGGCACGAATTTCCTGGTCATCGAAGGCTTAATCGTAAGCACCGCCTCCAAGCCCGCGGAAGTGCCGCGCCTGCGCTTTGCCGCGCGCAACGCCACCGGTCAGGAAGTCTACACCTGGACCGCATTGCCGACGCGCAGCATTCTCGGCCCCGGCGAGAGCCAGGAATTCAGCAGCCGGCTCGCCTCGCCACCGGCAGACGCCAACGACATCATGGTGCGCTTCTTCAATTCGCAGGACGCGGTCGCCGGAGCAAAATAGCGCATGATCCCGAAAAGCATGTCCTCGACCCCGATCGGGGATGGGAACTGGCTTTCGGGAAAGATCGTGCGCAATGAAAGGCTCTCATGCCGAAAATCCTGATCGCCGAAGATGACGACGCAATTCGCGGCCTCATCGTGCGCGCGCTCTACGAGGATGGCCACGAATTGACCGCAACCGCCAACGGCGCGGCCGCGCTCGATACGCTCCAGCACAATGGCGAATTCGATTTGCTGCTGACGGACGTGAAAATGCCGGTGATGGACGGCATTGCGCTCGCGCTGGCCGCCGGCCGCGACCATCCGGAAATGGCGATCATGTTGATGACCGGCTATGCCGACCAGCGCGAACGGGCCCACGAACTGGATGCCCTGGTGCACGACGTGATCGCCAAGCCATTCTCGGTCGAGCAGATCAAGGGCGCCGTGCGCGAGGCGCTGGTCGAGCGGCACTAGTCACCTCTCCCCGCGAACGGGGCGAGGGAAAATCAAAAATCCTTCAGCAGCCGCTCTATGTAATCGAGTTCGATCTGCGGACGGGAGCTTTCGCCGAACCGCTTGCGCAGCTCCTCGAGAATGCGGCGTGCGCGCTGGGCGTCGATCTCGCCGGGAACTTTCACGGTAACGTCGTCACCATAGTCGCGCCCGCGCAGCGGTCGGCCGAGCGGGTCGGTACCGTCCTGCGCGCGCGCCTGACCACGGCCGCGCGGCTGCCCTGGGCCTTGCCCGGTGCCGTTCTGCTGCATCGATTGAGCAAGCCCTTGCGCACCCTTGCGCATCGCATCCAGTGCGCGGCCTTGGCTGTCGACCGCGCTCTCGGCATCGCCCTCGCCGAGTTCGCTTTCCGCCTCGCCCATGGCATCGCCGGCATCGTTGAGCTGGCCCATTTCGTCGCCCGGTCCCTTTTCGCCTTGACCCTTCTCGCCTTGACCCTTCTGGCTTTGGCCGGGATTGCCGAGCCCGCGCTGGCGCAATTGCTCCAGCAGCTTGTTGAGCCGATCCTTCAAAGCCTGCTGGTCCTGGCGCAGATCGCCCAACTGCTGCTGGCCCTGCCCGCGCTGCCCGCGCTGGCGGTCGCGCCGCGTGTCCTGGCCTTCCTTGAAGGTCTTGTCGCGCAACTGCTGCTGCTTGCGGATCATGTCGCCCAGTTCGTCGAGCGCCGACATCATGTCGTCGTCGCCCTCCTCGCCGGAGGCGCCCGGACGCGCCATCTGCAGATTCTCGAGCATCGACTGCATTTGATCCAGAAGCTGGCGCGCGGCGTCCTTGTTGCCGGAGCGCGCCAGCGCTTCCAGCCGGTCGAGCATGCTTTTGAGATCCTGCTGGCTCAGCATTCTGGCATTGCGGTCGAGCGGACGCTCGGCCTGCTGCGGATTCTTGCGCATTTCCTCCGCCAGCGCCTGCAGGAACTTGTCCATCGCGGCGCGCAGGTTTTCCATCAGCTTCTTAATCTCTTCGTCACTGGCGCCGCGTTCGAGCGCCTGGCGCAGTGCCTCCTGCGCCTGCCGCAGACCCTGTTCGGCTTGCGAGACGTTGCCGTCCTCGAGTTGCAGCGCCATATCCCACATCCGCGCCACCACCTCGCGCAGCGCGTCGTCGCCCTTGGCGCTCCTGAGATCGTAGAAGATCGAACGCAGACCAAGATAGATGCCAGCTTCCGGCGTGAAGCGTTCCGGCGCGAGCGAAAGGGCCTCGAGCGCGATCAGCACCAGCGGCCCAGCCTCGGCATCGAGCGCCAGTATGCGGCGCTGCTCGATCAGCGCACGCGCAAGCGGCTTAACGAAGATGCGTTGCGGAAGCTGGACCTCGCGCGGCTCGCTGCGGCCCTCATTGCCGGCTTCATCGCGCGCCACCAATGTCATGGAGACGTCGGCGCCGGCCCATGGATGCTCGGTCATATCGCGTGTGGTTTGTGCCGCGCCACTGCGGGTGCGCGCCTGCGGCAAAGTGAGCGCGAATTCGGGCGCCTTGAACAACGGATGGCTTTGCTTGCCGGCGGACTGTTCGTCCTTGAGCGCGAAATTGGCGTGTGCCTCGACCACGCCGTAGTCGTCGTCCATCTTGTAATCGAGCCGCAGCGCGCCGCGCGCCTGCCGTTCCGGATCCTTGGCCAATTCGATGTTCGGGGCGCGGTCGGGAATGGCGGTGAAATTCCATACCAGGTCGGTGCCGCTAAGCCCGCGCAAGGCAGCGGAGCCGTCGCCCTTGATCATAAGCCGGCGCTCCTCGGTGCCTGCCGGCAGAGCCGGGCGCCCTTCCGGCAATGCATCCTCGACACCGCCCTTGCCGACGACGTCGAAGCGCACGTTTCCGGTAGCGCGGATCACGAGTTGACTGCCCGACGGCACCGACACCGGCGGCGCTGCTTGCACGGTTTCGCCGGGGCGCAAGCCCGGCAACATGACCGGCGGACGGCCCGTATAGACCGGCGGCGTCACCCAGGCATCGACACGGAAATTCGCTGGCGCGACCACGCCCTGCCAGTCGAAGGCGGCGGTGACGCGTTTGACGTGTTCGCCGCTGGCGGCGAAGAAACTCGCGACCACCAGGATGAGCGCCAGCGCGCGCAACGCCATCGGATCGCGCAATGACAGTCTGGGCTGCGGCCAGCCGGCCTTGAGCTTGCGCGCCGACATCAGCGCGCGTTCGACATGCGCCCGCCAGAGCGCCTGCGCGATCGGATCGTCTTGATTGGCGGCAATCTCGTCGACGACCGCCGTGGCCGGCCGGTGCGTCTCGCCACTGCTGCGGTCGAGCCGGCGCAGACCGTCAGACTCGCTCGGCAGCCGCAGCCGCAGCAGCGGCACGGCGGCCACCGCGGCAATAACCATGAAAGCGATCACACAGATGGCGCGCGGCAGTGGCGGCAGCGTGATCCATAGCCCGGCCCAGGAGAGCGCGAGGAACAGCCCGGCGACCGTGGCGAACATGGCCAAAACCGGCCACAGCCGTTCCCACAACAGGCTTCCGCGCGCGCGCTGAAGCGCCCGCGCCAGCAGAAGCCGGGTCGGCGGCACCGGTTCGTGGGGTTGCTCTTCCAAACCGTCCAAAAGCCGCTCCGTCACTCAGGGCTTGGAGAATTTGTCGGTCAGCAGGCTAACACGTGGCACATTAGCACGCAGAGCAATTCCCGGGCCACGCTGGTATTTAGGCGCCTAAAGCCAATCCGGCATGCGATCGAGCGCAATTAATTGGTCAACTTCAAGGCGCGGGCGGACGACCGCCCATTCGGCGCCTTTCACCAGTACTTCCGGCACCAGGGCCCGGGTGTTGTAGGTGCCGGCCTGCACGGCGCCATAGGCACCCGTCGACATGACGGCCAGCAGCGCGCCATTTGGCGGCTCGGCCAAATCGCGATCGAGGCCGAGATAATCCCCGCTTTCGCAGACCGGGCCGACCACATCGGCGCGTATGCGGCGAGCGGACGCAGCGGCTTCGCTCACCGGCCAGATCTCGTGATAGGCATCGTACAATGTCGGGCGGATCAGATCGTTCATCGCCGCGTCGACCACGATGAAGTTCTTCGCCTCGCCGTGCTTCACGAACAGCACGCGCGTCACCAAGATGCCGGCATTGCCGACCAGCAGCCGGCCGGGCTCGAAGATCAGCCGGCACCCAAGATCGCGCGTCGCGCGCTTGACCACCTGTGCGTAGGCATCCGGATGCGGCGGCGGTTCGTTGTCGTCGCGATAGGGAATTCCGAGCCCACCGCCGAGATCGACATGCGAAATCGTGTGGCCATCGGCGCGCAGCGTCTGGACGAACTCGGCCAGCAGAGCGAAAGCATTATTGAACGGATCGAGATCGGTGATCTGGCTGCCGATATGCATGTCGACGCCGGCGACCTTGAGGCCGGGCAGCTTTGCCGCCCGCGCATAGACCGCGCGCGCCCGGCTGATCGGAATGCCGAACTTGTTCTCGGCCTTGCCGGTGGCGATCTTGTGATGGGTCTTGGCGTCGATGTCCGGATTGACGCGCACGGAGACGTGCGCGGTGGCGCCCTTCGATGCCGCGATCGAGGAGAGCAATTCGAGTTCGGGCTCGGATTCGACATTGATGCAAAGAATGCGTTCGTCGAGCGCAAGTGCGAGCTCGTGCGTCCGTCTTGCCCAATCCTGAGAACAATGATCTTGTCGGCGGGAATGCCGGCGGCGCGGGCGCGCTTGAGTTCGCCGCCCGAAACCACGTCGGCGCCGGCGCCCAACTTCGCCAGCGTCTTGATGACGGCCTGGTTGGAATTCGCCTTCATGGCGTAGCAGACGAGCGCGTCCACATCGGCGAAGGCGCCGGCGAACACGCCATAGTGGCGCTCGAGCGTCGCGGTCGAATAGCAATAGAACGGCGTCCCGACGCTGCCTGCGAGCGTATCGAGATTGACCGCCTCGGCGTGCAGCACGCCGTTGCGGTACGCAAAGTGATGCATGACTTTAAGAATCCGGTGGCGCGCGATCTTATCCGAAAACCGGTTCCCATCCACGGGTCAAGCCCGAGGATAGGCTTTTCGGGAGCACGCGCGATTTCAGTTGAGCAGAACGTCGAGCGGGATGGTTTTTTTCGCGCCTTTGGGCGCGACAACATTGCCGTTCTCGTCGACGCCCGGATTGTCTTCCTTGGTCTGGCCCCCGATCGGCTTCGCATTGCGGTTCTGGCTGATCAGGCTCGGCGCCAAGTTCGGCTGCGGCACGCCTTCGAGCGAGGCCCCCGGCGGCGGGTCGAGCGGTCCCTTGCGGCCGCACCCGGCCAGCCCAAGCGACGCGGCGAGCGCGCCGATCAGGGCCAAACGAAACAGCGGGCGGTCGCCAAATACGCTCAAAAGGGGCTCTCCTAAGGCTGGCCTTAGCATACCAAAGCCTGCGTACAAGGCGAAATCATGATTTCTCCTTTTCCAGCTTCCGCAGCCATTTCTTCGCCTGCGCGCGCACGTTCCTGGGCGCGGTGCCGCCGAAACTGGTCCGGCTCTTCACCGAACGGTCGACGGAGAGAACGGTGAACACATCCTCGCTGATTTCGCGGCTCGATCTCGCGCATGGCGGAAAGTGGGAGCCGGTGCAGCGGATGGCCCGCCTCCGCCGCCTTGGCGACGATGCGGCCGGTGAGGTGATGGGCCTCGCGGAACGGAATCTTGAGCGTACGCACCAGCCAGTCGGCAAGATCGGTGGCGGTGGCGTAACCCTCGCCGGCGGCTTTTTTCATCCGCGTTGCGTCGGGCTCCAGGTCGGCGACCATGCCGGCCATCGCCGCGATCGACAGCGCGAGCGCGGCGAGCGCATCCATGGCGCCCTCCTTGTCCTCCTGCATGTCCTTGGCATAGGCGAGCGGCAGACCCTTCATCACGATCAGCAGCGCATGCAAGGCGCCGATGACACGGCCGGTCTTGGCGCGCACCAGTTCGGCGGCATCCGGATTGCGTTTCTGCGGCATGATCGAGGAGCCGGTGGTGAACTTGTCCGACAGACTGGCGAGACCGGTGAGCGGCGAGGTCCAGATCACGATCTCCTCGGCCAGCCGCGACAGATGCACCGACGCAATCGATGCGGCGGCCAGCGTCTCCAGCGCGAAGTCGCGATCGGAGACCGCGTCGAGCGAGTTCGCCATCGGGCGGTCGAAGCCGAGCGCCTTGGCTGTCATCTCGCGGTCGAGATCAAACGAGGTGCCGGCAAGCGCGGCGGCGCCAAGCGGGGATTCGTCGAGCCGTTTGCGCGCGTCGACGAAACGGCCGCGGTCGCGCGCCGCCATTTCGACATAGGCGAGCAGATGATGGCCGAAGGTGACCGGCTGTGCCGTCTGCAAATGCGTCAAGCCCGGCATCACGGTGCCGGCGTGTTCGAGCGCCTTGGTGGCGAGCGCGCGCTGGAAGGCTGCGAGCGCGCCGTCGAGCGCGTCGATGAAGTCGCGCATCCACAGCCGGAAATCGGTCGCCACCTGGTCGTTGCGCGAGCGCGCGGTATGCAGGCGTCCGGAGGCCTCCCCGATCAGCTCGCCCAATCTGCTCTCCACATTCATGTGGATGTCTTCGAGCGCGCGTTGGAAGGAGAACTTGCCGGCCTCGATTTCTGACAGGATCGTGTCTAGACCGTGAGCGATCTTTTTCGCATCGTCGGCCGTAATGATGCCTTGCTTGGCCAGCATGTCGGCATGCGCCTTGGACGCGGCGATGTCCTGGCGGTAGAGATGCCGGTCGAAACCGATGGAGGTGTTGATCTCCTCCATGATGGCGTCGGGGCCAGACGCGAACCGTCCTCCCCACATCTTGTTGCTCATGGTGTCGCTCTTATCGCCAATCTCTTAAATAACCGCCGAGGCTTCGCCGAACATGACCGAACCTGCTTCGTCTAGTGCCACCAAACGGCGAATTGCCATGGTTGTGGCAGGTGGCATTGCCGGCGCGGTCGTCGGTCTGGCGGGGGTATACGGGATTGCGACCCTGACTCGCAATGCGGGTGGCGATCCAGCCTGCCGCCCGACCCTCGAATTGGCAGCAAAATTGGCACCTTTCGCGCGCGGAGAGGTGGCGGCCCTCAACATTGCCAAGAGCCCGCTGAAGGTGCCCGATCTCGCTTTCCAGGACGCCGCCGGCAAGCCGGTGACCCTCGAGCATTGGCGCGGGCGCACAGTTCTCCTCAACCTGTGGGCCACCTGGTGCGTGCCCTGCCGCAAGGAAATGCCGGCACTGGATGCGCTCGAAGGACGCCTCGGCGGTCCCGGCTTTGAAGTGGTCGCGGTCAATATCGACACCCGCGATGCCGACAAGCCGAAGGCCTGGCTGAACGATGTCGGCGTGACGAAGCTCACCTATTACGCCGACCCGAACGCCAGAACATTCCAGGACCTCAAGGCCATCGGCCGCGCCTTCGGCATGCCGACCACGCTGCTGGTGGACGGCAATGGCTGCGAGATCGGCACCATCGCCGGTCCGGCCGAATGGGCGAGCGACGACGCGGTCAAGCTGATCGAAGCCGCGCTCGGGAAATAGCTTCCTGTCAGCGTCTTGACAGTCGCGGCTGCGCGCGTATACTTAACTAGATGGTTTACTATCAACCCGCCCAACTCGACCGCACATTTGCCGCGCTCGCCGATCCGACGCGGCGGGCTTTGCTCGCGCGCTTGAGCGAAGCCGACAAGATTTCGGTCAGCGAACTCGCCAAGCCGTTCGCGATGTCGCTGCCCGCGGTCATGAAGCATCTCGACGTGCTGTCGGATGCCGGACTGGTGACGCGCAACAAAGCCGGCCGCACGGTGTCCTGCCGGCTGCGCGCAGAGCCGATGGAAAAAGCCAACGCCTGGCTCAACCGCTATCAGAAATTCTGGACCGAACGTCTCGATCAACTCGCCGCATTTTTGGAGGAAGATTCATGTCCACCGCCGCCGCCGTCAAACCAAGCCTCACGATCAAGCGCCGCTTCAACGCGTCGCCGGCGAAAGTCTTCGCCGCCTGGACCGACCCGGAAAAAGTAAAACGCTGGATGGGTCCCGGCGAAGTCAAAGTGTTGCGAGTCGAAACCGACCCGCGCAGCGGCGGCCGTTTCCGCTGGGTCATGCAAGCGCCTAGTGGCGAGGAACACGACGTCAGCGGCGTCTACCGCGAAGTGATCCCGAATGAAAAGCTGGTTTTTACCTGGGCGTGGAAGACCACGCCGGAACGCGAATCGCTGGTGACGCTGACGTTCAAGAGCGACGGCGATGGCACCTTGTTCACGATGATACACGAGCAGTTCTTCGACGACGAGGCGCGCGATCGTCATCAAATGGGCTGGAACAGCGCGATAGAAAAGCTCGCACAATATCTCGCATAAATTGGAGGATCGAATGACCTGGTCGCACGGAAGTTTCTACTGGAACGAACTGATGGCTCGCGATCCCGAGAAGGCCAAGACATTCTACGCCGACACCATGGGCTGGACCTTCGATGCCATGCCGATGGAGAACGGCACCTATTGGGTCGCGAAAATGGCGGACAAGCCGGTCGGCGGTATTTTCCCCCTGAGCGGACCCGGCTTTGCCGGCGTTCCCGAACAATGGATGTCGTACATCGCGGTCGACGACGTCGACGCACGCGTCAAGAAAGCCGCCGCCTCCGGCGCCATGCTGATGCGGCCGATCTTCGAGGTGCCGGGTGTCGGGCGCATCGCAATCTTGCGCGAACCGGGCGGCGCCGGCATCGGCTGGATGACGCCGGTGAAATCCTGACCCGCGGGTAACGGAGAAACACAATGCAGCACACGGTCGTTTCGCAAGACCAATGGCTGGCGGCGCGCAAGGTGCTGCTCGCCAAGGAAAAGGAACTCTCCAGGCGGCGCGATGAATTGAGCCGGCAACGGCGCGAGCTGCCTTGGGTGAAGGTCGAAAAAAGCTACGCGTTCGATGGACCCGCCGGCAAGGAATCGCTCGCCGATCTGTTCGCCGGGCGCAGCCAGCTTATCGTCTATCATTTCATGCTCGGGCCGGGCTGGAAGGACGGCTGCCCGAGCTGCTCGTTCCTCGCCGACCATTTCGACGGCGCCGCCATTCATCTTGCGCAACGTGACGTGACACTGTTGGTGGTGTCACGCGCACCGCTCGCCGAGATCGAGGCGTACCAGAAACGCATGGGCTGGAAATTCAAATGGGTGTCGTCATTTGGCACCGACTTCAACCATGACTTCCACGTCTCGTTCACGCCGGAGCAAAAGGCCGGCGGCAAGGTCGAATACAATTATTCGATGACCGAATTTCCGAGCGAGGAAGCGCCCGGATTGAGCGCCTTCATCAAGGACGAGGCCGGCGAAGTTCTTCACACCTATTCGGCCTATGCGCGCGGACTGGATATTCTGATCGGCGCCTACAATTTCCTCGACTTCGCACCGAAGGGCCGCGACGAGGATGCGCTGCCGTGGAGCATGGCCTGGGTGCGCCGGCACGACGAATACCAGACGGCTTTACAATCATGCTGCCACGGGGCAGCCAAGAGCTGACAGGGGAACTTCATGACCTTGACGATTACGGCACTCTACGCCGCCATTCTCGCTCTCATCATGGTGGCGCTTGCGATCAACGTGACAATTCACCGCGCCAAGCTGCGCGTTCCGATGGGCGATGGTGGCAATCCACAGATGCTACGCATGATCCGCGTGCACGGGAACGCCGTCGAATACGTACCGCTCGGCATCGTTCTGATGGGCATTCTGGAATTGAACGGCGGCTGGCATTGGGCACTGCACGCGGCAGGCGTCGCGCTCATCCTCGCGCGCGTCCTGCAAAGCTGGGGCATGTGGTCGACCGACATCGCCGGCTTCGGGCGGATCAGCGGTCAATCCCTGACCTGGATCACGATCGCCGCACTCGCGGTGCTCAATCTGGCCAAGATCGCGTGATGCGCCCTCAGCGCGTCGGTACCGGCTTCTCGCCGCGATAGTCGTAGAAGCCGCGCTGGGTCTTGCGGCCGAGCCAGCCGGCCTCGACATATTTCACCAGCAGCGGGCACGGCCGGTACTTCGAATCGGCCAGCCCCTCGTGCAGCACCTGCATGACCGAGAGACAGGTATCGAGCCCGATGAAGTCGGCGAGTTCGAGCGGCCCCATCGGATGATGCGCGCCAAGCCGCATCGCGGTGTCGATGGCCTCGACGTTGCCCACACCTTCATAGAGCGTGTAGATCGCCTCGTTGATCATCGGAAGCAGGATGCGGTTGACGATGAAGGCCGGGAAATCCTCCGACACCGCGATGATCTTGCCGAGCTTGCGGACGAAGGACTTGCTGGCCTCGAAGGTCGAGTCATCGGTGGCAATCCCGCGGATCACTTCGACCAGCTCCATCAGCGGCACCGGATTCATGAAATGAATGCCGATGAAGCGCTCGGGCCGGTCGGTGGATGAGGCAAGCCGCGTGATCGAAATCGACGAGGTATTGGTGGCGACGATGGCTTCGGGTTTGAGCGAGGCGCACAGATCCGAATAGATCTTGCGCTTGACGTCTTCCTTCTCGGCCGCCGTTTCGATTACCAGATCGCAGGAAGCCATCGCGTCATATTTTTCCGCCGGCTTGATCAGCGCCAGTGCGGCTTTGCGGGCATCCTCGGTGATGGTTTTCTTGGCAACCTGACGCGTCATGTTGCCGTTGATCGTCGCCAGACTGTCCTTGATGCGATCGGGCGACACGTCGTTCAGCATCACCGAAAAGCCCGCCAGCGCGCAGACATGGGCAATACCATTGCCCATCTGTCCGGCGCCGATCACCCCGACACTTTGAATATTGAACGCCATGATTTTATCCGATCGATGCGAAGCCCGGCTCTTGGCTTCGATTTAGTCTTGTGCTTGCACTTCTACGCCGAACCGCTCCATGACACCATCAGCGGCACAGCAAATTTCAATCGTAGTCAACGCCCGAGCTTGCCCAGTTCCGCCGCAAGTTCCGGCAGCGCCTGGTAAAGGTCGGCGACCAGGCCGTAGTCTGCCACTTGGAAAATGGGGGCCTCCTCGTCCTTATTGATCGCCACGATCACCTTTAAATCCTTCATGCCGGCGAGATGCTGAATGGCGCCGGAAATTCCAACCGCGATGTACAATTCGGGCGCCACTACCTTGCCGGTCTGACCGACCTGCCAGTCGTTCGGCGCATAGCCGGCGTCGACCGCCGCGCGCGAGGCGCCGACGGCGGCGCCGAGCTTGTCGGCCACCGGCTCGATATATTTGGTGAAGTTCTCGCGGCTCTGCATGGCGCGGCCGCCGGAGATGATAATCTTTGCGGAAGTGAGTTCCGGGCGATCCGATTTCGACAGTTCCTCGCCGACGAAGGACGACAGCGCCGGATCGGCGGCGGCGGTAGTATTCTCGACGCTTCCCGATCCGCCCTGCCCGGTCGCCTGGAATGTGGAGGTGCGCACCGTGATGACCTTTTTGCCGTCGGATGATTTCACCGTCTGGATCGCATTGCCGGCATAGATCGGACGCTCGAAGGTGTCGGGCGCAATGACTTTGGTGATCTCGGATATCTGCATGACGTCGAGCAGCGCGGCCACGCGCGGCATAACATTCTTTCCGTTGGTCGTCGCCGGCGCAACGATGGCGTCATAGGGACCGGCCAGCGACACGATCAGCGCGGCGAGCGGCTCGGCAAGGCGGTGCTCATAAGGTGCCGCATCCGCCAGCAGAACCTTGCTCACGCCGTCGAGCTTGGCGGCAGCGTCGCCCGCGGCCTTGCAGTCCTTGCCCGCGACCAGAATGTGGACTTCCGCGCCAAGCGCCTTTGCGGCGCTGAGCGCCTTGTTGGTGGCATCCTTGAGCGTCTTGTTGTCGTGTTCGGCGACGAGAAGCGTTGTCATTTAAAGTATCCCCGCCTCGTCCTTGAGTTTGGCGACCAGTTCGGCGACCGAAGCGACCTTCACGCCCGATTTGCGTCCCGGCGGCTCGCTGGTCTTGATCACCTGCAGCCGAGGTTTGATATCGACGCCATAGTCGGCTGGCGCCTTTTCCTCGATCGGCTTTTTCTTCGCCTTCATGATATTGGGCAAACTGGCATAGCGCGGCTCGTTCAGCCGCAAATCGGTGGTGATGATGGCGGGCATCTTCAGCTTCACCGTCTGCAGGCCGCCGTCCACTTCGCGGGTGACGGCCACGCTGTCGCCGTCGATGACCGCTTTCGATGCGAAAGTGCCCTGCGACCAGCCGAGCAGCGCGGCCAGCATCTGGCCGGTCTGATTGCTGTCGTCGTCGATCGCCTGCTTGCCCAGGATCACCAGGCCGGGCTTTTCGGCATCGACAATTGCTTTGAGAATTTTCGCCACCGTCAGCGGCTCGATCGTGCCCTCCGCCTTCACCAGGATGCCGCGGTCGGCGCCCATGGCGAGCGCGGTACGGATGGTTTCGGAGGCTTGCGCCGGCCCGATCGAAACCGCCACGATCTCGGTCGCCTTGCCGGCTTCCTTCAGGCGGATCGCCTCTTCGACGGCAATCTCGTCGAAGGGATTCATCGACATCTTGATGTTCGCGAGCTCGACGCCGGAGCCATCCGCTTTGACGCGGATTTTGACGTTGAAATCGACGACCCGTTTCACGGGCACTAGAATTTTCATGATCCCCGACCCAATCGGGCGCTAACCAGCGCGGGCGGAAGCTAAAGGCCGCGCCATTGGCATGTCAACGTTTATGCTGCGGCGCAAAATGCCTATCTGTTCTGTCCCGGCGCCCACAATACATCGCCAGCACCGTTGGCATTGGCGTAGCGGCCCGCAACGAACAGATAGTCAGACAGCCGATTGATGTATTTCAGCGAGGGCGCCGAGACCCCTTCCCCGGGCTGGTCCTTGAGTTCGACCATGATCCGCTCGGCACGCCGGCAGACCGTGCGCGCCAAGTGCATATAGGCCGAGGCGGGGCTGCCGCCGGGCAGGATGAAGGATTTGAGCGGCGCCAGTTCGGTATTGAGCCGGTCGATCTCGGCCTCCAGCCACTCGATCTGAGCATCCGTGACGGTCAGACGGACGCCACCGGGGCCTTTTTCGGCCAGACAAAGATCGGCTTCGACGTCGAACAGGTCGTTCTGGATGCGACCGAGCGCTGCATCAAGCGAAGCGTCGCCAGCGGTATGCAGGCGCACCAGACCAACCACCGCATTGACTTCGTCGACCGTGCCGTAGGCTTCGACCCGCAGGTCATATTTCTTGCGCCGCGCGCCGGTGCCGAGCGAGGTCGTGCCGTCGTCGCCGGTGCGGGTATAAATGCGGTTGAGCACGACCATGAAGACCTCTTAATGCAGGCGCATGATATTATCCAAAAACCGGTACCTGTCCCGAATCAAGTCCGGGACAGGCTTTTTCGGGATCATGCGCTAGTCCTTCTCCGTGGATTCGCAGTAGGCTTCATCTTAGTCTCTTTTCGGCTCAAAAAACTGGGGAACCGCCATGCGTTTTCTAATGATTGCCGGTGCCGCGACAATGCTGCTGCTGCCCGTTGCCGCGCCGGCCAATGCCTGCGGCGTCAAGCATTCGGCCCAGGCCGCCTCGACCGAATATTCCGCCGCAACCACCAAGAAGGTGGACAAAAAGAAGAAGGAAAAGGTCGAGTATATGCGCGCAGCACCGATGGGGCCGGAGCCGAAGAAGTAGGCGTCTCCCCTAGCGGCCCATAATCCAGATCGTCGCCATGATGACGACGATGGCGACGAATTGCATAAGCACGCGCAATCGCATCAGCTTTTGCGAGCGGTTGGGCGAGCCGCCGCGCATCATATTGACTAGGCCGAGCACCAGCACGATCGCGACCGCGATGATGGCCGCCGGCACGGCGTAATGTGACAAGAAGTCGGACATAGACGCTTCGTAGCACCGGCCGCCGCGCGCGGCTCCTACGGGCCTGCCCGCGAAAACCAGGGCCATTGAATGCGCTTGGTCGCTCCGCGCGCGCGCTTTCAGCCATTGGTCGCGCCCTACACCTGGGAGAAGACCGAGCACGGTCTGGCGAAAGTTCTCGCCTCGCGCTCAATACGATCCGATCGCTGGTGGAATTGAGGCTATCTCAGCCCTCAGAAATCCGGCGGCCTACCGAGACTCACGGACGGCGCTACATATAACGCCGCAAGTCGGCAGCCGCTTCCTCGGGTCGCCGCTTGAGACTGAAAGGCGCGACGAAGCGGCCCTGCTTGTCCATCAGATAAACCAGCGCGGTGTGGTCCATGCCGTAGTCGCCGTTCTCGCCGGGGACTTTCCTGGCGAAGACTCGATAGGCGCGCTCGGCGGCCTCGACCTTCGCGCGGTCGCCGCTGGCGCCAAGCAGATGGGAATCGAAGCTCGACAGATAATCCTTCATCACCGCCGGCGTGTCGCGCTCGGGGTCGACCGTGATAAACAGCGCGGAAGTCCGGTCGGCGTCCTTGCCCAAGGCGCGCATGAGTTCCGACACGTCGAACAGCGTGGTCGGGCAGGTATCGGGACAATGCGTGTAGCCGAAGAACACCAGGAACGGACGGCCCTTCATGTCCTGATCGGAGAGCGGCTGGCCGTTCTGATCGATCAGCGCGAAGGGTCCGCCGATCGGCGAGGGACCGCCGCCATTCCCCATCTGCCGGGTGGCAAAAAGAAAGACGCCGGAAAAAATGACAAGCCCGGCCAGAAAGGCGGAGAGCACCAGGAAAATATGCGAGGTTCGCGCCGTCATGGGAGCTTAACTGCCTTAACGCTGGGCGAAATGCTTGGGTTAACTCAGACGAGGCCGATCAAAAACACGCGATCCAGCCGGCACGCACGGTTTCGAAGAACACCGCACTCCCGTAATAGGCCCAAAGCCCGAGCGTTGCCGCCGTCATCGCCCCGCCCAGCAAGGCGGTCAGCAGCAGCGGCCGCGACAATGTGACACTGGGTGCGAGCGCTGGCATTTAAGTTCCCAAGTTCCAATCACTTCCAGATAGGGCTGATCCGCATCGGACGCAACGCGGGAACAACGCAGGAACTTTATGACCGCCGAAATAGGCCCGGCGTTAACCATATTGCCCTCTATTTATCCGCTAAAATTCGACGATTTCGAGACCTGCGTTGACTCAATTGGTTAAAGTGGCGATGAATAGGCACGTCCCTGAATACAAGCACTCACCGGTATGGAGAAGTCGATGCGTACGGCTCTGGCGATAAGTCTAGCGATCTCGATGACGGCGGCAGCCTCCACCGCGCGTGCGGAGGACGCACCGGCGAAATGCGACAACCCGAACGCGATCGGCATCGCCCGCACGGTGCAGATCGACACCACCGGCGCTCCCGGCTTCGGCTTTGAACATTTCAAGGCTTACGACTTCCTGCAAGATAAAGAGGTCGTGCTGACCTTCGACGATGGCCCGTGGCCGGGTAATACCGAGAAGGTCCTCAAGGCACTGGCCGACCAATGCACCAAGGCGATCTTCTTCAACATCGGCAAGCATGCCAGCTGGCACCCCGAGATTCTGAAAAAGGTGGTGGCCGCCGGTCACACCGTCGGCTCGCACACCTGGTCGCACAAGGACCTCACGCCGATGACGTTGGAAGACGGCAAGGCTGAAATCGAGAAGGGCATCGCGGCGCTGAGCATTTCGCTCGGCAATAAGCCGGTCGATCCGTTCTTCCGCTTCCCGGCGCTGCGGCACCCGCCGGAACTGATGAAATATCTCGCTACTCGCAACATCGCGATTTTCTCGACCGACATGGACTCGTTCGACTTCAAGATGCGCAAGCCAGAGCAGGTAGTCTCCTCGGTCATGGCCAAGCTAGCCAAGCACGGCAAGGGCATCGTCCTGATGCATGACTTCCAGCACGCGACCGCGGATGCCGCGCCCGAGCTTCTCAAGCAGCTCAAGGCCGGCGGCTACAAGATCGTGCAGGTCGTCGGCAAGACGAAGGTCGAGCCGATCAAGGAATACGTCGACGCCGTGGCCAAGGAAATCGGCGGCGGGCTGGAAGATGCGCGCCCGATGACAAGCGTGATCCAGACCATCGGCGGCAAGAATAACTAAGCTGTTGCGATTATCCAGCCGGCCGCGCAGACACCTGCGCGGCCGGCTTTTTGCTGCCCGTTAGGTCAAGCCGGGATTTGAAATTCGCGGTCCAAGTCCATCACCTCGAAATCCCGTTTGTTGGTGTCGAGATTTTCCAGATTGAAAAACAAGCATTCCACGTAGGCGAATAACGGACCGGCATGCCAGGTCCCGACGTGCAGCTTGATCACGCAATCGCCCGCAATACGAAAAGCCGAAAGCTGCGCGAGCTCCGGCTGCGCACCGTCGGCCGGATCGCCGGGCGGCGCGACCGCCATAAACCATTCCTTGCCGTGCAAGGCTCCGAGACATTGGCTGACGCGCCGATGCCTGGCCAGATTCGAGAATACAAGCCTTGGGCCATCCAGTTGCATGATCCACAGCCGCGGCACGCCGTTGGCGAGCGTCAGCGTCGCCTCCCCGGCCCCGGTCTCCGGATCGTAAGGATTGTCGTCGAACTGGCCGCCAGCCGATCTCGGCCGAATGATCTCGCCGCAAGGAGCAAAGGCCTTCTGTTCCAGATCCTGGACCGGAATGCGGAGACTGGGTCGCATGGTCATGCTCGTGCCGACGCCTCCGCTTCAGCGCTTCCGGCGTTTGGCCGTCTTGCGCCTTTTCATTGGTACTACATCGGCCTTGAGGCCGGCGCTTTTTCGCAGCGCCTCTCTCAGGCTGGTCGGCCGACCATACTTTCGCAAGATATCGCGGAAGGCCTCATCGGCCAATTCCTGGAAGGCCATCATGCGGTCCTTGGCGAGCAGGTCGACCGAGGCCCAGGTCTCATCATCGAATTGCACGCGCTTGCCGAGCATCGCTGCGCTCCCCCATTCAATGCTTGAGCTGCTTCAATATAAGCAATCCCGCCGGATATTATCCGGTGGGACCGCAACAGACGCGAACGCAACGCTTATCGCGGCGACCCGTTGGGCGGCGGCGCCATAGCCGGCGTGAAAGAGCCGGCCTCGAAATGGTCGGCTTGAATGTTGAGTGTCCCGATCAACGTGGGCATCAAGACGCGGATCGGTGCAATGATTGATGTGCCCACAATCGGTGCGAACCATAGCTCCATATTGCGGCGGCCGGCGACATATTTGACCAGCGTGCTGTCGGCGCGGTAACCGGCGATCGGTTGAAGAACCACTCCGCAAACCAGGACATCCAAGAATCGGCCGCCTTCAATTTTGACTTTGTCCACGCGCTTGAACGACAGCGTAAGATCGTAGCGGCGCCGCCCATCGAATATCGCCAGCACGCGATCGCAATTCGCGGTCGAAAGCGCGTCATTACCGGCCTTGATCGGAATGAGCATCGCGCTCAACGGATCGGCAACGCCGCGGCGATCGGCATCGGTGATGGGCACGCGATCCGCCGTCGGCGGGGGCGCTTGGGTCACCAGTTCCTTGGCCACGCCGCGCTCGAAGGTCATCCGCAACTCGGACTTTCCTTCGTCGTCGGTGATGTCGGATGTGAAATTCGATGGAGCCAGGTTTCCGTTCGCGACAATGCCCTGCGTGACCACGGAGCCCTCGCCGTTCACCAGAACGCTGAGAACGCCGCTGGCCTTGCCGGTTGCCGTTGTCGTGTACCGCTTGTCATCAATGTCAAGAACCCAGACAGCCTGGCCGACCGAAACGCCGGTCATCGAGATCACGTAATGCGACTTGAGGCGCGTTTGCGCCTGCGCCGGCATGCCGGAGGCGCCAACAATAGCGCAGATCAGCGCTCCCAGGAGGGCCGCCGCTGCGCGGTGACGAGGCACGAAGACCGAGATCATGACAGCCGCAGTCGACCGGGATTGCCCGAACATCCGGGCGAATATAGCACGGCATTATTGCGGCCCGAGAACTTGATCTGTACGCGTTCCGGTCGCTATCCTCAAACCAGCGCGGGCGTAGTTCAATGGTAGAACGGCAGCTTCCCAAGCTGCATACGAGGGTTCGATTCCCTTCGCCCGCTCCAGCACTTAGCCGAAAACCGATGAAGGCGCAGCCGAGATCGTTGCCGAGCGGTTGCGGAAATCCATTGAAGACAATATCCACGTGATGCCGCATAGACGCTCACGCCTTGAAATGCTTCGACAGCTTTAGGCTCTGCGCCTGGTAATTGGAGCCGATGCCCTGGCCGTAGAGCTTGTCCGGGCGCGCGATCATCTTCTCGTAGACCAGCCGGCCGACAATCTGCCCGTGCTCGAGTATGAACGGCACCTCGCGCGAGCGCACTTCCAGCACCGCGCGCGCGCCCTTGCCGCCGGCGCCAGCATAGCCGAAGCCGGGATCGAAGAAGCCGGCATAATGCACGCGGAATTCACCGACCAGCGGATCGAACGGCACCATCTCGGCGGCGTAGTCGGGCGGCACCTGCACCGCTTCCTTCGAGGCCAGGATGTAGAACTCGTTGGGATCGAGGATCAGGCTCTTGTCGGGGCGCGCCTGCATCGGCTCCCAGTAGTCGAGCACGGTGTAGCCGGCGCGGCGCTCGACATCGATCAGGCCAGTGTGGCGCTTGGCGCGATAGCCAACCAAGCCGCCGGGCCCAAGGCCCGACAGATCGACGCCGACCGCGACACCTTCGCTCACGTCGGCATCGTCGGCATCCACCAGCCGCTCTTTGCGGTGCAGTTCGCGCAAGGCATCGCCGCCGAGCAGTGCGTGGCCGCGGCGAAACCGGACCTGCGACAGGCGCGAGCCTTGGCGCACCAGCACCGGAAAGGTGCGCGGGCTGATCTCGGCATAGAGCGGGCCGTGATAGCCCGGCTCGATACGGTCGAAGCCGCGCAGCTCGTCGGCAATGACGCGGGTGAAGACATCGAGCCGGCCGGTCGAGCTTTTCGGATTGGCGGCGGCCGAAATATCGCCGGGCAGCGCCAGGCTTTCCAGCAGCGGTACGATGTAGACGCAGCCGGTTTCCAGCACGGCGCCGTCGGTGAGCGCGAACTCGTGCAGTTTCAATTCGTCGATGCGCTGGGCGACCGTGGTCGAGCCGGGCAGGAAGCTCGCGCGCACGCGGTAGGCCACCTCGCCAAGCCGCAGATCAAGGCTCGCTGGCTGGATCTGGTCCGGAACGAAGTCGCTGGCGGGCAGAATCCCGCCGTCGGCGGCAAGCGCCGCGATCATGCGGTCGGGCAGAATGCCCCTGTCCTCGATGGCGAAGGAAAGTGCCACTGGCGGCCCTTTGCGATGGAGCGCCGATCTAACCCGATGGGTGCCTTGACGGGAAGGCGTGCGGCCCGCTACAAACAATTTATCCCGTGGTCATTTGAGCCGGCCGGCTTGCAGCCACGTAAAATAAATCGCTAAAAGGCCGGGGACGCGTGTGCCCGGCCGAGAATTTTTCTCCGGCCGGTTTTTTGTTGGCCAAACAATTTGGCCGCAGGAGAACCACATGCCCGCGTCGAAGACCAAAAACTACCGCCCCGAAACCCGGCTGGTGCATGCCGGCACCCTGCGCTCGCAATTCAACGAGATGTCGGAAGCCCTGTTTCTGACGCAGGGTTACAAATACGACAGCGCCGAGGATTGCGAGCTGCGCTTCTCGGGCAAGATCCCGGGTTACGTCTATTCGCGCTACTCCAATCCGACCATGGACATGTTCGAGAAGCGCATGGCCGCGCTCGAGGGCGCCGAGGCCGCGCGCTCGACCGCGACCGGCATGGCCGCGGTCACCACCGCGTTGATGGGCCTGGTGCGCGCCGGCGATCACGTGGTCGCCGCCAAGGCGCTGTTTGGCTCCTGCCGCTGGGTGATCGAGGAATGGTTACCGCGTTTCGGCGTGACCTCGACGCTAGTGGACGGCACCGATATCGCGCAATGGAAAAAGGCCACCCAGAAGAACAGCAAGGCGTTTTTTCTGGAGACGCCGACCAATCCGACGCTGGAAGTGATCGACATCGCCGCGGTCGCCGAGATCGCGCACAATGCCGGCGCCAGATTGGTGGTCGATAATGTGTTCGCCACCCCACTCTACCAGAGCCCACTCACCTTAGGGGCCGACTGCGTGGTCTATTCGGCGACCAAGCACGTCGACGGACAGGGCCGCGTGCTCGGCGGCGTCATCCTGGGCAGCGAGAAGCTGATCATGGACAATTACCACCAGCTGTTACGGCAGACTGGACCGTCGCTTTCGCCGTTCAATGCCTGGGTGCTGTTGAAGGGGCTTGAGACTTTGCCGGTGCGCGTGGAGCGGCAAACTGAAAACGCTGGCGCGGTCTCCGACGCGCTGTTCGGGCACAAGAAGCTCAGCCGGCTGATCTATCCCGGCCGCGCCGATCATCCGCAGGCGGATGTGATCGAGAAGCAGATGCGCGCCGGCTCGACGCTTGTTGCGTTCGAGATCAAGGGCGGCAAGGAAGGCGCCTTCCGCTTCCTCAACGGCCTGCAGCTGACCGGCATCACCAACAATCTCGGCGACGCCAAGAGCCTGATCACGCACCCGACCACGACGACGCATCAGCGTCTCACGCCGGAGCAGCGTGCCGAACTCGGCATCGGCGACGGCTTGGTGCGCTTCTCGGCCGGCCTGGAGCACCGCGACGATATCATCGAGGATCTGCTGGCGGCGCTGGATAAGGTCTAAGGCGAAGCGGCGTCGGCCGTCTACGGCAACAGGTGCGACATCGAGGTCGTCGCGGAGACGACCGGCCGTTTCGCTGCCTCGGCAATCGACATGCCGAGCGCGTGGGCGAGGCAGGCATAGCTCCAGTCGTTCATGTGCAGCCCGTCAGGCGCCACGAAGGTCTCGAACGCCATGTGATCGACCTCGTACCAGCGCTGCATCACCTCGAAGCGGCGAAACAGGTCGACGCCCTCGCTCTTGGCGGTGGTGGCGATCAGCTCGACCATATGGGTGGCTTCCGGCTTCACAATCACCTTGGGCGCGAACTGCGGATCCATCAGCACGACATCGGCGCCGGCGGCGCGGAGCTTGGCGAGGCCAGAGCGGATCGCGGCGCCGTTGTCATTGAACATGGCGTCGCGGATCACCGAATTGGTGCCGAGCTGCCACAGCACCAGGTCGGGCTTCTCGGCGATGATCGCCTGATCGAAGCGCTTGAGCATGTCGGCGACTTCCTCGCCGTTTACGCCGCGATTAAGCACGGTGATTTTTTGTCCCGGGAATTGTCCCTTGAGCTCGACCGCGAGCCTGCTCGGATAGGACGCCGTCGGCGAACTCGCGCCGGCGCCGGCGGTCGACGACGATCCCATGGCAACGATGGTGATCGCCTCGTGGGTCGAGAGCTTCTGCGCAAGGTGAGAAAGCGGATTGGCGAGCCGGATCAAATCGGACGGCGCGTCGCACACTGGCGCAGCCGTCTCGGCGCGCGCAGCCAACGGCAGCGTCAGGCCGACGATCAGCGCGGCGACAGCGAGAGGCTTCATCGCCCACGCGGCGAGATCGTTACCCTTCACGGCAGTTTCCTCCGGCCCCAACTAACGGCCGCCCACGGGCAACGGCGCGTTTGGCTTGGCCGCCTCGCTAACGAGATCGGCCAGCAGTCGTCCAATACAATCATGTACTCGTTCCGCAATATCTAATTTTTTTGTCGCCGAATACAAGTCAAAAGTTCCGAGGTCGCCCCACAGTTTCATGATGCTGAACCGATCGAACAGCGGCACTTCTTGTTGCAGTGCAACCCAACGGAGGATTTCAGCATATGTACCAAGGGCAATCATCGATTCTGTACGAGGAGAATATTGCGGATTGATGAATACGACATCAGCGCCTGCGGAACGGGCAATGTTAATACCTTTGTCGAGGGCCTGGCTGAATTGATCTGGATCAATCGCCTGCATGGCGTCCACGGTACCGGTCTGCCAGATCATGAGGGCGGGCTTTTCCACTGCCAGCGGGCCTGCCAACGCCTTCGCCATTTCCGCCGCGGTCCGTTTCGCCTTCACATCTGTCGCCACTTTGACCTCAACGCCGGGCAGCTTTTCGGCCAGCGCGCGTTGCAGGCGCGCCGGATAGGCATTCTTGCCGCCGTTCGTGCCGGGCAAAAGCGAGGAGCCCGCGCCGACAACGAGGATGTTGAGCTGCTTTGCCGCGATCGCGCGCGCAACTTGCGGCAGTGCGAAATTGCTTTCGACCAGATTTTCCGCAACGCGGCATTCCGCCGGATGCTCGGCCGTGTTCTCAGCCTTGGCGGGCTGAGATTTGGCCGGCCAAGTCTGTTCAACCACTGCCAGCACTAACAATGCCAGCAGGAATGGAAGACGCCCCATCATGCCCCGCCCCCCGCGAAACCCGCCTTGGTCGACGGCGGCCGCGGCCCCGATCCTTCCCGCTCCACGCGTCTATACCATGAAATCAGCGCCGCCGCGGCAACCATGATGGTGATGCCGGCCGCGCTGACAAGCATCTGCGTCGGCACGCGGTTGGACACTTCGGTAAACACGAAGTGTCCGGCGAACGACAGGAACACGCCGAGGCAGAAGACTTCCAGCGAATGTTGTCCGCATATGATCGCCGGCCAGAAAATGCGCGACTTGAGCGCCGGCCAATCCTGCGGCACGAACCAAACGGTAATCACGGCCAGCGACAGGAAATGCAGGATGCGCAAGACGTCGAGATTTGTCTTGTCGATCGGGTAGATCGCATCGCCGACGAATTTCGGCACGAACACGCCGAGGCGCGGAAAATACCACGTCATCGCGATGAAGAAAGCGAACAGCAAATAGGCGAAAGCCAGCGCGACAATGACCGGAGAATTTATCCAGCGCGAGAGCCGCTGCGCGCCGCCGAGCGCGCACCAGGCTCCGAACACGAACAGCAATTGCCAAGCGTAAGGATTGAACGCCCAGGTGCCCTCCGGATAGGCCGGGATATTCCAGTCGAACAGCCACATCAGCGTGTAGAGCGTGGCGGACACCACAAGCGCCAGCGAGGGCGCGCGCAACAGCAGCCACAGTATCGGCGCGAACATGAGCAGCAGCACGATGTAGAGCGGCAGAATATCCATGTTCACCGGCTTGAACTTCAGCATCAGCGCCTGAAGGATGGTGACGGCGGGGTCCTTGAGGAAATCGAGCACGCCCATCTCTTCGCTGTAGAGCGGATTGTCGAAACTTTGCGCGATGTAAGAGATCTCGGCGAGATAGATCGCGAACAGGAATACGTGCGCGACATAAATCTGCCAGGCGCGCTTGAGCACGCGCGCGGCGGCGACGATGAAACCGTGCACCTGCATCGCGCGGCCGTAGACGAAGGCCGCGGTGTAGCCGGAGATGAAAACGAATATCTCGGTGGCGTCGCTGAAGCCGTAGTTGCGGATGGTGACCCAGCTCACCGCATTGGAGGGGATATGGTCGAGAAAGATTAGCCAGAGGGCGATGCCGCGGAACAGGTCAAGCCGCAGATCGCGTTGGGTTGCAACCATGGCCATGAGCGGCTTTTCTTTCGTGCGACCTTTCGGCCATAATCCGGCGACGAGGAAGACGTAGAAGGATATAGATGTACCGCGCCATAACCCGCAAGATCGAGATCACGGTGACGCCTCGCTTTGTTTCCGAGCGGTCCTCGCCGGGCAATGGCTACTATTTCTGGTCCTATACCATCGATATCGCCAATCTCGGGGGCGAAACTGTGCAGCTCAAAACGCGCCATTGGCGCATTACCGACGCGCTCGGGCGGCTGCAGGAGGTCAAAGGTCCAGGGGTGGTCGGCGAGGAACCCGTGCTCAAGCCGGGCGAGTCGTTTGAATATACCAGCGGGGTTCCGCTGCCTACGCCGTCCGGCTTCATGGTCGGCAGCTACGGCATGGTCACGGAGGCGGGCGAGCATTTCGATATCGAGGTCCCGGCCTTCTCGCTCGATTCATCTTACGCCGAGCGCACGATCAATTAGGCATGCTTCTCCCTCTCCCCGCTTACGAGGAGAGCTAAAAAAAGCGCAGCTCGCTCATGGCGTCGCCTCCGGCAAACACCCTTTGAGACGATCGAGCGCCTGACGCGGCAAGATGGCGAGCACCGCACCGGATTGAACATGATCTTGCACGGCTTCGAGCTGCGGTTCGGGCAAAGCCACGCAACCGTTGGTGCCGGTCTTCCCCGGCAATTGCAGGTGGATGAAGATGCAGGAGCCGGCCCGAGCCTTGCGGTCGGTCGGATATTCGACCAGCAGCCCGCGGCGGTATTCCGGGACAAGCCACATGTTCTCGCCGTGCACGCGCCAGCCGACCTTGGCACGCGAAGTAATGGTGTTGTAGGCGGGCGACGGCGGATCGTCGATGCAGGTCATGCCGTCGGTAATGCGCATGTAGTCGGCACGTTGTGACGCGGCAAAACCGAAGCTGCTGCCGACTTTGTAGAAGCCGGCAGGAGCGCGCTTGTCGCCTTCCACTTTCAGCGGCTCGCCCTTGCGCGCGAAGCGGCGAAACGCGTGCGCCCAGCCGACGCCTTTATGGCCGATCAGCGCGCTCGTTGATCCCCGAACGGATTGCCACGGCTCACTCACCGTCGCGCGTTCGAATTGCCCGACATTCGCTGTGGTGCTGGTGACCGTGTCGGCCGTCACCAGCACCAGCCGGCGCGCCGAGGCCAACGGCTCCGGACAGCTTTGCGCCAGCGCGGCGTGCGGGGTTAGCAGCATGATTACCGCAAGAGCCGAGGCGTGCGCTCTTAACCTCTCCCATGGGGAGAGGTCGGCGCAAAAAGTACGTCGGGTGAGGGGATATTGCCTGTCGAGACTCATTTGCCCCCTCACCCCAACCCTCTCCCCCAAGGGGAGAGGAAGTTCGACTGTGTGCGCTGCCACTGTCGTCAATTCGCCTTCGCACCGACGTCGGCGGGAGCGAACACGTAGTTTGCGCTGCAGAACTCGCAGGTGACCGAAATCTTGCCATCCTTGACCATGTGGTTGCGGTCTTCCTGCGAAAAGCTCTTGAGCATCGATTCGACACTCTCGCGCGAGCACGAGCATTCCGCGCGCACGTCGCTGGTCTTGAACACGCGCACGCCCGGTTCGTGAAACAGCCGGTAGGCCAAACGCTCGCTGGAAATGTCCGGGTCGATTAGTTCGACATCCTCGACCGTCTCCAGAAGCGCGCGGCCCTGCACCCAGGCGTCGTCTTCCGGCATCGCGGGCAATTCCATCCCTGCCGGCGCATCGCCCGGATCGAGATCGGCTACGCGCGCGCGCTCCGGCGACTTCGGCAAAAATTGCAGCATAATCCCGCCGGCGCGCCAGCGATGACGGGCGCCGCCGTTTTCCGCCCGCAATTCCTCCGCCACCGCGATGCGCACCCGCGTCGGGATCTGCTCGGAGCGCAGGAAATATTCGTGTGCGGCGTCTTCCAGCGAGCCGCCGTCGAGCGCCACCAGCCCCTGGTAGCGGCTAGTGTCGCTGCCCTGGTCGATGGTCATGGCGAGATGACCTTTGCCGACCAGCGCGCCGGCGTCGGCCTTGCCGGCCGCCACTGCCGCAGCGACGCCTTCCGCACCGAAGCGAGCGCAGGCCCGCACCTTGCCGGGCGTGGTGAAGTCCACCACCAGCAAGCCGACCGGGCCATCGGTCTGGGTCTGCAGGATGAAGCGGCCATCGATTTTCAGCGCCGAGCCGAGCATGACGGTGAGCACCACAGCCTCGCCCAACAATTTGGCGACCGGCTGCGGATAATCGTGCCGCGCGAGGATTTCGTCGACCACCGGGCCGAGTCGTACCACGCGGCCGCGCAGGTCGAGCGCGGCCACTTCGAATGGCATGACGGTGTCGTCGGTGGTGGTGGCCGCCGGCGCACGCGATGGAATGGCGATGTCGGGATTGGCTATGATCGGATTAGTCATGGGGCTGTTCATGTGTCTTATGTATTGCTCATCGGTTGGAAATCGACCCCCTCCACACGCTTCCCCCCTTTCAGGGAGAGGAAGACCTCGCGGCATTTCCTCCGGGAGGGTGGGGGTGGGGGTCCGTTTATCGCGCCTCGGCGTGCAGGCACCAGGCGAGCAGGCCCTTCTGGGCATGCAGCCGATTTTCCGCCTCGTCGAACACCACCGACTGCGGGCCGTCGATCACCTCGTCGGTAACTTCCTGGCCTCGGTGGGCCGGCAGGCAGTGCATGAACAGCGCGTCCGGTTTTGCCTTAGCCATCAGGCGGGCATTGACCTGGTAGCGCTTGAGCACGTTGTGGCGGGACTTGGCCTCGCGGTCGCCCATCGAGACCCAGGTGTCGGTCACCACGCAGTCGGCATCCTTGACCGCGATTTCCGGGTCCTCGCCGATCTTGATGGCGGCGCCGGACGACTTCACCCAATCCATCAGCCATTTCTTCGGCTTGAGCTCGGACGGCGTCGCCACCCGAAGCTGGAAGTTGAAGCGCTCGGCAGCGTGCATCCAGGATGCCAGCACGTTGTTGCCGTCGCCGGTCCAGGCCACCGTGCGGCCCTCGATCGGCCCGCGATGCTCCTCGAAGGTCATGACGTCGGCCAATACCTGACAAGGATGCGAGCGCCGGGTCAGCCCGTTGATCACCGGCACGGTGGCAAATTCCGCCAGCTCCAAGAGCTGCTGATGATCGAGTGTGCGGATCATGATGCCATCGACGTAACGCGATAGCACGCGCGCGGTATCCGCGATCAATTCGCCGCGCCCGAGTTGCATTTCCTGGCCCGTGAGCGTGATCGAACTCGCCGCCAAGCTGGCGCATGGCAACGTCGAACGACACGCGCGTGCGGGTCGAGGGCTTGTCGAAAATCATCGCCAGCGTCTTGCCGGCCAGCGGCGCGCTGGCGACGCCGTGCGCGCGCGCAGCCTTCATGGCGCGGCTGTTGCCGATCATTCCGGCCAGCACCGGCTTGGGGATGTCGATGAGATCGAGGAAATGCCGCACGCCGTTTCCGGTCATGACGCCACCTGCTTGGCGGTCGGCTTGTCAGCGGGCTTTTCTTGCCGCGGATGCGCTTTCTCCAGCCGCGTACAGGCGCGGTCGATGCGCGCGATCGCCTCGCCGATCTCGTGCTCACCGATGTTCAGCGGCGGCAGCAGCCGCACGACGTTGTCGCCGGCGGCGACCGTGATCATTTTCTCGGCGCGCAATTCGTCGACCATTTCGGAGGCCGGCGGCACCATGCGCAGGCCGATTAGCAGGCCTTCGCCGCGCACTTCGGCAAGCACCGCGGCGTGGCGGTCCTTGAGTTCGGCCAGCCGCTGCTTGAGCAGAATGCCGTTGTGCCGCACCTTCTCGAGGAAACCGTCCGCGGTCACCACGTCGAGCACCGCATTGCCGACCGCCATCGCCAGCGGATTGCCGCCAAAGGTCGAGCCGTGCGTGCCGGCTGTCATGCCCTTGGACGCTTCCGTCGTTGCCAGGCAAGCGCCGACAGGAAAGCCGCCGCCGAGCGCCTTGGCGATGGTCATGATGTCGGGCGTCACGCCGGTATGTTGATACGCGAACATGTCGCCGGTGCGACCGATGCCGGTCTGGATCTCGTCGAATATCAGCAACAGGCCATGGTCGTCGCACAATTTTCGAAGTGCGCGCAAAAAGGTGTGCGGAATCACGCGCACGCCGCCCTCGCCCATGATCGGCTCAATGAGAATGGCAGCGGTCTCAACGCCGACCGCCTTCTTGGTCGCTTCGAGATCGGCGAACGGCACCTGGTCGAAGCCTTCGACCGGCGGCCCGAAGCCTTCGAGATATTTCTTGTTTCCGGTCGCGGCGATCGCGGCCAGCGTGCGGCCGTGAAAGGCCCCTTCGAAAGTGACGATGCGGAACCGCTCCGGTCTGCCGGAGACCGCCTGGTATTTGCGCGCCATCTTGATCGCGCACTCGATCGCCTCGGCGCCGGAATTCTGGAAAAACACCGTGTCGGCGAAACTGAGCTCGCACAGCCGGTCGGCCAGCCTCTCACCCTCCGGGATGCGGTACAAATTCGAGACGTGCCAGACTTTTTGCGCCTGCTCGGCCAGTGCCTTGATCAAAGCCGGGTGGGAATGTCCAAGCGCGTTGACGGCAACCCCGGACGTGAAATCGAGATAGCGGTCGCCCGCGGCCGTGATCAGCCAAGCGCCCTCGCCCCGCTCGAAAGCGAGGTCGACGCGCGCATAAGTCGGCAAGATGTGCGAGCTCACGGCCGCCTTCTTCCATCAAAACATCATGCTCACACACGATTATTGCGCATGAACTTATCCGACCCACCTTCTACCGCCACAGCGGCTTCGCGTAGGCGGGAAACCGGTGCCTACCCGCGGATTCATGTCCGACGGCCAGGTTTTCGGGGTCGAAATGAAACATGCCGCCTCACCGGGCGGCACTTTTTTCATTCTATTGCCGAGCCTTGGCCTGTCAACACGCGCTCAAGATCCGCAAGGGCGCTGTCACCGCGACTCAATTATGCCGCAAGGGCCTATTCTAAAGGAGAAAGCTGTTGGTAGTTACGTTTTTCGCGCTTGCAAATGCTTGCAGGCGAGTCAACCCATAGTGTAGCGTTACTGCCAGACAGTACGACATGTCGTGCGTGCTGGGCTGAATCCTAGTTCATCCCTGAAGTTTACACGTTCAGGCGCGGAGAATTCGCGCCCAGCGAAGGGTTGGATTCCACCTAAGGCACTGAATTGCCGAGGAGAAGTCGATGGGCTGGACCGAAGAGCGGGTCGCACTCCTGACGAAATTATGGGCGGACGGCTTGTCCGCCAGCCAGATCGCCGCCGAGCTCGGCGGCATCACGCGCAATGCCGTCATCGGCAAGGTGCACCGCCTTGGCCTCTCCGGCCGGGCCAAGAGCCCCTCCTCGGCCTCTCCGCGGCCCCGCAAGGCGCGCTCCTCGGGACACATGATGCGGGTTCCGCGGGCCTCGATGCGGGGCAATACCGCGCTCGCCTACGACTACGAGATGGAGCCCGAGCCAGAGTTGATCGAAATTCCGCTTGAGCAGCGCAAGACGCTGCTCCAACTCACAGAAAAGACCTGCCATTGGCCAGTCGGCGACCCGGGCAGCTCCGATTTCTTCTTCTGCGGAGGTAAATCGGTCAACGATCAGCCCTATTGCTCATTCCACTCTCGGGTCGCCTATCAGCCGGCCTCCGACCGCCGGCGCGATAAACGTCCGTTCCGGGGCTGAAAACGCCCCATTCCGTCACCCTCTTCATGGCCGGCTTTGCGCCTGCCATTTTGCATTCTGGGCAAGCGTAAGTGCGCCGTACCGAAGCATCGGGCCGCCGCTGCAACCTTCGAGACGCCGCACTTCGGACGCCTCCCCAGGATCAGGCGGCTGGAGGATGGATCCCGCCTCTGCGGAAATGTGCGGCCTATGCCGTTCCGTTCCCGCGGCCGAAGCGGTCGTCGAGCGCGTAGCCGGCGCCGCGCACGGTACGGATCGGGTCGGCCAGGTGCCCGCGATTGATTGCCTTTCGCAAGCGGCCGACATGCACGTCGACGGTGCGTTCATCGATATAAATCTCCGAGCCCCAGACGCCGTCGAGCAATTGCTCGCGCGAGAACACCCGGCCCGGGCGCTCCATGAGGAACTCAAGCAGGCGGTATTCGGTCGGGCCCAGGTCGACGGCGCGGCTGTTGCGGGAGACCCGCTTCTTGTCGCGGTCGAGCTCGATGTCGCCGATGGTCAGCACGGTGGCGACCCGCTCGGGGTTGGCGCGGCGCAGCAGCGCGCGTACGCGCGCCAGTAATTCCGGCACCGAGAACGGCTTGACGATGTAATCGTCGGCGCCGGTCGCTAGACCTCGCACCTTTTCGCTTTCCTCGCCACGCGCGGTGAGCATGATGATCGGCAACTGGCGGGTTTCCGGCCGCGCGCGCAGGCGCCGGCACAACTCGATTCCGGACAGGCCGGGCAGCATCCAGTCGAGCACCACAAGATCGGGGGTCGCCTCTTTCAGCCGCGTGTCGGCATCGTCGCCACGGGCGGCGGTTTCGACTTCGTAGCCTTCCGCCTCGAGGTTATAGCGGAGCAGCATCGTGAGCGGCTCTTCGTCTTCGACGATCAAAATGCGCGCGTTCATAACTTATCCTTTATGCGCATGATCTTGTCCGAAAACCGGTTCCCACTTTTCGGGATCATGCGCTACCTATCCACGGCCGTTCGCAGCGCGGCGATGGTCGTGGTGTCGCCCTTTGGCCGTTGGTCGGCGATCGGCCGTCCCTCGATCACGTAATGGACCGATTCCGCGATGTTTGTGGCATGATCGCCCATCCGCTCGATGTTCTTGGCGCAGAACATCAGATGAATGCAAAACGTGATGTTGCGCGGATCCTCCATCATGTAGGTGAGCAACTCGCGGAACACCGAGGTGCAGACCGCGTCGATCTCCTCGTCGCCGCGCCACACCGCCATGGCCTTGGTGACGTCGCGCCGGGCGTAGCTGTCGAGCACCGTCTTAAGCTGGGTGAGCACGAGATCGGCCATATGCTCGACGCCGCGGATAAGCTTGGGCGGCGGGAATTCGCCGTTGAGCGCGACCACGCGCTTGGCGATGTTCTTGGCGAGGTCGCCGATGCGCTCCAGATCGTTGGCGAGCCGTAGCGCGCCGACGATCTCGCGCAGATCGACCGCCATCGGCTGGCGGCGGGCGATGGTCATTCACCGCCTTTTCCTCGATCTCGTGTTGCAGCGCGTCGATATTGGCGTCGGCTGCGGTGACCCGTTGCGCAAGCGCGCTGTCGCGCGTGGCCAACGCATCGACGAAATCGGCGACCTGCTTCTCGGCGAGGCCGCCCATTTCCGCGACCATGCGCGCGAGATCCTGCAGGTCGGCATCGAAAGCCTTGGTCGTGTGCAAATCGGTCATCTGTTTCGTCCTTGCTTCCTACTCGCGCATGATCTTTTCCGAAAACCGGTTTCGACTTTTCGGGATCTTGCGTCTAGCCGAAGCGACCGGTTATATAATCCTGGGTGCGGCGATCGTTAGGGGTTGTGAACATGCGGGTGGTTTCGCCGTATTCGATCAACTCGCCGAGATACATGAAGGCGGTGAAGTCGGACACGCGCGCGGCCTGCTGCATATTGTGGGTGACGATGGCGATCGTGTAGTCGTCCTTGAGCTCGTCGATCAGCTCCTCGATCTTGGCGGTCGAGATCGGGTCGAGCGCCGAGCATGGCTCGTCGAACAGGATCACTTCCGGCTGCACCGCCACCGTGCGCGCGATGCACAGGCGCTGCTGCTGGCCGCCGGAGAGCGACAACCCGTTGGTGGCGAGCTTGTCCTTGACTTCCTCCCACAGCGCGGCGCGCTGCAGCGCGTGCTGCACGCGGCCTTCCAGCTCGGACTTCGGCAGCTTCTCGTACAGCCGGATGCCGAAGGCGATGTTCTCGAAAATCGTCATCGGGAACGGCGTCGGCTTCTGGAACACCATGCCGACCTTTGCGCGCAGCAGGTTGATATCCTGTGACGGGCGAGAGAATATCCTGATCGTCGAGCCGCACGTGCCCGGTAGCGCGCTGGTTTGGATAAAGATCGTACATGCGGTTAAGGATGCGCAGCAGTGTGGACTTGCCGCAGCCGGACGGGCCGATGAAGGCGGTCACCTTGCCTTGATAGAGCGACACATTGATATCTTTCAGCGCACGATTGTCGCCGTAAAAGAAATCAAGGTTCTGCAATCGAAATCTTCGCGTCCAGGCCCGCGGTGCTCGTGGCTGCGTGGGTGACGGTGGGGACGGTAAAGCTGGCTACGCTGTTCATGTTGATTTTCTCGGTGCGGCGAGGACGCGGGCGGTGATGCTGAGCGCAAGAACCGACAAGGTGATGATCAGCGCGCCGGTCCAGGCCAGCTGTTGCCAATCCTTGTAGGGGCTGAGCGCGAACTGGAAGATGACGACCGGCAAGCTGGAGACCGGCGCATTCAGGTTGAGGCTCCAGAACTGGTTGTTGAGCGCGGTGAACAGCAGCGGCGCGGTCTCGCCGCTGATGCGCGCGACCGCCAGCAGCACGCCGGTGATCATGCCGGCGCGCGCGGCGCGATAGGCGACCTTGGTGATCATCAAAGAGCGCGGCAGGCCGATCGAGGCAGCCGCCTCGCGCAAGGTGTCGGGCACCAAAGTGAGCATGTCCTCGGTGGTGCGCACCACCACCGGCACCACGATCACCGCCAGCGACACCGCGCCGGCCCAGCCGGAGAAATGCCCCATCTGGGCGACCATGATCTCATAGACGAACAGGCCGACGACGATCGACGGCGCGCTGAGCAGGATGTCATTGATGAAGCGCACCACCGCGGTCAATTTGTCGTAACGGCCGTACTCCGCCATATAGGTGCCGGCCAGGATACCAAGCGGCGTGCCGATCGCGACCGCAATCGTGGTCATGACCAGGCTCCCGATGATCGGATTGAGCAAGCCGCCGGCTGCGCCCGGCGGCGGCGTCATTTCGGTGAAGACCGCCACCGAAAGGCCGCTGAAGCCTTTCCACAACAGCACCGCGAGAATCAGCACCAGCCAACTCAAGCCGAATGCGGTGGCGGCAAAGGAAAGCCCCATCGTGATGATGTTGCGGCGATGGCGGCTTCTGTAGAGCGACGTGGAGACCTGCGCCATGTTCAGGCTCCGATCCGCGCGTTGAGCCGCATCAGCATGATGCGCGCGATCGCGAGCACGATGAAGGTTATGACAAACAGGATCAGTCCGAGCGCAATCAGCGCCGAGGTATAGAGATCGCCGACCGCTTCCGTGAACTCGTTGGCGATGGTCGCCGAAATCGTCGTTCCCGGCGCCAGCAGCGAGCCGGAAATGCGATGCGCATTGCCGATGACGAAGGTCACCGCCATGGTCTCGCCGAGCGCTCGGCCTAAGCCGAGCATGACGCCGCCGATGACGCCCACGCGCGTAAAAGGCAATACAACGTAGCGCGCCACTTCCCAGGTGGTGCAGCCAAGTCCGTAGGCCGCCTCCTTCAGCACCGGCGGCACCGCTTCGAACACGTCGCGCGAGATCGAGGTGATGAAGGGCAAGCACCATGATGGCGAGAATCAGTCCGGCGGTCAGCACGCCGATACCGTAGGGCGGGCCCGCGAACAGGGAAGACAGCCCCGGCACATTGCCAAATACGGTGATCAGGAACGGCTGGACATATTCCTGCAGGAACGGCGCGAAAACGAACAGGCCCCAGATGCCGTAGATGATGCTGGGAATGCCGGCGAGCAATTCGATAGCAATACCGATCGGACGCCGCAGCCACATCGGGCAAAGCTCGGTGAGAAACAGCGCGATCAACAGGCCGACCGGCACCGCGATCAGCATGGCGATGACCGAAGTGACGATGGTGCCGTAGATCGGCGCGATGGCGCCGAATTTCTCGGTCACCGGATTCCAGCTCTCTACATACAGAAAGCTGAACCCGAACGTGTGCAGAGCAGGCCACGAGCCGTGCACCAGGGAAACGATGATGCCGCCGAGGATGACGAGAACGGTGATGGCGGCGGCGCGGGTGAGATGGCGGAACGCGGCATCGCCAAGACGCAGGCGCTGCAGGACCTTGCTGCGATCCGCCTGCTGCGGAACGTCGATAGCCGCGCCCTGATACGCAACATCAACCACGGGTCGTCTCCCGTTCGATTGCATCCGGCTCTCCTTGAGCACTCGATCGCCGCTCAGAGGAGCCACTCAAGCGGCCTCGCGGCCGCAAAACAAGCCACCCATGGACAACTCTTGGGGCGGCGGTGGACAAGGAAAGGGCGCCATAACGGCGCCCTTTCCTGTTGTCATCGGATCAGAACACGGGCTTGCCGCTCGCGTCCTTGACCTCACCCTTCCAGTACTTCTGGACATCGGCGGCGACATTGGCCGGCATCGGAACGTAGTCGAGTTCTTCGGCCATCTTGGCGCCGTTCTTGTAGGCCCAGGCGAAGAACTTGAGCGCCTCGCCGGTCGCAGCCACATCGGACGGCTGCTTGTAGACGAGTATCCAGGTCGCCGCCGTCATCGGCCACGACTTGTCGCCCGGCTGGTTGGCCAGAATCACGCCGTAACCGGGCTGCGATTTCCAGTCGGCATTGGCCGCCGCGGCCTGGAACGCTTCGGAGGTCGGCGCAACGGTCTTGCCGGCCTTGTTGATCATTTTGGTATAGGTCAGCTTGTTCTGCAGCGCGTAGGCGTATTCGACGTAACCAACCGAGCCCTTGGTGTTGCCGACGTTGTTGGCGACACCTTCGTTGCCCTTGGCGCCGATGCCGACCGGCCATTCGACCGAGGTATTCGCGCCGACCTTCGACTTCCAATCCGGGCTGACGTCCGCCAGGTAGGTGGCGAAATTGAAGGTGGTGCCCGAGCCGTCCGAACGATGCACGACGGCGATAGCCTGGCTGGTCAGCTTGGCTTTTGGATTGAGCTTCACGATTGCCGGGTCGTTCCAGGTCTTGATCTCGCCCATGAAAATCTTGGCAAGTGTCGGGCCATCGATGACGAGTTCGCCGGAGGCTACGCCCTCGAGATTGACGACCGGCACGATGCCGCCCATCACCATCGGGAACTGGGCGAGACCGGATTCATCGAGATCCTTGCCGGACAGCGGCGCGTCGCTGGCGCCGAAGGTCACGGTCTTGGCCTTGATCTGCTTGATGCCGCCGCCGGAACCGATCGACTGATAGTTCAGTCCGTTGCCGGTTTCCTTTTTGTAGGCGTCGGCCCATTTGGCGTAAATCGGATAGGGGAAGGTGGCGCCGGCACCTGAAATGTCGGCGGCTTTGGCCGGAACGAACGCGGCGGCGGCGAGAAAGCCGGCGGCTGCTAATGCGGTCCAATGTTTCAAGGGATCTCTCCATGTTGGCGGCCACAGACGCCCGCGGGCCATGCCCGTGGAACTCCGTCTTTGCGCCCATCGATTGGGCAACCGCTGTTGCTACTTAAAACGCGCTCCAAGACTGCGCTTCGGACGGGATTTTCTGGTTGCTTTAGGTCAAGCCGTTCCGAAGTCGAGGTCAGCCTTAGGCGTCGCATGTCACCGTTCTATAAAGGTTTGGTGACAGTCACATGACAGCGTAGCGCTATGATTTGACTAGAGTTTCGTCCGGCGCGGCGAAATTGCCGGTGCGTAACGGCAAATGCATGATGAAGGTCGCCCCGGCGCCCAGCGTGCTCTCGATGGTCAACCTGCCGCCATGCCGGTTGAGCACATGCTTGACCAGAGCAAGCCCCAAACCGGTGCCGCCCTGGGCGCGGCTGTCGGCGACGTCGACGCGATAGAACCGCTCGGTCAGCCGCGGCAAATGCTCGGGCGCAATGCCCGGACCGTAGTCGCGTACCGCCACCCGCGCCTCGGGCGTGCCGGCGCGGGTCTGTGCCGCGCGTCAGCGTGATGTCGACCCGCTTGCCGGCGGCGCCGTATTTGAACGCGTTCTCCACCAGATTTTCGATCGCGCGGATCAATTCGTCGCGGTCGCCGAGCACGAACAGCGGCTCGGACGGGGCGGCGACCTTGATCTCGACGCCGCGGTCGCGCGCCAGCATCAGCAGGCCGTCGACCACCTGCCGCACGATCGGCGCCAGATCGACCGGCGTATTCGGCTGCAAATGCGCGTTGAGCTCGATGCGCGAGAGCGACAACAGATCGTCGATCAGCCGGGCCATGCGGGTCGCCTGCCCCTGCATGATGGCGAGAAATTTCGTCGCGCGCGGCCGGATCCTCCTTGGCGGTGCCTTGCAGCGTTTCAATGAACCCGAGGAGCGCCGCGAGCGGCGTGCGCAACTCGTGACTGGCATTGGCGATGAAGTCGGCGCGCATTTCCTCGACGCGGCGCAGCGGCGTGAGGTCGTTGAACGTCATCAGCAGGATGTCGGAGTAGCCGTCGCCGGCGCCGCCGAGCTTCACCGGCGTCACGAAGGCCTCGAACCAGCGGTCGAGCGGCACGCGCTCGAAGAATTCCACCCGCTGCGGCTCGCGCCGCTTGGTGGCGCGCCGTATGGCATCGACCAGTTCCGGCATGCGCAAGGTGATCAGCGCCGGTTCGCCGCGGCGCAAGGCCGGCGCAATGCCGGTTGCCGCCTCGTTGAATGCGATCACCCCGCCGTCGCGATCGAGCACGATTGCCGGCGCCGGCAGTCCGCCGATCAACTGCTCGATCAGGAGCGCCTGCGGATGCGTGGCCGCGCGATCGCTGAAAGCCACCGCGCCGGTCGATCCGTTGCGCGCGCCATTTTGGCCGAGCAAGGCCCGCCACGCGCCGCGCAGCCGGCCCGTCCAATCCCCGCCGCGTGCAGCGTCTCGGCGGTCGTCAGCCATCGTCGTTAGCGGCCGGAGCCGGGTTTCTTGGGATCGATCTCGCTGCGGAGCGGAGCGGTCACCGTCGTCACCGGCGCCAGTTTTGCTTTGCGCTGCCGCGCGCCGTGCATGTTGAGCCATATTTCGCGTCCGCCCAGAACGACCAGCGCAAGCGCGAACGGCGTCAGATAATACAGCACCCGGAACAGCAGCAGTCCGGCCAGAACCTGTTCCTTGTCGTATTGCCACAAGGCCACCAGCATGGCGGCGTCGAATACGCCGAGCCCGCCGGGCGCGTGGCTGGCGAAGCCGAGCAGCGTCGCCGACACGAACACCACCGCCACCGTCACGAAGCCGATATTGTGTTCGGCCGGCAGCAACATGTACATGGCGAGCGCGCAGCAGCTGAGATCGAGAATTCCGATGCAGATCTGCAACAAGGTGGACGGCCCGCTCGGCAACTTCACTTTCCATTCGCGCTGACCGATTTCGCGCGGCGCGCTCCATACCCAGCCGACATAGCATCCAAGTATTGTCAGGATCGCGAGGGCGAGGGTGCGATTGAGCCAGGGCGCAAGCTGGTCGATCAGTCCGGCCGCTTCCGGATGATAGGCGATGCCGAGCCCGAGCACGGTGGCGTTGCCGAGCCAGAACGTGAGACCGGCCACGAAGCAGATCTTGGCCACCTCGACTGCGTCGAGACCGTAGGCCGAATAGATGCGGTAGCGCACCGCGCCGCCGGTGAACACGGTGGCGCCGATATTGTGGCCGATCGAGTAGCTGGTGAAGCCGGCAAGCGCGGCGATGCGATAGGGAATTTTATTGCGGCCAATCGTGCGCAGCGCGAACCAATCGTAAAATGTCAGGGTGAAGTAGCCGCCGGCGACAAAAACGGCCGCGGCGATCACATCGCGCGGCGCCGTCGCCTTCACCGCCGCCATCACATCCTTGATATCGATGTGCCGCAGCATGCGCACCAGCACCACCACCGCAACGGTGATGATGGTCAAGCTCAGCAGGACGCCGATTCGATTCCAGCCTATCTTGTTCTGGAAAAACTGCGCCACCGCGCGCACCGACTTGAGCATCTTTCCTCCGGATTAGCGCGGTTCCCGGCGCGCCGCGCCTTCTCGGCGCGTTTCTGTCGACCCACTAGCAGAACTAGCCCCGCCGCGCGAGTGTACTGCCACTCGGCCGGGCGATCTGCTAGACTGCTGCTATATTAACCACTGGCATTAAAGCAATCATCGCCGCGGCCGGAACCGGGATGCAAAATCGCCGGACCAATTGGAGGACGTCCCATGAACAAATTCGAGGTTTCCCCGCCCCATCAATTGCCCCGCCGCACGGTTCTTAAAGGTGCCGGCGCGGGTGTCGGTGCCGGACTGCTGTCGGGAATGGTGACGCAGGCGACGGCCGCCGAAGACCTCTGGAGCGCGGATTATTGGACGAAGAAAGGCGACGTTCCGCTTTACTTGGTCCGCCGCCGTCTGGGCCAGCCCAAGCCGGGCGAGCCGTCGCGTCCGGTGCTGTTCTTGGTGCACGGCTCTTCGGTTACCTGGCGGATTTTCGATCTCGATGCGCCCGGCCGCGGCGAATATTCGATGATGGACGTATTCGCGCGCTGGGGTTTCGATGTCTGGAGCATGGACCACGAGAATTACGGCAAGTCGGGCCGCACCAGCGGCAATTCCGACATTGCCAGCGGCGCCCAGGACCTCAAAGCTGCGATGCAAGTGGTCGTGCGCGAGACCGGACGGCCGAAGGCTAATTTCATGGGTGAATCGTCCGGCGGGTTGCGCGCCGGTCTTTACGCCATGATCGAACCGGAGCGCGTCGATCGCCTGGTGCTGGCCGCTTTCACCTACAAGGGCACCGAATCGCCGACCCTGAAGAAGCGTGCCGAGCAGCTCGACTTCTATCGCACGCACAGTATGCGCCCGCGCGACCGCGCCATGATCGAAAGCATCTTCACGCGCGATAAGCCGGGCACCACCGATCCGGCGGTCGGCAAAGTCCTCGCCGATGTGGAATTGGCATTCGGCGAGCAGGCGCCGACCGGCACCTATCTCGATATGACCGCCAATCTGCCGGTTGTCGATCCGGCCAAGGTGCAGGCGCCGGTCTTGCTGGTGCGCGGGGAATATGACGGCATCGCCACCGTGGAGGATCTGTTCGACTTCTACCGGCAGCTACCGAACGGCGACAAGCAATTGGTGATCCTGCCGAACACGGCGCATTCGGTCGCGGTCGCGATCAACCGCCATCTGTTCTGGCATGCGACGCGCGCGTTCCTCGACATGCCAGAGCCGACGGCCATCTGAATGCGGCTTTACGAGTAGGGACCGTTCTTCACGACGGTATAGATCGCCGCCAGCACGGCGACGGCAACGCACCAATAGGCCGTGATTCGCCGGCGGGCATTATCATGCTCGGTCATCGCCAGCGCGGCAGCCGCCGCTACGACGATCAGCGCCGGGAGGACGGAATAGGCGACGCGGCCCTTGATCAGCCCGACGCAGGCATAAAATGAAGCAGTGACGGCGCTGACCAAGATACCGGTCGACGCCAGCCGCCAGAACGGCGGCCGTGCCACGCTCTCTTTCCGGTTTGTAACAGCCAATGCGGCGACTGCGAGCAGTACCGCGGCAAGCGGGCCCGCTTGCAGGATCGCAAACCACAGCAAGCGCACGAGCTTGCTCCACCAAAGCGCAGCGAAGGTGCCGAAGCCTTCATGCAGAGCATCCAGCATCCAGACCACTTCATTGTAGCGCACCATTTCGTGCTGATAGAAGGCGCCGGTCTTGTAGCGGACGAAGGCGTACCACAGCGCTTCCGGCAAGAAGACCAGTACCGCCAGCAAGATTAAATTGATGCCTGACCGAGTCCACACAGTGCGCGAGCGCTGTTGCAGCGCGAACGCAAAAGCGCAGACGGCAACGCATGGCAGCACGATCACGAACAACGGGTACGCCGTGCCGCCAATGCCGGCCGCCACACCGATCCAGATCGTGAAGTGGCGCTCGATCAACGCGCCGGCGCCGGCCCGCATCGAGGCGTAGAGCGCGAATACCGGGACCAGGATGTTGAACATCTGGGTATGCGGCGACCACACGAAAGCCTTCACCACATCATTGGCGACGAGTACGAGGCCGAGCGCCGCGAGAATGATAATTCCAGAACTGGAATTATCGGCCCAAGGTTCGCAAAATGGCTCGACGATGCGCCGGAAAAAATAAAACGTCGCCAGCAGGATCGCGACATTGAGAAGGATGTAGGCGAGATAGCCGGGTATATCCTTCGCGAGCGAGGTCGCGATGCGCTTGGGATCGATGTCGCTGCGGCCCGCCTGAATGCCGAGTTTGCTGGCAAGGCCCGACAGTGGCGACAATACCCATGCCAGACCGGCGGCGGCGGCAACCATCCCGGGACGCGATTGGCGCGTGTTAAGCGGCTCGAGCAAGCCGGACGGCTCGCGCGCCAGCCGCATGAATTCCGGGGAATCGCAATTCATCGAAACGCCGAACGGCCCGGGCAGGTCCGCGTTGACGACGCAATGGTGCTCTTGCTCATTGTTCGGAACGGGCGGCCCGACAAGCAATGCAAGCATCAGAAAACAAAAACTGACACCGAACCACCAGAATGACCGATCGAATATCGGGTGGACATCGCCACGCACTTTGTTCATCAGAACTTCCCGAGCGGAAAAACGGTCAGCGGGAACGCTAACACTCCGCCGGGATAGGCGAAAGCAAAAGCCGGCTAGCCCGCCGCAAAAAACGCGCGCAGCGCGGCGGTGGTCTCGGTTGGCGCCTCCTCGGACAGATAATGCCCGCACGGCAGCGCCTGCGCGCCGACAATGTTGGCCGCATAGCGCTGCCAGATTTCGCCCGGACCGGGTTTGCTGTTGCGCCCGACGCCGCCGGTCGCGCCCCACAGGATCAAGGCCGGGCATTCGATTTTCCGTCCGGCTTCGAAATCCTTGCTGTCCATATCGAGATCGACCCCGAAAGTAGCGCGATAATCCTCGCAGATGGCGTGGATGGTTTCCGGATTGCGGAAGCAGCGTTTGTACTCGGCGAGCGCGCCGGAATCGAAAAAGCTCAGGCCCTGTTTGGTCTTTGCCAGCTTCCTTTCGATGAACCAGTCGGGATCGGCGCCCATCATCTTTTCTGGCAGCGGCTCCGGCTGGATGTTGAAGAACCAGTGCCAGGAGAAGGTGCCCCACTGGCGCGTCACGTTGTTGAGCAAATGGTGCTGCGGGATGATGTCGAGAATCGCCGCGCGCGTAACCTTGGCCGGATGATCGAGACACATGCGATGCAGCACGCGCGCGCCGCGATCGTGACCGGCCGCGAAGAATTTGTCGTAACCGAGCGCCGCCATCACCTCGATTTGGTCCTGCGCCATGGCGCGGAATGAATATCCGGAATGGTCGGCGCCGCCCGGCGGCTTTTCGGAATCGCCATAGCCACGCAGGTCGGTGCAGACCACGGTGAATTCCTTCGCCAGCGTCGGCGCGACTTTCAGCCACGACAGATGCGTGAACGGGTTGCCATGCATCAGCAGCAGCGGCGGCCCGCTGCCGCCTGTGAGCGTGACGATGCGCGCGCCGCTGGTCTTGATCTCGGTACGATTGAAGCCTGCGAGCATTGTTCTTGCCTTTGTTGTTGTCATGCGCGGGCTTGACCCGCGCATCCCGCTTAGGGAAGCACGCTGCCCTCCTAAGCGAGATGCCGGGTTAAACCCGGCCGAACAGAAATGTTAAATCCCAAAATATTCCGCGTATTTCTTCTTGATCTCTTCGGTCGCGGCTTCCTGCGCGACCGGGTCCGACGGCAACAACTTGATCTGCGATAGCGGCGTGCGGCCCGGCTTGTCTTTCACGTCCGGGTGGAACGAGCGCAGGCCAGCCTCATCGACGAGGTATTGCTGGGTTTCGCGCGACACGATGAAGCTGATGAACAGCCTGGCCGCGTTCGGATGCGGCGCGTTCTTGGCGATCCCCTCGCAGCTCGGAATGAACGGTGTGCCTTCTTTCGGATAGACGAGCGCGATCGGCGCGCCGGTTTCCCTGAGCTGGATGTGCACGTATTCGAGACCGTCGGCCGCAACCGCGCGCTCGCCCAGCGCTAGCTTCTTCGGCGGCTCGGTCGACGATTGGACTTGCAGTACTTTTTGCTTCCCGAGCTTTTCGAAATAACCCCAGCCAATGGCGTTCACGGTCTGGAAAGTCGAAGTCACGATGCCGCCCGAGTAGCTCGGATGCGCCTTCACGATCTTGCCACTCCATTTCGGATCGAGCAGGTCGGCAAAGCTCTTGGGCGCCTCTTCCGGCTTCACCAGATTCGTATTGTAGGCAATCGGCATCAGCGTGAAGCGGATGTTGATATAGGCGCCGTCGGAATCGCGCTCGGAGGCCGGATATTTCATCGCTTCAGCCGGAATATAGGGATCGAGAACCCCCTGCTTCTTCCAGGTCACGAACAAGGCCTGGTCGGTCGCGTCGAGCACGTCGGCGGTGAAAATGTTGCTGGCTCGCTCCTGCGACAGGCGCTGGAACAGACGCTCGCTGCCGGTACGCTCCACCTGCACAGTGATGCCGGGATATTGCTTTTCGAAATTCTTGGCCAAGGCCTGCGCGACTTTCAGATCGATCGCCGTATAGAAGACGATCTTGCCTTCCTTGGCCGCCGCCTCGATGAGCTGCGGGGTGACCGGTGACGGCTGCGGCGATGCGGCAAAAGCCGGCGCCAAAGGCAGCATGAGCGCTCCGGCGATTGCCGCAGCGCGCATGTTCAATGCGGCTATCATGAAATCCTCCCTAACATTTGCGCATGATCTTTTCCGAAAACCGGTTCCCACTTTTCGGGATCGTGCGCTAGCCGGCGTGGCGCGAAGCCCCCAAACGTCACCCGCCGGTTTGTTGCGGGAAGCATACCCGGTCCACCCAAAAGAAAAACCCCGGCCTCGCCTTGGCGAAGCCGGGGTTATTGGCGGCGGTCACGTGTTAATTGCAGTAGGTCACGCGGCGCACTCGCGGGCCGTTCCAGGTGTCGACGACGACCTTCTTGGTATAGCAAGTGTCGGCGTAGACGGTCGGGACGTAGATGCGCACGCCACCATGCCAGTGGTGGGCAGAGGCCGCGGTCGGGGTCAGCGCGGTGACGGCGATGACGGCGGTGGCGGCGAGGGCGATTGCGAACTTGCGGATCATGACGGTCTCTCCTGTTGGGTGGAATGTGCCTTTCACATCCCTTGATATTCGTGGGTCGCGATTGCCCTGACCTAAGGTTCGACCAATTCGCCCGATCCGTGATGGCGATCACAATTCCGCAGCCTGGGACAAAAATTGCCTCCAATGGGGGGCTTGTCGTCCGCGACTTGCCCAAACGCTGCGGAACAGGGCAACCTAGCGCCGGTTTTGTCCGAAACGGGGGGACAAAGCCAAATTTTCCTCGATTTTGCTTGAACCTAGACGCCCTCGCCCACGACCCATTCATTGAGCCGATAGCCTGCGATGCAAACGACTTCGGACGAGGTTCTGATCGCAAGGATCGCAGGCGGCGACCGGCTCGCTATGCAGGTGCTGTTCGCACGGCATCATGTCCGGGTTTATCGGTTCGTGCTGCGTCTGGTCCGAAATGAAGCGACGGCGGAAGACTTGATCAGCGACGTGTTTCTCGACGTTTGGCGGCAAGCCGGCAAGTTCGAGGGCCGCTCGGCCGTCTCTACCTGGATGCTGAGCATTGCCCGTTTCAAGGCCCTGTCGGCGCTGCGGCGCCGGCCGGAGGAGAAACTGGACGACGAGACGGCGGAGCGGATCGAGGATCAATCCGACGATCCTGAACAAGCTCTGGCGAAGAAGGAAAAGGGCGCCCTGCTGCGGCAATGCCTCACTAGGTTGTCGACGGAGCACCGGGAGATCATCGACCTCGTCTACTACCACGAGAAGTCGGTGGAAGAAGTTGCCGGCATTGTCGGCATCCCGGAAGCGACCGTGAAGACGCGTATGTTCTACGCGCGTAAGAAAATGTCCGAGCTCCTGAAGGAGCAAGGAATCGATCGAGGTTGGCCATGAACACGATAGACAAAGAAGCGCACAGCGACATCGAGGAACTCCTGCCCTGGCACGCGGTGGGAACGCTCAGCCGTCGCGACGCCCAACGGGTCGAGGATGCGCTGGCCGGCAATCCCGAACTCGCCCGCCGCTACGCGATGGTGCGCGAGGAGCTGGGCGAGACCATTCTTCTCAACGAAACGCTGGGCGCGCCCTCCGCGCACGCGATGGAAAAGCTGTTCGCCAAGATCGACGCCGAACCGCTGCGTAGCGCCAGCTCGCTCAATCTCGGCGCGCGCGTCGCGGAATTTTTCGCGAGCCTTTCGCCGCGCACGCTGGCCTGGTCGGCGAGCGTTGCCGCGATCGCCATCCTGCTGCAAGCCGGATTGATCGCCAGCGTGGTGATCAAGGATAAGTCCGTGGGCGGCTATCAGACCGCCTCGGCGCCGAGCACCGATCCGGGCGTGGGCGCCTTTGCCATCATCCGCTTCGCGCCGCAGTCGACATCCGACGATGTCACCAAGTTTCTCGAGACCAACAAACTTTCGGTCGCGGCCGGGCCGATGTCCGGCGGACTCTATAAGGTCCGCGTCGCGCCGGCCGCGTTGCCGAACGACGAACTCGCCGGTATCGTGAAAAAACTGCAAGCGGACAAGGTCGTCGGTTTCATCGCCATGAGCGAGTGAGTGGATCGGCTATGCGAACATCCCATAGTGCCCTGCTCTGCCTGGCGATGACCGCGACACTGACGCTAGCGTCCGCCGGCGACAGCTTCGCGCAAAGGGCGCCCCGTAGCCCCGGACCCGGCGTCAGCACCGGCAAGCCATCGGGGTCGATCGGTCAGCCGAGCTTTCCGGGCAATTATACCCCGCTTGAGCCGGACAACATCATGGCGATACCGCAGCATCGGCCGGACGGTGCGCAGTACCGGACCATGGACAGCGGCAGCACCGGCAAGCAGACGAAAGGCTCGCGGCGCCAGCCGGAACGTACGGCACGCGGCGACGGCAGTGTGCCAACGGCCAACGAGGGCCGCTCGAAGGCCGATGAAGTGCTGTTCGAAGTATCCAATGTGGTCAACGCGCGGACCGTCGAAGACCTTCTGCGCCGCTTCCGGCTGGTGCAGATTGCATCCCAATCATCCCAGTTGTTGGGCACCACCGTGTACCGCGGGCGTATTTCCGACGGGCGGCCGCCGGCCGCGGTAGTGCGCGCGCTCGAAGCCGAATCCGTTATTGCGCAGCAGAATCATCTGTTCACGCTGCAGGAATACGAAACAGAGACGACCGGCGCGGCCGCCGGCGAAGGCGGCCTTGCGCAATACGAACTTGCCAAGCTGCGGCTGCCGGAAGCCCACAGAATCGCCAACGGCCAATCGGTTTTGGTCGCCGTCCTCGACACCGCTATAGACGCCGCGCATCCCGATCTCGCCGGGTCGATCGCAAAGAGAGTCGATGTCGTCGGAACGCCAATGACGCCGCACCGACACGGCACCGCCATCGCCGGCCTGATCGCGGCGCACGGCAAGCTGACGGGCGCTGCGCCGGCGGCGCAGATACTTGCGGTCCGCGCCTTCGATCCGGCAGGCGCGGGAGCGGAGGGCTCGACCTTCGATATCCTCAAAGGTCTCGACTGGGCGGCGGCCAACGGCGCGCGCGTCATCAACATGAGCTTCGCCGGCCCGCGCGATGCGGCGCTCCATCGCGCAATGGAAGCTGCACACAAGCAGGGCATCGTGCTGGTGGCGGCGGTTGGAAATGCCGGAGCGAAATCGCCGCCGCTCTATCCGGCCGCCGATCCGAACGTGATTGCCGTGGCTGCCACCGACGCCGACGACGGTTTGCTCGAGGAATCCAGCCGCGGCCACCATATCGCGCTTGCCGCACCGGGCGCGAAAATTCTGGTGGCGATCCCCGGCGGCGGCTACGAAGTTGCCTCCGGCACGTCTTATTCGGCGGCCGAAATCAGCGGCATTGTCGCACTGATGCTCGAGCACAAAAGCGGCCTCACCCCCGACAAAGTGCGCGCCATTCTGCTGGCCACCGCCAAGGATCTCGGACCCAAAGGCCGCGACACCATGTTCGGCGCCGGGCTCGCCGACGCCTATGGCGCGATCCTGGCAGAAGACGCGCCAGCGCCGCGTGCGGCCGAGCGCGTAAGCACCGGCGCGCGCTGACACCTCGCCGCAACTGCGGCAAAGGCCGCGGCAAACAAACTACGGTTGGATCGTCCGCAAATAAGCGATCACGGCGCTTGCGTCAGCGGCGTTGAGCCTGAACTCCGGCATGTCGGGATGAGTAGCGACAATGCCGCGCTCGAGCCGGCCGGCGAATCTATCGAGGTCGAAGTCGCGGCCGAGCGCGCGGAACGGTGGCGCGCTGGCATGGGGACTGGCGCCGGTTTTTTCGATCGCATGGCAGCGCGCGCAATTCTCGGCGACCAGTGCACGGCCACGCACGGCCGGGTCCTGCGCCCGTACGGCGGTATTGAGCAACGCCATCGCCAGCAAGGCGATCGTTTTCGGCAGCCGTTTCATCGCTCGTCCTTCCGCAGAAAATGGCGCGCCGGAAGGGATTCGAACCCCTGACCCCCAGATTCGAAGTCTGGTGCTCTATCCAGCTGAGCTACCGGCGCGCATTCGTCAGCGCATGATCTTATCCGAAAACCAATTCTCACATTCCGGAATCATGCACGTAGGTGAAGTGAAGGAAATGGCGCGCCCGGAGAGATTCGAACTCCCGACCCCCAGATTCGTAGTCTGGTGCTCTATCCAGCTGAGCTACGGGCGCTGATACCGCTGCCGGAAAATCGGGCCGCGAACCGGGGGCATAGCTATCGCCTTGGGTATCCATTGGCAAGGGTTGCGGAGGTCAAGGTCTCGGCAGGCGTGCGCCTTGCCACCCAGGCCAGCGCCTGGTTCTCGACGTTGATGCGCCAGGCGAGCAGGCCCGCGTTGGCGAGTGAAAACACAAGCGCGAACAGTGGCAACCCAAGCGCCAGCGGAACCACCGCGATCTCCAGCACCACGATTAGATAGTTGGGATGCCGCAGCCAGCGATAGGGTCCGCGAGCAACTGGAGCCGTACCCGGCATGACGATCACGCGGGTGGTCCAACGCGATCGCAAGCTCGCAATCACCCACAGCCTGCCGGCCTGCAACAGGACGAAGACCCCAAGCCAGAGCGGATCGACGTCGCGACCGTGGCCGAGCATCCACAGACCGAGCAGCCAGGACGCATGCAGTGCGACCATCAGCGGATAGTGCGCGACACCGAATTCGACGCCGCCGGCGGCACGCATCCGTTGGGTGTTTGCTTGCGCGAGGCCCAGTTCGGCGAGCCGCTGTGCGATCAAAAAGACGATGAGCCAGGCGCCCTCACCCATAAGCAGACCCTTGCTCGGACTCGAGCGCCAGGAAGCTCGCGGTGAAGCCTGGCCCCATCGCCGCCAGCACCGCGGTGCCGCGCAGGCCGCGTTTGAGCGCGCGTTCGAGCACGAACAGCACGGTCGGCGCCGACATGTTGCCGTGCCCGCGCAACACCTCGCGCTCGTCGCGTAGCGTGCCCTTTTGCAATTCAAACGCGGTTTCAATTGCGTCGAGCACCTTGCCGCCGCCCGGATGGCAGATGAATCGCGGCGCGGCGAGCTTGGCGGCGTCGATGAAACGGCGCGCCGGCGCCGCCAGACGCTTTTCGATGAAGCGCGGCAGCGAGCGCGACAGGATCACGCCGAAGCCGGCCGGGTCGACCGTCCAGCCCATGACATCGAGCGAGCTGGGCCAGGTGTGCTCGACGGCCGCGCCGATGCGGAGCGGCGCGGCCTTCGGCTCGGCGCGCAGCACGACCGCCGCCGCGCCGTCGCCGAACAACGCCGCGGTAATGACGTCGGCCTTGGTGCTGCGGTCGTTACGGAAGGCGAGCGTGGACAATTCGACCACGACCACGAGCACGACCTCGCCCGGTTCTGCGCGCGCGAGCCGCGCGCCGATCGAGAGGCCCGAAACGCCGCCGCCGCAACCGCGTCCGAACACCGGCACGCGAACGACCGAAGACTTGAACCCCATTTGCGCAGCCACGCGCGCGTCCAGTGTCGGCACCGCGATGCCGCTCGAGGACACTGTCACGATCACGTCAACGTCGCGCGCGGAAACACCGGCGCGATCGAGCGCCGACTGCGCTGCTTTGATGAATAGCGCGCTCGCGCCGTTCAGATAGCACTTGGTGCGATCCGCCCAGTTATGCGGACCGTCAAACCACTCGATCGGGTTAACCGAATAGCGTCGCTCGATGCCGGCATTGACGAACACATCGGCCAGACTTGGATAGCGGGCAAATGTCTTCGCGTAGGTGCGGTGGGCGAGCGCGGCAAGTTCCGGCTGCTGGAGCTGGTACGGGGGCACCGCGGTCGCGAGCGCAAGCAACGTCACAGACGGCGATGACGGCGATGCCATGCCAAAATCCTTCATAGGTGCGCAGCGCCCTTAATGGAACGAACACCGCTCCCCCGGGGACTGTTCCCGGGACGAAAATATACATCCGCATGGACTCTTAAACGCGGTCCGCGTGGATCAAGCCCGCGCGCGTTCGTCGCGACGGGAATTCAGGTCAACCGCGCGGTCGGGAATGGTGATGCTGAAGGTCGCCCCGATCGTCCCCGGCACCAGGCGAATGTCGCCGCCATGCGCGCGCACCAGTTCGGCCGCGATCGCAAGTCCGAGGCCGGCTCCGCCGGAACGCGTGGAGCCCTGGAACGCCTGGAACAGATTGGCACGCGCCTTTTCGGAGACGCCCGGCCCGGTGTCGGAAACCTCGATCACCGCCACGCTGCCTTCGCGCCGGCCGGTAATTCTTATCTGATCGCGCGCGGGATCGCGCGCGCCGCGCGCCTCCAGCGCCTGCACCGCGTTGCGCGTCATATTGACGAGCACGCGGAACAAGTGGTCGTGGTCGGCCTCCACGGTCAACCCACGCTCCACCGCAACGATCCAGCGGACGGGCATGTCGAGGCTAAGACCAAGCGCCTCGTGCACCTCCTCGATCAAGGGCTCGAGTTCGATTGTCTTGCGCTCCGGTGGCGCCTCCTGTGCGGCGCCATAAGAGAGCGTCGACTGGCAGAACGCGATCGCACGTTCGAGCGCGCGCATCAGCTTGGGCGCGAAGCGCTGCACCTTGGGGTCGGGCAAATTCGAGAGCTGATCGGAGAAAAGTTGCGCCGACGCCAGCAGGTTGCGCAGATCGTGATTGATCTTGGACACCGCGAGACCGAGCGCAGCCAGCCGGCTTTTCTGGTGCAGCATCGAGGCGAGCTCGACCTGCATCGCCGCGAGCTCCTCTTCCGCCGTGCCGATTTCGTCGCGCCGGCCGGAGCCACCGATGATCAGCGATGGATTCTCCGGATCGGCGCGGAACGCCACCATGTTGGCGGTGATGCGCCACATCGGGCGCACCAGCAGATAATGCAGCGCGAAAAACACCAGCATGGCGGTGATGCCGGAGATCGCCAGCGACAGCAGCAGGATGTTCACGGAAAACGTCAGCATCGCCTTGCGCAGCGGCGCTTCCTCGAGAATGATCTCGAGAAACTCGCCACCCATCGGGGCCGGTCCCACCACCCGGATTGCATCGCCCGGCCGGTCGAACAGAAGCACCTTGAATGCGTCGGTAATGGCGCTCCACCACGTAACGTTGCGCATGTCGATGTCGGCCTCGACCCTGACCGGCATATCGGAAATGGCGAGCAGCCGCCGCTGGTCGCCCATCTTCATCGCCACAGCGCGCGCCCCGATGCTCTGCAGGATTTGCTTGGCGAGAGTTTCCGGCACCATGCCAGCGGGCGCCGCGTCGAGAACAAGGGCCGCGGTATGCGCTGCCGCCAGCCGGTCGTTCAGCCAATTGAGCCGGAAGTTGGCGATCGACGGCACGTAAATGAGAATTTCCGCCACCATCACGAACAGGATGGTGAGGAACAACAGTTTGCCGGAAAGGCTGATGCGAAAATTCCGCGCAGGACGTGGCGCAGTCGACGCAGAAGACTCGCTCGCTGGCTCGGTTTCCAGTTCCAACACCGCCTCAACCAAAGATTCGCAACCAAACTATGATGCGCCGCACCCAGGTGCTCGTCAAACTCGGCGTGAAGAAGTCGATCGCCGCGCGCTTGCCGATATCCGACAATGTCGGATAGGGCATCACGATATCGCTGAAAGCGCGAATGTTGAGCCCCTGCGCAATCGCCAGCGTCCAGGTCGTAATCAACTCGCCGGCCTGCGCGCCCACGATTGTTGCTCCTATTATTTTACCATTCGTTTTTGCTATGACTTTTATGTGACCGCGCGTCTCGCGCTCGATCTGGGCGCGGTCATTGTCGTGATAGGGCCAGCGCAAAATGCAAATCTTGAGCTTGCGCTTGCGGGCTTCGGCTTCGGTCAGCCCGGTCTGGGCGAGTTCCGGCTCGGTATACGTCACCCATGGAACGGCATCGTTGTTCACACGCACGGGCAAGCGGAACAGCGCATTCCGGATCACCAGGCCGGCGTGATAATTGGCGGCGTGGGTGAACTGCAATTGCCCTGCCGCGATGTCGCCTATCGCATAAACACGCCGGTTGCTGGTCTTTAGTTTCTTGTTCACCACGATGCCGGAGTTATCGTAGCGGATCCCGGCGAGGTCCAGGCCGAGCCCATCGACCGTGGCCTTGCGTCCGGCGGCGACCAGCAGATGCGTGCCCTCGACGACCTCTCCGCCGCCTGACGATTCAATCGTCACTTTGACGCTACCGCTTGCATAAGCGATGCGAGCGATTTTGACGCCGCAGCGGATCACGACGCCTTCGCGTTCGAGACGGTCGACCACGATCGCGGCGGCTTCGGGATCGTCCTTGGCGAGTGGCTGCGCCGCTTCCAATACCGTCACGTCGCTGCCGAGACGTCGGAAGCCTTGCGCCATTTCCAGACCGACCGGACCGGCGCCAATCACGATGAGATGTTTCGGGCGCTCGCTGAGTTTGAAAATGGATTCGTTGGTGAAGTAGGGACCCTGGTCAATGCCGGGAATCGGCGGCACCGCCGCGCTCGATCCGGTCGCGATCACGAAACGGCGGGCGCGGATTTCAAACTGGTCGCCGACGGCGACCGTGGTGCGGTCCTTGAACTTGGCGTGGCCCTTAATGACGCGCACGCCGAGGCCGGTGAAGCGTTCCGCCGAATCGTTGGGCGCGATCGCGGCGATCACGCCTTGCACGTGTTCGCGCACCTTGGCGAAGTCGACCGTGACGCCCTGCGCCATCGCGCCGAAGCTGCCGCAGTGCCGCAAATGGTCGGCCCGCTTGCCCGCCCCCAGCAGGGCTTTCGACGGCACGCAACCGGTGTTGAGACAATCGCCGCCCATCTTGTTGTCCTCGATGAGCACCACCAGCACCCCGAAGGCCGCGGCCGCCGCGGCCACCGACAGGCCCGCGGCGCCCCCGCCGATCACGCAAATGTCGGTTTTGAGGGTTTCCGCCATACTCTCAAACTCTCGTCCGCAATATCGTAATAATCAAACGGCCGCGCGTGAGCGCGCTCGCCATCTTTTCACCACCACTGGCACCAGCGCAAGCAGACCGAGCGCGCACAACGCGCCTATCAGTTGCGGCGTCAAGACGTTTCTCGCCTCGAAGGCCAGATGACAATCGGATTGGCCGGCGACGACGCAGTCGCTGTACGATTGCATCTCGGCCGTGATGACGCTATCGAGCCCGGTGCCGGCCAAGGAATAGACCAGCGCGGCCGGAATGACGCCGAGCGCGGTCGCGGCCACGAAGGGTCCAAGCCGCACGCCGGCAAATGCCGGAACCAGGTTGACCAGGAAAAACGGAAATGCCGGTACCAGCCGCAGGAATAGAAGATAACTGAAGGCGTCTTTGCGAAAGCCGTGCGCGAGCTTGATCGCGCGCGGGCCCGCGCGTCGCAGCAATGGCTCGCCGAGCGCGGTCCGCGCCACAAGAAATATGAGAGCCGCGCCGATCGTAGCACCGATCACCGAGGCCGATGTGCCGACCGCGAGGCCGAACAAGAAGCCGCCGGTGACGGTGAGAAAAGTTGCCCCAGGGACCGACAAGGCGACGGTGGTAACATAGAGCCCGATGTAGGCGAGCACGGCGAGGACGCGATGTTGCGTGACAAAGGCATCGATGGCCGCGCGATGACTGGCCAGGGCCTCGATCGATAGCCCGCTGTACCCGATGCCGACATAGGCGATGCCGGCGAGCAGTACGACCGCGAGCAAAGGGATCAGCCGGCGGGCCGGGCCGCCCGGTTGATAGGCTGAAGGTGGGGCTACCGACATCCTGCGCTATATACACGAGCGGGGGACGCTAGCGGGCAGGTCTCACCGCCTTGTGAGCCTTTGTGACATGGGTATAACGGGGTTGACCCAGGGCCAGCGGTCGCATTGACGGACATAAGCCCCTCCCTTATAAGCCGCGCAAACGCGTGCCAATCCGGACCATTTCGGGTTTTCAAGGCGGAACAGGGGACACCCTTTTCGCCACGGCGCGACTTGCGGAGAACTTAATCGTGAAGCGGACCTACCAACCGAGCAAACTCGTACGCAAACGCCGTCACGGTTTCCGCTCGCGCATGGCCACCAAAGGCGGACGCAAGGTTTTGTCGGCACGGCGCGGACGCGGGCGCAAGCGGCTGAGCGCCTAGCGTCCACTTTAGGGTCGGCGAGGCCGCGCGCATTGCTTTCATGGAACGACTGAAGCAACGGGCGGACTTTCTAGCCGCGGCGTCCGGGATCAAGGTACCGGCCACCGCGTTCGTACTGCAGGCACGCAAGCGGGCCGATCAGGGGCCCGCGCGTCTCGGCTTCACCGTATCGAAGAAGGTCGGCAATGCCGTCGAGCGTAACCGGGTTCGCCGGCGCTTGAGGGACATCGTGCGGCTTTTGGGGACAAACCGGATGCAGAGCGGACACGACTACGTGCTGATCGGTCGGCGCGCGGCGCTGAAGGTCCCATTCGCTCGGATCGCCGAGGACTTCGAGGGGGCATTACGGCGCATGCATGCGGGGCGCTTCGCCAGCGGCAACACGGGATCCCGATGACCGACAACAAGAACACCATTCTCGCTATCGCGCTCTCGGCCCTGGTGCTGATCGGCTGGCAGTATTTCTTCGCCCTCCCGCAGGAGAAAGCGCGGCAGGAACAACTGCAGGCGCAGCAGCAGACCCTGAAGCTCAATCCACAACAACCTACGTCTCCGGCACAGCCCGGCCAGCCTGTTCCGGCGCCAGTTCAGCCGGGCCAGGCGGCACCCCCGCAACTTCCGGGTCAAGCCTCCTCGGCCGGAGCGCCGGTCACGCGCGCTGCTGCGATCGCGCTGTCGCCGCGAATCCCGATCGAGACCGGCAGCCTGCAAGGCTCGATCGCCCTCAAGGGTGGTCGCATCGACGATCTGGCGCTGGTCAAGTTTCGCGAGACCGTCGATCCCAAATCACCGCCGATCGAGCTGCTGTCGCCGTCCGGCGGCCCGCTGCCGTTCTATGCCGAGTTTGGCTGGCTCGCTTCCGGTACCGGCATCAAGGTGCCGACGGCGGACACGACCTGGACACTGCAGAGTTCAGGCACGCTCACCGTGAGCCATCCGGTGACGCTCACTTACGTCAACGGCGAAGGGCTCGAATTCCGCCGTACCATCGCGGTCGACGACAAATACCTGTTCACGATCAAGGACGAAGTGGCGAACAAGGGCGCCAATCCGGTCACGCTTTATCCTTATGCGCTGATCTCGCGTCACGGCACGCCTGCAACGCAGGGCTATTACATCCTGCATGAAGGCCTGATCGGCGTGCTCGGCGACAAGGGCGAGCAGAAGGCGAGCTATAAGGAAATCGAGGACAAGAAACTCGAAAAATTCGACGCGACCAATGTGTGGCTCGGTTTCACCGACAAATATTGGGCCGCGGCACTTCTGCCGGACACCAGCGCCCATGTCGAAGCCCATTTCTCCAGCGGTCTGCTCGGCGCGACCAAGACCTATCAGACCGATTATTTTGCCGACCCGCGCACAGTTGCGCCAGGCGCTTCAGCTTCGACCGACACGCGGTTGTTTGCTGGCGCCAAGGAAGTCGCGGTGGTCGGTATCAATTATCCGATCGCCAGCGTCGAAGGCTATAACGGCAAGCTCAACCTCAACCATTTCGATCTGCTGATCGACTGGGGCTGGTTCTACATCATCACCAAGCCGATGTTCCTATTGCTCGACTTTTTCTTCCACCTGGTCGGCAATTTCGGTCTCGCGATCCTGATCGTCACCGTGCTAATCAAGGGTGCCTTCTTCCCGCTGGCGAACAAGTCCTACGCCTCGATGGCGAAGATGAAGGCGGTGCAGCCGCAAATGGTGGCACTGCGCGAACGCTATCCCGACGACAAGGCCAAGCAGCAGCAAGAGCTGATGGAGCTGTACAAGAAAGAGAAGATCAATCCGCTGGCCGGCTGTCTGCCGATCGTGGTTCAGATCCCGGTGTTCTTCTCTCTCTACAAGGTGCTGTTCGTCACCATCGAAATGCGTCACGCGCCGTTCTTCGGCTGGATCCACGACTTGTCTGCGCCGGACCCGACCAACATCTTCAATCTGTTGGGCGCGATTCCGATCGACCCGACAACGCTTCCTCTGGTCGGCCAATTTCTGCACCTCGGCCTGTGGCCGCTGATCATGGGCATCACCATGTGGGCGCAGATGAAACTCAATCCGGCGCCGCCCGATCCAACCCAGGCGATGATCTTCAACTGGATGCCGCTGATCTTCACCTTCATGCTGGCGACATTCCCGGCCGGGCTGGTGATCTACTGGGCATGGAACAACTCGCTCTCGGTGATCCAGCAGAGCATGATCATGCGCAAGCATGGCGCCAAGATCGAATTGTGGTCCAATCTCAAAGGTACATGGGAATCTATCAAACGCCTTTTTCGAAAAAAAAAATAAACGAGGCCTGAGCGATCAGCCTCGCTGACGCAAAGTCGAGTGCCAAAAACGTTTTGTCATGGCCGCGCTTGCCCCGGCCATCCGTCTTTACTGTAGCCGCGAAGGCGAGGATGCCCGGCACAAGGCCGGGCATGACGCTGAAATTGCGGACGGACAATACACGATGACCGCCGCTGAATTCACCCGTGACGAGATCGAGGCCGGCCGGCGCCTGTTCACCGGCGATTGGCACTTCGTCGCCGCCGCCAGCTCGGACATCTCGCTCCCGCCAATGCGCGGGACTGAGATCGCCTTTGCCGGCCGTTCCAATGTTGGAAAATCGAGCCTGGTCAATGCCCTCACCGGCCGCAAGGCGCTCGCGCGCACCTCGCGCACGCCGGGGCGGACCCAGGAACTGATCTTCTTTACCGGCGGCGGCAGTCTCAACGTGGTGGATATGCCCGGCTACGGCTATGCCGCCGCAGCCAAATCCAAGGTCGCGGCCTGGACGGCGCTGATCGGCGCCTATTTGCTCGGACGCGCCAATCTGGCCCGCGTCTATGTACTAGTGGATGCCCGCCACGGCCTCAAACCCACCGACGAACCCATGTTCGCCGCGCTGCGCCAGGCGGCGGTGAGCTATCAGATTGTTCTCACCAAGTCCGACGCGATCAATCCCGCTGAACTGGCGAGCCGCATTACCGAGGTCGAAACCGCGCTCGCCAAGCGGCCCGGCGCCTTCCCCGGCGTGCTGACGACGTCATCCCACGAAGGTATCGGCATGGAGGACCTGCGTGCCGCGATTGCTCGGCTTTTGAAGGAACGGACGCGCTAAAGCGCTTTTGTGACGGAAAGAAAGCGCTAACTCGTTGGCGAATGCCAGAGACTTCGGCTAGAAACGCCGCATTCTAGGAAAAGGCCGTGGCGATGAGCAAAGCCCCCAAGATCGATCCGCAAACGCAGGCGCGCATCCTCTCCGAGGCGCTGCCGCATATGCAGCGCTATGACGAGGAAATTATCGTCATTAAATACGGCGGCCATGCCATGGGCCACGAAGCGGCCGCGCGCGACTTTGCCCGCGACGTGGTGCTGCTCGAGCAGGCCGCCATCAATCCGGTGGTGGTGCATGGCGGCGGACCGCAGATCGAGGCCATGCTCAAAAAGCTCGGCATCAAGTCGGAATTCTCCGGCGGCCTGCGCATCACCGACCAAAAGACCGTCGAGATTGTCGAGATGGTGCTGGCCGGCTCGATCAACAAGCAGATCGTCGGCTATATCAACGCCGCCGGCGGCAAGGCGATCGGGCTTTGCGGCAAGGACGGCAACATGGTGCAGGCGCGCAAAGTGAGCCGCACCCTAGTCGACCCCGATTCGCACATCGAACAGATTGTCGATCTCGGCTTTGTCGGTGAACCGGAAAAGGTCGACTTGTTCGTGCTCAATGCCGTCCTCGGCAAGGAGATGATTCCGGTGCTGGCGCCGGTGGCAACATCGGCCACTGGAGGCACCTTTAACGTCAACGCCGATACTTTCGCGGGCGCTATCGCCGGCGCGCTCAAGGCCAAGCGCCTGTTGCTGCTCACCGACGTGCCCGGCGTGCTCGACAAGTCGAAGTCGCTGATCGAGGACTTGTCGATTGCCGATGCGCGCCGGATGATCGCCGATGGCACCATTTCTGGCGGCATGATTCCCAAGGTCGAGACCTGCATCTATGCGCTCGACCAAGGCGTCGAGGGCGTGGTCATCATGGACGGCAAGGTGCCGCACGCCGTCCTGGTCGAACTGCTCACCGACCAGGGCGCGGGCACGCTGATGCATCGGTGATGCCTCCCCAACCGTTCATTTCCGCGCAAGCGGGAATGCAGTATTGGGTCCCCGCTTTCGCGGGGACGAGCGGAACTTGGATCGATTCCGCTTGCATCAAATGCGCATTAGCATGGCCGCATGATTCGCAGGCTTGGCGCGATTGCGGCGGCGAATGCGGCGCTGATCATGCTGGCGGCGCCGCCGGCGCGCGCCGAACTCACGCTGTGCAATCGCACCAGCTACCAGATGGACGCGGCGATCGGGCTGGAGAAGCGCGCCAATGTCGCAACCCGCGGCTGGTTCCGCATGGACCCCGGCCAGTGCCGGCTGGTGGTGGACGGCGCGCTCGATGCCGACATGGTCTATGTGTACGGGCGCACGCCGCCGGTCTACGGCACCGCGCCGCTGCCGCAGAATGGGCAAGCCGAGTTCTGCATCCGCGATGGCGACTTCGAGATCGGCAACGCACGTGGCTGCCCATTGAGCCATCAGGCGCGCTTCACCCCGGCGCGGCCATCCGATTCTCCGAAAGGGCCGGTGGTCAACCTGGCGGAGGAGGCCGACTACGATGACTTGCAGGCGCGGCTCGCAGGCATACAAAGGCTTTTGGTGATAGCCGGCTATGACGCCAACCCAATCGATGGCGTGCAAGGCTCCAAGACGGTGGCGGCGCTGACGAAATTCTTAAGCGACCGCAAGCTTCCGGCCGATTCCGCATCGTCCCCGGAATTCTTCGCCACGCTGCTCGCTGCCGCGCAAAACCCCTCCGGCGTCGGCTTCTCCTGGTGCAATGACACCAAATATACAGTGATGGCCTCGCTGGGGATCGTCGAAATGGGTTCAATCGTCACCCGCGGCTGGTATCGCCTCGCCGCCGGCCAATGCGTGCGGCCGGACGTGCGCGGCGATCCGCACCGGATTTACAGCTATGGCGAGGCGGTCGATGGCAATGGGCGCGTCATCAAACGCTTCGATGTGCCGCTTTCCTGGGGAGGCGATATCGCGCTATGCACGCGCGACGGCCGCTTCGAAGTCAGCGATCACAAGGACTGCGCGGTGCGCGGCCTGAATTCCGCCGGCTTTGCGGCAATCGATCTGGGCAGTCAGCCCTCGATCACCGTGCGCTTCAAGGAATAATGCGTGTCCCAAACAATCCGTCCTACGCAGCGCGGTTTCGGCAACGTCGAGACCTGGGTGTTCGACCTCGACAACACGCTCTATCCGCATCACCTCAATCTCTGGCAGCAGGTGGATGAGCGCATCCGCACATTCATCGCCGACTTCCTCAAGATTTCGAAGGACGAGGCGTTCCGGATGCAGAAGGATTATTACAAACGTTACGGCACCACCATGCGCGGCATGATGGCCGAGCATGGCATGAAGCCGGACGATTATCTCGAATACGTACACAAAATCGACCACTCGCCGCTCGAACCAAATCCGGCGCTCGGCGATGCGTTGGAAAAGCTGCCGGGCCGCAAGCTCATCCTCACCAACGGCACGCGCAAGCACGCCGACGCGGTGATGAAGCGGCTGGAAATCGACCAGCACTTCGAGGATGTGTTCGATATTGCCGCAGCCGACCTCGACCCCAAGCCGCTGCCGCAAGTCTACAAACGCTTCCTCGAACGCCACGAGGTCGATCCGGCCAAGGCCGCCATGTTCGAGGATCTCGCACGCAATCTGGAAGTCCCTTACGCACTCGGCATGACCACGGTACTCGTGGTGCCGGAAGGCCAGCGCGACGTGTTCCGCGAGGACTGGGAGCTTGAGGGCCGCGACGACCCGCATGTCGATCACGTCACCGACGATCTCACCGTGTTTCTTGAGCGTATTCTGGCTACGTGCCGGGAATGATCTGCTGCACCATGACAGCAAGCCCGATGCCGGCAATGCCGGCGCCGACGAGCCGCAGCGGGGAGTGATCGTCCGCGCGCCGCATCAACATGCGCGCGACGCTCATGGCGCCTAGAGCGATCGCGCTCTGGATGACGGTGAGGCCGGTAAGATAAGCGTAAAGTGGGGTTGCTTCCGCGCCGTAGATCGACTCACCCAAGGCGTAGCCGTGCACGAGGCCGGCGGCGGCGAACAAGGCGAGTGCCGCGCCCGCCGGCATGTGCCGGGCGCGCAGCATGATCGCGCCGAGGACGATCACCGAAAGAGCCACGAGGATTTCAGCGCTCGGCACCGTTGCCCCGTGTAGATGTAGGGCAACGCCCACCATCATCGCCAGCACGAAGCTCCCGGCGAGCGCTGCCGCCGCCCGATGCGCCGCGGCCAGGCAGCCGACCGCCACCACGGCGGAAAAATGGTCGAGACCTATAACCGGGTGGCCGAGGCCCGACAAAAATCCCTCACCGAAAGTCGCTGGAGTTCGTCCTCCCATTAGGTGATGGGCCAAGGCCGGATCGGCCAACAGGATCAGAGCAACAATTGCAACAAGGCCTATCTTTGGTGCATTCATGGACTGCGCCTCCCCGCCGCATAGGTTAGCCGCTGGTGTTCGGCTTGACATCCCCTGTCCGGCCCCCGACAAACCGCAGCCGAAAACGCGCCGGGGTTTCCCATGTCCAACGACAAGCTTGCTAAAATCATCGACGACGCCTTCGAGGGCCGCGACAAAATTGGGCCCAAGACCAAGGGCGCGGTTCGCAAGGCAGTCGACACCGCGCTTGACCTGCTCGATCGCGGCGAGGCGCGCGTCGCCGAGCGCCAGGGCGATGGTCGCTGGCAGGTCAATCAATGGCTGAAAAAGGCCGTGCTGCTCTCGTTCCGACTCAACGACATGAGCGTGATCGCTGGCGGGCCAGGCAAGGCGGCGTGGTGGGACAAGGTCGATTCCAAGCTCAAGGGCTGGAATGCCGCCAAATTCAAGAAGGCCGGCTTCCGCGCCGTGCCCGGCTGCGTGGTGCGCCGCTCGGCCTTCATTGCACCGAACGTTGTGCTGATGCCGTCCTTCGTCAATCTCGGCGCCTATGTCGATTCAGGCACCATGATCGACACTTGGGCGACGGTCGGCTCTTGCGCGCAGATCGGCAAGAACTGCCACATCTCGGGCGGCGTCGGCATAGGCGGCGTGCTCGAACCGCTGCAGGCCGGGCCGGTGATCATCGAGGACAATTGTTTCGTCGGCGCGCGCTCGGAAGTGGCCGAGGGCGTAATCCTGCGCACCGGCGCGGTGTTGTCGATGGGCGTCTTTCTTGGTTCCTCAACCAAGATCGTCGATCGCGTAACCGGCCAGCTAAGCCAAGGCGAGGTGCCGCCATATTCGGTCGTTGTGCCCGGCACCCTGCCGGGCAAGAACGGCGGCCCCGGCCTTTACTGTGCCGTCATCGTCAAGCGCGTCGACGAGCGCACCCGCTCCAAAACCAGTATCAACGAGCTGCTGAGGGATTGAGAAATCCGGAGTATCATTTGCGGGCCAACTTTTGGCTTGGGGGGACAATATGACAGAGATTCCGGATGACAGAGATTCCGGCTGGTACCCGACAAAGCACCCTGTCGCCCGACGTCCGCGCGATGATGCCGTTCGAAGCCAACAAGAAGACCGCGCTAGTCGCCTATTTGCTGTGGTTCTTCGTAGGCATATTCGGCGGCCACAATTTCTATCTCGAGCGCACCGGTGTTGCGGTGACCCAGCTCATCCTGTCGATCACTATTATCGGCATGGTTATCACCGTGTTTTGGGTGCTGGTGGACGCCTTCCTGATTCCGGGCTGGATCCGCAAACAGAATAATTTGCTGGCGACACAGCTCGGCGCGTAGCGCGCCGGAGGGCGAATTGTTCAAACGATATTTTTCCTTCAGCGGCCGCATCGGCCGCGGCCGCTATTGGCGCCTCACTTTGCCCTATCTGCTCGCTGACGGGCTCGGCTCCGCGCCGTTCATCACGATTGGCATCATGACCGGCGCCGGGCCGGCGATGCGATCGCATTCTTCGCGGTTCCCATTTTCATGATTTTCATGGTCGCTATATCTGTGGCGATTGCCTCAGTCGGCGTCCGGCGCCTGCATGATCGCGGCAAGCCGGGCTGGTGGTTATTGCTCTACTACGCCGGACCGCCGTGGGTCTTGCCGGCATCGGATTGGCACGGCGGCGGGCTCGTTCTTCCGCTCGCCGCTTTGGGAGTCTTGATCTGCGGGCTGATCGATCTCGGCGGCCTACCAGGTGACCCCGGCGCAAATGCTTGTGGGCCAAATCCGCTAGGGAGAAACGCCGTGAAGCCGGCCCGATTGACGTCACCGCGCCGCGCCCGCTAAAGCCAAGTCATGCCTGCCGATCCCGTCGCCATTACCCGCGATCTGCTGCGCTGCCCTTCGGTCACGCCGGCCGAAGGCGGCGCGCTCAGCTTTCTTGAAGGCATCTTGAAAGCTGCCGGCTTCACCGTGCATCGCATGACCTTCCACGAGCAAGGCGCGGACGACGTGGAGAACCTCTACGCGCGCATCGGCACCGCCGCGCCCAACCTGATGTTCGCCGGCCACACCGACGTGGTGCCCCCGGGCGACGAGAAAGCCTGGGCGCATCCGCCGTTTTCTGGTGAGGTCGCCAATGGCCAGGTTTACGGCCGCGGCGCGGTCGATATGAAGGGTGGCATCGCCTGCGCGGTGGCCGCCGTGCTCGATCACCTCAGTCACCACGGCGGCAAGCCGAAGGGTTCAATCTCATTTTTGATCACCGGCGATGAGGAAAGCATTGCGGTCAACGGCACCCCGAAGCTGCTGACTTGGGCGGCCGAGCACGGAGAGAAATTCGATCACTGCATTCTGGGCGAGCCAAGCAACCAGGAGGAACTCGGCGACACCATCAAGATCGGCCGCCGTGGCTCGCTCAACGGCCATCTGATTGTGACCGGCCGGCAAACCCACGTTGCCTATCCGCAACGCGGCGACAATCCGATCCGCGGGCTGGTGAAGCTGATCGCTGCGCTGCAATGCGAGCCGCTCGACCACGGCAACGCCAGCTTTCAACCCTCCCATCTGGAGTTCACCACGGTCGACGTCGGCAACAAGACCGTGAACCTTATCCCCGGCGAGGCGCGGGCGCGCTTCAATATTCGTTTCAACGATTGCCACACCTTGGATTCGCTGAAAACCTTGCTTGAGCAGCGCGCGACCAAGGTGGCTGGGGACGAAACAAAATTCGCTTTCCAGTGGGAGCCGTCGAACGCCGACGTTTTCGTGACCCAGCCCGGCCCATTCACCGAAGTGGTGGCGAACGCGGTTACGCAAGTGACCGGCCGCAAGCCGCAACTGTCGACCACCGGCGGCACGTCGGACGCGCGCTTCATCACCGCGTTTTGTCCAGTGGTGGAATTCGGGCTGGTCGGTCAGACCATGCATCAGGTCGACGAGCGCGTGCCGATCGGCGACTTGCGCGCGCTGACGACGATCTATCGGAAGATCATCGATAAGTATTTCGGTTAGTAGTCGACCTTCATCAAATACAGCCCGTCCGGCGGCGCGACCTGGCCGCAAGATGCGCGGTCGCGCGCGGCAAGCGCCTGGCTGAGATCGTTCGCGTCCCATCCGCCGCTGCCCACCATTACCAGTGAGCCGACCATGGAACGCACCTGATGATGCAGGAACGAGCGGGCCGAGGCCCATACATTCACGTGTTCGCCGTCGCGCTCGACGGCGAGCCGGTCTAGCGTCTTCACGGGAGAGGCGGCCTGGCACTCGGCGGCGCGAAACGTGGTGAAGTCGTGCTTGCCGACCAGGCGTTGCGCCGCCGCATGCATGGCGTCGACATCGAGCGCGCGCGGCACTCGCCAAGCATGGCCGGCATCGAGTGTGAGATCGGCCCGGCGGTTGATGATGCGATAAAGATAATGCCGCTTGACCGCCGAGGTACGCGCGTTGAAATCGTCGGCAACGCGCTCGGCCAAAAGGACCGCGACCGGATGCGGTCGCAAATGCGCGTTGAGGGCGTCGCGCACGGTGTCGGTGTCCCAATCCTTCGCAAGGTCGACATGCGCCACTTGCGCGCGGGCATGCACGCCGGCGTCGGTGCGGCCGGCGCCCTGCACCAGCGTCTTGTCGCCCGACAGCGCTTCGATCGCCACGGTCAAAACGCCTTGCACGGTGATGCGATCCGTCTGGATCTGCCATCCGGAAAACGGCGTGCCGTCGTATTCGATGATGAGCTTGTAGCGCGGCATGACGCCGGTCATGGCGCGGCGCGACGAGGCGATCAAGCCCATGCCAAGGTTTTTTACCGTCTAGCGCTGGAAATTCAGGCTGTTTCAGGCGCCGATTTCTCTCTGGCGATCGTCCCCCGCAGCAGCAGAGCCCATCGGCCCTTTATCGTCACGGGATAGCCACCCCACTTATTCGCTCGCAAAAAGCCTCGGCTGCGCGGCGATTGATCTGGCCGATGTCCACATTTTCGTGACGGCCATGCGCGGCATCCGACAGGGCTCGCAAATCACCGCGATACAAATCGCGTATCAGCCAACTCCGAACCATTCCTGCAGAATCCTGGCGTTGCCTTGATCCGGCGCCGCCTCCAAAGATTGTAGACGATCGCAAGTCCAACAAACCCGCAGGCGATGAGCACGTGAACCGTATTCACAAAACCCACGCGTAGGTTGACAAGTGGTGATCGATAAATCCCAGCAGCCCGCTAAGATAATTATATTGGAGGATTCGTTCTGGGATAGAAAAATCTCGTCGACGCGCAGTCGCGATCCATAATTGCGTATCGTAAGATGATACGGGCAGCGCAGTGGCGCTCGCGTGGCGACGTGCCATGGCACAATTACAGCCTAGGCGACGCGCATTCCGGATTTAACCGGCGTCCCGCGTAGAAATTCTTCCGCCAGCATCGGTTGTTTGCCGGCACGCTGCATTTGCACGAGCCGCACCGCACCATCGCCGCAGGCGATGGTCAGCGAATCGTCCAGCACAGCGCCGGGTTCGCCGCTCCCCTCGCCGCGCGTCGAGCGCAGCGCCTTGATGCGTACGCCAGCGATCTCGAACCAGGCACCGGGGAATGGCGACAGCCCGCGGATGTGATTTTGTACATGGCTCCACGGCTTATTCCAGCTGATCCTGGTTTCATCCTTTGAAATCTTGGCCGCATAGGTGACGTCGCTCTCGCCTTGTGGAGTGAGCGCGAGCGAGGAACGCTCGGCGGCCGCCAGCGCACGTGACATAAGGTCCGCGCCGAGCCGTGCCAATGCATCGTTCAATTCGCCCGCCGTCAAGTCGGGCCCGATCGCTACGCGCTCGGCCATTGCCATCGCGCCGGTGTCGAGCCCTTCGTCCATCTTCATTATGGTGACGCCGCTCTCGCTATCACCCGCCATTATGGCGCGATTGATCGGGGCGGCGCCACGCCAGCGCGGCAGCAGCGAGGCATGTACATTGAAGCAGCCGAGCCGCGGAGCATCGAGGATCGGCTTCGGCAGGATCAAGCCATAGGCAATCACCACCGCGGCATCGGCATCGTGCGCGCGGAACGTGACTTGCGCCTCCTCACGCTTGAGCGTCGACGGGGTGAGCACGGCGAACCCTAGTCTGTGCGCCTCACGCTCGACCGGAGTGGGCTGCATATCCATGCCTCGGCCCCCAGGCTTGGCGGCGCGGGTATACACCGCGACGATCTCGTGGCCGCTGCCGGCGAGCTCGATCAAGGTCGGCACCGCGAAATCGGGCGTGCCCATAAAGATCAGGCGAAGGGGCATAGGGATACTTTATTAGGCGCACTAAAATTATGCGCTAGCCAATATGATGCGAAGGCTCGTCGTCCTCGGCCAAGGTCTCGGACTTGGTGGCGGCTGGTTTCTTGGACGCCTTCTTGAATTTCTTCACCACCATGTCGCGCTTGAGCTTCGAGATATAGTCGATGAACAGCTTGCCGTTGGTGTGGTCGATCTCGTGCTGCAGGCAGGTCGCCAGCAGGCCGGTTGCTTCTATTTCCTGGGGCTTGCCGTCGAGATTGAGATATTTGACCTTGACCGAAACAGGCCGCTCGACCTCCTCGTAATATTCGGGGATCGACAGGCAGCCTTCCTCGTAGGTGGCCATTTCGGTCGCCGACCAGGTGATTTCGGGATTGATGAAGACGCGTGGCTCTGGCGGGTCGTCCTTCTTGGCGAGGTCCATGGTGACGACACGCTGCGGGACGCCGATCTGGATCGCCGCCAGGCCGATGCCGGGCGCGGCATACATGGTCGCGAACATGTCGTCGACCAGCGCCCGCAGCGACTTGTCGACCGTCTTCACCGGGTCGGACTTCTGCCGCAGCCGCTTGTCGGGGATGATGAGAATGTCGCGCACCGCCATGGGCGCGATGTAAGGGTTAGGAACTTCACGGTCAATGCGCCTTTCCCCTTGAGACACGAGCACAATCCCCGTACCGTTCGCCGTTCGTTCGCCCCCTCAAGCGAATCAGGGTAGAAGTACCCTATGTCGCAACCCCCTCTCGTTCTCCTCGGCGTGACCATCGCGGCCGGTGTCATCGCCATCATTCTGCTGCTGCTGCGCCCGCGCGGCCCGGTGGCCGATCCGGCCGCCGAGCAACGTCTGGCCGAGCTCAACGCCCGGCTCGATGCCATGGGAGGCTGGCTGCAGAATTCGCACGCGCAATTGCAGCACACCGTGAATACGCGGCTCAATTCAGTTAGCCAGAACCTTGGCGAGTCGATGAAGTCCTCGACCAAGAACACCACCGATCATCTGCAGCAGCTGCATGCGCGGCTGGCGGTCATCGACAGCGCGCAGAAGAACATCACCGATCTGGCGACCCAGGTAAATTCTCTGCAAAGCGTTCTTTCCAACAAACAGTCGCGCGGCGCCTTCGGCCAGGGCCAGATGGAAGCCATCATCGCCGACATCCTGCCGAAGGGCGCGTTTGAGTTTCAATACACGCTGTCGAACAAGAGCCGACCGGATTGCGCAATCTTCATGCCGGATTCAGGCCCGCTGATCGTCGACGCCAAGTTTCCGCTCGAAGGCATGACCGCGCTTCGTGCCGCCACCACCGAAGATGAGCGCAAGGCCGCGACCCAGCGCGTCAAGCAGGACATCACCAAGCACATCGCCGACATCGCCAGATACATGATCCCGGGCGAAACTCAGGACATCGCGCTGATGTTCATTCCCTCCGAGTCGGTCTACGCCGAGCTGCACGAACGCTTCGACGACATCGTGCAGCGCGCGCACCGCTCACGGGTTATGATCGTGTCGCCGACGCTGATGGTGATGGCGATTCAGGTGATCAAGCAGGTGCGCAAGGACGCGCAGATGCGCGAGGCCGCCGACCAAATTCGCAATGAAGTCGGTCACATGATGAAGGACGTCGGCTTGCTCAGCGAGCGCGTGCGCAAGCTGCAATCGCATCTCGGCCAGACCAATGCCGATATGGATGCCATACTCACCTCGACCGGAAAAATCGAAAGGCGCGCGGGCAGGATCGAAGATCTCGAATTCGACAGCGATGCGTCGCCGACCGCAGACGTTATTCCCGTCCCGATGACGCGCAAGCTCGGAGCGGCGGAGTGACCGCTTCGCCGGACGCTGCGCCGCCCTCGCGCTCTTCTTTTTTCGACGCGTTGGCGGTGTACCTGAAGCCGCGCGTGCTGATCGTGCTGTTGCTCGGTTTCTCGGCTGGATTGCCGTTTTCTCTCTCCGGGCAGACGCTGCAAGCGTGGATGAGCGAAAGCGGCGTCGACATCAAGACAATCGGCTTGTTCGCGGCGGTCGGTACTCCCTATTTGGCAAAACCGCTTTGGGCGCCCGCCGTCGACGCCCTCGATGTGCCACTGCTGTCGCACTGGTTGGGCCGCCGCCGCGGCTGGCTGATCCTCACGCAACTCATGTTGATTGTGGCGGTAGTGTTGCTCGCACTATCCGAGCCCGCCACATCGCCATGGCTCGTCGCAGGTGCGGCGCTGCTTGTCACCACCGCCTCAGCCACGCAAGACATCGTCATCGATGCGTTTCGCGTCGAAAGCCTGCCGGAGAACGAGCAAGGGGCCGGCATGGCTTCCTATGTTGCCGCTTACCGGATCGCGGTGCTTATCTCCAGCGCGGGTGCCCTGTTCATGGTCAGCGGTTTCGTCAGCTTCGGGCTTTCCAAGCAGGCAGCCTATCACGCCACATATTTGGCGATGGCGACGTTGATCGGCGTCGGCATCATCGCGAGTTTGCTCGCCGAGGAGCCGAAAAAATCGACGGCCGCCGAGGCCGACCATGCCGCGCACGCGCGTCAGACATCCTGGAAGCGCGTGACCGATACCGCAATCGCGAGCTTTTCGGAGTTTCTTTCGCGCGACGGCGCGATTGCGGTGTTGGCCTTCGTCACGTTGTTCAAGGTCGCCAACTCATTGGCAAGTTCGCTGACGACACCGTTCGTGCTGGAAACCGGTTTCACGCGCGTCGAGCTTGCGGCCATCATCAAGGGTGTCGGCTTCGCTGCGGCGATCGCGGGCGGTTTCGTCGGTGGCTTTGTGGCGCGCGCGCTGCCGATGGGGACAAGCCTCTGGATCGGCGGCCTGCTGCAAGCGGTGGCGATCTTTGCCTTCTCATGGCAGGCGGTGGTCGGTCGCGATCTCGCCTGGCTCACCTTCGCGATCACCGCCGAAAACTTTACCGGCGGTATCGGAACGGTGATCTTCGTCGCATACCTTTCTGCGCTCTGCGGCAACCCACTGCACACGGCAACTCAATATGCCTTATTGACCGCCCTGTTCGCACTTTCACGAACCGTCTTCGCGCTGGGCTCAGGCTATGTCGTGGCGACGACCGGCTGGGTGTGGTATTTCGCGATTTGCGCCGCGGCCAGTATTCCAAGTTTCATACTGTTGGCGTGGCTGCAGCGGCATGGGCATTTTGCGCAGTTTGAGTCGAAGAAATCCTGAGGCTTTAAAACAACGTCCGCTGCTTGATCGCAGCCGACAGCGTGCCTTCGTCGAGATAATCGAGCTCGCCGCCGACCGGCACGCCGTGCGCCAGGCGCGTTACTTTCACACCAGCATCCTGCAAAAGTTCGGTGATGTAGTGCGCGGTGGTCTGGCCATCGACCGTGGCATTGAGCGCCAGGATCAACTCCTTCACCTCCGGCTCGTGCGCGCGCGAGATCAGCGCGTCGATCGCGAGGTCCTGCGGGCCGACGCCGTCGAGCGGAGACAACGTACCGCCGAGCACGTGGTAGCGGCCGTTGACCGCGTTGGCGCGCTCAAGCGCCCACAGGTCGGCGACATCGGCCACCACCACGATGATCGATGGGTCGCGCCGGGGATCGGTGCAGACCGTGCAGGGATTTTGCGTGTCGATATTGCCGCAAGTTCGGCAGATGACGATCTTGTCCATCGCGATCTGCAAGGCGGAAGCGAGCGGCGCCATCAGCAATTCGCGCTTCTTGATCAGATGCAGCGCAGCACGCCGCGCCGAGCGCGGCCCTAAGCCGGGCAGCCGCGCCAGCAGTTGAATCAGGCGCTCGATTTCGGGTCCAGCGACAGCGGCGGGCATTACGTCAAATTCATCCCCGGCGGGAGCGGCAGGCCGCCCGTCAGGCTCTTCATCTTGTCCTGCATGACGACTTCCGCCTTGCGCCGCGCATCGGCGTGCGCGGCCACCAGTAGGTCCTCGACGATCTCTTTTTCCGACGGCTTGTAGAGTTGCTCGTCGATCTTGACGCCCTTGAGGTCGCCTTTGGCGGAAAGGCGCACACTCACCATGCCGCCACCGGCAGTGCCCTCGACCTCGATGGTATCGAGTTCGGCCTGCAGCGCCTGCATCTTGGATTGCAGTTGGGCCGCCTGCTTCATCATGCCCAGGAAATCGGCCATGGCTTATGTCCTTTTGCGCATGATCTTATCCGAAAACCAGTTCCCACTTTTCGGGATCATGCGCTAATCCTCAACTTCGTCGTTGGGCGCGACGTCACCCGCTGCGTCGCCGGCGTCGGGCACGTTCTGCGTTACACCAACAATTTTAGCGCCGGGAAAGCGATTGAGCACCGCCTGTACCAGCGGATCGCTTTGCACGCTGAGCTCGATCTCCGCCTGTTTGGCATCCATCTGGGCGCGCATGGTCGGCGCGCCCTCCTCCTTGGACACCACCACGATCCAGCGCTTGCCGGTCCAGGCGATCAGCTTGCGCTGAAGGTCGTGCACCAGCGTTTTGGGCGCATTGGCTTCGAGCGCGATTTCGAGCTGGCCGTCCTCGCAGCGCACCAGGCGAACGTCACGTTCCAGCGCCATCTTCATGGTGATGTCGCGCTTGTCGGCGGCGAGCGCGATCAGCGCTTCGAACGAGCCGACCGACAGCATCGGCGCCGATTCGCCCTCTTCGGCCTGAACGGCTGGATTTTCGGCCGGGCGCGGTGACGCCGCGGCCGACGAGCGTGGGCTGCCGCGCGGGCCCTCGTAGCGCGGGGCGAAATTTTGCGCCGTTCCTTGCGCCGAAGCCGCGCTGCCATTGCCCGATGCGGTCGCGGTTGCTGCGGCAGCGCCATTTCCGCTGAGCGAGCGGACGACCTCGTCGGGCGTCGGCAGATCGGCGGCGTAGGCAATCCGGACCAGCACCATCTCGGCAGCGGCGACCGGCCGGCCCGAAGCCTGCACCTCGCCGACACCCTTGAGCAGCATCTGCCAGGTGCGCGCCAGTACCCGCATCGATAGCCGCCTGGCAAACTCGCGGCCGCGCACGCGCTCGGCTTCCGACAGCGACACATCGTCGGCCACCGTCGGCACGACTTTGACGCGTGTGACAAAATGGGTGAATTCGGCGAGATCGCTCAGCACCACCCCCGGGTCGGCGCCGATATCGTATTGCTCGCGCAATTCGGCCAAGGCTGCAGCGACATCACCCTTCATCAGCGATTCGAACAGGTCGACGATGCGCACGCGGTCGGCGAGGCCCAGCATCTGCCGCACGTCTTCCGCACACACGAGACCCGCCGCGTGAGCGATCGCCTGATCGAACAGCGAAAGCGAATCGCGCACCGAGCCTTCGGCCGCGCGTGCGATCAGCGCCAACGCCGCCGGCTCGGTTTCGATCTTTTCCTTGGCGGCGATGCCTTGCAGATGCTGGACCAGTAGCGCGGCATCGACGCGGCGAAGATCGAAGCGCTGGCAGCGCGACAGCACCGTCACCGGAACTTTCCGGATTTCGGTGGTGGCGAAGATGAACTTGGCGTGCGGCGGTGGTTCCTCCAGGGTCTTGAGTAGCGCGTTGAACGCCGCGCCCGAGAGCATGTGCACTTCATCGAGGATGTAGACTTTGTAGCGCGCGCTAACGGGCGCATAACGGATGGCGTCGTTGATCTGGCGTACGTCCTCGACCGAATTGTGCGAGGCGGCGTCCATTTCCAGCACGTCGATGTGCCGGCTCTCGATGATGGCCTGGCAGTGCGCGCCCATCACCGGCATGTTGATGGTCGGCCCGGCCACCGAGCCGTCGGGCAATTCGTAATTGAGCGCGCGGGCGAGAATGCGGGCGGTGGTGGTCTTGCCGACACCGCGCACGCCGGTGAGAATCCAGGCCTGCGGAATACGGCCGCTCTCGAAAGCATTCGAGATTGTGCGCACCATGGCGTCCTGGCCGATCAGGTCGGCAAAGCTCGCCGGGCGGTATTTGCGCGCCAGCACGCGATAGCCGGTTCCCTCAGGCGTGTCGCCGAGGTCCAAGCCTTGCGGTTTTGCGGGCTCGCTCATCGTGCCATCCGATCGATGGCCGCGCTGCGGCCTATCGCTGACGAATTGAGGATTGGGTGGGAGGCTGACGAGCGACCCGATCCGTGCTCGTTAGGGCTGCTTCCTTCCGGACCTGACCCGGTTGGCGAGTGGCTCGTCCACCGCCAACCTCCCGGCTCTTATATCGGCGGAACGGAACGGGAATGCAAGCTCAGCGGCCAGTGATCCGCCGGTAGTATGTGCTCAGGCTTTCGCCATTGCCGTAGGAGATGTCGGCAACTTTCCACAGGCCTTCTTCAAGCACAGGGCGGACCACAATTTGGCGCGCCTCGCCACGAACGACGAGTTCGACGATCACCTCATAAAGGCCGCCGGTACCGCCAAAGGCCGGCATCACCCGGCCGAGCTCCACGGTTTGACCGGGCAGCACGCCCCAGCCGAAAAATGCATTGAGGATGCGGCCAATCGGCTCGCGGGCAAGATTGGGCCGCGGCGCCTTCATCAGCGCGCGCAGTTCGCGGGCGAAGAGCGCGAAGAATTCGGCTTCCCCCATGGGCTTGCCGACCGCATGAAGTGCGACTTGCTGGACGTAGAGGTCGCGTACAAAATCGACCATGGGGATTCCCCGGGCTCCGGCGGGGGCCGCCGCGCCCACCGATACGGCCGTGGCAATCACCGCGAAAATGACCTGACGCCGATCTAAACGGCATGGCAATTGACGAAGGCGCATGGGAAGCCCTATCGCGAGAAAGTCGGCTGCGACCATTAGTCTCCGCCGGCGCCGGATAAGTTCAAGGAGCGCCGATGATCGCAGGCTTCACGCTGCACCCGCAACTGGCGAAGGATACCGTGCCAGTCGGCGACCTCGCGCTTTCACGAGTGCTGCTGATGAACGACGCCAACTATCCTTGGCTGATCCTGGTGCCAAGGCGGGTCGGCCTCAGCGAGATCATCGATCTCGACACGGACGAGCAAGTTCAGCTCATGGCCGAGATCGCCGCGGCGGGGCGCGCGCTCAAGGCCGCGACAGCATGCGAGAAGCTCAACATCGCCGCGCTCGGCAATATGGTCGCGCAATTGCACGTGCATGTGATTGCACGCTTTGTTAGCGATGCGGCCTGGCCGAAGCCGGTGTGGGGCGCAGCCCCGCCGGCCGCATACAACCCGACCGCCCGCGACGGTCTGATCGGCGCGCTCCGGCGCGGGCTTCAAATCAAACCCGTTCAAGATTAGGCTCGGCAGACATTAACCGGAGCCGTCCATGACCTTCGGCATCGCCGTCGTGCAACCGATCGCCAACCCGATCGGCGAAGTTGAAAAGAACGTCGACGACGCCGTGAACTTCATTGCTCACGCCAAGGCGGACGGCGCCGACTTCGTCTGCTTTCCGGACAAATTGTGGGCGATCTGGCGCAACCTGATCTGGTCGCGCGCGATCGAGAACCTGGCCATCTTGGTGACCACACTGAATCTGTTCAGTCGTGCCGAGCGCGGGCTGGCCATGGTGGCCGCGCCGGAGGAGATAGTGTTCGAGCGCACCGCCGCCGGCATGTTTGTGGTGGATGTCAGCCTCGAGTGCGCGCGCCAAATGCGCGCCAGCACCGACGGCGTCACCTCCTCATAAAGTTACGCCGCCAAGCAGGGCGTTTTGGAACCGTAGTGGCAGCGGCCGGAATTGCGCTCGACCATGTATCCGCGGCCGCAGCCGGACGCCGCTGAATAATTCATCGCGAGTTGCGCCGCGCACGTGGGCGTGCGAATTTCGCGTCGCATGCTCCCTCGTCCCGATCTCGGCCCGAAACCCCGCCTCGGATATACCGACAGCCGCATCGAGCGCGCCGCCGAGCGGCGCGCCGACGAGGCCGCGCTCGCGGCCTTTGCCGGCGACCACCGCGCCGGCGCCTATGTGATCGGAGGCGATCTTATTGTCATGAAAAAGGGCGCGGCCCTTAACGATCCATTGTTCACGATGGACCAGGCCCGCGCGCTGGCGCCTTCGACCGAGACCGTCTTCCTCGGTCACCTCGATGGCACCGGCCGCTTTGGCTTTGGCATCAAGCAGGCCGCCGCCGAAGCATTGAAGACGCGCGACGAATTGCTGGTGACCGATCTGCGTTCGATCGCGGTGCAAGGTCTGGTCGATGCCGACCACTTGCCGCCGATCGCCGAAGCCAAGGCGGTGTTGCACTGGCACATTCGTCATCGCTTTTGCCCGAATTGCGGCACACCGACACGCCTCGTGCAGGGCGGCTGGAAACGCGACTGTCCGAACTGCAAGGCGGAGCATTTCCCGCGCACCGATCCGGTGGTGATCATGCTGGCGATCGACGGCGAACGTTGTCTGCTGGGCCGCTCCCCGCGTTTCGTGCCGACCATGTGGTCGTGTCTGGCCGGCTTTGTCGAGCCGGGCGAGGCAATCGAGGATGCGGTGCACCGGGAAACCAAGGAAGAAGCCGGGATTACCTGCGGACGCGTGGTGTATTTCCGCTCGCAACCATGGCCGTTTCCCACCTCGCTGATGATCGGCTGCCACGCCGAAGCGCTCAGCTGCGAGATTGTGGTGGATCGCGAGGAACTTGAGGACGCCCGCTGGTTTAGCAAGGATGAGATCGTGTCCATGCTGATGCGCAAGCACCCGGGCGGCTTGACCACGCCGCCGCCCGTGGCGATCGCGCATCACATCATCCGCGCCTGGGTGGAGAACGAGATTGGCTTTGACTGAACGCGCGCCGGGACAGAATACCCCGAAAATCCTGTGCTCCGGCATCGCGGTGCAGGACATCGTGATGCGCGTGGAAAATTTCCCCACCCCCGGCGCCAAGGTTCATGCCTCCGAGTTCATCATCACCGGCGGCGGCTGCGCCGCCAATGCCGCGGTCGCCATCGCGCGGCTGGGCGGGCGCGTGGCCTTTGCGGGCCCCCTCGGCGGCCCTGGCGATCCTGTCAGCAATCGCATCGTCACCGACTTGGATGCAGAGGGTATCGATTGCAGCGGCGCGGTGCGCGTCGACGGCGGCACCGCCTCGGTGTCGCTGATCCTGCTCGACGCCAGCGGCGAAAAGACCATCGCCACGCGCCGCGGCGTCGGGCTCGGCGGGGTGTTGCCGGTGGATGCCGCGGAGTTGGTGTTCGATGTGGACGCGGTGCTCGTCGACAACCGATTCCCCGATTTTGTCACGGCGGTTTGCCGGGCGGCACATGCGCGCGCAATTCCGGTCGTGATCGACCTCGATCTGGCGACCAAAATCGACGACCCGCTGCTGGCGCTCGGCACCCACGTGATTTCCTCGGCGGAGGCGCTACGCGGCACCACGGGCGTCGACGACTACGGTGAAGGACTGAAGTGCCTGTCCAAACACGTCTCCGGATTTCTCGCCATCACCGATGGGCCTGAAGGCATCTATTGGCTCGAGCAAGGCAATATGCGCCACATGCCAGCATTCAAGGTGACGGCGATCGATTCGCTTGCTGCTGGCGATGCCTTCCATGGCGCGTTTACGCTGGCGCTGGCGGAAGGACGCGAGTTGCTCGACGCCATGCGCTTTGCCAGCGCCACCGCCGCGCTCAAATGCACGAAGTTCGGCGGCGCCTCGGGCGCTCCGCGCCGATCCGAGGTCGAGGAATTTTTGAAGCGGCAGTGATCTATTTCTTCGACGGACAGGGCGCGCCGCAGGGCGCGCAGGCGCCGGCGAAATCCTCCGGCGAGACCGCGCGGCCGCTCGACGGGCTCGCAAGGTGGCTGCCAACAACAGTGACCAGTCCGAGCACAACAACGAAGATGTAAACTGTTCGCATTGGTTTACTCGCGCGACAGGCCGAACAGCGGCCGCAATCTGATACCGATCAGGCAGCCGGGAAGCGCGGCGAGGAACCAGACCCAGCCGTGCAGCGAGCCGGAGGCGACGCCGCCGACAAAGGCGCCGATGTTGCAGCCAAAGCCAAGCCGCGCGCCCCAACCCATCAGCAAACCGCCGAGGGCCGCGGCCAGCAGAGATTTCGCGGCGGGCCAGGTGTTGCGTGCAAATGGCGCGCTCGCGGCGGCCGCCGCCATGGCGCCGAGCAGCATGCCAAAGTCAGTGAGGCTCGAAGTGTCGGAAAGAACGGATTCGGCGAGTGCGCGCTTGGGGCCGGGCCACTGCCAGAACGGCGCTTGCGAGAAATCAATGCCAAATGCGCTCGCGGCCTTGGCGCCCCACAACGTGTAGCCGAAGGTCACGCTCCAAGGGTGGCCGCCGGCGAGGAAGACCGCGACGCACAGCAGCCCGATCGCGATGCCGCCGATCACATAATTTCGCGAGGGCATGAAGTTGGCGCCGCGCCGCTTGGCGATTGCGACAATCAGCGCGGCAGCGAGCGCGATGCTCAGTAGCGTCGCCGCCAGCCCGCCCCAGGCGCCGAGATAATCCGACGCCAGGATCGGATCGATACCGCCGAACGCCAGGAAAGATGGCAGCGACAGGCTGCCGAATACGCTGCCCACCACGAACCAGAACAGCGCAACCAGCATACGGCCCGACCCGCCGCCTGCGGTGTAGAGCGTGCCGGAGCCGCAGCCATTGGCGAGTTGCATGCCGATGCCGAACACGCAGGCGCCGATCAGCAGCGAGGGGCCGAGCGGCGCGATAGCGCCGCCGAAATCCGGCCGCAGCGCCGCCATTGGCACGACCACCAGCGCGGCGATGGCAATCACGATCAGACCGCCAAGCAGGCCACCTGCCTCTCCGCTCGTCAAAAAACGCCGCCAGGAGGCGGTGTAGCTGAACTCCGCTTTCAGAAAGGCGACGCCGAGCCCGAAACCGCCCAGGATCAGCGCCGCCGAGGCGGGTTGGCCGTCGAGCAGCACCAGCGCGACTAGAATCACTGTCGCAAAAAGCGCAAGCGCAAGGAACAGCCGGTCGATGCCGATCGCGGCGCCCGCTTTCGGCGCTGTCATTGTAGCGCTCGTCATTGAAGTCGCCTTGTTGAGATGATCAGGAGCCCAAACCGAGCTTCTTTTTCAAATCATCCCACTTGGTGCGCGCCGACTCAACTGGGCGATGCGGATCGGCCGTCCATTCCACCATCGAGCCGGCATAGAGCCGGGCCGGGCGACCCAGCAGTTCGTGCAATACGAACCAGTCGGTCGCCGCCCAGTGGCCGGTGTTGCAATAGCTCACCGCCGGGCCGGCCGGCACGCGCGACGCGATTTTCGCAAGCTGATCTTTCGGCTTCAGCCGGTTGGTCTTGTCGTCATAGAACTCGCCGCTATCGAGGCTAAGCGCGCCGGGAATATGGCCATAGGCGCCAGCATTCGGCGCCTTCTCCTTGCCTGTGAAGAATGTTCCGGGTCGCGCATCGATCAGTGTGGCGCCGCCCGAGGCCTCGATCTTCTCGACGTCGGTCACCTCCGCGCGCACGCTCGGGTCGATGGTGGCAGTGAAGATTTTGGGCGACGGCGCCGTTACGCCGCGTTCGACCGGCAAGCCGGCCTTGGTCCAGGCCGCGACACCGCCGTCGAGAATGGAAAGATTTCTCACCCCGGCATATTTCAGCGTCCAATAGGTGCGCGCGGCCGAGCCGAAATCGAGCACGTTGACGCCAGCGGGCACCACGACCACTTGCGTATCTTCGTCGATGCCGAGGTCGCCGATCAGCTTTTCAAGCTCGGCCGTCGTCGGCACCATGAACGGCACATTGCCGCGGGTCACCCGCCAGCCGGACTTGTCGTAGTCGCTGTGGACACTGCCCGGAATATGCGCGGCCTCGTAGGCAGCCGCGCCACCGCCATCGATGGCCGAGCGAATATCGAGCACCGTCAAATTTGAATCGCGCAGATGACCGTTGAGCCAATCCACGCTCACCAGCGGCTGCCCGTCGGCAGCGGCAACGGGCGTGACCATGGCGAGCGCCAAAGCCAGCGCGACGCCAATGGCGAGCCGGCACAAGGGAATGGAAGCGAATAGTTTTCTCATGGGCAGGGTTCGGTCGCAATCGATCGCGTGAAGCGGCGAGAAATTAGGCTTGAAATAGAATATTTTTCTCGTTAGAGACAGATGGCTGCTTGAAATAAGAAAATAATTCTAAGTTTTTCGCCATCCGCAGGCCGACGATTCTAAGTTTTGAAGGAACGTAGAATGGATGCCATCGACCGGAAAATTCTCGCCGTGGTCCAACAGGACGCCTCGCTGTCGGTCGCCGAAATCGGCCAGCGCGTGGGTCTGTCGTCGACGCCCTGCTGGAAGCGCATGCAGCGGCTGGAAGCCGACGGTGTGATCATGCGTCGAGTTGCGCTGATCGACCCGGACAAAGTCGGCCTCGGCATCACGGTGTTCGTGTCGATCGAGACCGGCGACCATTCGCAGGAATGGCTGTCGCATTTCGCCGAGGTGGTGGGCGCGATGCCGGAGGTGATGGAGTTCTACCGCATGGCCGGCGACGTCGACTACATGCTGCGCGTGGTTGTGTCCGACATCCAGGGCTATGACGGCTTCTACAAGAAGCTGATCGCCACGGTGCCGTTGAAGAACGTCACTTCGCGCTTCGCGATGGAGCGGATCAAGTCGACGACTGCGCTGCCTATCGCGTGATCAAGAGCAGGCGGTGGCGCCGTAGGTCGGCGCCGTAATGCGCGGGCTCATGAACATCTTGTCCGACAACGTGAGCGTACCGGTGATGGTGTAACCGACGGTGGGCTTGTAGTCGTAGCTCGCCTCGCTCAGGATCAGCGTGCTGTTTGCCACCGCAAGCGCCGAATTGGTGCTGGTGAATGTGTAGACCCCGATCGGCTGTGCCGTGCCGTTTCTCGTGGCGCTCCATTTCACTTTCGCGACCCTGCTTGCATCGATCACGATGCACGACACCGTCATCTTCAGCTTGCTGGCGTTATAGGGCGAGATGATCGCGGTCGAGGCGTCGAAAATATTGGTCATGTCGGACGCGCTGATGGTCGTGACCTGCGCCGACAGGTTGGCGAGCGTGGCCGAGATCAGGCTGACCTTGCGGTCCGCGCCCACGCCGTCGGAGACCTCGGCGCAGCCGAGATAAAGCCCGATCATCATGGGTGCGATCAGCGCGAATTCGACCGCCGAGACGCCGCTCTGGTCGCGCGCAATTCGCAAACCCCGTTGCAAAAGAGAAGTTACGAGCATGCGTTGCTCCCCCCGTAAGGCTCGTTACGGAAGACCGACGTCGCCACCAGCAGACGTTTGCTGCCGTTCAGATTGGAAAGATTGTCGCTGAACATCGAGACGATGACCGGCCACTGGTAATAAAGCGACACGACGACGATGCAGCCCGGCCCGCCGGGTGTATAGGGCATGTTCGAGGTATCGAGCACACCATTGGTGACCGGGGTAGCGGTGCTGATCGAGGTGAAACTGGAATAGCTTTTGACGCTGACATAGACGCCGCCCGCGCAGTCGAACAATCCGGCGACGCGGGCACACACCTGATCTTTGTAATTTTGCTGGCTGTACCCGTTCGTCTGCGCCTGGCCGGTCATGATCAACCGGGCGGAATCGGCGGCGGCAGCTTCCAGCGTCTGGCCGGCAAAAAACACGAACGCCGTCTCCAATATGGCGAAGGTCAGTGCTAGAAATGGCGCGGCGACCAGCGCAAACTCGACGGCAGCGGCGCCGTCTTGTTGACGCACGAAACGGCGCGCGATGCGTCCCGGCACGAGCCGGCGCAGTTGATCGATTTTATCGCGGGTAGCGTCAAACATGGCAACCGTCTCTATTCCTGACAGGTGCCGAGACACTACCAGACGCGTATTTTCGAATTGTTGCGCGCATTGCTGTGTTCCACGGCAATTGGGTTAAGCAATCGGTAACCCTGTTCTCAGCCACCGCGCGGAAAGCTCGGCAATTACAGGCGTCGCGACTTATTTCGCTCCGCTCGGGGCCTGCGCACCATTCGAGCGGGCGCCGGACTGCGTCAGAACGGAGGTGAAATACGGCGCGGAATCGCCGAGCGTGATGCGCGGGGCACATTCCGGCGTGCAGCTATAGGTTTCGCGTTCGATTCCCTTGTAGACGACGACCACGTCGCCACCGCCGGCTCCGATCACCTGCACGGTCTTGTCCATGATGACTTTTCCAGCGCGGTCGAGCGCGAGCAGATTGGTGACGCCGTAACCCTTGCCGGTGATCACCAGCATGCCGCCGGCCTGCAGCGCGGCATCGGCGATCAACGGGTTTCCGATGACGATGGTGGCAACCCGATCGGGCAGCTTGAGGAGCCGCGCTTCGTCGACATTGACCGTTACGGATTCGGCTTGCGAGGGACCGCCGAGAGTAGCCGCGAATATGATTGTCCAGGCCCATAGACCAAGCAATCGCCTGCGACGCACAACTGCCGACATTGGTACTCTCCAACGCTACACATACGCAACAAAGCCTGCCACAACAGGGCGGGCGCGCTTAAACGCCAGTCGAGTTGACTGCAAATAGGTGAAAGAAGTGCGAATAGCACGTCCTTGCGCGCGCTCGCCTAGCGCTGGAAGGGGTAAAGCATCTGGGCGCCGAAGCTTTCCGGGAAGCTCTGGTCGTCGATGCCATAGGCATCCGGCAACTCGTTTTCCGGCATATAGAACGTGCCAAACATCAGATCCCAGATCGGAAACGTGCCGGCGAAATTCTTGGAGCCGCCACGATCGGCGGCGGTGTGATGCCAGCGATGAAAGACCGGGCTTGCCATGACGTATTTGAACGGGCCGAACGTCCAGTTCAGATTGGCGTGCACCAGCGCGGAAGTGGCGGTGGTAAACGGCCCGACCCACAGCATGACATTCGGCGAAATACCGGCGAGCAACAGCGCCACATCGACCAAAACAGTGCCGAAGAAGATGTTGACCGGGTGAAAGCGCGCCGCCGAAATCCAGTCGAGATCTTCTGAGGAATGATGCACCGCGTGGTATTTCCATAGGTTGGCCCCGTGATAGAGGCGGTGGAACCAGTAGGTCAGGAAATCCGATACCACCACGAAAGTGAGCGCTTGCGCCCAAAGCGGCATGGCAGCAAGCGGCCCGAATCCGTCGTCGTAGAATTTGATCAACTCGTCGGCGCCGTGAATGTTGTAGATGTAGGCTGCGCCCATCACCATCAGGCCGATCCGCACGAAGCGCGCCGCCAGCGGTATCAGGAACCAGTAGCAGACATCGGTGACGATCTCGCGCTTTCTCCACCAGGGGTGTCCGGGGTTACAGGCCTGCCAATGGGTCAGAACCGCGAACACGATGCCAAGGGCGATGGATATCGGGATGATCTTGAGAACGGTCTGACCGGCGACTTGAATGACGGCAAGAAATTCGATGAGCATGGCCTAGCCCTGACTTTCGCGGGAAATCGGTCGCGCCGGTATCGGCCCGAAGCCGTTAAAGTGCGGTGAAGGAGCGGTGAAGACCACGCATTCACGAGGTTTCAGCAGGCGCACCTGTGGGTTCCGCGATCAACAGACGTCGCAAGACTAGCGCGGTGCGAAGTATTGGCGGGGACAGCTAAAGCAGTCCGGCCAGGGTGGTCTGCAGGCAATACTGCTGGACTGAAACAAAAATTAGTGTATTCGTTGGCATAGCGGGTCGATATCTTCAGTATTTATCGGTTAAATAATTCATTAACTCTGATATTCTCCAGTTATAACTTGTTAACTACGATCTATATACATCGAATTGCCCTATGTTTCTTCAATGCAATTAACTCGTATGCAAGACCTCGCTGGTAGGTTCCGCAAATGGTTCAGCCGAGCCGGAAGTAATCCGGTCATCTGGACCGCTCAGACAGCCACGTGTGGATCATGGAGCTAAAAATGAAGAACCTCTTCGTGCGTTTCGTTAAGGACAACTCGGGCGCCACCGCGATCGAGTACGGCCTCATTGCTGCTGGCATTTCGGTCGCGATCATCGCGGTCGTGAACGGCCTCGGCACCTCGTTGAACGCCAAGTTCTCGAGCATCTCGAGCCAGCTCAAGTAATTCGAGCTAGCCGTAAACAAAAACAAAGGCTCCGGCCACTTGCCGGAGCCTTTTGCGTTTGGGTTGGAACATTTTGGCTTGGCTTTACGGCCCATAAAGATTTCGCGCGCTAACCGAACCGCAAGCTTGCACGGCGTAATCTGGCACCGCGCGGCGTTTCCAGGCGCTCAGGGATCACCGATCATGCTGACGGATACAATCAGGCTCCTGTTATTCCCCGCCCTGATGGCCTTCGCCGCATCGAGCGATCTTTTCACGATGACCATCTCGAACCGGCTTTCGCTGGCGCTGACCGTTGGTTTCTTCCTGCTAACCCTCATCATTGGGATGAGCTTACCGGCCTTCGGCATGCACCTGGCCGCCGGTGCGCTGGTACTGGTGATCGCGTTCGGCTTCTTTTCGCAAGGCTGGATCGGCGGCGGCGACGCCAAGCTCGCCGCGGCCACCGCACTTTGGTTCGGATTCGACTATCTGCTCGACTATCTGACCTACGCGTCGCTATTTGGCGGCGCACTGACATTGATGCTGATTCAGTTTCGCAAGTTGCCGCTGCCCGGCGCGCTGGCCCGCCAGCCCTGGATTCTTCGCCTGCATGAAACCGGCGGCGGAATACCTTACGGCATCGCGCTCGCAGCCGCCGCCCTCGCCGTCTATCCGAAAACCGGCTGGATGCCCGCGATCGGCGTTTGAATTTTATGCGCAACGCGCGTGATTGCGAAAAGTGGCCGGCGATTTTCGGAAAAGACCGGGCAAAATAAAAGAAAACCGCGTCGCAAGAAAATATTAACTCGATTTAGACACCGCTGCTTAACCATACCTTGACCTTTCGCTGCTCAAATCCGTCGCAAGCGGTCGCATCGGCCGCCATGTGCTTTGGGCGGCCGAGCCAGTCGCTTGTCACGTAGAGAGTGAGCGTATGAAAGCCGCGCGTATCGTAGTGCTGACAGTCGCCATCGCAGCGGGTGGCGTTGCCGCCATGTTGGCTGGCCGTTCCGAAAAGCCTCCGGAGGTAGTCAAGCCGGAGGTCATTGTCAGGAACGATACCATCGATGTTCTGGTGGCCAGATCCGACATTGCGATGGGTCAAGCGGTTTCGCCCGGCGACATCCAGTGGCAGCCGTGGCCGATGAGCGCGGCGACTGGAAATTTCATCCGCAAGACCGAGCGACCCGACGCCATCGAGATTCTCGCCGGCCACATCGCGCGGGTGCCCTACGTGGCGGGCGAGCCAATCCGCGAAGCAAAACTGGTGAATGCCAAGGGCTCCGGGTTCATGGCCGCGATCCTGCCGAGCGGCATGCGCGCCATTTCCACGCAGATTTCGCCCGAAACCGGCGCCGGCGGGTTCATCCTGCCGAACGATCACGTGGACGTCATTCTGTCGCGCCGTGACCGCGAGGCGGAGAAAGCCAGCGGCACCGAGGTGCGCACCAGCGAAATCATTCTCAGCAATATACGTGTTCTGGCGATCGACCAGGCCGTCGAGGAAAAAAGCGGCGGACTGAAGGTCGTCGTCGGCAAGACCGCGACGCTCGAGCTTTCGCCGGGTCAGTCCGAAACGCTGGCGCTTTCGCAGACACTCGGCACGCTGTCGCTGGCGCTCCGCAGCATCACCGATGCGGGCGGCGACAAAGACGACGAGGGCAAGACCGACACACGCCGCGGTAGCGTGAACATCATCCGTTTTGGCGTGGGCACGACAACGACACCGCGATGACCGATCGAGGGGACGCAGGGGACATGGCAACAAAGAATTTGATCCGCACTGCCTTATTGGCGGCACTGATCGTCAGCGCCGGACTGGCGCCGATGGTGCCGGCAACCGCTGCCGATCCAGGACAGGTGCCGGTGATCCAGGTGGCGGCAAGCGAGGGAACCTCGCGGTTCATTCCGCTCGGAATTGGCAAGTCAGTCGCCATCGACTTGCCGGCCGACATCAAGGACGTGCTGGTCGCGGACCCCAAGATCGCCAACGCGGTGATCCGCACCTCCCGCCGCGTCTACATGATTGGCGTCGCGATCGGACAGACCAACATCTTCTTCTTCGACGCCGACGGCAAGCAGATCGCCGGCTTCGACATCGCGGTCACGCGCGACCTCAACGGCGTGCGCGCCGCGCTCAGGCAGAGCATGCCGAATTCCGATATCCGCATCGAAGGCGTCGGCGACGGCATCATGCTTTCCGGCACAGCGTCGAGCCCCGCCGAATCGCAGCAAGCGTTTGATCTCGCTACGAGACTGGCCGGCGATGCGGCCAGGGTCGTCAATGGCATCACCTTGAGCGGGCGCGACCAGGTCATGCTCAAGGTGCAAGTCTCCGAGGTGCGTCGTGACGTGATCAAGCAGCTTGGCGTCGATCTGAGTGGCACGTTTGGCATCCTTGGCGGCGGCAGCATTGTCAATTTCAACACCAGCAACCCGTTTTCGGCCAGCGGTCAAGCATTGAGCACATCGGCCGCGACGGCCACCATCAACCCGTTGAAGTTGCCGCGCATCAGCGCCACGGTGCAGGCGATGGAACGCGCCGGCGTGATTCGCACACTCGCCGAGCCGAGCTTGACCGCCATTTCCGGCGAGACGGCAACCTTCGTGGCGGGTGGCGAATTCCCCATCCCGAACGGATTGTCGTGCGACACCACCAAATCGCCGCCGGTCTGTCAGTCGCAGATCGACTTCAAGAAATTCGGTGTGAGCCTGGTGTTTACCCCGGTGGTCCTGTCGGAAGGCCGCATCAGCCTGAAGGTCATGACCGAGGTGTCCGACCTCTCGCAGCAAAACGCCATCACGCTGCAGGTCCCCGGCTCGAACCAATCGCTGACCATTCCCTCGATCACCACCCGCCGCGCCGAGACCACGGTTGAAATTCCGTCCGGCGGCTCGCTCGGGATGGCCGGCATGATCCAGGAGCAGACCAAGCAGCAGATCAACGGCATCCCGGGTCTCTTGCAGCTTCCGATCCTCGGCGCGCTATTCAAGAGCCGCGACTACATCAACAACCAGACCGAGCTCATGATCATCGTGACGCCCTACATCGTGCGCGCGGTGTCGCAGAAGCAGTTGTCGCGGCCGGATGACGGGTTCTCGGATCCGAACGATCCGTCGACGGTTCTGCTCGGCCGCCTCAACCGCATCTACGGCGTGGCCGGTCCGAGCAATCAGCCGCGCACGTATAACGGCAAATACGGATTCATCCTCGATTGAGTAGCGGGATCAGGAGATCATCGATGACAGTACTCCACACGGCGATCGTCGGACGCAGCGCCCAGGCGGCGCTACGTCTTTTGGCGGTCGGCGGTCTCGCCGCCCTGCTGGCCGGCTGCTATCAGCAGCGCGAGGCGCAGCGCGAATACCCCGACGACTATCGCCAGCGCCATCCGATCACGTTGAAGGAAGGTGATCGCACCGTCGAGATCTTCCTCGGCAACAATCGCGGCGGGCTCAGCCCAACCCAGCGCGCCGACGTGATGGCATTTGCGCAGATATGGAAACGCGAAGCGACCAGCGGCATCATCATCAATGTGCCGCATGGCGGGCCGACCGATCGCGCCGCCGCCAATTCGTTGCGGGAAATCCATTCCATATTAGCCGCTTCCGGAGTCCCGCAGAACGCGGTTTATCTGCGCAACTACCAGCCGTCGAGCGCGTCCCTGGCAAGCATCAAACTCAATTATTCGAAGCTGACCGCCGAAGCCGGTCCGTGCGGCCTGTGGCCGAACGACCTTGGTCCGACGACAGACCCCTCCTATCTCGATAATCGCCCGTACTGGAATCTCGGCTGCGCCACCCAGCGCAATATGGCAGCGATGGTGGACAATCCCGCCGACCTGGTGCAGCCGCGTGGCGATGGCCCTGGCTCTCCCTCGCGCCGCTCGGCCGTCATCGACCATTTCCGCAAGGGTGAAAACCCATCCGGCACCTATGCTGGCTATCAGGCCGGCAAAATCAGCGATCTTGGCAAATGATAAAACACGCTCAGCAAGTTGCGGTCGCCGAAGACCAGTCGAAGCCGGCGGCGCCAGCAGAGACCGCCGACGACGAACATATCGCGCCGGCGCCCCGCGTCTCGGTCCAGGCCTTCTGCGACACGGTTGAAACCGCCGCCGCCGTGCAAGCGGCCGGCGAAGACCGTCGGCTGGCCAAAGCGCATTTGAAAATCCAGATGGGCGGCGCCACCGCCGCCGTCGAGGCCTATCGCAATTCGCCTACACCGAACGTGATCTTGCTCGAGACGGAAAACCGCAGCAACGACATCCTGGGCCGGCTCGATCAACTCGCCGAGGTCTGCGATGCCGGCACCCGGGTAATCGTGGTCGGCCGCATCAACGACGTCACGCTCTATCGCGAGCTGACGCGGCGCGGCGTGAGCGATTACATGATCGCGCCGGTTGGCACCATCGACATCGTGCGCGCCATCTGCGGGCTATTCACGACGCCGGACGCCAAGCCGGTCGGCCGAATCATCGCCGTCGTCGGCGCCAAAGGCGGCGTCGGCGCTTCCACCGTGGCACACAACGTCGCTTGGGCGATTGCGCGCGAGCTCGCGCTCAATTCGGTGGTAACCGATCTCGATCTTGCCTTCGGCACAGCCGGCCTCGATTACAACCAGGATCCGCCGCAAGGCATCGCCGATGCAGTGTTTTCGCCCGACCGCATCGACACCGCGTTCATCGATCGCCTGTTGTCGAAATGCACCGACCACCTGAGCTTGCTGGCCGCGCCGGCAACGCTCGATCGGGTTTATGACTTCGGTGTCGAGGCCTTCGATTCGATTCTCAATTCGCTGCGCAGCTCGATCCCCTGCGTCGTGCTCGATGTTCCGCACCAATGGTCGGGATGGACCAAGCGCGTGCTGGTGAGCGCCGACGACATCCTGGTGGTGGCCGGTCCCGACCTCGCCAATTTGCGCAACGCCAAGAACATGGTCGATCACCTGCGCGCCGCGCGGCCGAACGATCATCGTCCCTACTACTGCCTCAACCAGGTCGGCGTTCCGAAGCGTCCGGAGATCACACCGGCCGACTTCGCCAAGGCGCTGGAAGACAAACCGCTGGTCGTCATCCCGTTCGAGCCGCAGATATTCGGCACCGCCGCCAACAACGGCCAGATGATCGCCGAGGTCTCCTCGGGCCATAAAACCGCGGAGATGTTCCTGCAATTGGCCCAGGCATTGACCGGTCGCGCCGAGGCGAAGCGCTCGCGTGGCGGAATGCTCTCGCCGCTGTTTTCCAAGCTGATGGGCAGGGCAGGCTAGCAACTGTTCGGAGATAATCGTGTTCGGTAAGCGTAGCGGAACATCTGAAGCTCTCGCTCCGGCGCCCATGCGGCCGGCGGCGGCCGCGCCCGCGGCTGCGCCGTCGGCGCAGCCGGCCGAAGCGCCGAAGCCCGGTGCCGGCGCCCAGATGGAAACCGGCCGCACGCCATTTCCCTCCGACGGGCTCGGCGCGCCGCTGGTATCAGCTCCAGTGCCCAGCCGAACCGCCTCGCCGATCAATACCGTGCCATCGTCAATCGACTCGCGCCGCTCGGAGACCTATTACGAGGTCAAAGGCACCATCTTCGGCGCTTTGATCGAAGCGATCGATCTCGCCCAGCTCGCGCGGCTCGACGCCGATTCGGCGCGCGAGGAAATCCGCGACATCGTCAACGAAATCATCTCGATCAAGAACATCGTGATGTCGATCGCCGAGCAGGAAGAGCTGCTCGACGATATCTGCAACGACGTGCTCGGCTTCGGCCCGCTCGAACCGCTGCTCTCGCGCGACGACATTTCCGACATCATGGTCAACGGTTCCGGCACGGTCTACATCGAAGTCAAAGGCAAAATTCAAAAGACCGGCATCCGCTTCCGGGACAACCAGCAGCTGCTAAATATCTGTCAACGCATCGTCAGCCAGATCGGCCGCCGTGTCGATGAATCCTCTCCGATATGCGACGCGCGCTTGCCGGATGGCTCGCGCGTCAACGCAATCGTACCGCCGCTGGCGATTGACGGCCCCGCGCTCACCATCCGCAAATTCAAAAAAGACAAGCTGACCCTCGATCAGCTGGTCAAGTTCGGCACCATCACGGAACAAGGCTCGGAAATCCTGCGCATCATCGGCCGCAGCCGGGTGAACTGCCTGGTGTCCGGCGGCACCGGTTCCGGCAAGACCACGCTGCTCAACTGTCTCACTCAGTTCATCGATGACGACGAGCGTATCATCACCTGCGAAGACGCGGCCGAATTGCAGCTCCAGCAGCCGCACGTAGTGCGCTTGGAGACGCGGCCTCCCAATCTTGAGGGCGAGGGCCAGGTCACCATGCGCGATCTGGTGCGCAACTGCCTGCGCATGCGGCCTGAACGTATCATCGTCGGCGAAGTCCGCGGACCGGAGGCCTTCGACTTGTTGCAGGCCATGAACACCGGTCATGACGGTTCGATGGGCACGCTGCATGCCAACAATCCGCGCGAAGCGCTCGGCCGACTGGAATCGATGATCACCATGGGCGGCTTTTCGCTGCCGTCCCGCACCATCCGCGAAATGATCGCCGCCTCGGTCGACGTGGTGATCCAGGCCGCACGCTTGCGCGACGGCTCGCGCAAAATCACCCACATCACCGAGGTGATGGGAATGGAAGGCGATGTGCTCATCACGCAGGATCTGTTCATCTACGACATGACCGGCGAAGACGCCAAGGGCAACATCCTCGGCCGTCACCGCTCGACCGGCATCGGCCGGCCGCGGTTCTGGGATCGCGCCCGCTACTACGGCGAGGAAAAGCGACTGGCTGCGGCGCTCGACGCCGCCGAAGCCGCCAACGTCGCCATGCAAGGCTGAGCGGCAGCCCATGGACACACTTGCCATATTTTTTCTGGCTACCCTCGGCGTCGGCGGAGTGGCCTGGGTATTCATCTACCCGATCTTGTCCGGCGCGCGCAAAACCGAGCAACGCATCGCCAACGTCGCCAAGCCCGAAACCGTGGTGCGCAGCGCGCGCGGCGCGCCCAAGTCCCGCCGCGACATCGTCGAAACCTCGCTCAAGGAATTCGAAGAACGCCGCAAGAAGGACAAACGTATCCCGCTTTCGGTGCGGATCGCGCAAGCGGGCCTATCGTGGTCGAAAAACAAGTTTTTCATCGTCTCGGGCTGTATCGGCTGGGCGATGTTCATACTCGGGCTGTTCAGCGGCGCCGGTATGCTCACCGCCGCCGGGATGGGCTTTGCCGGCGCATTCGGCGTGCCGTTTTGGCTGCTGAGATACCTCAAGAAGCGCCGCGAGAACAAATTTCTCAACGGGTTTCCGGATGCCGTCGATGTCATCGTGCGCGGCGTCAAAGCCGGACTGCCGCTGCTCGATTGTTTGAAGATGATCACGATCGATTCGCCCGAGCCGGTGCGGTCTGAATTCCGCGCCATCGTCGAGACCCAGGCGATCGGCATACCGCTGGGCGAAGCGTGCGGAAAGTTGTACCAGAGCATGCCGGTACCGGAAGCGAATTTCTTCGGCATCGTCATCTCGATCCAGCAGAAAGCCGGCGGCAATCTTTCGGAAGCGCTAGGCAATCTTTCGCGCGTTCTGCGCGACCGCAAGAAAATGAAGGCCAAGATCCAGGCTATGTCGCAGGAGGCGAAAGCCTCAGCCTCCATCATTGGCGCCCTTCCGATCGCGGTGATGACGCTCGTTTATATCACCAGTCCGGTCTACATCACGCTGCTGTTCACCGAGCCGATGGGGCACTTGATGCTGGCGGGCTCCGCCTTCTGGATGTCCTGCGGCGTGCTGGTGATGAAGAAAATGATCAACTTCGACTTCTAAGCAGACCAAATAAGCTCATGCGGCAGGCAAAGCAGACCCGATGATCGAAATCCTGATCAACGCGATCAATGTCAAGACTTTGACGATGGTGTTTGCCGCCATCGCCGCGGCCGCGACGATTCTGACCCTCGCGATGCCCTATGCGTTTGGCGATTCGCTCACCCAGCGCATGAAGGCGGTCGCGGTCGAGCGCGAGAAGATTCGTGCGCGCGAACGCGAACGCATGTCGCAAGAAAAACAGAAAGTCAGTCTGCGGCAATCTCCCAAGCAATACGTCCAGACCGTCGTCGATCGCTTCAACCTGACCAAATGGGTTGGGCAGGAAGAAGCCCGCCTCAAGCTGGTGCAAGCCGGCTTCCGCGGCCAGGCGCCCTACGTCACCTATCTCTTCTTCCGCATGGTGACGCCGGTAGCGGCCTTCATGGCAGCGGTGTTCTATTTGTTTGTCGTACTCAATTTCAACCAGCCGGCCATGGTCAAGCTCGGCCTGTGCATCGCCGCCGCATATCTCGGCATGCATCTGCCGCTGATGTTCCTCAAGAATCGGATCGCGCGCCGGCAGCTCTCGATCAAACGCGCCTTTCCCGACACGCTCGACCTGCTGCTGATCTGCGTTGAGTCCGGCATGTCGATCGAGGCGGGGTTCCGCAAGGTCAGCGAACAGGTCGGCAGCCAGTCGATCGCGCTCGCCGAGGAGCTCACCCTCACCACCGCTGAACTTTCCTATCTGCCGGATCGCCGCACAGCCTACGAAAATCTTGCCAAGCGCACCGACCTGGACGGCGTCAAATCCGTTTGCATGGCCTTACAGCAGGCGGAAAAATACGGCACGCCGCTGGCGAGCATGCTGCGCGTGATGGCGCAGGAAAATCGCGACATGCGCATGTCGGAAGCCGAGAAGAAGGCTGCCGGGCTGCCGCCGAAATTGACCGTGCCGATGATCCTGTTCTTCCTGCCAGTGCTGTTCGTGGTCATTCTGGGACCCGCCGCCATCAAGGTCATGGCGCTGCAGTAGACCGTCACATTTTCAGCAGGAATAAGCAGTTGCCGGAAGTTCAGGTGCCGGCGTCGGGCGCGGGCACGTAAGGCCGCCGGCCCATTTTCTTCCAATCGTTCTGCTGCGCGAGCATCTGCCGCAGCGTGTCGACATTCGCGGCGGCCTCATCTTCCGGCAAATCGGCGCGAGCTATTTTCTCCGCCTCGGCGAAGTGGCCCTGCAGGCCGATGACCAGCGCGAGATTCTGCCGCGCTTTCGGGTCGGCATTCGGCTGCGCCACCGCGCGCCGCAGCGTGACCTCGGCGCGTTTGAGGTCTTTCGTCAGCGCGTAGGATAGACCGAGATTGGACAGAACCGAAGGTTCGTCCGGCGCCACCTTGAGCGCGGCCGAGTAATAGCGTTGCGCCTCGGCATTGCGGCCCATCTGATCGAGTACCGCGCCTTGCGCGTTGAGGATACGCCAATCGGGCTGGTCGGGCGTGTGGGCGCGCCCGAGTGCATCGAGAGCCTGGGCATAGTTGCCGGCCTCGGCGAGCGCGCGGCCATATTCGCCAAGCAGCGCCATATTTTTCGGATTGCGGATCGCAGCCTGCTCGAGAACGGCGACTGCCTGCGCGCGCTGATCGGTGGCACGCAAGGCGCGGGCGTAGTTCATGGCGGCTTCCGGCTCGGCAGGGTCTTTCCGGTAGCGAGCGCCCCAGACGTCGAGCGAGCGCCGCCATTCAGCCTCGCTGCGCGGATTGGTGGGCGCGCTGGTCGATCCGATCGAGCCGGTGGTGTCGTCGCCCGAAGTCTTGCAACCGGCCAGCGACAAGGCCAGCACGGCTGCAACGGCGGCCGAGGCAAACAGACGGGCGGCTCGGGCCGTTCTAGGGCGCATGGGATTCCGACGGCTGGCATTCCAGCGGCATTCCCGAGCAATAAAACGTTAACCCTAACGAGTGGTTAACTTGTAAACTGGCCCCTGCATCCGGTTTAAAGTCGGCAACATGGACCTAGGCCTTTCCAACGAAGAATTAGCGCTGCAAGCGCGCGCCCGCGCCTTTTCGCAAGAAATCGTGCGCCCGCGCGCGGCGGCAATTGACCGCGACGAGCAGTACCCCTGGGACATCGTGAAGGCATTGGCAGAGGCCAACTTCCTCGGCATGACCATGCCAAAGGCTCTCGGCGGAAAGGACGCGTCTTTTCTCGACGCAGTGCTGGTCATCGAGGAAATGGCGAAATCCTGCACCGTGACCGCACGCATCGTGGTCGAGACCAATATGGGTGCGATTTCCACCGTGATGGCCTTTGGCAATGACGCGCAAAAGCAGCTTGCCGCCAAGCTTGTTCTGGCGGGCGACAAGCCCGCCATCTGCATCACCGAACCGGATGCCGGCAGCGACGCGCTGGCCATGACCACGCGCGCCGACCGGCACGGCGACCGCTACGTGATCAACGGCCGCAAGCACTGGATCACCGGCGGCGGAGTTTCGCGCCTGCATCTGATCTTTGCCCGCGTGTTCGACGAGCGCGGGCAAGACCTCGGCATCGGCGGCTTCCTTGCGGTACGCAATGACGCCAACAAAGGCCTGCGCGTCACCAGGCGCGAGCAGACCATGGGCCTGCGCGGCATGCCGGAGGGCGAACTGATGTTCGAGAATCTCGAAGTGCCAGCCAACATGGCGGTGCTGCCGCCGTCCGGTTTCCGCCGCGGCTTTGCCGACCTGATGAACGCCTATAACAGCCAGCGCGTCGGCGCGGGTACGGTTGCCATGGGCATCGCCGCCGGTGCGCTCGATCACGCGGTCGAGTGGGCAAAGACGCGAGAGCAGTTCGGGCGCCCGATCGGTGAATTCCAGGGCCTGCAATGGATGCTGGCCGACATGCAGACTCAACTCACCGCCTCGCGTCTGATGCTTTATTCCGCCGCGCGCTCGCGCGGACCTGACGGCAGCGCCTTCCCCGATCCGATGCTAGCCGCGCAGGCGAAGATCTTTGCATCCGAAGCCGCGATCAAAATCGTCAATGACGCGCTGCAATTCTTCGGCGCCCGCGGCTATTCGCGCGAACTGCCGCTTGAGCGCATGGCGCGCGACGTGCGCATGTTCACCATCGGCGGCGGCACCGCGCAGGTGCTGCGCACGCTGGTCGCGTCCAAGATGCTCGGCTGGAAGCTGCCGCAGACCCGCGACGGCTATGCGCCGAAACCGTCCATGCGCGACGCCGCGGAATGACCATGCACCCCATGTTTGCGAGCGCCAGCGAGGCGCCATCGGTTCCGATCCTGTTCGTCCACCGGGACAATTTCGACGCGGCGACCAAGATCCTCGACGACCGCGAACACGTCTTTGTGCGGGCCGCCGGATACGAACCCAAACCGGGACGGCATCTCATTGTACCGGCGGCCGACGGAAAGCTGGCCGGCGTGTTGTTCGGCATCGAAACGGTGGATGAGCCGGTCAAGGACCTGTTCCGGCCCGGACAGCTTGCCGGCCTGCTGCCGCCCGGCGTTTATCGTTTCGCCAATGCGCCGCACGACATGCGCCTTGCCGCTTTGGCCATGGCGCTCGGGTCTTATCAGTTCACTCGTTACCGCAAGGCCGAGGCGCGCAATGTGCAGCTAGTCCTTCCTGAAAGCGTCGACGGCAACGATCTCAGCCGCATCGTCGATGGCGTGACGCTTGCCCGCGACCTGATCAACACGCCGTCCAATGAGATGGGCCCGGACGAGTTGGAGGCCGCGGCGCGCAAGCTTGCCGAGCAGCACGGCGCCGCTTTCGATGTCACCAGGGGTAACGCGCTCGCGAAAGATTTCCCACTGGTGCATGCGGTCGGCGCCGGTTCGGCGCGCGCGCCACGGCTGATCGATTTCAGCTGGGGCAAGAATAGCGATCCGAAGATCACTCTGGTAGGCAAAGGCGTGTGCTTTGACACCGGCGGTCTCGACATCAAGAACGACACCGGCATGCTCAACATGAAGAAGGACATGGGCGGCGCGGCGACTGCGCTTGCGCTCGCGCGCATGATCATGTCGCGCGGACTGAAAGTGCGCCTGCGCGTCCTCATCCCGGCGGTAGAGAATTCCATCTCCGGCACCAGCTTCCGGCCGCGCGACATCTACAAATCGCGCAAAGGCATCACGGTCGAGATCGGCAATACCGACGCCGAAGGCCGCCTAATTCTGGCCGACACGCTGGCGCTCGCCGATGAGGAAAAGCCGGTGCTGATCGCCGATTTTGCGACACTTACCGGCGCCGCGCGCGTCGCCATGGGGCCGGACGTGCCGCCGTTTTTCACCGACGACGATGCGCTCGCGGGTGAACTTTCGAACGCAGGCGCGGCCGAGAACGATCCGGTCTGGCGGCTGCCGCTGTGGCGGCCTTATGAGGCGATGCTCGATTCGAAAGTGGCCGACATCAACAATGTCAGCAGCGGCGGACAAGGCGGCGCCATCACCGCTGCGCTGTTCCTGCGCCGCTTCGTGACCGCGAAGTCATGGCTGCACTTGGACATTTTCGCCTGGTCGGCGTCGAGCCGGCCTGGACGTCCGGAAGGCGCCGATTGCCAGACCGCGCGCGCACTCTACGCCATGCTCACAAAGCGTTACGCCTAAATCCAATGGCCGCGCTCGATCCCCGCCTCAATCCGTTCCGCGCCGAGATCGCGGCCAAACACTTGCAGGGCCAAGTCGCGGCCGCGCGTTTCGTCGAGGGCATCCCTCACAGGATCATCGAGCCGATCGCCGGCTTGCGGCGCACGGCGTCGCACGAGGCGCGGCTCGACACCCAGGCGCTGTTTGGCGAACGGGTGATGGTCTACGAGACTACCGAGGAAGGCTGGGCCTGGGGGCAATTGGAAACCGACGGCTATGTCAGTTGGCTGTCGGCAAACGCGCTTGCGCCCATCGGCACGGTACCGACACACAAAATTTGCGTCCCGCGTACGCATGCTTTTCCAGGGCCGGACATCAAACTGCCGCCGGTCACATCATTGCCGATGGGCGCGACGCTGGCAATCGTGCGGCAGGACGAGCGATTTGCCATCACCGAATGCGGCTGGCACTTGCCGCTGGTCCATCTCGCCCTGGTCAAGGCGATGCAACTCGATTTCGTCAAAGTCGCCGAGACGTTTCTCGAAGCGCCTTATCTGTGGGGTGGCAAGACGTCGCTAGGCATCGATTGTTCGGGACTGGTACAAGTCGCGCTACAGGCGACAGGCCACCCCTGCCCGCGCGACAGCGACATGCAGGAACTGGCGCTCGGCAAACCATCGCCACTCGCCGATTTGCAGCGCGGCGATCTCATTTTCTGGAAAGGCCATGTCGCCATCGCGCGCGACGCCGAAACGATCCTCCACGCCAACGCGCATCACATGATGGTGGCGAGCGAGCCGGCGGCGCCCGCCATCGCGCGCATCAAGGCCGGCGGCAGTGAAGTGACCAGCGTGCGGCGGCTTTAAGCGGGCTCTCTCTTCCGCTCGTCCCCGCGAAAGCGGGGACCCAACTCTTCAACGGCCTATCTAAATCCGTCTGGATTTCCGCGTACGCCGGAATGTAGCGGAATTGTGGCGTTCAGCAAACCACCTTGCCGCAGGCGCGCACCGCGCGGATCAAATCCTGCAACGGCTTGAGGCCGGGATGGCCGAGAATGAGAACGCCGTTGATGACATAGGCCGGCGTCGCCACCATTTGCGCGGCCGAGCCGAAGGCGGCGTTATCCTTCAGACTTTCCAGCGTGTCCTCGTCATTGGTGATAGTTGAGAGTTGCTGTGCTTCCAACCCGACACCTTTGGCCGCTGCCAGCACCCGCGGCGCGTCGATGGTCCCGCGGCTGGCGTAAATCCTCTTGTGAAACTCGAGGTATTTTGCCGGCGTCAGCAGCTTCGCCGCCGCCAGCTCGACGAGCGCCCCTTGAATCGACTGCACCGACAACACCGCGTAGGGCACGAACACCAGCTTGAGCTTTTTATCGGCGCGCACCAGCGCGTCGACATCGGCGGCGGCCTCGCGGCAGAACGGGCAATTCAGGTCATAGAATTGCAGCAGCGTGACGTCGCCTTGCAAATTGCCGACCGGCACCTGCGCCGGCAGCTTGGCAAGGCGTGCTGACAATTCCGGCGCGAGATCGAAATTGGTGATCGGATCGCCGGTGTCGTCCTTGAGGGCGTATTGCGCCGGACCGAATTGCGCTGCGATTGCCGCGCTCGCCACCATAACGCCGAGAATCAGCGCGGCGGCCGCCGTTGCGATCCGCATTATTGCGCCACCACGCCCTCGGGCGCGGTTTCCAGCTTGAAGGCGGCGGCGAACAACGCGCGCGTGTAATCGCTCTTCGGATTCTTGAACAGGTCGGCCGCCGCGCCCTCTTCCACCATCTTTCCGTGGCGCATAACCAGAAGCCTGCTCGCCAGCGCCGCCACCACGCGCAGATCGTGCGAGATGAACAAATAAGTCAGGTCGCGCTTTTTCTGCAGGTCGCGCAGGAGATCGACCATCTGTGCCTGGATCAGCATATCGAGCGCGCTGGTCGGCTCGTCGAGCACGATGAAGGTCGGCTCCAGCACCAGCGCGCGCGCGAGTGCGATGCGCTGGCGCTGGCCGCCGGAGAACTCGTGCGGATAGCGGAAGCGCGTCTGGATATCGAGGCCGACTTCGGTCAGCGCCGCCACCACGCGGCGCTCGCGCTCGTCCGCTTTCAGGTGCGGATGATGCACCCAGAGACCTTCCTCGATGATGTCCGACACCGACATGCGGGGGCTGAGCGAACCGTAGGGGTCCTGGAATACGATCTGCATATTGCGACGGAACGGCCGCATCTGCTTGAACTTGAGGCCCTGGATGGTCTCTCCCATGAACACCACCGGGCCTTCCGACGAAATCAGCCGCAGAATGGCGAGGCCGAGCGTGGTCTTGCCGGAGCCCGATTCGCCGACCACGCCGAGCGTCTCGCCCTTGCGCACGTCGATGGTGACGCCGTCGACCGCCTTGATGTGGCCTACCACCTTGCGCAGCACGCCGCGCTTGATCGGGAACCAGACTTTCAAGTTGTCGGTCGAGACCACGATCGGCGCGTCCGGCCGCGGCGGCGCCGGATCGGGCTTCGGCTCGGCGGCGAGCAGCGCCTTCGTGTAAGGATGCTCGGGCGCCGTGAACACGCGCTCGACCGGGCCCTGCTCGACGATCTTTCCCTTGTTCATCACGCAGACCGTGTCGGCGATCTTGCGCACGATGCCGAGGTCATGGGTGATGAACAGCATCGACATGCCGAGCCGGACCTGCGTGTCCTTGAGCAGTTTCAGGATCTGCGCCTGCACGGTCACATCGAGCGCCGTGGTCGGTTCGTCGGCGATCAGCAAATCGGGGTCGTTGGCGAGCGCCATGGCGATCATCACGCGCTGGCGCTGGCCGCCGGAAAGCTGGTGCGGATAGCTGCCGAGCCGGCTTTGCGGATCGGGAATGCCCACCTGACCGAGCAACTCCAGGATACGCGCGCGCGCCATGGCGGCGTTGATATCCTGATGCAGCATCAAGATCTCGCGAATTTGCTTCTCGATCGTATGCAGCGGATTGAGCGAGGTCATCGGCTCCTGGAAGATGATGGTGATGTCGTCGCCGCGCACGCGCCGGATCTCGTTCTCCGGCAATTTCAGTAGTTCCTTGCCCTTGAACACGATCGAGCCGGACGGGTGGCGCGCGGTCGGATAGGGCAGCAGTTTCATCACCGACAGCGCGGTGACCGACTTGCCGGAGCCGCTCTCGCCCACAAGCGCCACCGTCTCGCCCTTGCCGATGTCGAACGACACGCAGTCGACCGCGAGTATTTCGCGCGCGCCGGTGCCGAAGGCGATCGATAGATCGCGGACCGAAAGAAGCTTGTCGCCGGGCGCGGTCATCGGAACGTCTTCCTCGGGTCAAACGCGTTGCGCACCGCCTCGCCGATGAAGATCAAGAGCGAGAGCATCAGCGCGATGCTAAAAAAGCCGGTCAAGCCGAGCCACGGCGCCTGCACGTTGGCCTTGCCCTGGCTCAACAGTTCGCCGAGCGACGGCGAGCCGGGCGGCAGGCCGAAGCCGAGGAAGTCGAGCGCGGTCAGCGTCATCACCGACGAGGACAAAATGAACGGCAGGAACGTCATGGTCGCAACCATGGCATTCGGCAGCAAATGGCGGAAGATGATGACGGCGTTCGACACGCCGAGCGCGCGCGCGGCCTGGATATATTCGAAATTCCGGCCGCGCAGGAATTCCGCGCGCACCAGTCCGACCAGCCGGACCCAGGAGAACATCAGCAGGATTCCGAGCAGAACGAAGAAGCCCGGCACCAGCACGGACGAGATGATGAGAAGCAGATAAAGCTCCGGCACCGACGTCCATATCTCGATGAAGCGCTGGAACAGCAGATCGACCCAGCCGCCGAAATAGCCCTGCACCGCGCCGGCGGCAACGCCAATGACCGAGGAGATGATCGTCAGCGTCAATCCGAACAGCACCGAGATGCGGAAGCCGTAGATCAGCCGCGCCACCACGTCGCGGCCGCCATCGTCGGTGCCGAGCCAGTTGTGCTCAAGATCGTCGCATTTGGCGAAGCCGTTTTTGGCAGCGAATTCGCAATCCTTCTGGTTCAATAGCCAGGTCGGCTTCGACGGAAATGGCGACGGCGGCTTGCTCACCTGGGTGTTGTAGGAAAACCGCACCGGCGGCCAGACGATCGTTCCGCCCTCCTTCACGATCAGGCCCATCAGATAATCGTCGCGATAATCGGCGGCGGTGCCGAACAAATTCCTGTCGTCGGGTTTGCCAAACGCGGTGTCGGGATAGGTCATCACCGCCGGGAAGAACGATTTACCGTTGACGTGGATAAAAATCGGCTTGTCGTTGGCGATGAATTCCGCGAACAGGGAAATAAAGAACATGGCGAGGAAGAGCCACAACGACCAATAGCCGCGCCGGTTGGCCTTGAAGTTCTCCCAGCGCCGCTTGTTGAGCGGTGATACATTAATAAAGCGCCGGTTCGGCGGCATGATCATGCCGGCCGGTTCAACCGCCGTCGTTGGCGATGGCTCAATGTCCGAGCGTGCGTCCACCTCAGACCTCCCGCGTCTCGAAGTCGATGCGCGGGTCGATCCACGTATAGGTGAGATCGGAAATCAAATTCACCACCACGCCGATGAGCGAGAAGATGTAGAGCGTGGCGAACACCACCGGATAGTCGCGATTGAGCACGCTTTCGAAGCCGAGCAGACCGAGGCCGTCGAGCGAGAAGATGGTCTCGATCAGCAACGAACCGGCGAAGAAGGCATACACGAAGGCGGAAGGGAATCCGGCGATGACGATCAGCATGGCGTTGCGGAATACGTGGCCGTACAGCACCTGACGGCTGGTGCAGCCCTTGGCACGGGCGGTGAGCACGTATTGTTTGCGGATTTCTTCCAGGAACGAATTCTTAGTCAGCAGCGTCATGGTGGCGAAGGCGGAAAGCCCCATCGACAAGATCGGCAGCACCATGTGCCAGATGAAGTCGGGAATCTTGCGCCACCACGGCAGTTGCGACCAGTTCTCCGAAAACAGTCCGCGCAACGGGAACCAGTCGAAGAACGAACCGCCGGCGAACAGGATGATCAGCAGGATGGCAAACAGAAAGCCCGGGATGGCGTAGCCAATGATGATAAGGCTCGACGTCCAGGTGTCGAAGGGCGAACCGTCTTCCACCGCCTTTTTAACACCGAGCGGAATTGAGATGAGATAGGTCAGCAATGTCATGGTGATGCCGAGCGACATCGAGACCGGCAGCTTTTCTCGGATCAGTTGCAGCACGCTGACGTCGCGGAAATAGCTCTTGCCGAAATCGAAGCGCGCATAATTCCACAACATCAATCCGAATCGCTCGTAGGCCGGCTTGTCGAAGCCGAACTGCTTTTCCAGCTTCTTGATGAATTCCGGATCGAGTCCCTGCGCGCCGCGATACTTGGAACTCACGGCGTCGACACCGGAGCCGCCCTGCGCCATGCCGCGGTTGCCGAAGTCGCCGCCGGGCGAGCCGGAAATGCGCGAGGTCGCACCGGTGTCGCTGCCGGTAAGTTTGGCGATCACCTGCTCGACCGGGCCGCCGGGCGCGAACTGCACCACGACAAATGCCACCAGCATGATACCGAGCATGGTTGGAAAAATGAACAGCACGCGGCGGATGATATAGGCGGTCATGGCACTCCCGGCGTTCGTCCCCTCAGTATGTCATTATATGGAGCGGAAAAAGCATTGAATTGACGGCCGCTAACCGGATTTTTCCAGCTTGGCCGCCTTGTCGCGATCGTACCACCAAGTCTCGGGAATCCCGCGAAAGTAGCGCGGTTTGGCGGCCGGGTGGGCGAACGCGTCCCAATAGGCGATACGATGTGCAGGCAGATACCAGTGCGGAATCCAATAGCGCCCGGCGCGTATCACGCGGTCCAGCGCGCGGCAAGCGGTGACTAGTTCCGCCCTCGACTTGGCGGCAATGATGATATCGACCAGCGCGTCGACCGCAGGATCGGCGATCCCGGCGTGGTTCTGTGAGCCCTTGATGGCCGCCGCCTGCGAGGTGAAATGGGTGCGCAGCGAGTCCCCGGGGGTGGAAGAAAAGCTGATGCGATCGACTGTGATGTCAAAATCGAAGTCATCGACGCGCTTGCGGTATTGCACCGGATCGACGACGCGCTGCGTGGCGTCGATGCCAAGCGTGGCAAGATTTTTGATGTACGGAAAATGATGCGGCTGTAGGCCCGGTTCGTCGAGCAAGAATTCGATGGTGACCGGCGCGCCGTTCGGCAACATGCGCTTTCCTTTGGTCAGCGGGAAGCCGGCTTCGTCCAGCAATTGCGCGGCGAGGCGCAGCGAGCGGCGGTCTTGTCCCGAGCCGTCGGTCACCGGCGGCACATAGGGCTCGCCGAACACTTCGTCCGGCAGCTTGCCGCGAAACGGTTCGAGCAACGCAAGTTCCGCCGCGTCCGGCTTGCCGTTCGCCATCATCGCGGAATTCTGGAACACCGAATGCGTGCGCTTATAGGAGCTGTACATGATGTTCTTGTTGGTCCATTCGAAATCGAAAGCGTCGATCAGCGCCTCGCGCAGGCGGCGATCCTTGAACTTTTCGCGTCGCGTATTGATGAACCAGCCTTGCGCACCCGACGGCGTATCGTCGGGCAGCACGTCGCGCTTGACGCGGCCGTCCTTGAAGGCCGGAAAGTCATAGCGCGTCGCCCAGGTGCGCGAGGTGAACTCCTCGCGGAACAGATAATTCTTGGCGGTGAAACCTTCGAAGCCGACGTCGCGGTCGCGGTAGTATTCATAACGAAGCGTGCCGAAATTGTTCTGCCCGCGCGCCACCGGCAGATAGGCGCCCCACCAGTCCGTCACCCGCTCGAACTCGATGAAATGCCCGACCTCGAATCGGCCGACTTTGTACGGACCGCTGCCGAGCGGAATTTCCAATGTCGACTGATCAAATTCCTGCTTGGCATAGTAGGCACGCGAGAAAATCGGCAGCCCGGCGACGAACAGCGGCACGTCGCGGCCGCGCTTTGCCGCGAAATTCACGACCACCGTGCGATCGTCGATAGCCTCCGCGCTTTTGAAGTCACGCAACTGCTGCGTGATGATGGGATGACCTTTGTCCTTGAGCGTGCCGAGCGAGAACGCAACGTCATGCGCGGTGAGCGGCGTGCCGTCGTGGAATTTCGCTTCCGCGCGCAGGCTGAAGCGATAGGTCAAGCCATCGTCGGAAATGCTCACGCTGCGCGCGGCCAGGCCGTACATGGCGTCCGGCTCGTCGCCCGAACGCACCATCAGCGGCGCAAAGGTCAGGTCCAAGCCGAAGGCGCCCTCGCCCTTGAGGATGTAGCCGTTGAACGAATTGAACGTGAGAAACGAACCGTTATAGCCGCGGCTGCTCACGATCTCCGAAAAAGCTCCGCCTTTGGGCGCGTTCGGATTGACGTAGGCGAAGTTCGGAAAATCCGCCGGATAGACAAGATCGCCGAAGGCGGAGATGCCGTGACGCTCGCCGTTCTGAGCGGCGGCAGGCGAATTAAATCTCGCCGCCGCCAAAGCTGCCGCGCCTAATAGGAGTGCCTGGCGGCGCGACAGGTGGCTCCCTCCCCCCTTGTGGGGGAGGGTCGGCGTGGTGGGTCGTTGAAGTTGATCAGCCATTCGTACCTTTTACACCGACCCCCACCCGGCCGGCTTCGCCGGCCGACCTCCCACAAGGGCGAGGTGAAGAAACTAAGACCGCTGCGGCACCTTGGCCGCCTTGTCCGCGTCCCACCACCAGATGGTCGGGAATGCCGCCAGCCCGTATTTCGGCATGTTCTCCGGCCGGCCGAAGCGGTCCCAGCGCGCCGAGCGCACCTTGCCGTAGGTCCATTGCGGCACGACGTAGAAATTCCACAGCAGCACACGATCGAGCGCCTTGGTCACGGCGACCAGATCGTCGCGATCCTTGCTGAAAATCAGACGGTCGATCAATGTATCGATCGCCGGATTCTTGATGCCGATCAGGTTGCGCGAGCCGGGCTGGTCGGCAGCGGCCGAGCTCCAGAACCCGCGCTGCTCATTGCCGGGCGACAGCGATTCGCCCCACGACGCGATGATGACGTCGAAGTCCCACTGCCGCAGCCGGTTTTCGTATTGCGCGGAATCGACCACGCGTACGTTCACCGTAATGCCGAGGCGCTCAAGCGAAGGCTTGTAGTACAGCACGAAACGCTCGGTCGCCGGATCGTCGACCAAGAACTCGAAGCCGAACGGCTCCCCGGTCTTGGCATTGACCATTTTGGTGTTGCGGATCTCGTAGCCGGCATCGCGCATGAGCGCGAGCGACTCGCGCAAGTTGTCCCTGGTCGCCTGCTGACCGCCGCCGACCGGATTGGTGTAGGGCTTGGTGAATAGGTCAGCCGGCACCTTGTCCTTCACGGTTTGCAGGATTTCGAGCTCCTTGCCCTCCGGGATTCCCGACGCGGCCAGCTCGGTGCCCTCGAAGTAGCTTGAGATGCGTTTGTACTGACCGAAGAATACCTGCTTGTTCATGTCCTCGAAATCGAAGGCGAAGTTGAAAGCGCGGCGCACGCGCGCGTCCTTGAACTTGTCGCGCCTTATATTGAAAGCAAAGGACTGCATGGTGCCGAAATTGCGGATCGGGAATTCCTCCAGCACCACGCGCTTGTCGCGCACGGCGGGGAAATCGTAGGAGGTTGCCCAGTTCTTGGCGCTGTTCTCTGTGCGCCAGTCAACCTGGTCGCCCTTGAACGCTTCCAAGGCAACCGTGGAATCGCGGAAATATTCAAAACGGATCTGCTGGAAATTCCGGGTGCCGATGATGACGTTGAGATCCTTGCCCCAATAGGCGTCAACCTTTTCGTAGACGATGGTGTGCCCGGGCGCGAACTCCTTTATTCGATAGGGGCCCGAGCCGAGCGGTGGCTCCAGCGTGGTCGCAGTCACGTCGCGATTCTTGCCCGACTTGTCGGTGCCTTCCCACCAGTGCTTAGGCAAGACCGGCAACTGGCCGACGATCTGCGGCAGTTCGCGATTGCCTGGACCGTCGAAGCTGAAAGTGATCTCGCGTTCGCCGGTCTTCTCAGCTTTGATGACGTGGCGGTAATAGGCGCCGAGCTGCGGGCTGTTGGCCTTGAACGCATCGAAGGAAAAAACCACATCTTCCGGCGTCACCGGCTTGCCGTCATGCCAGCGCGCATTGCCGCGCAAACGGTAGGCGACCGACGAATAATCGTCCGGGTAGCTGACCGCTTCCGCCAGCAATCCGTATTCGGTGGACACCTCATCGAGCGCCGACGTCATCAGGGATTCGGTGAACAACTCGGTGCCGTTGGCGATGCTGCCCTTCACGCCCTCGACCACGGTATTGAAATTATCGAAGGTGCCGAATGCGATCTGGCGCACCGTGCCGCCCTGCGGTGCGGCCGGATTGACGTAGTCGAAATTCTTGAAACCTTCCGGGTATTTCAGTTCGCCGAACAACGAGAGGCCATGCTTCCAGTTGCGTGCTTGCGCTGTCGCAGTGCCGGCAACCGATCCCGCCCCAATGGTGCCCATGGCCGGGGCGGCAAGCGTGGCGGCGGTACCGCGAAGGACGGATCGGCGGGTCAGCTTCATTCGAGAGGCTCCGACTTTTGCGCCCTGCATGACGCAATCGCGGCTGATTATGTCGGTTTTCCGGCCGGCTACCAGCGCCCTCATGACGCACGGTTCCCGCCGCAACCATATAAGCAAAACGGCCGGGCGTGGCCCGGCCGTGTTCTGAATCTGCCGCCGCTTTGGCTTACTTCTTTTGGCCCGCAGGCGCGGGCGCTGGCGCCGGAGCGTTTGCTGCGGCTTTCGGCATCGGCAACGGGCTGTCCGAAAGTGTATTCAAGTAGTCGATCACGTCGGCGCGCTGCTGGCCGCGCGAGAGGCCGGCAAAGGTCATGTTGGTGCCAGGGACATAGCCGCGCGGATTGCCGAGGAACGCGAAGAGTTCGCCGAAGGTCCAGGTGCCGCCCTTGGCCTTCATGGCGGCCGAATAGTTGAAGCCCGCCTCGGAGGCGCGCGGCCGGCCGACGATGCCATATAGATTGGGACCGACCCGGTTCGGACCGCCCTTTTCGAAGGTGTGGCAGGCCCCGCACTGCTTGGAGGTCGCCTGGCCCTTTTCCACCGATGCCGACGCCATCATGGTCTCCATCGGCACTTCCGGCTCCTTGGCCGCCTCCGTGCCGCCGGCGGCATGTTCCTGGACGGCGATGGCGTAACCCGGCTTCGCCGGTTTCTCGGGGGCGAAAAGGGCGCCGGCGCCGATATTCAGCGCGAGCAGGATCAGGCAGGTGCCGAGGACGGCGCCTAGAATCTTGTTGAGTTCGAAGGAATTCATCGAAGCAAGGCTCCCGAAGCGGGGCGGGACGGAACGCCCCCAGGATCCCGGCGGCGGCGGACAGATACCGTTTTGCCTGCGGTCTGGCAACCCGTATAAGCGCTACCGCACACCTGACATTCGGTCATGAACGGCCGGCAACGCTGACTGATGCCCAACACCATCATCCTCATACCGGCCCGCATGGCCTCGACCCGCCTGCCCGGCAAGCCGCTGGCCGATATCCACGGCCTGCCGATGATCGTGCACGTACTGCGCGCCGCGCAAGCCGCCCAGATCGGCGAGGCGGTGGTGGCGACCGATTCCGAGGCGGTGCAGGCGGCTGTGGAAAAAGCGAACGGCCGTGCGATCATGACCCGCTCCGATCATCTCTCTGGTTCGGATCGAATCTATGAAGCTCTGGAGGCCCTCGATCCCGAGCACCGCATCGATATCATCATCAATGTGCAAGGCGACCTGCCGACCATCGATCCCGCCGACATCCGCGCCGCCCTTGGCCCGCTGTCCGACCCCGCGGTCGATATAGCGACCCTCGCCGCCGTCATCACCGACCCGGCCGAGCGCAGCAATCCGAACGTGGTCAAGGTGTCGGGCCCACCGATCGCGCCCAACCGCTTTCATGGCACCACCTTCACCCGCGCCGATGCCACCGGTTCCGGACCGCACTATCACCACATCGGGCTCTACGCCTATCGGCGCGCGGCGCTGGAGCGCTTCGTCAAGCTGCCGCCTTCCGCCAACGAGCTAGCGCGAGAAGCTCGAGCAATTACGCGCGCTCGATGCCGGCATGCGCATCGACGTGGCGATGGTCAAAAGCGTGCCGCTCGGCGTCGACACGCCAGAGGAATTGGCCAAGGCGCGCGCGATGATCAGCGGAAACATTGACTCGAACGCAGGGTTGCGCGTAACGCAACGGCGGCAAAAAGGCGTCACACATGGCCAAGAAAAAGATCATTTTCCAGGGCGAGCCGGGGGCGAATTCGGATCTCGCCTGCCGCGAAGCCTATCCGGATTACGAGCCGGTGCCCTGCCCGACGTTCGAGGACTGCTTTTCCGCTTTGAGCGCCGGCGATGTCGATCTCGGCATGATCCCGATCGAGAATTCGGTCGCCGGCCGCGTCGCCGACATCCATCATCTGATGCCGACCGCCAAGCTCCACATCATCGCCGAGTGGTTCCTGCCGATCCGCAATCAGTTGATGGCGCCAAAGGGCGCCAGCCTCAAGACCATCAAGACCGTGCAGAGCCACGTGATGGCGCTCGGGCAATGCCGCAATGTCATTCGCGAGTTGAAATTAAAGCCGGTGGTCGCCGCCGACACCGCGGGCTCGGCGCGCGAAGTGGCCGAGGCCAAGGACCCAACGCGCGCGGCCATCGCCTCGCGGCTGGCGGCGGAAATCTACGGCCTCGACATCCTCAAGGAGAACGTCGAGGACGAAGCCAATTCGACCACGCGCTTCATCGTGCTGTCGCGCGAGAAGAAATGGGCGCCGCCCGGCAACGGCAAGATCGTCACCAGTTTCGTGTTCCGGGTGCGCAATCTGCCGGCCGCGCTCTACAAGGCGCTCGGCGGCTTCGCCACCAACGGCGTCAACATGACCAAGCTCGAGAGCTACATGGTCGGCGGCAATTTCTTCGCCACGCAATTCTATGCCGACGTCGAGGGCCATCCCGACGACAGCGCGCTGGTGTTCGCGCTCGAGGAGCTCGCGTTCTTCTCCAAGGAACTGACCATCCTCGGCGTCTACCCGGCGCATCCCTTCCGCGACACGTTCAAGGAAGAGAAGGATTAGGCAGGCGCATGAGCAACGCGCCGCAGAAAGTCGCACTTGTGACCGGCGCCGCGCGCGGCATCGGGCTGGCGACCGCCAAGCGCTTTCTCGCCGAGGGCTGGCGTGTCGCGCTGCTCGACATCGACGGCGAAAACCTGCAACGCACATTCAAGGCGCTGGCCAAGCCGGACACGACCCTTGCCATTACTTGCGACGTGGCGGATGCCGCCGGCGTCGCGCACGCCATCGACACGATCGCGAAGCATTTCGGCCGCCTCGATGCACTGGTCAACAATGCCGGCATCGCGATCTTCAAGCCTATCCTTGACGTAACCTATGAGGACTGGTCGCGCGTGCTGGCGGTCAACCTCACCGGCCCGTTTTTGTGCACGCAGGCGGCGGCGCCGCTGATGCGCGACAGCGGCGGCGGCGCGATTGTGAACATCACATCGATTTCGGGGTTGCGGGCATCGACCTTGCGCACCGCCTACGGCACCAGCAAAGCCGGGCTGGCACATTTGACCCAGCAGCAGGCGATCGAGCTTGCCAGCCTCGGCATCCGCGTCAACGCGGTGGCGCCCGGCCCGGTCGATACCGCCATGGCCAAGGCGGTGCATACGCCGGAGATCCGCGCCGCCTATCACGACGCCATCCCGCTCAACCGTTATGGTCTGGAAACCGAACTCGCCGAGGCTATCTTTTTCCTGTGCAGCGAGCGCGCCAGCTATATCACCGGGCAGACCATCGCCGTCGACGGCGGCTTCGCGGCGACCGGCATCGGCCTGCCGGCGCTGCGCGATGAGGGGCGGAACGGGTAGCCGTCTCACGCCTTCACTACCTCATCGGTCACGACCTTGAAGCTGACCAGCGTATTGGGCCCGAAGGTCGTGGTGATCGCGACGTCGATCGCATCGCGGCCGCGCGCCATCAATATGCGCCCGATCCGCGGCACGTTGTTGCGCGGGTCGAACATATGCCAGCGCCCGCCGAGATAGGCCTCGAACCAGGCGGCGAAGTCGCCGGCGGCCGTAAGGCGGCGGCGTGCCGATGTCGCCGAGATAGCCGGTGCAGTAGCGCGCCGGAATGTTCATCGAACGGCAAAAGCGCGATGGCGAGATGGGTAAAATCGCGGCAGACGCCGCGCCGCTCGTTGAACGCCTCCGAGGCCGTCCGCGTCGCGCGGGCATGCTCGTAGTCGAACGTGATGTGGTTGTGCACGAAATCGCAGATCGCCTGCACCCGCGCCCAGCCCGGCGGCGTCTGGCCGAACATTTCCCAGGCGATCTGCGACAGCTTTTCGGTATCGCAATATCGGCTGCCCAGGAGGAACACGAGCGCCTCTTCCGGCAAGTCCTCGATCGAATGCTGCTGCGCCGAGCGATCAACGGGATCCGGCTGGCCGGAGTCTCTGACCACGACCGCGCTGTTCGCGATCGTGATGCGGCCTTGCGGCGCGACCATCCGGCTGCACCAGTTTCCGAAACCGTCGCGATAGGCGGATCATCGGGACGGACGGGTCGGTCGTAACGTGATCGGGCACCAGAATGTCGGATGCGCGCGAATAGTGAACGTGCAGCACCAACAGCATCGGCGTCGGCTGCGGACAGTCATAGATCAACTCATAGCCAACCTTGATCTCCACGACAGGCCTCCTTTGGGCCTTCTGGTTCTTTGGGGCTCAGTCGCCCCAAACTGTGGAGTACGCCTTTAATTAAGTTTTGTCCCACCGGCTCCCCGCCGACAGAAGCTAAGCAGCGAATCGCCTATAGCTTTCGATGCGGCTACCTGCATCCGATCTGACGCCAAGAGATAATGCCTGGCATGCGCGACCAACTCGGCGTCGCTTGGATGATCGACCGTTTCCACGCCGGCGATGGTCTTCATCAGCTTGGGATCGTGCTGGTCGATGTGTTTGACCAGTTGCGTTCTTTGCATTGGCCGGTCCGGTGATGAGAACCGCACCGGCGTCCGCGATCGATTGAGCGACGGCGTGCAGAAATTCATTGTCCGCCGGCGACGTGCCCGCTGCCGATCGAGTTTGCCTTGTGATGGATGTGCTTGGTCGGATGATCCGGATGCAGGACGAGCTTCTCGACGTCGGTCGGGTTGAAATGGAACACGCGGGCTTCGCGGTGATCGATCCAGACGACGGCATGAAAGTGATGCTGGCTCATGGAATTAGGTCCTTTTCTGGCGGATGACATTATGAGCCATAGCCGGCTCACGAGCATTGTGCCGCAAAGCCGCTATATAGGTCTTTGATCTAGCGCATTAACCCCGCTCGCGCTCGTAACGTTCGACAAAACGCGGCGAAAGCTTGCGCAATCGCTCGATATCGATGCGGCCGGACCGCATGATGTAGCTCATGGCGAAATCGGCGGGCGCCAGCTGCATATGTTCGGCGAAGTGTTCATACCAGGCAGCGCTTGCGGTCGCGCCGGTGACGATCTTCTCCACGATCGGCCGTCGTGCTGCCTCGAAGGCCGGCAGCGCGGCGGCGACGTCGTCGCCATGCGCGGCCAAAGCGCGATCGAGCGCGATGGCGTCCTCCATGGCGAGCCGCGTGCCCGAGCCGATGGAAAAATGCGCCGTGTGCAGCGCATCGCCGATCAGCACATATTTTTCGTGATGCCAGCGGTCGTTCCAAACCTGCGGAAATCGCCGCCAGATCGAATTGTTGGAAATGAGCCGCTTGCCCTCGAGCGCGTCGGCAAAAACCCTTTCGCAAACGCCGCGCGATTCCGCGTCCTGCATCTTCTCGAAGCCGGCGCGCGCGAAGGTCGCCTCGTCCACTTCCACGATGAAGGTGCTGCGCCGCGGCGCGTAGCGATAATGATGCGCGTTGAAATCGCCGATCGGCGTGTGGCGGAAGGTCTGCGTCAGCGTGTCGTAAGGTTTGGCGGTGCCGAACCAGGCAAAACGATTGGCGAGATAAATGACGCTGGCGCCGAACTGCTCGGCGAATGTGCGCCGCACCAGCGAGTTGACCCCGTCGGCGCCCACCACCAGATCGGCACCTTCAATCTCATCGAGCGACGTCAGCGCGTGGCCGAACTGCGGCTCGACACCGACCGAGCGCACCCGCGCCTGCAAGTAATTGCAGCAGCTTCCAGCCGGCCGATGGCCGCAAAGCCGATGCCGTCGATCGCGATGCGCTCGTTGCGGTGCACGAGCGTGATGTCGTCCCAGGTTTCCATCTGCGGCGTGATGGCAGCGAAGGTCTCCGGATCGTCCTCGCGCAGAAATTCGAGCGCGCGGTCGGAGAACACCACGCCGAAGCCGAAGGTGGCGTCGGCCTCGTTCTGCTCGATCAGCGTGACATCGGCGTCGGGGCGGCGGCGCTTGATCAGATAGCTGAGATAGAGCCCGGCAGGACCCGCGCCGAGGATGGCAATGCGCATGGGCGATAGTCTCTCAGACTGCTCGCCCCCGCGAAAGCGGGGACCCAGAGCTGGATTCCTGCTTGCGCGGGAATGAACGGAGAACAGCATTCAAATCGTCTGATTGTACTCGCCGACTTCCGGGTGCGTGCGCAGCACGGCGTCGACCGACTTGAACATGTCGCGCATGCGCGCCTCCGACACCGGACTTTCCACCACCACCACCAGTTCCGGCTTGTTGGACGAAGCCCGCACCAGGCCCCAGGTGCCGTCGGCGACGGTGACCCGCACGCCATTGACGGTGACCAGATCGCGGATCGGCTGGCCGTCGAAATCTTCGCCCGCAGCCTTGACGGCTTCGAAATGCTTCACCACCGCGTCGACCACGCCATATTTCTTCTCGTCGGCGCAATGCGGCGCCATCGTGGGCGAGCCCCAGGTCTTCGGCAGCGCCTTGCGCAGGTCGGCCATGCTCTTTCCCGGATTGCGATCGAGCATGTCGCAGACCGCGACCGCGAAGATCATGCCGTCGTCATAGCCGCGGCCGAACGGCTTGTTGAAGAAGAAGTGGCCGGACTTCTCGAAGCCGGCGAGCGCGCCCAGTTCGTTGACGCGCCGCTTGATGTAGGAGTGTCCGGTCTTCCAGTAGTCGACCTTGACGCCATTGGCCTTGAGCACCGGATCGGTGAGGAACAACCCGGTCGATTTCACGTCGACCACAAAGGTCGCGTTCTTGTGCAGCGACGACATATCGCGCGCCAGCATCACGCCGACCTTGTCGGCGAAAATCTCCTCGCCTTCGTTATCGACCACGCCGCAGCGGTCGCCGTCGCCGTCGAAGCCGAGCGCCACATCGGCCTTGTTGACCAGCACCGCGTCGCGCATGGCGTGCAGCATCTTCATGTCTTCGGTGTTGGGATTGTAGCGCGGGAAGGTGTGGTCGAGTTCGCAATCGAGCGGCACCACCTCGCAGCCGATGGCCTGCAGGACCTTGGGCGCGAAGGCGCCGGCGGTGCCGTTGCCGCAGGCCGCGACCACCTTGAGCTTGCGCTTGATCTTCGGCCGCTTGGTCACGTCGGCGATATAACGGTCCGGGAAATTCTGGACGAAGACGTAATTGCCGTTGCCGGTGTGGGCGAATTTGGCGCTCAGCACGATCTCCTTCAGCCGTTTCATCTCGTTCGGCCCGAAGGTGAGCGGCCGGTTGGCGCCCATCTTGACGCCGGTCCAGCCATTGTCGTTGTGCGAGGCGGTGACCATGGCGACGCACGGCACGTCGAGATCGAACTGCGCGAAATAGGCCATCGGCGTCATCGCAAGCCCGATGTCGTGCACCTTGCAGCCGACGCCATCAGGCCGGAGACCAGCGCCATCTTCACCGAGGCCGAATAGCTGCGGAAATCGTGGCCGGTGACGATCTCCTGCTTCACGCCCATTTCGCCGATCAGCGTGCCGAGCCCCATGCCGAGCGCCTGCACGCCCATCAGGTTGATTTCTTTTTCCAGGAGCCAGCGCGCGTCGTATTCGCGAAAGCCGGTCGGCTTCACCAGCGGCGAGGATTCATATTCGTAGGTATTGGGCGTCAGCGCGGATTTCGGCGTCGGAAACATCAGGTCCTCAAATGCGGCGCTTGCTCGGATGGCTTTTCCATACCCTAACGCCGGAGAGCCGCAAAGCGCTCCGTTCAGAATCACGAAATAAACGGGAAACCGGTAGCTACTGCTCGAGCACCATGCGGCCGTTGGCATATTCATAGCGCTTGAGCCGCGACAGGAACGAGATGCCGAGCAAATTCTGCCACAAGGCGTCGTCCGGCAGCACCAGGGCCGGCACGTCGTAGACGGTGATGCCGCCGACCTCGATGCGGTCGAGCTTGAAGGGCGCCGCCTTGATCTTGCCGTTGGCGGTCGAGACGATCGCGGTGTAGTCGTGCGGGAATGGCCGAATGCCGATGCGCGCGGCATCCGATTCGCGCATGATCACCAGCGAGGCGCCGGTGTCGACCATGAAGTCGACGTTGCGCCCCTCGATCCGGGCTTCGACCTTGAAATGGCCCTGGCGGTCGGCGTCGATGACGAGACTGCGGCCGGAGTGCACCGGCTGGCGCGGCTCGTAGGTGGTCTGCACCGCGGCCGCCTGCGGGGACGGATTCACCGCCACCGCGTTGTCGGCAAAACGCGCGAGATAGCCGCCAACCGCCAGCACCACAGCGGCAAAGATGAGAATCTGACGCATGACCGACACCCGTTGATTCCGGATGGTACTCGCATGCGCAGGCCCAAGGCGGCCTTAACGCGGGCAATCCGCGCCGCGTGTTTTTGCGATGGTGAGCAGGCGGTTAAGCGAATGGCGGCAATTTTACTCGCCGCGCCGCTTGGCGCGGCGGGTGGCGGGCGCGGATAGCGGATCGTCCGGCCAGGGATGCCGCGGATAGCGCCCGCGCATGTCGGCTTTCACGTCGGCATAACTGCCGCGCCAGAAGCCGGGCAGATCGCGCGTCACCTGCACCGGCCGGTGCGCCGGCGACAACAGCTCGATCACCAGCGGCACGCGCCCGCCGGCAATCGCCGGATGTTTGCCGAGGCCGAACAATTCCTGCACGCGGATCGACACCGTCGGGCCCTGCTCGGCCTCGTAGTCGATCGGCACGTGCGAGCCGGAGGGCGCGGTGAAATGGGTCGGCGCCTCGGCGTCGAGCCGGCGGCGCAAACTCCACGGCACCAGCGCCGTGACGGCATCGGACAGCTGCTCGGCGGAAATATCGCTGCGCGCGGTTTTGTCGGCGAGCAGCGGCTCCAGCCATTCGGCCGCGCTGCGCGCCAGACCGTCGTTGGAAAGATCGGGCCACTCCTCGCCTTCCGACCGGCGCAGAAATTCGACGCGATTGCGAAATTGCAGCGCCGGTTTGCTCCACGGCAGTTTTTCGATCCCGAGGCCGATGATGCCTTGCGCCAGAATGCGCGCGGTTTCGGCGTCGGGCGTCACCTGCTTGATCTGCTCGGCCAGCACCAGCGCGCCGAGGCGGCGGCTGCGCCGCGCGCGCAGCGACGCGGAGCCGCTGTCGAAAGTCACCGCCTCGCGATCCTCGATTTTGTCGGCAAAGCGCGCCTCGATCTCGGCGAGCGTGATCGGCGCCGCCAGCACGATGCGGCTCGCCGCCGCCGCGCCGGTGAGTTCGGCCACCGCGAGAAACGGCTCGCGCGCCAGCGCCGAGGCCTTATCGACCATGCCGCCGCGTCCACTGGCGAGCAGGAAGGAACCAGTCACCGCCGCCGCGATTCTTGGCGATGCGATCGGGATAAGCCAGCGCCAGCAGTGAACCGGGCGACACGTCGTTGCCTTTGCCTTCTTTCGCGAGCGTATCGACCCACCGCTTCACCATCGCGCGCGCATCCTCGGCGCGCCGCGAGCGGTCGCGGCGGAACTGGTCGAGCCGATGGCCCAGATCGACGTCGTCGCCGCCGAGCCCGCGTTCGGTGAGCACGGCGGCGATCGCCGCGGCGCGCTCGCCGGCGCCTTCGCGCGCCGGCATCGACCACCATGCGCGCCAGCCGCGGCGGCAGCGGCAGCTTGCGCAACTTGCGGCCTTCGTCGGTGATGCGGCCTTCCGCATCGATGGCGCCCAGATCTGCGAGCAAGCGCCTTGGCTTCGCTGAGCGCAGGCGCCGGCGGCGGATCGAGAAACGCCAACTTGCCCGGATCGGTCGCGCCCCACTGCGCCAGATCGAGCACGAAGGACGACAGATCGGCCGACAGAATTTCCGGCCGCGTATAAGGCTCGAGCGATCCGGTCTGCGGCTCGTCCCACAGCCGGTAGCAGACGCCGGGCTCGGTGCGCCCGGCGCGGCCACGGCGCTGGTCGGCGGCGGCGCGCGACACCCGCACGGTCTCCAGCCGCGTGACGCCGACATCGGGCTCGTAGCGCGGCACGCGCGACAGGCCGCTGTCGATCACCACGCGCACGCCTTCGATGGTCAGCGAGGTTTCCGCGATCGAGGTCGCCAGCACCACCTTGCGCCGCCCGGCCGGCGAAGGCGAAATGGCGCGGTCCTGCTCGCGCGCATCGAGCGCGCCGAACAGCGTCACGACATCGACGTTCGTCGTCCTCGATGCGCTCCTTGAGCAGCGTCTCGGTGCGGCGGATTTCGGCGGCGCCCGGCAGGAACACCAGCAGCGAGCCGGTTTCCGCGCGCAAGCGCGCGCTGCACGGCATCCGCCACCTGGCGCTCGATCGGCGCGCGCGGATCGCGGCCGAGATAGCGCGTCTCGACCGCGAAGGCGCGGCCTTCGCTCTCGACCACCGGCGCATTGCCGAGCAGCGCCGCCACGCGCGCGCCGTCGAGCGTCGCCGACATCACCAAGGATCTTGAAATCCTCGCGCAGGCCCAGCTGCACGTCGCGCGCCAGCGCCAAGCCGAGATCGGCATCCAACGACCGTTCATGGAATTCGTCGAACAGCACGGCGGCGATGCCCTCGAGCGATGGATCGTCGAGCACCAGCCGCGTGAACACGCCCTCGGTGATGACCTCGATGCGGGTGCGCTTGGAAATCTTCGAGCCGAAGCGCACGCGCAGGCCGACCGTGTCGCCGACCTGCTCGCCGAGCGTCGACGCCATGCGGCTGGCGGCGGCGCGCGCCGCCAGCCGGCGCGGCTCCAGCACGAGAATCTTTTTATCCTTCGCCCACGGCTCGTCGAGCAGCACCAGCGGCACGCGCGTGGTCTTGCCGGCGCCGGGCGGCGCCACCAGCACGGCGGCGTTGTTCGCGCGCAACGCGGCGGTGAGACGCGGAAGCGCGTCGTCGATGGGAAGCGGTGTGTCGAACTGTGCGCATCGTCATCTCGGCGTCATCATCCGCGAAAGCGGATGATCCAGGTAGACCGCAGGCGAAATCACGATGCCGAGTGATGGGTCCGACGCTTACCGCGGTCCCCCGCCTGCTGCGGGGCACCGTCACACCCTCTCGTCAAGCGGAGAGGGCAGAATGGGTCCGCATCACGCCCGCGCCCGCCCGACGCTCTCATAGACGAAGCCATGGCGGGCGACTTCCTCGGGGCTATAGATATTGCGCAGGTCGACCAGCACCGGGCTCGCCATGATCGTCTTTGAGCCGCTCGAAATCGAGCGCGCGGAATTGCTCCCATTCGGTGACGATCACCAGCGCGGAGGCACCCTCGGCGCAGGAATAGGCGTCGTCGCAGAACGTGACATTGGTCGATCAGCGGCTTGGCCTGCTCCATGCCGACCGGATCGAAGGCGCGCACCTTGGCGCCCATGTCCTGCAGCGCGGTGATCAGGGGGATCGATGGCGCGTCGCGCATGTCGTCGGTGTTCGGCTTGAAGGTCAGGCCCAGCACGGCGATGGTCTTGCCGCGCAGTTCGCCGCCGAGCGCGTTCGCGACCTTGCGCGCCATCGCGCGCTTGCGCGCATCGTTGACCGCCACCACCGCCTCGACGATGCGCAGCGGCGCGCTCGTGGTCCTGGCCGGTCTTGATCAGCGCCACCGTATCCTTGGGAAAGCACGAGCCGCCGAAGCCCGGGCCGGCATGCAGGAATTTCGAGCCGATGCGGTTGTCGAGCCCGATGCCGCGCGCGATCTCCTGCACGTCGGCGCCGACCTTTTCGGCGAGATCCGCGATCTCGTTGATGAAGGTGATCTTGGTGGCGAGAAAGGCGTTGGCGGCGTATTTGATCAGCTCGGCGGTGCGCCGGTCGGTGAACAGAATCGGCGAACGGTTGAGATAGAGCGGCCGATAGATTTCCGTCATCACCTCGCGCGCGCGCGCATCGTCGGTGCCGACCACGATGCGGTCGGGATGCTTGAAATCCTGGATGGCGGCGCCTTCGCGCAGGAATTCCGGATTCGACACCACCGCGCATTCCGCATCGGGGCGCGTTTCGCGGATGATGCGCTCGACCTCGTCGCCGGTGCCGACCGGCACGGTCGACTTGGTGATCACCACGGTGAAGCCGTCGAGCGCGGCGGCGATCTCGCGCGCGGCGTCGAACACGTAGCTGAGATCGGCATGGCCGTCGCCGCGGCGCGACGGCGTGCCGACCGCGATGAACACCGCGTCGGCGGCTTTGACCGCGGCCGGCAGATCGGTGGTGAATTTGAGCCGGCCGGCGCGCGCATTGGCGGCGACCAGATCGGTCAGGCCCGGCTCGTAGATCGGCATCTCGCCCTGCTCGAGCGCGGCGATCTTGGCCTTGTCCTTGTCGACGCAGGTCACCTCGTGGCCGAAATCGGCAAAGCAGGCCCCGGAAACGAGGCCGACATAGCCGGTGCCGATCATGGCAACGCGCATCGATCGTTCCGTCGCGAGATGGTTAACCGATCCGGCCGCGGCCGGCGGCGTCTGCATAGCAGAGGCGATCCGAGTGGCGAGAGCCGCCGCGCACGAGCTCACTTTCCGGGATCGCATAATAGATGGATGAAACCGCATTTTTGCCATAACGGCCGTCATGAACGGCGTCAAAACTGCATGATGGGCGGGTCGACTGGGTCGACTACGCCAAGGGCTTCTGCATCGTCTTCGTGGTGATGATGCATTCGACGCTCGGCGTGGAGGCCGCCGTCGGCAGCGACGGCTGGCTGCATCCGCCTGGTCGAATTCGCCCGGCCGTTCCGCATGCCCGACTTCTTCATGATCTCGGGGCTGTTCCTCGCGCAGGTGATCGACCGCGACTGGCGCACCTATCTCGACCGCAAGGTCGTGCACTTCGCCTATTTCTATCTGCTGTGGATGACCATCCAGTTCGCGGTCAAGGCGCCCGGCATGGCCGCCGAGCAGCGGCGCGGCCGAGGTCGCGCGGCTCTATCTGCTGTCGCTGATCGATCCGTTCGGCACGCTGTGGTTCATCTATCTGCTGCCGATCTTCTTCGTCGTGGTGAAGCTCGCGCGCCGCGTTCCGGTGGCGCTGATCTGGGTCATCGGCGCCGCGCTCGAGATCGCGCATATCGACACCGGCTGGATGGTGATCGACGAATTCGCCGCCCGCTTCGTCTATTTCTACACCGGCTACATCTTCGCGCGGCAGGTCTTCGCCTTCACCGCGCGGTGCGCAGGCGCAGCCGTGGCTGGCGCTCGGCTGCCTCGTCGCTGTGGGGCTTGTTCAACGGCGCGATGGTCCATGCCGGCTATGCGCCCTTGCCGTTCTTCTCGCTCGCGCTCGGCCTGATCGGCGCCGCCGCGGTGGCGACGATCGTCGGCGCTGATGGCGTTGCACGACGTGTTCCGCCCGCTGCGCTATTGCGGGCGCAACTCGATCGTCATCTATCTCGCCTTCTTCCTGCCGATGGCGGCGACGCGCACGCTGCTGGTCAAGACCGGCTTGATCGCCGATGTCGGCACCATGTCGGTCGATCGTCACCGCCGCCGGCGTCGTCGGCTCGCTCGCGCTGTTCTGGGCGGTGCGCGGCACCTGGGCCGAAGTTCCTGTTCGAGCGGCCGGCGCGATTCTGGCTGGCTGCCAAGTCCGCAGCGCAAGCCGCAGATGACGCTGCAGCCGGCGGAATAGACGCGGCATCCACAGGCCACGCATCGGCGGATTGATAATGCGCGGCTGACGGCCCACATTCGGGCCATGCCAGCATCCGCCAAATCCAAAACCGCGCAAAACCCAAAGCCAAATCGCGCCCGGCGCCAGTCCAACCCGGCGGCACGCCCGCTCAAGAAGGGCGATCACCTGTTTCTGGTGGACGGCTCCGGCTACATCTTCCGCGCCTATCACGCGCTGCCGCCGCTCACCCGCAAGTCGGACGGCCTGCAGGTCAATGCCGTGCTCGGCTTCTGCAACATGCTGTGGAAGCTGCTTGGCCGAGATGAAGCCGACGACAAGCCGACCCATCTGGCGGTGGTGTTCGACAAATCCGAAAAGACCTTCCGCACCGAAATGTATCCCGGAATACAAGGCGCACCGGCCGATGCTCCGCCGGAAGATCTCATTCCGCAATTCCCGCTGATCCGCGAGGCGGTGCACGCCTTCGAAATCCCCTGCCTGGAACAGGCCGGCTTCGAGGCCGACGACCTGATCGCGACCTATGCGCGGCTCGCCAGCGAAGCCAAGGCGACCACGACGATCGTGTCGTCCGACAAGGACCTGATGCAGCTCGTCGGCAACGGCGTCACCATGTACGACACCATGAAGGACAAGCGCATCGGCGCTGCCGAGGTGATGGAGAAATTCGGCGTCGGCCCCGACAAGGTGATCGAGGTGCAGGCGCTGATCGGCGACTTCATCCGACAACGTGCCGGGCGTGCCCGGCATCGGCGTGAAGACCGCGGCGCAATTGATCGGCGAATATGGCGACCTGGAAACGCTGCTCAAGCGCGCCGGCGAAATCAAGCAGGACAAGCGCCGGCAGACGCTTGATCGACAATGCCGAACTGGCGCGCATCTCGAAGCGGCTGGTCACGCTCGACCAGAACGTGCCGCTCGAGTGCCGGTCGACCAGCTCGCGGTGCACGAGCCCGACTACAAGAACCTGATCGCGTTCCTGAAGGCGATGGAATTTTCCACCATCACCCGCCGCGTCGCCGAGAAGTCGGGCATCGATGCGAGCCAGATCGAGGCGGATGGGAAGCTGACGTCTGCATCGCTCCTCTTCGGCTCGCGTCTTCCGCGCCCGCGACACGTGGCGATCTTTTTGCGCCGGCGCCGCAAGCCACGCCCGCTACTCGCGAAGGCGGCCAGATGACGCCGCCCTCACCCCCATCTCGCTCGCCGCCGCGCGCGCGGAGAAGGCGCGCAACGCCAAGATCGACCGCTCGAAATACGAATGTGTGCGCACGCTGCCCCGCCTGAAGGAATGGATCGCGCGCGCCCATGACACTCGGCGTGGTCGCGGTCGACACCGAAACCACCAGCCTCGATCCGATGACCGCGCAGCTGTGCGGCTTCTCGCTCGCGGTGGCGCCGAACGAGGCCTGCTACGTGCCGATCGGCCATCGCGAAGGCGGCGCCGCAGGACGGCAGCGACCTGTTCGCGCCGGAATCGAAACTGTGCGCCGACCAGATTCCGGAGAGCGCACGCGCTCAACGCGCTCAAGCCGCTGCTCGAGGACAAGAGCATCCTCAAAGTCGCGCAGAACATGAAATACGACTGGCTGGTGTTCGCGCAGCGCGGCATCGAGATCGACGGCTACGACGACACCATGCTGATCTCCTACGTGCTCGACGCCGGCAAAGGCGGCCACGGCATGGACGATCTGGCCAAGCGCTGGCTCAACCACGACACCATTCATTTCCGCACGTCGCCGGCTCCGGCAAATCGCAGGTCACCTTCGACTGCGTCGCCATCGACAAGGCGACCGAATACGCCGCCGAGGACGCCGACGTGACGCTGCGGCTGTGGTCGGCGCTCAAGCCGCGGCTCGCCGCCGAGCATGTCGCAACCGTCTACGAAACGCTGGAGCGCGCGATGCCGGCCGTGCTGGCGCGCATGGAGCGGCGCGGCATTTCGATCGACCGCCAGGTGCTCTCGCGCCTGTCCGGCGAATTCGCGCAGAAGCAGGCCGGGCTGGAGGAAGAGATCAAGGTGCTGGCCGGCGAGCCGCTCAATCCGGGCTCGCCCAAGCAACTCGGCGACATTCTGTTCGGCAAGATGAAGCTGCCCGGCGGCACCAAGACCAAGACCGGGCAATGGTCGACCGGCGCGCGCGAACTGGAGGAACTGGCCGAGCAGGGCCACCAACTGCCGCGCAAGATTCTCGACTGGCGGCAGGTGTCGAAGCTGCGCTCGACCTATACCGAGGCGCTGCCGAATTACGTCAATCCGACCACGCAACCGCGTGCACACCAGCTACGCGCTCGCCGCCACCTCGACCGGCCGGCTGTCGTCGTCCGAGCCGAACCTGCAGAACATCCCGATCCGCACCGAGGAAGGCCGCAAGATCCGGCAAGCGCCTTCGTCGCCGCGCCCGGCATGAAGCTGGTGTCGGCCGACTATTCGCAGATCGAACTGCGGCTGCTGTCGGAAGTCGCCGAGGTGCCGGCGCTGCGCAAGGCCTTCAAGGACGGCGTCGACATTCACGCCATGACCGCGTCGGAAATGTTCGGCGTGCCGGTCAAGGACATGCCGAGCGAAATTCGCCGCCGCGCCAAGGCGATCAATTTCGGCATCATCTACGGCATCTCGGCCTTCGGCCTCGCCAATCAACTGAGCATCGAGCGCGAGGAAGCCGGCGCCTATATCAAGAAATATTTCGAGCGCTTCCCCGGCATCCGCGACTACATGGACGAGACGCGCGAGTTCTGCCGCGCCAACGGCTATGTGCTCACGCTGTTCGGCCGCAAGTGCCACTACCCGGACATCAAGGCCAGCAATCGCCTCGATCCGCGTCTTCAACGAGCGCGCCGCGATCAATGCGCGCCTGCAGGGCTCGGCCGCCGACATCATCCGCCGCGCCATGATGCGCATGGAGGGCGAGCTCGAAGAGCCAAGCTCAAGGCGCAGATGCTGTTGCAGGTGCACGACGAACTGATCTTCGAGGTGCCGGACGGCGAAGTCGCCGAAAACCATCCCGATCGTCAAGCGAGTGATGGAAGACGCGCCGCACCCGGCGGTGTCGCTGCACGTGCCGCTGCAGGTCGACGCCCGCGCCGCCGACAACTGGGACGAGGCGCATTAAGCCGATAGCATCGGCTTCATCACCGCATACAGCGCATTCTTCGCCTCGAAGCCGATGCCCGGAATGTCCGGCATGGTGACGCGGCTGTCCTTGACCGCCGTGCAATTGTCGGCAAAGCCGCCGAACGGCGCGAACACCTGCGGATAGGACTCGTTGCCGCCCAGGCCCAGGCCGACCGCGATATTCAGCGCGAACTGATGCCCGCCATGCGGCACGCAGCGCCGCCGCGACCAGCCGTGCGCTTCCAGCATGTCGAGCGTGCGCAGATATTCCACCAGCCCATAGGACAGCGCCGGATCGAATTGCAGCCAGTCGCGGTCGGCACGCAAGCCGCCGTGGCGGATCAGATTGCGCGCGTCCTGCATCGAGAACAGATTTTCGCCGGTGGCGAGCGGCGGCGCATAGCGCGTCGCCAGCGCCGCATGCAGCAGATAGTCGAGCGGATCGAGCGGCTCCTCGTACCAGCGCAATTATAGGGCGCGATGGCATCGCCGCAGGCCAGCGCCTCGTCGAGATCGTAGCGGCCGTTGACGTCGACGCAGAGATTCTCGCCCTTGCCGCCGACCACTTTCAGCGCCGCCTCGATGCGCTTGATGTCGTCCTTCGAGCGGCACGCCGCCGATCTTCATCTTCACGGTCGAATAGCCGAGATCGAGATAGCCTTTCATCTCGTCCTGCAGCGCCGCGATGTCCTTGTCGGGATAATAATAGCCGCCGGCGGCATAGACCCAGGCGGTCTTGTCGGCCTCGCCGCCATTGTAGCGGTCGGCCAAGCAGCCGCCACAGCGGCACGCCTTCGGCCTTCGACACCGCGTCCCACAGCGCCATGTCGAGCACGCCGACCGCCACCGAGCGCTCGCCGTGGCCGCCCGGCTTCTCGTTCTTCATCATCGACGTCCCAGGCCTTGGCCGGATCGATGATGCCGCGCGCGTCGACGATCTCGTCGGGCTTGGCCGCCTTCAGCCGCGGAATGAAGCGCTCGCGCAGCAGACCTTGCGGCGCGTAGCGGCCGTTCGAATTGAAGCCGAAGCCGACAACTGGCTTTCCGTCGCGCACCGCGTCGGTGAAGATGGCGACCACGCTCGCCGTCATCTGCGAGAAGTCGATATAGGCGTTGCGGATCGAGGACGAGATCGGAACGACGATGTCGGCGATGCCGGTAATGCGCATGCCTAGCGTTTCTTCTTCTTGGATTTTTCGACGCTTTGCTTTTGCCTTTCGCCTCGCCGCTTTGCGGCACGCCTTCGCCGGCAGCACGGCGATCGCCTCGACCTCGAACAACGCGCCCGGCCGCGCCAGTTGCGAAATCGCCACCGTGGTCGATGGCCGGCGGCGCCGCGGTGTTGACGAATTCGTCGCGCACCTCGCGGAAAATTCCGATGTGCGACATGTCGACCAGATAATTGTTGAGCTTCACCACGTCCTTGAACGTGGCGCCGGCGCCGGCCAGCGCGAATTTCAGGTTCTCGAACGCCTTGAAGGCCTGCGCGCGGAAATCGCCGGGGGCGCCGACCAACTTGATTGTCGAGATCGAGGCCGAGCTGGCCGGCGATGAAGATCAGCCGGTTCGGCCCGGTCGCCTCGACCACGTAAGTGTAGCCCGGCGGCTTGGCCATGGTCTTCGGATTGCTGAAACGGACATTGGCAGCCATTGAGGTCTCCTCCCGCATGATTGTTTTTCTGCACCGGCCAGGCCTAAGCTGCCTCGGCTGATGCAAAATATCCTGCACCCGCAAGGCTTGTCGATGCTCTTCTTTGTTCGCTCCATCGCGTTGGCGGCCATTGCCGCAGGCCGCGCATGTCGATGGGCGCGGTCTACATGGGAGCGCTGACCTATATCGGCAACGCGCCCAACCTGATGGTCACGGCCATCGCCAATGAGCAGGGCGTGCGCATGCCGAGCTTTTTCGGTTATTTCCTGTGGGCGGTTTGCGTGCTGCTGCTGGTGCCGCTCCTAACGCTGCTGCCGATTTCGCCAATCCTGCAGTTTTAACCCTTCTTCGGCCGCTTCTTCGAAGGCCGATACGCCTCCTCCAGCAGCCCCAATCTTTTTCCCAGCCACTTCGTAGTCGGCGCCTGAATCAGGATCGTCATCAGGATGGCCATGAAGGTGACCGACGCGATGATCTGCGCGCCGGGTGCCTTCATGCCGAGCAACAGGCCGGCGAGCGCGGCCGGAATGACGCCGGTCTCGCGGGTCCAGCACATGAACAACATCTCCTGGAAACTCCACTTCGCGTGCCGATCCGGCAGCGCGCAGGCAAAGACCGCTACCGGCCGGGCGATCAGCATCAGAATCAACACAACGATGACGCCGCCGAACCAGTACTGCTGCATCAGCTTGAAATCGACCTGAGCGCCGAGCAGGATAAAGATGAACAGCCGCATGATGAAGGCGGTGGTCAGCACATATTCATCGAGCTTGCGCGACTTCGTCCGCTCCCATGCGGAAGCCGAACGAATCCTTGTTGCCGATCACCATGCCGAACACGAACACCGCCATGAAGCCTGAGGCCTCCAGGCCGTCGGCGGCGAAATAGGCGCCGATCACCGCGACCAGCGTTACCACCGGCGAATATTCGGCGAGAAGGGCCCAGCGCTCGTGCGCAATCAGCAGCGCGGCCAGATAGCCGAGCAGCCCGCCGGCGACAATTCCGATGGCCGTTTGCTTGAGTAGATCGAACACGGATCCGGCAATCGAGAATTCGCCGGTGCCCATGGCCACCCCCAGCACACCGAAGGTTACGATTGCACCCATGGCGTCGTTGAAGGCCGACTCGCTCATGACCGTCTGCGCCACGCGGTCGCGGATCTTCACCTGCCGGAAGATCGGCACCAGCGTCGCCGGGTCGGTCGAGGCCAGCGCCGCGCCCAGCAGCAGCGCCACGATCCAGGGAACGCCGAGCGCGTAATGCGCCCCGATGCCGGTCACCGCCGCGGTGATCAGCACGCCGACGGTCGAGATGATGACAATCGTGATCCACACCCGTTTCAAGACGTTGAAACGCAGCGACGCACCGCCGTCGAACAGGATGTAGCTCGCCCCGAACAGAAGAATGATCTGATAGAGCGCCGAATCCGCCTTGATGTTAATCAGCCCCAATACCGCCGGGCCGATCACAATACCGGCGATCAAGAACACGGCAACATCGGGAACCTTGATCTTCTGCGCCAGAAAGCCGGTCACGATACCAATGGCGAGAACCAAGCCGCCCGAAAGCAAGGTCTGTTTGGCAAGGTCAATCGCTGGCAATGCGTCCATGTCGTCCCCCCAGCCGGTTCGTTTTCTCGGCACCAGCCCCACGCGATGCTGCCCAATAGTCTCCGAAATGACAACACGGGGGTACTTTCGGCTGCATTCCGCCGCCCGCTAACCACCTGTTTACCGCGTTGGGCTTTAGCTTAGCCGAGGGCCCTCGAATGGCCCTGTCCGGGCCGCGCAACCTTCTGTCCGCCCGAACGTTGAGTTGATACCGCCCCGCAAGCCTTGCGCGGCGTTCAACGAAGTGAGGGATGCGGTGGCAACTCGTAACAAAAGAGCGGTCTTTCGCGTCGCAGCCGGCATCTTGGCGGCAGGCGTACTTACGCTCGGTTTTGCGCCGCCAGCTTCCGCCGAGAATATCTTCGAGCGCATCTTCAGCGGACTGCGCCGCGCGGTCGAACCGCAGCAGCCAATGCCCGAGAGCGCGCGCAGCTTCGCCGATCCTTTCACCGCCCTGGCCAATGCCATCAATCCGCCGCGCGAGCAGTTGCGCGGCGACAGCGGGCCTTCGAAAGCGTTCTGCGTGCGCACCTGCGACGGGCGTTTTTTTCCCGTTCAGTCGCATGCCGGCGTCAGCGCCGCGGAATCGTGTCGCTCGTTCTGCCCGGCGAGCCAGACGCGCCTCTTTTCCGGCGGCAATATCGACTACGCGGTGTCCAATGACGGCAGCCGCTACGCCGAACTCGCCAATGCCTTTGTCTATCGTAAGCAGATAGTCTCCGGCTGCACCTGCAACGGCCGCGATGCGTTCGGGCTAGCGCGTATCGATGTCGCCAGCGATGGCACGTTGCGGCCGGGTGACGTCGTCGCCACCAAGAGCGGGCTGATGGCCTTCACGGGCTCCAAGAACAAAGTCGCCGATTTCACCCCGGTGAGTTCTTCCCGAACCTTGCCGCAGAGCGCACGCGACAAGCTCGCCGACGTGAAAGTCACCGGCGCCGCCGCGCCGACTGGCCTGCCGCCCGGCATCGAACCGGCGCGCGTCGACGACCCGCGTCGCGTCCAGCTCGAGCGATAGAGCTTCCTTCCAAACTCTGCTCATTCCCGCGCAGGCTGGAATAGCGTCGATTTGCCCCATGCAGCCTTAACGCTCCTTCGTCATGGACCTTGACGTAAGGGCTGCATTGGGCAGATTCCGCCCTCACACCTTCGATAAAAGGCGGACTCGCACGATGCGCAACACGGCATTGAAATTGGCGGCGGCCGCGTTCGGCTGCCTGCTGGCGGGACCGGCATTGGCCGCCTCGTGCCAGAACACCGGCAGCTATGAGCGCTGGCTGGACGCCTTCAAGAAGGAAGCAGCCTCCCAGGGCATCTCGCAGCGGGTGATCGCAGAGGCCACGCCGTCGATGACCTTCGACCCGGCGATCGTGCGCCGCGACCACGGCCAGGGCGTGTTCAACCAGACCTTCCTGCAATTCTCCGACCGCATGGTCGGCGGCGGCCGCATTCCGAGCGGGCTCGCCAAGATCAAGCAGCACGCCGCGTTGTTCGCCGCGGTCGAAAAGAAATACGGCGTGCCGGCGTCGGTGATCACCGCCTTCTGGGGACTGGAAAGCGACTTCGGCGCCAATTTCGGCAACTACAAAATCCTCAGCGCGATCGCGACGCTGGCCTATGACTGCCGCCGCCCCGACTTCTTCCGCACGCAATTGTTCGATGCGCTGCGCATCATCGAGCGCGGCGATCAGCATGTCGACACTATGATCGGGGACTGGGCCGGCGAGTTCGGCGGCTTGCAGTTCACCGCCTCCGACTATTTCAAGAACGCGGTCGATTTCGACGGCGACGGCCGCCGCGATTTGATCCACAGCATCCCCGACACGATCGCCTCCGGCGCCAACTTCCTGGTCAGCCTCGGCTGGCAGCGCGGCCAGCCCTGGATCCAGGAAGTGCGCGTGCCGAACAATCTGCCGTGGGCGGAAGCCGATGTCGCCATCCAGCATACGGTCTCGCAGTGGACAGCCTGGGGCGTGAAGCCGGCCTACGGCGCGCTGCCGGCGGGCGACATGCAGGCCTCGCTGATCCTGCCGCAGGGCCGCTTCGGGCCGGCCTTCCTGGCCTACCCGAACTTCAAGGCCTTCCTCGGCTGGAACTCGGCCATGGTCTATTCGACCACGGTTGCCTATTACGCCACGCGGCTTAACGGCGCGCCGGCGCTGACCCGCGGCAATCCGGTGCCGCCGCTGTCGCCGCAACAGATGATGGACCTGCAGCGCGCGCTAACCCGGCATGGCTACGAAGGCGTCGGCGAGGCTGACGGCAAGCTCGGCGCCGGCACGCGCGGCGCGGTGAAAAAGGCGCAGGTCAAGCTCGGCCTGCCGGCCGATTCCTATCCGACGGTGGAATTGCTCGAACGCCTGCGCGGCGGCGGAACCAGCGGCGCAAACCGGCAATAATCGCGCAGCAACTCGCCCTTACTGAATCGCGGTCGAAACGCTGCTGTAAGTGTCATTGAGATTCGAGCCGAGCGCGATGACGGTCGCGATGATTGTGATCGAGATGCCGGCCGCGATCAGTCCGTACTCGATGGCCGTTGCGCCAGAATTATTCTTCAATAAAAGTTGAATTAGTTTGTTCATTGGAGAGCTCCAATATTCCTAAACGGACTGGTCCGGTGCGATTGATATTATCGCGAGAACATTTTGCCCGGCTTAATTGGTTGATGCAAATTTTAGCGACTTGGCGGAACAGGCGACCATCGATAGGCGCAACTCTGCCAAGCATGACGTGCAGCTTTCGTTACGCGCCACGAATTTTCGCGACCTGTTGTGGCGCAATGCCGAGTGATAAATCGAATTGAGGAGCTATGATGGCTCCACTACGCTTGGCTCGGTCGCCGCAAATCAGCGACGCTTCATTAAAACATTTTTTCCAATTGGCGCTTTTCCCGAATAGCAACCGCCTCCGGCGTCATCCGAGCCGGCAACGGAAGCCACGCCGCCTCGACATGACATGCGAACGGGCTTTCCTTCCCAACGGGTGTGAAAAGAGCACAAGTTTCCCTGCGGGCGGCATTTGAACTGGACCCACAGGTCGGGCAACGGCTTGCCGCCGGAGCCATCCCACAGATTGGGCGGGAACTGTTCCTCAACGACACTGAACTCGCAGTCCGCGCCTCGACCGCATTTGTTCTGCATGAAACCGATCACTTCGCTTCGGTCATTGGCGAACCCGTAGGAGGCATAGCGGATGCCGATGCTGTTTTGAGCGGCGGCAGGCGCCACGGCGCAGAGAATAATAACCAATGCGCCAGCCAGTCGTACCCAGCCAATTGATATTTTCAACTGCGCCCTCCGAGTTCTGGAATAAGATGATAGCCGCAGCCCTGGCGTTATTCCAGCGGACACGCTGCGCTTATCGCTTCTTGATGCCCGCCTTCTCGATCACCTGCGACCACTTGGCGACATCGCTTTTGATGCGGTTATGCAAATCGTCGGACGACATGCCGCGCGCATCCATACCGGCCGCGGTTGAGAACTTCTGCACTTCGGAAGACTTCAGTGCGTCGTCCACGGCGCGATTGAGCTGCAGGACAATGTCGGCAGGGGTCCCGGTGGGGAGGGCGAGCCCATTCCAGCTTGTCACTTCGTAGCCGGCCAGGCCGCTTTCGGTCACGGTCGGAACGTTCGGCAGGTTGCTCGCGCGCTCGCGCCCAGTGGTGGCGAGGACGGTCATCTGGCCGTTGGTGATGGGCGACTGGAATCCGACGAAATATTCGAATGCGACATCGACGTCGCCGCGCAAGACGGCGTTCGCCAGATCCGGGAGTCGTCTTGTAGGGAACGATCGTGGCGTCGAGGCCGGCGGTGGTCCGGAATAGCTCGGCGGAAAGATTTTGCGCGCTGCCGGCATTGATGGTGCCGAAGTTCAGCGTGCCGGGATGGGCCTTCGCCGCGGCGATCACGTCCTTGATTGTCTTGTAAGGCGAGTCGGTTTTGGTCGTGATGACGAGCCCGTAAGATGCCGTCGTCGAGATTGGCGTGAAATCCGTCTCGATATTATAGGGCAAGGACTTGAACAGCGCCTTCGCGATGGTGAGGCCGCCGCCGACCATGACAAGCGTGTATCCGTCGGCCGGGGCCTCCCGGGCCGCCTGCATGCCGACGATGCCGCCGGCACCCGGCCGGTTTTCGATGAAGAACTGCTGGCCGAAACGCTGACTGAGATTCTGCGCCACAAGCCGCATGGTCACGTCGGCGATACCACCGGGGCCGTAGGGCACGATGATGCGCACGGGTTTCGATGGGTACGTGTCCGGCGCGAACCGGCGCCGAACGATCGCAACGCATCAGCGCGAGCGACAGTCCGCAGAAAACTAGTTGTGGCGCATCGCAAGAAATTGCTGGCAGCAGGCATAACAAGAAGCAGCATTGTCTTTCTCCCGGCGGGTCTGCCGGCGCGGACGAATAGAGAGGCGTGCGACGCCTGACAACGGGGACGTACGTCATGCATCGCAGGCGGTCTGCCATTACCACTTTACGATCACCGCCTATTGCTTTACGGAAGACGACCGCTCCCGGGTCGCGCTGATCGCCGTCTCCCCTCAATGCCGATGACCGGGCCATGAACCCACGATCGATATCCATCCTCACATCATCGCCAGCGACACCGCGCGTTACCCGTTGGCGCCGCTGGGCGGCCACCAATCCGACTGGTCGCGCACGCGACCGGTCACGCTGGAGCAGTTGGTTGCCGCCATGAACGAGGCCGGCGTCCAGAAGGCCGCGATCGTGCAAGCCTCGACCTGCTACGGCCACGACAATTCCTATGTCGCCGACGCCGTCGGCCGCCCACCCGAAGCGCTTCACCGGCGTGTTCTCCGTCGACGTGCTGGCCGCCGACGCCCCGGAACGGATGCGCCACTGGCGCGCGCAGGGGCCTCACGGGCCTGAGGCTGTTCACCTTCGGCAGCACAATGTCGGAGCAGGCCAACTGGCTCGACGATCCGAAGTCCTATCCTGCCTGGGCGTGCGCGGACGAGCTTGGGCTTTCGATCTGCCTGCAGATGTCGGCCAAGGCGATCCCGCAGGCGAGCAGCATGGCCAAGCGCTTCCCGAACGTGCGCATCGTTCTCGATCACTGCGCGCGGCCGGTGCTGGAGGACGGGCCGCCCTACATCGCCGCCGCCAGCCTGTTCGGTCTCGCGCGCTACCCGAATGTCTATCTCAAGCTCACGCCGCGCATTTTCGCCGAATCCCGCCGCGGCCAGGCAACGCCGGAGAGCTTTTTTCCGCGCCTCGTCTCCGAATTCGGCGCACCGCGGCTGGCGTGGGGGTCGAACTATCCGTCCAGCGAAGGGACACTGCCGGATCTCTTGTCGGTGGCACGCCAATCGCTCGGCTGCTTGCCGAAATCCGATCAAGAGTGGACCTTTGCCAAGACGGCGCAAGCGCTCTACCCGGCGCTAGCGGACTGAGGAGACACCCGGTGGCCATCGAAAAGACCAAGCTATACACGCTGCTTGGGAACTATCCGAACACGTTGAGCTCTCAAGAAGGGCGAAGTGATTTCCAAAGTCGTCGACTTTGATTTCGCCGACGTGAAGGTTTCGAATACCGCTTTCAAGCCACTGGTGCGCGAAGCCAAGTTCGATCTCGGCGAGTTGGCGATCGTCACCTATCTGCAGGCGAAGACCTACGGCAAGCCCTATGTCCTCATTCCCGCGACCGTGCTCGGTCGCGGCCAGCACCACACCATCGCCTATAATCCGGAGCGTGGGCACTTGAGCGCGTCCGACCTCACGGGCAAGCGGATCGGCGTTCGCGCCTATACGCAGACGACGGGCGCCTGGGTGCGCGGCTTTCTGGCCGACGATTACGGCGTCGATCCCACGAAAGTCCGCTGGATTACATTCGAGGATCCGCATCTTGCCGAATACAAGGATCCCGATTTCGTGACGCGCGCGCCCGAAGGCAAGACGCTGGTGCAAATGCTGCTCGACGGCGAGCTTGATGCCGCCATTGTCGGCGACAATCTGCCGGACCCGCGGCTCAAGCCGCTCATCCCCGATGCCGATGCGGTGGCGCGCGAGTGGGCGCAGAGGCACGGCGGCGTTCCGATCAACCATATGATGGTGGTTCGAGACACGATCTCAAAATCCCGCCCCGAACTCGTGAAAGAGACCTACCGCATGTTGCGCGAGAGCCGGCGCACGGTGCCGCCGCCGTCGGACGGCAGTACGCTCGATCCGTGGCGTTTCGGGGTTGAGGCCAACCGCCGCTCGCTCGAGATCGTCATCGACTACAGTTTTCGCCAGAAGCTGATCCCGCGGAAGTTCTCAGTCGATGAATTGTTCGACGACTCCACGCGAGCGCTGGTTTAATTAGGCGGCTATTGATCAGCGCGGCGGGGCAAAAAGAAAAAGGCGGCCACAAGGGCCGCCTCTTTTTTTCCCCGGAGGTAAAATCTACTCCGCCGCGATGCGCACTTCCGGCGCCGCCGCCTTGATGTCCGGCGTGACGTGGCTTCTCGAACTTGGCGAAATTCTTCTGGAACATGCCGACCAGATCGCGCGCGGTCTTGTCGAACTCGGCCTTGTCCTTCCAGGTCTTGAACGGGTTCGAGCAGATGCGGCTCGACGCCCGGCACCGAGGTCGGCACCGAGAAGCCGAAATAAGGATCGGTGCGGAAGTCGGCGTTCTTCAGCGAGCCGTTGAGCGCGGCGGTCAGCAGCGTGCGCGTCGCCTTGATCGGCATGCGGCGGCCGACGCCGTATATGCCGCCGGTCCAGCCGGAATTGACCAGCCAGACATCGGCGCCGTGCTGGTTGATGTAGTGGCGCAGCAGATCGGCATAGACCGACGGGTGGCGCGGCAGGAACGGCGAGCCGAAGCAGGTGGAGAACTCCGGCTCCACGCCGACCAGGCCCTTCTCGGTGCCGGCGACCTTGGCGGTGTAGCCCGAGAGGAAGTGATACATCGCCTGCGTCGGCGAGAGCTTGGCGATCGGCGGCATCACGCCGTAGGCGTCGGCGGTCAGGAAGATGATGTTCTTCGGATGGCCGGCGCGGCCGCGTGCGCGAGGCGTTCGGAATGAACTCCATCGGATAGGCCGAACGCGTGTTCTCGGTCTTCGAGCCGTCGTCGTAATCGGGAACGCGGGTGACCGGATCGAACACCACGTTCTCCAGCACGGCGCCGAACCGGTTGGTGGCGTCCCAGATCATCGGCTCGGCTTCTTGCGATGAGCTTGATGCATCTTGGCGTAGCAGCCGCCTTCGAAATTGAAGATGCCGTCCGGGCCCCAGCCGTGCTCGTCGTCGCCGATCAGGGTGCGGTTCGGGTCGGCCGACAGCGTGGTCTTGCCGGTGCCGGACAGGCCGAAGAACAGCGCGCTGTCGCCGTTCGGGCCGACATTGGCCGAGCAATGCATCGGCACGACATTCTGCGCCGGCAGATAGAAGTTGAGCGTGGTGAACACCGACTTCTTCATCTCGCCGGCGTAAGAACGGCCGCAGATCAGCACGATCTTGCGGGTGAAATCGATCGCCACCATGGTGTCGGAGCCTTCGCGCCCGCCATGACGTTTCGCGTCGGGCTTGAACGACGGCAGATCGACGATGGTGAGTTCGGGGACGAAGCTGGCGAGCTCGGAGCGCTCCGGACGGATCAGCAATTGGCGGATGAACAGCGAATGCCAGGCGAGTTCGGTGAATACGCGCGACCTTGATCTGGTATTTCGGATCGGCGCCGCCATAGAGATCCTGTGCGAATAGCTTCTTGCCTTTGGCGTGTGCCTGGAAGTCGGCCAGCAACGTGTCGAAGTTCTCCTTCGTCATCTTGCGATTGCCGTCCCACCACACCGAATTCTCGGTGAGCGCATCGACAACCGTGTGCTTGTCCTTGGGGCGAACGGCCGGTGTGGTGGCCGGTCTCGGCGCAGAGCGCGCCGCCGTCGACCAGCGAGGCTTCGCCGGCGGAGATGGCGTGCTCGTAAAGCGTGCGGTTCGGTCAGATTCCAGTGAACCGCGCCGAGCCCCTTGAAACCGAATTTGTCGGCGCCATAGCCGTCGTTCCGCACACCGGTTTCTTGCACGCGAATTCCTCCCAAGCAGGCGGGCCGTTTGACCGCCATATTCGTCAGCAAGCCGTTAGGCCCTATGTCGGCTATAGACGTTAGTATAGCCCCTCCGGCCAAAAGCGCGCGACCATAGTCACGAACACCCTGAATTGCCAAGACTAAATGCCATGCAACGACGACGATCCGCATTGCGTTGCATCAATACGGCGGGGAACTTCGAGCTGATGTTTTATAGAATCAGGCAGACGGCCGAGATTCAGTCGGCCAAACCCTTGTCGGTCAGCCATTTGTTGATCAGGTCGGCGACCTGGCGCGTTGTTTTTGTCCATCATCAGCATGTGGGAATTTCCCTTGATGCCGACCTCGGGCAGATTAACCACGTCCACTTTTCCACCGGCGGTGCGCACCGCGTCGGCATAGTCGAGGCCGAGCTGGCGCATTTTCGGCCAGCGGCTGTCGAGCGGAATGTAGTCGCCATAGACGACCAGCACGGGAATGTCCTTGAGCTTGCCGGCCTGCGCCTTGTCGCCGGCGACCGCCGGTTCGACCGCGACGATCGCCTTGATCTTGTCGGGCCGCGCCTGCGCCACCGTGAAGCCGAAGCCGCCGGCCTGGCTGTGGAACAGCAGCACGCAGGGACACACTTTATCGACCAGCGCGGTATAGGCGGCGATCACCGCCTCGTCGGTCTTGGTCCAGCGCGGCACGATCTGCTTGGTGAAATTGTCGTAGGCCTCGACCGGGAACTGGTTGCCGGGCATGCACCTTCATCTTGGCCGGATCGGCGTTCCAGGAGCCAGGTCCCTCGCCGATGCGGAAGCGCTCGAACGGATTGGCCTTGGTCAGAAAGTTCGGCTCGCTGTTCCACACGTCGGGCGGCGCGAAGCCGGAGCGGCCGCGCTCGACCGCGTCGGAATTGTAAACGTCCCAGCCCTTGCGGATGAACATGTTCATCCAGCCGTCGCGGCCGTCGGGCGTGGTCTCGTAGGTGACGCCGGTCAATCCGCCGCCATGCCACATCAGCAGCGGATATTTTCCCTTGCGATTCTGCGGCAGGAAGTACTGCACATACATCTGCTCGACTTGATAAAGCCCGTTCGGATCGATCTTGGCCGGCACGCCGCCGGCGCCGAGGATCAGCTCCTTGATCGGCTTGCCGGAGATCTCCACCACCCGGCCGCCGACGTGGAACGAGCCCATGTCGCGCAACGCAATCGGTTCGCCTGCCGAGCGCACTCATGACGGGCACGCTAGCCGTCATCAGCACAATCGAGAACAGGAATTTGCGCATCGTTTCGCTCCCAAGATTTTTGCTTGGGGCGAAGTGTGGCGCATCCGGCAGTCCGCTGCCATCACGGAAGCGTGCGTTCGGCCCGCGCGCGGCGGCCCAAAAACTTGGGCAGGGTCCCGCAGGGAAAATGACACCTGCTCATTCGATTACCTCGTCGGCAAGCGCGAGCAGCGTCGGCGGAATTTCGAGGCCGAGCGCCTTGGCGGCCTTCAGGTTAATGACGAATTCGAATTTCGTCGGCAGGCTGACCGGAAGCTCGGCCGGCTTCTCGCCCTTGAGAACCCGGCCGGTATAGATGCCAGCTTCACGCGCGGCATTCGTCAGGCTTGCGCCGTAGCTCATCAGGCCGCCGGCCTCGGCGAACTCGCGCAAGAAATAGATCGCGGGCAGCGCATAACGCGCGGCCAGCGCGGCGATTTGACTGCGGCGGCTTAAGAAGAACGGGTCGTTGGCGACCAGCAGCGCCTCGGCGCCGAGCTGCTTGAGCGCCGCAAAGCCCGCCTCGATCCCGCTTTCTGTAGTGGCGCTGACGAGATGGGTTTTCTGGCTGATCGTCGTTGCCGCTTCCTGCAACTCTCGCCGTTGGAATTCGGCTTCCGGGTAGTCTGGATTAACCAGCACGCCAACCAGCGCCGCTTTGGGCACAAGCTGGTGCAGAAGCCCCAGACGCTTGGCCATCAGCGCCGATGCGACAAAGCTCACGCCCGTAACATTGCCGCCGGGTTTGTTGAGGCTGGCGACAAGGCCGTCGGTGATCGGATCGCCGCCGCTGAGAAAGACAATCGGAATCTTGGTGGCCGCGGCCTTGGCCGCCAGCGCCGGGGCGTTGCTGCCGGCCGCCAAAATCATCGTCACGTGCCGTCCGACCAGCTCGACCGCCAGCGCCGGCAGTTGATCGTAATGCCCCTCCGCCCAACGGTATTCGATGGCGACGTTCTGCCCTTCGACAAAGCCGGCCTCCTTCAGTCCGTTGATAAAAGCGGCCGCATAGGGCGCAAACTGCGCGGGCGAAGCGCTGCTGAGGAATCCGATTACCGGTATTGCCGGCTTCTGTTGCGCGCGCGCGGTAAGCGGCCATCCTGCTGCCGCCGCGCTGCCGAGAGCCAGAATGAATTCGCGCCGCTTCATTCGATCACCTCATCGGCGCGGGCAAGCAGCGTCTGCGGCACGGTGAGGCCAAGCGCCTTGGCTGTCTTGAGGTTGATCACAAGCTGGTACTTGGTCGGCGCCTGCACCGGCAGGTCAGCCGGCCTCTCGCCTTTGAGGATGCGATTGACGTAGCCAGCCGCGCGCCGGTAATTGTCGATCAGATCGGCCCCATAGGAGATCAGGCCGCCGGCAGCGACGAAGAAGCGTTCCCAGTAGACCACCGGCAATTTGTGCCGGGCCGCCAGCGCTATGATCAGATCGCGATGACGAATCGCTGCACCGCCCGCCGTCACGATCAGACCGCCATTCGGAGCGCGCGCGAAAGTCTCGACGGACTGCTCGATTTCGCCGGCGTCACGCATGTTGACCCGGATCGCCTCGATCTTAAGCGACGGCGCCACGGCCTGGATAGCGCCGAACTGGGCGGTTTGGGAGCCTTGGTTGGAGTCCCGAAGGACCGCCACGCGTGTCACGTTTGGCGCGGTCTCTTTGAGCAATTCCAGCCATTTCCCGCCTATGCTGTATTCGCCCAGCATGAACCCGGTGGCGTTGCCGCCCGGCCGCGCTAGGCTGTCGACGTAACCGTCGCCGACCGGATCGGTGCCGGTCGGAAACACGATCGGCACGCTGCGGGTCGCCTGCAGCAACGGCGGCACGGTCGAATTGCCAGTGACCAGGATGACGTCGGGCGCGAACGCGACCAATTCCGCCGCCTGCTTGCGAATTTCGGCGGCGTTGGTCGTGGCCCAGCGGGTGTCGATGGTGACGTTGCGGCCGATGCTCCAGCCCAAGAGCCCCAGCGCCTGCAGGAACGCCCCGACGCGAGCCTGAAAAACTGCGTCGTCCGCCGCTGCTGGCAGGAGTATGCCGACGCGCCGCATCGGCTCGCGCTGCTGCGCGCTCAGCGGCAGAGGCCAAAGATTCGACGATGCCGCCGCCGCTCCGCCGAGAAGGGTGATGAATTGCCTGCGCCGCATGCGCCTCCCCCACGAGGACCACGCCTTTTGCAATATTAAATCATATCAGCTTTTTCGATGGCACATGCATAAGGAGTTGGGCGCCCGTTCACAGCCCACGCGCTTCGTCGGCCAGTAGCTTCAACACCGCGCGCAGCGGACCCGGGCCGGTGACGCGTTGCGGGAACGGCAGCCGCAGCGCGGTGCGCCCTTTTTGCAATTCGATGCCCTCGGGATCGATGCCGACGCAACGCCAGTCGCCATCGGCGCCGCCGAGCAGTCTGGTGGCGTAGAGCCTTGCGGCCTCGGCGTGGTCGGTGTTCATGTGCGCGATCGCCTCGGCTTGCGCGTCGAGCAAGGCTTGAGCATCCGACACATCGGTGAGGATGTCTTGCGGCGCGAGGTCGACGATGCGCCCGAAGCCGGCGACCAGATGCGCTTTGGCGATGTCCAGACGATAGAACGAGAAGTCGGTGAAAGAAACGAACTGTTCGGCCTCCGGGTGGCGCAGAAGATAGGCTGTTCGGGCAGAAGAAGAGCGCTCCTCGGCCACTTCTCCCATCAACATGACGCGCGCGCCTTGCAGCGGATCGCCGTCCTTGCGCTCGTCCAGCATCAAGGACGCCCGATTATCGGCCAGGATGTTCTTGGTGTGAATTGCCAGCCGCGACAGCAACATAAGCGGCGCGCCGGAGGCTTCGGTTGCGACATTGACCAGCGAGCAATAGGGATCGCCGCTGCCCGGCAGCAGGCTCGCCAGCGCGCCGGAGCGCCCCTCGCGCAGCAGTTTTTTGGCGGCCGGCCGCGCATTGAAGGCAATATCGGGCTTCATGTCGGCAATCCGCGGTTAAGGATCGTTAACATAGCCCTTGCCTCTAATCTTCCGCGTTTGGGGTTGTATTCCCACCCGAATCACATAGTTGTTGCAAAGAGGCCACATTTCAGTCCGGGTTTTTGCGCTTCAAAACAAGCGGGACGTCAGCCAAGCGACGCTTCTAAGCGACGATTAAAGAGGGGCTCCATGCCAACCATCGCTCTCGTCGACGACGACCGCAACATCCTCACATCCGTTTCCATGGCGCTCGAGGCCGAGGGCTATCGGATCATGACCTATACCGATGGCGCTTCCGCGCTCGACGGTTTCAAGACTTCGCCGCCGGATCTCGCCATCCTCGACATCAAGATGCCGCGCATGGACGGCATGGAAACTTTGCGCCGGCTGCGCCAGAAGACCGACATTCCGGTCATCTTCCTTACCTCCAAGGACGAAGAAATCGACGAACTGTTCGGCCTCAAGATGGGTGCCGACGATTTCATCCGCAAACCGTTCTCGCAGCGACTGCTGGTCGAGCGCGTGAAAGCCGTTCTGCGCCGCGTCGCGCCGAAGGACGGCACGGTGGTCAAGGAAACCGATTCCACCAAGGTGCTTGAGCGCGGCCTGCTACGCATGGACCCGGAGCGCCACACCTGCACCTGGAAAAGCGATCCCGTCACTCTCACCGTCACCGAATTCCTCATTTTGCAGGCGCTAGCGACGCGCCCCGGCGTGGTGAAAAGCCGCAACGCGCTGATGGACGCCGCCTATGACGACCAAGTCTATGTCGACGACCGCACCATCGACAGCCACATCAAGCGGCTGCGCAAGAAATTCAAGGTGGTCGACGACGACTTCGAGATGATCGAGACGCTCTACGGCGTCGGCTACCGATTTAAGGAGTGACGGGGCACTAACGGAGCGTCCCGGCTTGCGGTAGAATCTCGGGGGTAGATTAGCGCCCACAAGCAACCCGGCTGGATTGGACGACGTGCTCGATCGAACCGCGGAAATCGAGGCGCAGAACGCCGAAGCCAAGCAAAAGGCCGGCGAGCAGACGCCGCGTGCCCAGGAAGCCGCCCAAGAAGCCGGCCAAGCCTGGCGCTTCGGCGGGTTCCGGCACGTCGCGCGTTCGGTCTGGCATTTCTTCGTTGCGCAGAGCTTCTCCAGCCTCACCCGCCGCATCGTCTTCCTCAATCTCACCGGCTTGGTCGCGCTGGTCATCGGCGTGCTCTACCTCTCGCAATTCCGCGCCGGGCTGATCGACGCGCGCGTGGAAAGTCTGCTGGTGCAGGGCGAGATCATCGCCGGCGCGATCGCCGCGTCCGCCACGGTGGAAACCGACTCCATAACCATCGATCCCGACCGGCTGCTGGAATTGCAGGCCGGCGAGAGTTACGGGCCGTCCGACGATTCGGCTTCCGGCATCGAATTTCCGATCAACCCTGAGCGAGTTGCCCCAGTGCTGCGCCGGCTGGTGTCGCCGACCAAGACACGCGCCCGCATCTATGATCGCGACGGCGTGCTGATCCTTGACAGCCGCAATCTGTACGGACGCGGCGACGTGCTGCGCTTCGACCTGCCGGCGCCGACCGCGGATAAGCCGGGCTACATGGAGCGCACGGTCAGCGCCGTTCGCCGCTGGCTCGGGCGCGGCGATCTGCCGCTTTATACCGAGCTCGGACCGGAAAACGGCAAGGGCTATCCGGAGGTAACGCAGGCGCTCAAGGGCCTCAGCGCCAGCATGGTGCGGGTGAATGAGCGCGGCGAAGTAATCGTCTCGGTGGCGGTCCCGGTGCAGCGCTTCCGCGCAGTGCGCGGCTCGCTGATGCTGTCCACGCAAGGCGCCGACATCGACGACATGGTGGAAGCCGAACGCCTCGCCATCGTCAAGGTTTTCCTGGTCGCCGCCGGCGTGATGGTGGTGCTTTCGATGCTGCTCGCCGGCACCATCGCCGGCCCGGTGCGCCGGCTGGCCGAAGGCGCCGAGCGGGTACGTCGCCGCATCCGCACCCGCGTCGAGATCCCGGATTTCACGCGCCGGCGCGACGAAATCGGACATCTTTCCGGCGCGCTACGCGAGATGACCAGCGCGCTTTATTCCCGCATCGAGGCGATCGAGAGCTTCGCCGCCGATGTCGCGCACGAATTGCGCAACCCGCTCACCTCGCTGCGCTCGGCGGTGGAAACGCTGCCGATGGCCAAGACCGACGCCAACCGCAAGCGGCTGCTCGACGTGATCGAGCACGACGTGAAGCGGCTCGATCGCCTGATCTCGGATATTTCCGATGCCAGCCGGCTCGACGCCGAATTGCAGCGCCAGGAGGTCGCGCCGGTTGAACTCGCCCAGTTGCTCGACGCGCTGGTTACGGCCGCCAACGAGATCCACACCGACGACGTGAAGGTGACGCTTGCCTTCGAGGGCGGGCCGCCGGCGAATTTCAAGCTGCCCGGCCACGACTTGCGGCTCGGCCAGGTGGTCAGTAATCTGGTCGACAATGCCCGCTCGTTCTCGCCGGCCGGCGGCACCGTGCGCGTCACCTGCCGCAAGCTCAAGAACGAGGTCGAAATCGTTGTCGATGACGACGGCCCCGGCATCGGCCCCGACGCCTTGGACAAGATCTTCGAGCGCTTCTACACCGACCGCCCGCACCAGGGCTTCGGGCAGAATTCCGGTCTCGGTCTGTCGATCAGCAAACAGATCGTCGAAGCCCATGGCGGGACTATCCGGGTCGAGAACCGCATGGCGACCGCCGCCAACGGAGAGCCGCCGCGCCTACTCGGCGCACGTTTCGTGGTGCGCCTGCCGGCGATGTGATGGCGACAGAAGCGTCAACGATGCACGCTTCCGCCGTGCTGATCGGACCGAAGGCGGTGCTGATCCGCGGACCCTCCGGCGCCGGCAAATCGCGCCTCGTCTGGGACCTGTTGCAAGCGGCAGTACAGGGTGTCCTGCCTTTCGCGCGGCTGGTGGCAGACGACCGCGTCCAGGTGGAGGCCCGGTCCGGGCGGTTGCTGGCGCGCCCTGCCCACGGTCTTGCCGGGATGATCGAAGTTCATGGCCTCGGCGTACGGCAATTGGCCTTCGAGCCCGTGGCCGTCGTCAGCCTGGTGGTCGATCTGGCAGCTGCGGATGGCGCCCGGCTTCCGGCCTCCAAGGCTGAAAAGACCACAATTGCCGGGGTGGCCCTGCCGCGGCTCGCCGTCGCGGCCGGAATGGCGGCCCTCCCCCTAGTGTTGGCCTATTTGAGGACGGCGGAAACCGTCGATTGACCTGGAGGGCGCAGGTGCGCTACCCCCGCGCCCTTGATCCTGTCGACAAAAATTAACCAAGATGGGCCTAGGATCACCCCGCCGAAACGGACTTAGAGCCCACCTTTGGCCCCGCCTTTCCGCAGTGCAGCAGAGCGCCTATATAGCGAGAACAGCCCTTGCAATGGGCCTTCGAATGGGCCTGAATGTGCGCCCTTTCGTGCGGTGCAGCGAAGCGCCCGCGAGGAGTTCGGAATGATCGGCCTCGTACTTGTGACCCACGGGCGACTCGCCATCGAGTTTCGCTCAGCGCTGGAGCATGTGGTTGGCCCCCAGCGCCAGATCGAGGCGATCACCATCGGCCCCGACGACGATGTCGAGCAGTGCCGCAAGAACATCCTGGACGCGGTCAAGCGCGTGGATAGCGGCGAAGGTGTCGCCATCCTGACCGACATGTTCGGCGGAACGCCGTCGAATCTGGCCATTTCGGTGATGAGCCAGCCCAAAGTCGAGGTGCTGGCCGGCATCAACCTGCCGATGTTGATCAAGCTGGCCAAAGTGCGCGAGACCTGCCCGCTCGAAGCCGCGGTCGCCGCCGCGCAGGAAGCCGGACGCAAATACTGCACGATCGCCAGCCGCGTCCTCAACGGTAAATGACCGACCCCGCTCCAGCGGATGGCAATTCCTCCACCGATAGCACCACCCCGGTGGTGCGCGAGATCGAGATCATCAACAAAAAGGGCCTGCACGCCCGGGCTTCCGCCAAATTTGTGCAGACGGCCGAGCAATTCAACGCCGCCGTAACCGTGACCCGCGGTCATGAATCCGTCGGCGGCACCTCGATCATGGGCCTGATGATGCTGGCCGCCGGGCCCGGCGTCAGCATCACCATCAGTGCGACCGGCAAAGAGGCCGCCGCGGCGGTCGATGCGCTGTGCGCGCTGATTTCCTCGCGCTTCGGCGAAGAGGACTGAACGCTCTCCCGGCACGCGCTTTCGGGTGCATTCCCAGGTTATACTTCCGGCAAGCTGCGAAGCCGAGCGCCCATGCAGGCAGCAGCCACGGGAGGATAGCCATGAATGGCAAGAATGAAGATGAGACACCGCCGGCGCCACCCGGCGCGCAGCAGCGCCAGCCAATCGCGCTCCGCTACGTCGACCGGCCCGATTGTCTAGAGACCTTCGCCGACAGCATTTCCAACCTGTCTTTCGACGGCCAGTCGCTGCGGATCGAGTTCGCCATTACGCGCATGGACGAAGTGAAGGCCAATACGCCCATGAGCGGCCGCCGCTACCCGGCCTGCCGGCTGGTGCTCCCGCCCATGGCTGCCGCGGAGTTGATCAACCGCATGCAGCAGATCGGTGCCGCGCTCGCCCAGGCCGGCGTCATGAAGGCCAACCCGGCGGTCCCGGCAAAAGGAAAAGGCGAAGCCGAAAAATAAGCAATCCGGCTCGCGCCGGCGCTCGAACCGACATAAAGAATTCTTTATATATGCATTGCGGGGGTGGCGGCCGCCTGTTATAGGCTCGGCCAGCCAATTCAGCCCTTTCACGCTAGTTGCATAGGACCGCCATGACCGCTGCTGCCCTCGTTAAGGCCCCCGCCGGCGATTACATCGTCAAGGACATCGCGCTTGCCGAATTCGGCCGCAAGGAAATCTCGCTCGCCGAGACCGAGATGCCCGGCCTGATGGCGACGCGCGAGGAATACGGCCCCAAGCAGCCGCTCAAGGGCGCGCGAATCGCCGGCTCGTTGCACATGACGATCCAGACCGCAGTGTTGATCGAGACGCTCACCGCGCTTGGCGCCGACGTGCGCTGGGTTTCCTGCAACATCTATTCGACGCAGGACCACGCCGCGGCCGCGATCGCGGCGGCCGGCATCCCGGTGTTCGCCATCAAGGGCGAGAGCCTGAAGGATTACTGGGACTACACCGCCAAGCTGTTCGAGTGGCACGGCGGCGGCACGCCCAACATGATCCTCGACGACGGCGGCGACGCCACCATGCTGGTGCATAACGGCCTGCGCGCAGAACAGGGCGACATTGCCTTCCTCGACAAGCCGGGTTCGGAAGAAGAGGAGGTGTTCTTCGCCCTGATCAAGAAGCTCTTGAAAGAAAAGCCGAAGGGCTGGTTCGCCGAGATCGCCAAGAACATCAAGGGCGTCTCGGAAGAAACCACCACCGGCGTGCATCGTCTCTATCTGATGGAAAAAGCCGGCAAGCTGCTGTTCCCGGCGATCAACGTCAACGACAGCGTCACCAAGTCGAAATTCGACAATCTCTATGGCTGCCGCGAGTCGCTGGTCGACGGCATCCGCCGCGGCACCGACGTGATGATGTCCGGCAAGGTGGCGATGGTCGCGGGCTTCGGCGACGTCGGCAAAGGCTCGGCCGCCAGCTTACGCCAGGCCGGCTGCCGCGTCATGGTGTCGGAAGTCGACCCGATCTGCGCACTGCAGGCGGCGATGGAGGGCTATGAAGTCACCACCATGGAAGACGCAGCCCCCCGCGCCGACATCTTTGTCACTGCGACGGGCAACAAGGACATCATCACCATCGAGCACATGCGCAAGATGAAAGACCGCGCCATCGTGTGTAACATCGGGCACTTCGACAACGAGATCCAGATCTCGCACCTGAAGAACCTGAAGTGGAACAACATCAAGCCGCAGGTCGACGAGATCACCTTCCCCGACAACCATCGCATCATCCTGTTGTCGGAGGGCCGGCTGGTAAATCTGGGCAACGCCATGGGGCATCCGAGCTTCGTGATGTCGGCCTCGTTCACCAACCAGACGCTGGCGCAGATCGAACTGTTCGCCAACAACAAGAACGGCAAGTACGAGAAGAAAGTCTATGTGCTGCCGAAGTCGCTCGACGAAAAGGTCGCGCGGCTGCATCTGGCCAAGATCGGCGTGAAGCTGACGCAACTGCGCCCCGACCAAGCCGAATATATCGGCGTGTCGAAGAACGGCCCGTTCAAGGCGGATCATTATCGGTATTGATCGACAACCTCAAACTCCGTTCGTGCCCGCGGAAGCGGGCATCCAGTTCTTTGCCAACAGCACTGGGTCCCCGCTTTCGCGGGGACGAACGGAAACTCGCGTCCGGCTTACCTTGCCGCACCGCAGTGTGAGTGTTATCTCGCAGCGATGACGCCGGTTCCGATCCAGAACATCCGCAATTTCTCCATCGTCGCGCATATCGACCACGGCAAGTCGACGCTCGCCGACCGGCTGATACAGCTCACCGGCGGGCTGACCGACCGCGAAATGCAAGGCAAGGAGCAGGTGCTCGATTCGATGGATATCGAGCGCGAGCGCGGGATTACCATCAAGGCGCAGACCGTGCGCCTGAACTACCGCGCCAAGGACGGCAAGGACTACATCCTCAATCTGATGGACACCCCCGGCCACGTCGACTTCGCGTACGAGGTCAACCGCTCGCTCGCCGCCTGCGAGGGCTCGCTGCTGGTGGTGGACGCCAGCCAAGGCGTCGAGGCGCAGACGTTGGCCAACGTCTATCACGCGCTCGATGCCGGCCATGAGATCGTACCGGTGCTCAACAAGATCGACCTGCCGGCGGCGGAGCCCGAAGTCATCAAGAAGCAGATCGAGGATGTGATCGGGCTGGACGCCTCAAACGCGATCATGATCTCGGCCAAAACGGGGTTGGGCGTTCCCGATGTTCTGGAAGCTATCGTCACCCGCCTGCCGCCGCCCAAAGGCGACCGCGACGCCACGCTCAAGGCGCTGCTCGTCGACAGCTGGTACGACGCTTATCTCGGCGTGGTCGTGCTGGTGCGCATCGTCGATGGCGTGCTGAAAAAAGGCCAGCGCATCCGCATGATCGGCATTGACGCGGCTTACGAGGTCGACCGCACCGGCGTGTTCACGCCCAAGCTGACCTTGGTCGACGAGCTCGGCCCCGGCGAGATCGGCATGCTCACCGCCTCGATCAAGGAAGTCGCCGACACGCGCGTCGGCGACACCATCACCGACGAGCGCAATCCGGTGGACGAACCGCTGCCCGGTTTCCGCCCGGCGATTCCCGTTGTGTTCTGCGGATTGTTTCCGGTCGATGCGGCGCAGTTCGAGGATTTGCGCGCCGCCATGGGCAAACTGCGGCTCAACGACGCCAGCTTCTCCTACGAAATGGAAACCTCCGCCGCGCTCGGCTTCGGCTTCCGCTGCGGATTCCTCGGCCTACTGCATCTGGAAATCATTCAGGAACGGCTGGAGCGCGAATTCAATCTCGATTTGATCGCGACCGCGCCCTCGGTGATCTACAAAATGAAGCTGCGCGACGGCTCGACCATCGAGATCCACAATCCGGTCGATATGCCGGACGTGATGAAGATTCTGGAAATCGAGGAGCCGTGGATCGAGGCGACGATATTGACGCCCGACGAATATCTCGGCGCCGTGCTCAAGCTCTGCCAGGACCGGCGCGGCAATCAGAAAGAGCTGACCTACGTGGGCTCACGCGCCATGGTCAAATACGATCTGCCGCTCAACGAGGTGGTGTTCGACTTCTACGACCGGCTGAAGTCCGTTTCCAAAGGCTACGCCTCGTTCGACTATCATTTGACCGACTACCGGCCCGCCGACTTGGTGAAGATGTCGATTCTGGTCAACGAGGAGCCGGTCGACGCGCTCTCGATGCTGGTCCACCGCACGCGCGCGGAAACGCGCGGCCGCGGCATGGTGGAGAAGCTGAAGGAATTGATCCCGCCGCACATGTTCCAGGTGCCGATCCAGGCCGCGATCGGCGGCAAGATCATCGCGCGCGAGACCGTGCGCGCGCTGCGCAAGGACGTGACCGCGAAATGCTACGGCGGCGACGCTACACGTAAGCGCAAACTGCTCGACAAGCAGAAGAAGGGCAAAAAGCGCATGCGGCAGTTCGGCAAGGTCGACATTCCGCAGGAGGCGTTCATCGCGGCGCTGAAGGTGGATGTGTAGGGAGTTACCGTTTGCGTATTAGCACAAGTTTTCTTGGATCAACGTCTTTCTATGAATGATCTCAGGCAAACGCGCGTCGCTCAGTGAAGCAGCCTTCATCGCAACTTGGCCTTGCTTGACCGCCGCTGCGATAGGCTGGGCGCTCGCAATAGCAGCGTAAGATTGAGCCGCAAACGTCGCTCCATTCCATTTTAGGAGGGGAGGAAAAATGGGACAGGCGTACCCGGCGCCTTAAAGAACACGGGCGATGACGCTTGTCTCCAACGCAACGCTCACGCACGCACTGCGCGGGCGTTAGCGCCGCGGCGGCTCGTCGAAAGTATCGGCGAAGTTGCTGCGCGAACGACGGCCTTCGACCACGTAACGCATCGGCGCGCGCGGCTCGTCAACGTAATGCACCGGGCGCCGCGATTCGTAGATGTCGCGCGGCGCCGAGCGGTAGCGCACCTGCGACACATAGCCTTCGCCGCGCTGGCTCATCAGCGGCGCGTAGCCATCACCGCCGGTGACGACGATGCGGGTGTCGTTCCGGTGCTCCTGCACCAGCCCGAACAGGATGGCGGCGTTCTTCGGATGCAGGCGGATGCAGCCGTGCGAAGCAGGAGTGCCGAGCCGCGAGACCTCGTAGCTGCCGTGGATGGCGTAGCCGCCGTCGAAGAAAATCGAATAGGGCATCGGCGACCAGTCGTAGCGGCGCGAGAACCATTGCCGCTCCAGCCGTTCCGGCCGGTAGCTGCCATTCGGCGTATTATAGCCCGCGCGCGCGGTCGAGACCGGCCATTCATAACGCCGCGCGCCGTCGACGGTAACGGTCAAGCGCTGCGCCGATTTGTCGACGGTGACGACAACGCCCGCCTGCGCGACCGTCAGTCCGCACAGCACGACGGAGATAGTTAAAATTGTAATGATCAGACGCGGCATCGTAGCCTCCCCCCGGAAGCGATATCCTACATAAGATCAGCGCGGGATGCCATATTTTCGGTCGAGGCTGCGCAGCCAGGCTTCGCGGCCGCGCAACACCTCCGCCTCGCTGCCGCGCGATACGAATCCGTCATCGCGATCGAGCCGCGAGGTTTCGTAACTCTTGACGTCGCGTTTTTCGTCATCCGGCCGCGACGTGGAAGAGCGGCGCTTGCGATCGGCCTCGTCATTGAAGGCCTTGGCGAAGGATTCATGCGCCGCCGTTTGCGCCGGCGGCGTATCGTTGTCGGCCGTCGGCGTTGCGCCCGGCAGAGCGGGTAGCGGACCGTTCATCACTACGATCTTGATGTTGTTGAAGCCGCGCTGGCGAACCAGCGAGTACAGCGTCTGCGCATTGTCCGGGCGCAGCCGCACGCAGCCATGCGAAGCCGCGTTGCCGAGATTGTAGACCTCGACGGTGCCGTGCATCGCATAGCCGCGATAAAAGAACATCGCCCACGGCATCGGCGAATTTTCGTACTGGCGCGAATACCAATGACGCTCGAGCCGGATCGGGTGGAAGGTGCCGGCCGGCGTCTCGAAACCGCGCCGTCCGGTGGAGACCGGCCAGCGGTAGGTTTCCGTGCCATCGACCACAACGGCGAGGCGCTGCTGCAACTTGCTGATACTGACCACCACCTCGGCTTTGGCCGGGGCCGAGAGCGAGAGCAGCGCCAGAGCGCCAAAGCCAACCAGGCCAAAACGACGCATGACAAAGACCCCAAAACCTACGCGAGGACGCGGCGCCGCCTCAGCATCGCCTGCCGGAAGCACCGTTGTAAAGGCTTTGTTAACCATAAAAGCCATTGGCAACGTTCGCTTTTTCGTGATCGGCGGGAAAACGGAGCCGGCCGGGGCTGGCTAAACCATGGCGCGCAATTAACCTGACAGAGGAAGGCGAAATCGCTACATCGAACGGATCATGTTCATGCGCATTTCGGGTCTGCTCGCTTTGTTGTTCGTATTGGCCGCCGGTAGCATCGGCGTCGCCCAGCGCCACCCTATGGTGCAGTCGCCAATGCCGCCCGCGGCCAGCGCGCCAGCGGCCAAAGCCGCGCCGGTTGCCAAAGTGGCGCCTTCTCAAGACGCGCCTAGTCCGCCCGCCGTGGCGCAGCCGGCCGAACCACCGGTGACCGCGCCGCCTGTGGTGAGCGCGCCGCCCGCTGCCGTCATCCCGCCGGTCGCCAGCACGCCGCCGCCCGAGACCGCTCCGCCGGCCCCCGCCCCGGCTGCTGCGGCGCCGACGCCGCTGCCACCGGAGAAACCCGCGGTCGCGGAGAAGAAACAATCTTTGGCGGCCAAGCTTCTGTTCGCGGCCAAGCAACTGCCGACCATCGGCCGCGCCATGGCCATCGGCTATTACCCGCGCGGCTGTCTGCAAGGCGCCGTGCCGCTACCGGCCAACGGACCGACCTGGCAGGTCATGCGCCTGTCACGCAATCGCAACTGGGGCCACCCCGAGCTGGTGCAATTCCTGGAACGGTTTGCTCCCGCCGCCGCCAAGGCCACCGGCTGGAAGGGCATCATGGTCGGCGACATGGCGCAGCCGCGCGGCGGCCCGCTGCCGTTCGGCCACACCAGCCATCAGATCGGCCTCGACGTCGACATCTGGTTCATGCCGATGCCCGACCACGTGTTGAGCAAGGACGAGCGCGAGACCATTTCGGCGATCAATGTCGTCGCCGACGACTGGAAGCACCTCAATCCAAAGACCTGGACGCCGCAGCACATCGCCTTCATCAAGACCGCCGCCGAGCAGCCCGAGGTCGAGCGCGTTCTGGTCAATGCCGCGATCAAGCAGGAGCTGTGCCGCGTCGAGTCCAAGAATGCCAGCTGGATGGCGAAGATACGGCCCTGGTACGGCCATCACGACCATATTCATGTGCGGCTGAAGTGCCCGGCCGATTCGCCGAATTGCCGCGCCCAGCCGCCGGTATCGGGCGACGAGGGCTGCGCCGCCAAGGACCTCGAATACTGGTTCTCGGACAAGGTGCTGCGTCCGCAGAAGACGATCGATACATCGGGGGGGTCCGGATCGAAGTCGTTGACGATGGCCGACCTGCCGCCGGCGTGCAAAAATGTCCTCGATGCGCCTGAGCGCCAGTCGGCCCAGAAGAGCGGCGACTGATGCGCCTCTGCCGTTTTGCGGAAAATCGCCTCGGGCTGGTCGAGGGCGAGCATGTGCGGGACGTCACCGCCGCCCTCGATAAATTGCCAGCCGTACGTTATCCGCTGCCGCCCCACGATCTCCTGATCGAGCATTTGCCCGAACTGCACGACGCGGTCATCGCCGCGGCCAAGAATGCAAAGGCGCTTCCGCTCAGCGCCTGCGAACTGCTCAGCCCGATCGCCAATCCCGGCAAGATCGTCGCCGCGCCGGTCAACTACAAGAAGCATCTGGAAGAAGCCCGCGCCGACGTTGAGATCCATCACCAGAACCAGGTGGCGGAGATCCAGCGCGTCGGCCTGTTCCTCAAGGCGAACAGTTCGGTGGTTGGGCCGAGCCAGGGCATCGCCATCCGCCACCCCGACCGGCGCACCGACCATGAGATCGAACTCGCCGCCGTGATCGGCACCAAGGCCGACCGCGTCAGCCGCGAACGCGCGCTCGATCATGTCGCCGGCTACTGCATCGGGCTCGACATCACCGTGCGCGGACCCGAGGAGCGCTCGCTACGCAAGTCGATCGACGGCTACACCGTGCTCGGGCCATGGTTCGTCACCGCCGACGCGGTGAGCGATCCATCCGCGCTCGACCTTGAGCTGAGCATCAATGGCGAGGTGCGCCAGAAGGCCAATACGCGCGATCTCATCATCGGCATCGCCGACCTGATCGTGTTCGCCTCGTCGTTCTATACGCTGATGCCGGGCGATGTGATTCTCACCGGCACGCCGGAGGGCGTCGGCCCGATCAAGCCAGGCGATTTGATCGACGCTTCGATTTCGCAGATCGGGGCAATGCAAGTGAAGGTGCGCTGACCTGTCATTCCGGGGTGCGCCGAAGGCGTGTATCCGGAATCCAGAGCCACACGCAGTGCCCGCATCTCTGGATTCCGGGTTCGCTTCGCTGCGCTCGCGCCCCGGAATGACGACTACGCCACCGGCAGCACATTGGTATATTTCACCTGCTCGAGCGCGAAGCTCGATTCGATCGAGGCGATGCCCTCGAGTCGCGTGAGCTTCTGTTTCAGAAATCGCTCATAGGCGGCGAGATCGGGCACCACGACGCGCAGCCAGTAGTCGCGTGGACCGGTCATCAGGTAGCACTCGAGCACTTCCGGCCAGCGCGCGATGGTCTTGGCGAAGCGGTCGAGCAACTCCTCGCGTTGCTTTTCCAGCTTGACCGAGACGAACACGCTGACCGGCAGGCCGACCGCGCGCTGGTCGAGCACCGCCACGTAGCGCGTGATCACGCCGGACTTTTCCAGGATGCGCACGCGCCGCAGGCAGGGCGACGGCGACAGCCCGACTTTGCCGGCAAGATCGGCCAAACTCATGCGTCCGTCGTTCTGCAACAGCGTCAGGATTTTCAGGTCGACCGCGTCGAGGGCTAGGATTGGCATGTTACGCCTGTTTTTGTCTTATTATTGATAGAATTCAGCTAATTGCAGCCTTATTTATAATGCGAATTGGCATGCATCGCCATGGCCAAAAGCACATATTTGGTGCCGAAAAGGCCGAACGCGATGCAGGCGCCCATCGATAACAAGCTGCAAACACTGAGCGCGCTTGAGCGCAAGGTGCTCTGGCTCGCGAGTTGGACGATCCACAACGCCAATCACCTGCGCGAAAATTCCGACGGGTTGAAGGTCGGCGGCCATCAGGCCTCGTCCGCCTCGCTCGCCACCATCATGACCGCGCTTTATTTCGACGTGCTGCGCCCGCAGGATCGCGTCGCGGTGAAACCGCATGCCTCGCCGATCTTCCACGCCATCCAGTATCTGCTCGGCAAGCAGACGCAGCAGAAGCTCGAAGCCTTCCGCGGCTACAAGGGCGCGCAGAGCTATCCCTCGCGCACCAAGGACGCCGACGACGTCGATTTTTCCACCGGCTCGGTCGGCTTGGGCGTGGCGCAGACGCTGTTCTCCTCGCTGGTCGCAGGATTACGTGCGCGCGCATGGCTGGGGACTTGAGCGGCCGGAAGGCCGCATGGTGGCGCTGGTTGGCGACGCCGAACTCGACGAGGGCAATATTTTCGAGGCGCTGCTCGAAGGCTGGAAGCAGGGCCTGCGCAATTGCTGGTGGATCATCGACTACAACCGGCAGAGCCTCGACGCCGTCGTGCGCGAGGGCCTGTGGGAGCGCTACGAGCAGTTGTTCAAGAATTTCGGCTGGGACGTGGTGATCGTCAAATACGGCTCGCTGCAGCAGGCCGCGTTCAAGGAGCCGGGCGGCGCGAAGCTCAAGTCATGGATCGACAATTGCCCGAACCAGCTCTACTCGGCGCTGGTGTTTGCCGGCGGCGCCGCCTGGCGCAAGCGTCTCACCGACGAGATCGGCGATCAGGGCGATGTTTCTCGCCTAATCGAGAAGCGCAGCGACGATGAGCTCGCCGCCCTGATGAACAATCTCGGCGGGCACGACCTGCCGTCAGTGCTCGAGGCTATGCACGGCGCGCACCCGGAAAAGCCGACCTGCTTCATCTGCTACACGGTGAAGGGTTTCGGCCTGCCGATGGCTGGCCACAAGGATAACCACGCTGGCTTGATGACGCCGGCGCAGATGGAAGTCTTCCAAAAGGCCATGGGGGTGCGGCCCGGTCGCGAGTGGGAGAAATTCGAAGGCCTTAGCGTTCCGGCCGAGCAATTACAGAAATTCCTCGATCGCGTGCCGTTTGCGACCGATAAGCCGCGGCGCCTGAGCGCGCCTGCGATCGATGTGCCGAAGAACTTGCCGGTCACCATTCAGCGCACGATGGCGACGCAGACCGGCTTCGGCGCCATATTGAACGAGATCGGTCGCGGCGACAGCGATTTCACCAAGCGCATTGTCACCACCTCGCCGGACGTGACGGTGTCGACCAATCTCGGCCCCTGGGTGAACCGGCGCGGCCTGTTCGCGCGCGGGACAATCGCCGACACCTTCAAGAGCGAGCACATCCCCTCGACGTTCAATTGGGAATTCTCGCCTAAGGGCCAGCACATCGAACTCGGCATCGCCGAGATGAACCTGTTCATCGTCCTGTCGGCACTCGGGCTCTCGCACAGCATCAACGGCGAACGCCTGCTACCGGTCGGCACGCTGTATGATCCCTTCATCGCGCGCGGACTCGATGCGCTCAATTACGCCTGCTACCAGGATGCCCGCTTCATGGTAGTGGCGACCCCGTCCGGCATCACGCTGGCCGGTGAAGGCGGCGCGCATCAGTCGATCGCCGAGCCGCTGATCGGGCTGGCACAGGATGGCCTCGCCTCATTCGAGCCGGCTTATGTCGACGAACTTGCCGTCATCATGGCCTGGGCCTTCGCCTATATGCAAAAGAACGGCAGCGAGATTTCCGAACGCAATTGGCTGCGCGACGAGACCGGCGGCTCGGTCTATCTGCGGCTGTCGACGCGACCGGTCGAACAGATCCAGCGCGAGATGACGCCGGAGTTGCGCCAGCAAATCGTCGATGGCGGCTATTGGCTGCGCAAGCCGGGACCGAACTGCCAGGTGGTCGTCGCTTACACCGGCGCAATCGCGCCGGAAGCAATCGAAGCCGTCGGGCTGATGGCGGAGGACCGCCGCGACGTCGGCCTGCTCGCGGTCACCTCGGCCGACCGGCTCAATGCCGGCTGGACCGCCGCGCAGCGCGCGCGCGAACGCGGGCTGGTGCATGCGCGATCGCATATCGAGCGGCTGCTCGCCGATGTGCCGCAACATTGCGGCATCGTCAGCGTGCTGGATGCGCATCCGGCGACTTTGGCCTGGCTCGGCGCGGTCGCCGGCCACCGAGTGCGGCCGCTTGGCGTGGAGCATTTCGGGCAGACCGGATCGCTCGCCGATCTCTACCGGCACTACGGCATCGATGCCAATTCGATCGTCGCCGCCGCGCAGGCGATCGCGCCGGGAAGGCCGATCCGGCATCTCAAGGCGCTGCCGTAATTTCCTCTCCCCGCGTGCGGGGAGAGGGTGGCGAGCGCAGCGAGCCGGGTGAAGGGGCGTCGCGGCCGGGCACAACATCGACGCCCCCTCACCCGACTTCCTCGCTATCGCTCGGAAGTCGACCTCTCCCCGCGCGCGGGGAGAGGTGAAGAGAAACTACTTCCCATCTTCAATCATCATTGCCGCGCCCTTCTCCGCGATCATCATGGTCGGCGAATTGGTGTTGCCCGACGTGATCGACGGCATCACCGAGGCGTCGATCACGCGCAGGCCCTCGATGCCGATCACGCGCAGGCGCGCGTCGACCACCGCGCGCGCATCGTCGCTCGCGGCCCATTTTGGCGGTGCCGACCGGATGGAAGATCGTGGTGCCGATGTCGCCAGCGGATTTCACCAGCGCTGCCTCATCATCGTCGCGCACTTGCGGGCCCGGCAGATATTCGACCGGCGAATATTTCTGCAAAGCCGGCTGCGCCACGATGCGGCGCGTAATGCGGATCGACTCGGCCGCGACATGCCGGTCCTCCGGCGTCGCCAGATAATTCGGATGGATCGCCGGTGCGTCCGTTGGATTCGCGGATTTGAGTTTCAGCGTGCCGCGGCTGGTCGGCCGCACATTGGCGACGCTGGCGGTGAAGGCCGGGAACGGATGCAACGGCTCGCCGAACTTGTCGAGTGAGAGCGGCTGGATGTGATACTGCAGATCGGCGCGATCGAGCGAAGGGTCGGACTTGGTGAAGGCGCCGAGCTGCGACGGCGCCATGGTCAGCGGGCCGCGCCGGAACAGCGCATAGTTCAGGCCCATCCAGCCACGCTGAAGCAGCGAGGAATACATTTCGTTCAGCGTGCGGATGCCGGTGACCTTGTAGATCGTACGCAATTGCAGATGGTCGTGCAGATTGGCGCCGACGCCGGGTCTGTCGAGCACAACGGGAATTCCGAATTTCGACAGGTCAGCGGCGGGTCCTACGCCCGACAACATCAGGATCTGCGGCGAGCCGATCGAGCCCGCCGCCATGATCACTTCGCCGCGGCAGCGCGCGCTGCGCGCGACGCCATTCTGCCGCCAGCGCACGCCGGCGGCGCGCTTGCCTTCGAATATAAGATTCTCGACCATGCAGCCGGTTTCCAGCCGCAGGTTTTTCCGGTTGAGCACGGGTTTCAGAAATCCGCGCGCGGCGGACCAGCGCCGCCCGCGCTTCTGATTGACGTGGAAATAGCACGAGCCTTCGTTGTCGCCGGCGTTGAAATCGTTCACCGGCTTGATGCCGTATTGCGCCGCAGCCTCGCGCCAGGCGTCGATGATGTCCCAGCGCGTGCGCGGATATTCGACACGCCATTCGCCGCCGACGGAATGATGCTCGCCAGCGCCCAGAAAATTATGTTCGTGCTTCTTGAAATAAGGCAGCACGTCGTCCCACGACCAGCCCGGTAGGCCGAGCTGGCGCCAATGGTCGTAGTCGCCGGCCTGTCCGCGCATATAGACCATGGCGTTGATCGCCGAAGAGCCGCCGATCACCTTGCCGCGCGGATAGTTCAGGCTGCGGCCATTGAGGCCCGGCTCCGCCTCGGTCTTGAACATCCAATCGGCGCGCGGATTGCCGATGGCGAACAGATAGCCGACCGGAATGTGAAACCAGATCCAGTTGTCGCGGCCGCCCGCCTCCAGCAGCAGCACGCGCTTGGCAGGATCCGCCGACAGCCGATTGGCCAGCACGCAGCCGGCCGAACCCGCGCCCACGATGATGTAGTCAAACTCGCCTTCAATGGGCGCAGCATCCGCCATCGCCATTCCCTCGCCGCACTTCAGAACCAGACTTTACCTAGGTCGATGAGACTTGCTAGGCTTGAAACGATTGCGGCGCACTGTGCGTGCGGCGCACGAGACGGAACGGCGGTTCCGACGATTTCCATCCTAGCTTGAAATTAGGCCGGCGCCGGTTCGGCGCCCGAGGAGAACCGCCATGTTCGCAAGACTTTTCGCCGCGCTCGCTTTATTGGCTGCCCTTTCCGGCACGCCACAACAAGTTGCGGCGCAAGAATCCATCACCGTTTTCGCCGCCGCCTCGCTGAAGAACGCGCTCGACGATGCCAATGCCGCCTTCACAAAAGCCGGCGGCGTCAAGGTGGTGGCGAGCTATGCCGCAAGCTCCGCACTGGCCAAACAGATCGAAAGCGGCGCGCCGGCCGATGTTTTCGTTTCCGCCGACCTGCAATGGATGGACTACGTTGCCGGCAAAAACCTGATCAAGCCGGATACCCGCGTCAATCTCCTGGGCAACAAGCTCGTGTTGATCGCGCCTAAGGATTCCAAGCTCGACAAGGTTGCAATCGGACCAGGCTTCGACATCGCCAAGCTCGCGGGCGACGGCCGCATCGCGGTCGCCGACGTCAAGGCCGTGCCAGCCGGGCTCTACGCCAAGGCGGCGCTCGAGAAGCTCGGCGCCTGGGCGGCGGCCGAACCCAAGCTCGCCATGGCCGAGAACGTGCGGACGACGCTCGCCTTCGTCGCGCGTGGCGAAACGCCGGTCGGCATCGTTTACGAGACCGACGCCAAGGTGGAGCCGGCGGTGAAGATCGTCGGCCTATTTCCCGCCGACGCCTATCCGCCGATCATCTATCCGGTGGCGGCGGCCACGGCGGCAAAGCCGGATACCGCCAAATATCTCCAATTCCTGCGCGGCAACGAAGCCAAAGCGGTCTTCGAGCGCTACGGCTTCAGTTTCCTGATCCGGCCGGTGTCATAGGCCAAACATTGCTCGATCTAACGCCTCAGGATTGGGTCGCGGTCCAGCTGTCGCTGCGGATCGCACTGGTGGCGACGGTGGTGTCGCTGCCGTTCGGCATCGCGATTGCCTATGTGCTGGCGCGCAAGTCGTTCTGGGGCAAGGCGTTGCTCGACTCGGTCGTGCATCTGCCGCTGGTGCTGCCGCCGGTAGTGACCGGCTATCTGCTGCTCATTACGCTCGGGCGCAGAGCGCCGGTCGGTGCTTTTCTCGCCGATCATTTCGGCATCGTGTTCTCCTTCCGCTGGACCGGCGCCGCGCTCGCCTGCGGCGTGATGGCGTTTCCGCTAATGGTGCGGGCGATCCGCTTGTCGATCGAGGCGATTGACGCCCGGCTGGAGGACGCCGCTTCCACGCTCGGCGCCAATGGCTTCTGGAAATTCACCACCATCACCCTGCCGCTGGCGCTGCCCGGCATCATCGCCGGCGCGATGCTGGCCTTCGCCCGCGCGCTCGGCGAGTTCGGCGCCACCATCACCTTCGTCTCCAACATTCCCGGCGAGACGCAGACCATCTCGGCCGCGATCTACTCGCTCACGCAGGTGCCGGGAGGCGATCACGCCGCCATGCAACTTGTGATCGTTTCCATCGTCATCTCGCTCGCCGCCTTGGTCGTCGCCGACTATTTGGCACGGCGTGCGCTCGCGCGGTTACATGGCGCATGATCCCGAAAAGTGGGAACCGGTTTTCGGATAAGATCGTGCGCAAAGGGTAAAGAGTGTTGAGATGCTAGTGGTCGAAGTCGAAAAAAGGCTCGGCGAATTTTCGGTGAACGCGCTGTTCGCCTGCGAGAGCGGCGCCACCGTCCTGTTCGGGCCATCGGGCGCCGGCAAGACCAGCATCATCAACATGATCGCCGGGCTGCTGAAACCCGACCGCGGCCGCATCGTGCTCGATAACGAGGTACTGTTCGATGACGCGGCCCGCATCAACGTGCCGGCCTGGCGCCGCCGCATCGGCACGGTCTTCCAGGACGGCCGGCTGTTTCCCCATTTCAGCGTCCGGCGCAATCTCAACTACGGCCGCTGGATGAGCGATCTCGCTTCCGATCCGGGCACCTTCGCGCATGTGGTCGAGTTGCTCGACATCGCCCCCCTGCTCGACCGGCGCCCGGGCAGACTGTCGGGCGGCGAGCGTCAGCGCGTGGCGGTCGGCCGCGCGCTGCTGATGCGGCCGCGTCTGCTGCTGCTCGACGAGCCGCTGGCCTCGCTCGACACCGGCCGCAAAGGGGAAATCCTGCCTTATCTGGAGCGGCTGCGCGACGAGGGCAGCGTGCCGATGATCTATGTCAGCCACGATGCGGCCGAGGTGAAGCGCATCGCCACGCGCGTGGTGCGGCTGGACGGCGGGCGGGTAGTCGCGACCGGTGGATCGGAGTTGTTGACTCAATAGTCGTCATGGCCGGGCTTGTCCCGGCCATCCACGTCTTTAATGCTAGCGCTTGGAAGAAAGGCGTGGATGCCCGGCACAAGGCCGGGCATGACGGTGAAATATGTTTCCGCCCGAACGAATTGTTTGCCTGACCGAGGAAACCGTGGAGACGCTCTATCTCCTCGGCGAGGACAGCCGCATCGTCGGCGTTTCCGGGTATGCCGTGCGCCCGCCGCAGGTGCGCAAGGAAAAGCCGCGCGTCTCCGCCTTCATCTCGGCCGACGTGCCGAAGATTTTGGCGCTCAAGCCCGATCTGGTGCTGACGTTTTCCGATCTGCAGGCCGATATCGTCGCCGAGCTGATCCGCGCCAACGTCGCGGTGCATGCCTTCAATCAGCGCGACGTCGCCGGCATCCTCGGCATGATCCGCACGCTCGGCGCGCTGACAGGTGTGCCGGAAAAAGCCGACGCGCTGGCGCGGACGCTTGCCCTGCGCGTCGATGCGGTGCATGAGCGCAGCCTTCTCCTGCCGCGTCGGCCGCGCATCTATTTCGAGGAATGGGACGAGCCGATGATCTCGGGTATCGCCTGGGTGTCGGAGCTGATCGAAGCCGCCGGCGGCATCGAAGTATTCCCCGAGCTCGCCGCGCGCAAGAACGCCAAGGACCGCATCGTGTCGGCTGCGCAAGTGATCGAGACCCGGCCCGACATCATCATCGGCTCCTGGTGCGGGAAAAAGTTAGTCCCCGCAAAAGTCGCCGCACGGCCGGGCTTTACCCAAGTTCCGGCGGTCGCCAACGGCTGGCTGCGCGAGATCAAGTCCACGCTGATTTTGCAGCCCGGTCCCGCAGCGCTGACCGACGGCCTGGATGCCCTGGCGGCAATCGTTACCGCATGGGTGGAAAACCCGCCGCCAAGCGTGGTAGGCTGACGTTTGCCGCGATCACAAGGAACCGCATCGATGCTCGCCAAATCGCCCAAGCCGACCCAGTCCGCCATTCTTTGGACGGATCTGATGCTGGCAGCCTTTCTGATCGGGTTCGACGTGGTGGCACGGCTGTTGCCGCATGCCCCGGGTTTCATGCCGATCGCGGCCAGCGCACTGTTTGCCGGCCGCATGCTGCGGATACCGGCGCTGGCGCCGGTCGTGCCGATCGCCGCCATGGCGCTGAGCGCTCTGGCGCTCGGCCCCGACGACTGGCGGATTTCGCTGATCATTACTTTGGCCATCTCGCTGCCGGCCATCGCCGGCATGCTGACGCGGCGTTATAGCGGCATCGCGGCGACGGTCGCGGTGATGGTGCCCTGCTCGCTCACCTTCTTTGCGATTTCGAATTTTTCAGTCTGGGCCTTCAGCGGGATCTACAGCCTCGATTGGCCGGGCCTGACTCAATGCTACGTCGCGGCGCTGCCATTCCTGCAGAACACGGTCGCCGGCGATCTGTTCTGGGCGGCGGTGCTGTTCGGCGGCGCCTGGGTGATCCAGAACGGCGCGGCGCTGGCGGGACGTCCGCAGTAATTTCCCGAAAGACGCGCTAGCCTAGCAATTTTCGCTGCAGCCGCCGCCATAGCGACTTGACGCGGCCGACCAATGCGGCCGGCGCTTCCGGTTCGTCCAGACGCAAGCCGATGGTGGTCACGCGCTCGCCCTCGACTTTATGCGCCAGCAAGGCGATCGGCCCGAGCACGACAATGTCGCCGGTCTTGGGCTTGCGGCCGAGCTGCTCGGTGAAGTAATCCGCGAGCGACACCTCGGTGTGGTCGGCGGCAACTTGCAGCCCGTAGATTTCGGCGAGCGCACCGAGCGTCGCCGTCCCCGCGACGAAGAAATCGCCGAGCAGGCGCGGATCTGGCAACTTGGGCGCCGGCATCCTGACGAAAAAGTGGTCGAGCGACTGCGCCTTCTCCGGCGGAGCGAGCAGATAGACGTAGTCGCCCTCGCGCACCGGATCGGCTTCCGCCGGCGTGAGAATTTCCTCGTCGCGCACCACCAGGGTCGGCCGCGCCCAGTTCGGAATTAGCCCGCGGCGCAAATACGGGCTGTTGGCGGAAACCGGATAGCCGACGATTTCGCGCGCCAGTTGCCCGGGCAGATCGAGCTCGACGCGGCGCGGCGTCGTGTCGGTGCGCGTGTACGAGATATGCAACTTGCGGGCGGCGAGCGCCACGGTCCAGCCCTGGATCAACAGCGAGGACAGCACCACCACGAAGGCCACGTCGAAATAGAGCGCGGCGTTAGGCAACCCGACCAGCATCGGGATCGAGGCGAGAAAGATGCCGACCGCGCCGCGCAGGCCGACCCATGACAGGAAAACCTTTTCGCGCCACTGAAAGCCGAACGGGGCGAGGCAGACGAACACCGCCGCCGGCCGCGCAATCAGCATCAGCACCAGCGCCACCAAGACGGCGCCGATCAAGGTACCGGCCAGCCGGTGCGGCCAAGCCAGCAGGCCGAGCATCACGAACATCACGATCTGCGCCAGCCAAGTTGCCGCGTCGAGAAAGGCGATGATGGAGTTATGCGCGCGGGTCTGCCGGTTGCCGACCATCAGGCCGGCAAGATAAACCGCGAGGAAGCCCGACGAATGCAGCGCGTTGGCGAAGGCGAATACGACCAGCGCGCTCACCGCCACGAACGGCGCGTGCAGGCCTTGCGCCAGCGAGAGCCGGTTCAGCACCAGCGCGATGACGTGCCCGCCGGCGACGCCAATGATCAGGCCCAGCACCGTGTCTTGCATGAGCGTCATCATCGCATGCGACCAGTTCTGGTCGCCGACCAGCAGCATCTCCACCAAAAGCAAGGAAAGGAACACCGCAAACGGATCGTTGGTGCCGGATTCCACCTCCAGCGCGGCGCGCACACGCGGGCGCAGCCGCAACCCGCCGGCATTGATCAGCAGAAACACCGCGGCAGCGTCGGTCGAGGCCACCACCGCGCCGACCAAGAGCGACTCGACCCAGCCAAGGCCGAGCGCATATTTGGCGACCGGCGCGGTCAACATTGTGGTGATCAGGACGCCGACCGTCGCCAAAGTGACGGCCGGCGCCAGCACATTGCGGAAGGTGGAGAGGCGGGTGCGCAGGCCGCCGTCGAACAGGATCAGGGCGAGCGCAATCGAACCGACCAGGTACGTGGTGCGCACATCGTCGAATTTCAGGCCGCCGGGCCCGCCCTCGCCCGCCAGCATGCCGAGGAACAGGAAAACCAGCAGCAGCGGCGCGCCGAACCGCAACGCCAGCAGGCTCGACAGGATGCCGGCGAGAACCAGCAGACTGCCGAGCAGGATGGCGATACTGACCGAGTTCGAGTGAAGCCATGCGTCTCCAAATCCTTGCATTGCTATAGAAAGGATTCGCAACGCCAAGAGCAACGAGAAACGTTGTCGCTGCTCAACGAATCGTCAAAACGCCACTTTATCGCCGCCCTTGAGCGAGAGGATCTCGCGTGCGTCGTCCGGCGAGGCAATCTCGAGGCCGAGCCCTTCGAGAATCTGGCGCACTTTGGTCACCTGCTGCGCATTGGACTCGGCCAGCTTGCCGGCGCCGATCCAGAGCGAATCCTCCAGGCCGACGCGGACGTTGCCGCCCATCGACGCCGCCATCGCGGCGACCCGCATCTGGGCTCCGCCGGCGCCCAATACCGACCAATGAAAACTGTCCGGCCCGAACAGGCGGTCGGCGGTGCGCTTCATCTGCATGATGTCCTCGGGGTGGGTACCGATGCCGCCGAGAATCCCGAACACCGACTGAATGAACAGCGGCGTCTTGATCAGGCCGCGGTCGAGGAAATGCCGGAGCGTGTAGAGATGGCCGATGTCGTAGCACTCGATCTCGAAGCGGGTATTGTTCTCGGAGCAAGTGGTGAGAATGTATTCGATATCGGCGAGGGTGTTCTTGAACATGCCTTTCTTCGATCCCTCGAGATACGGCTCTTCCCAATCGTATTTGAATTTGCCTTTGTAACGCGGGATCATCGGATAGAGCCCGAAATTCATCGTGCCCATGTTGAGCGAGGCGACCTCCGGCTTGAGGGTTGCGGCCGGGCGCACGCGCTCCTCCACCATCATCGTCGGTGCGCCGCCGGTGGTCAGGTTGATCACCACATTGGAGCGCTGCTTGATCACTTTCAGAAAAGGAAGGAAAGCCTCCGGCGTCTGGTCGGGCCGGCCGTCCTGCGGGTTGCGCGCGTGCAGATGGACGACGGCCGCCCCGGCCTCGGCGGCGCCAAGGGCGGCATCGGCGATCTCCTGGGCGGTGATCGGCAGATGCGGCGACATCGACGGCGTGTGAATAGCGCCCGTTACGGCACAGGTAATGATGACTTTGCGCGGCTTCGCCATGAGCTTTCCATCCCGGTAGAGTGAGGCTTTTGATTTGACGATTGGACTTGGAGGTCGATCCTAGTTATCAGCCGGGCCGAAGTCACCTGCGCAGGGCATTTTACTTGCGCGTCATCTATGCACTTGCGCCGGGACATTTCGTTGGACGAAAAAGCTCAACCTGCGGCGGCAAAGTCTTCCGGCATCCTGATCGGTGCATTGTGCGGCATCGCCGCCTCGTTCGGCTGGGCCGCCGGTTTCGTCGCCGCCAAGCACGGCGTTTCCGTCGGATTTGCGCCTGCCGATCTCGCGTTTCATCGGTTTTTCTGGTCCGGATTGCTGCTGATGCCGCTCGTGTTGCGCGATGGCATCAAGGATCTCGGCGGCGTCGGCTGGGGCCGCAGCCTCGTGATGAGCGTGCTCTCCGGGCCGCCGCAGGCCATGGTCGCCTATACCGGCTTCATTCTTGTCCCGCTTGGCCACGGCACCACCATCCAGCCGGCCTGCGCGGCATTGTCGGGGCTGATCCTCGCCACGCTGGTGTTGGGCGAGCGTCCCACCACGCAGCGCGTCATCGGCGGCATCACGATCATCGCCGGGCTGTTGGTGTTCGGCTTCGAGGCACTCACCACCATCGGCACGCACGGCGTCGGCGGCGACCTGCTGTTTGCCACTGCCGGTGTGTTCTGGGCAACCTTCGGCATCTTGTTGCGCTACTGGCGTGTGTCAGGCGTCCGCGCGATTGCCGCCGTCGGCGCATTGTCGATACTGGTATTCGCGCCACTGCACGCGCTGTTGGTCGGATACGACGGCATCCTGCGCATGAACTTGGCCGAGAACCTGTTGCAGGTCGTGGTGCAAGGCATTCTCGCCGGCGTGCTGCCAATTTTTCTGTTCGCGCGCACGGTGATCCTGCTCGGCGCCGGGCGAGCCGCGACGTTCCCTGCGCTGGTGCCGGGCTTCTCACTGATCATCGGCTATCTCGCGCTCGGCGTCGTTCCGAGCCTTGCACAGCTTATCGGACTGGTGATCGTGGTGATCGGATTCCGATTTACGCTGCGCTAGCCATCACTCCGGCCCGGCATATTTTCCCGCCGTGTCCGGAAACATGTTCTTGATGATCTTGAATTTCGAGATATCGACCGTTGCGTCCATGTGCATGAAAATCACGGCGTCGCGCAGCACTTTCTCGATGCCGAAATCGAGCATGATGCCGTTGCCGCCATGCAGTTCGACCGCGTGCTGGGCAACCTTCATGACTTCTTCCGAGGCGAACAGCTTGGCCATGTTGACCAAAATTTCCGCCTCCGGCGCATTGTCATCGACCGCTTGAGCGGCGCGCTCAAGCAGCGCGCGCACCGCCTCGATCTTGGTCGCCATATCGGCAAGCCGTAGCGCCACGGCCTGATGCTTGATCAAGATGCGGCCGCCCTGCACGTAATTCTGCACGTATTCCGCGGTTGCCTCGAAGGCGCGCACGCCGACGCCGAGGTTCTTCGCCGCCTGGATGATCTTGCCGGGACGGAAATAGACGCCGGCCGAACCCATCGCGCTGTCCTTCACCAGCAGATGATCGTCGGGCACGAACATGTCCTCGAACACCATCTCGCCGTTGTTCATGAAGCGGCAGCCGAGGGTCTCGTTGCAGCGCGCGACCGCGAAGCCCTTGGTCTCGCGCGGCACCAGGAACGACGAGGTGCCCTGCAACATGCCTACCTTGGTATTGGTGTTGGCGTAGACGACGTAAAGGCTGGCGTCATAGCCGTTGGAGATGAACTGCTTGCGGCCATTGATCACCCAGCCGCCTTCCGCTTTGACGGCCTTGGTCTGCATCGCGGCTTCCGGCACGTTGTAAGGCAGCCAGCGATCGGAAGCGCCGCGCGGCTCGGTCAGGCAATGCGCCATCAGGAATGCCGGTTCCGCGACCAGACGCTTGAACCATTTCTCCTGCAAATGCTTGGGCGCGAACTGCCGCAGCAGCACCGAGACTTTCCAGTTCTGCACCATCTTGTCGGCCAGACCGGAATCGCCGCGCGCGATTTCCTCGGCAACCAGAGCAAAGGTCTTTACTTCCGTGCCCTTTTCCAGCTCCACGCCGCCGTATTCCTCGGGCACGCCGAGCGTGCGGATACCGATCTTTTCCGCCTCTTCCAGGATGCGCAGGGGCAGCCGGTCCTCAGGCACCATCGACCATTCGCGCTGCCAGTTCTGCTTGATAAAGGGCAGCACCACGTCATCGACGAAATCGCGGCAGCTCTGCTTCATCATCCGCTGTTCTTCAGACAGTCTCGACATTGCTCATTCCCTCGCCTTTGCCTTGCCTTATTGCGGCGCGACGACCCTGAAATGGTTCTCGGCCGATACGCCCGTGCCTTCCGGCCCCGAATCATAGTCATATGAGGTACGGTTCGACGAGCGGATAGTTCATGGATTTTTCCGATTTTAACGTCGCTTGGACCAGCCTGCTCGAGGCTGCGCACCACACTCTGCGCACCGAGCTCACCTCGGTCTGGCTGCCCGTCCAGCTCGCGTTGATCGGGCTGGCAGCCGTCGTCGCGGCCGGAATCGCGCTCGCCATCCGAAAACGTGCGGATCTGACATCCCTGACGATGAACTGGCCGCCGTTCCTGCGGATGCTGGTGCGCGCCTTCATGGCGCATCTGGGTTCGATCGCCTTCGTCGTCGTGCTGCTTGCGATCAGCGCCGGCTTGCGCGCCGATATCGACCACCCGCGCACTTATTTATTGCGCGTCGCAATCGGCCTCACCACCGCCTGGGTGGTGATCAATGTGGTCGCCGGCGTCATCAAGAACCGTTTCGTCAATCGCGTGGTTGCGGTATCGGCCTGGACCATCGCGGCGCTCAGCATCCTGCAACTGCTCGAACCGGTGACCGAAAGTCTCGATGCTGGTGCAGTATCGATCATGGTCGGCGGGCTTCGCCTCTCGCCGCTGCTGTTGCTCAAGACCACGGCGCTACTGCTGCTGACGCTGTGGGGGGCGAATGCGCTCGGCAATTTCCTCGACAAGCGCGTGCAGACGTTCTCCGATCTCACGCCATCGATACAGGTGCTGATCGGCAAACTCATTCGTATCGCGTTGGTGACTCTTGCGGTCGTCATTGTGCTCAGCTCGATGGGCATCGATCTCTCGGTGCTGGCGTTGTTTTCCGGGGCGATCGGCGTCGGAATTGGTTTCGGACTGCAGAAGATCGTCTCGAACCTGGTTAGCGGCATCATCCTTCTGGTCGACAAGTCGATCAAACCCGGTGATGTCATTTCAGTCGGCGACCATTTCGGCCGCGTCGGCAACATGGGCGCGCGCTACACATCTGTCGATACCAGGGACGGCCGCGAATATCTGATCCCGAACGAAGACTTCATCACCCAGCGGGTGGCGAACTGGACCTATTCGAGCGATCTGGTCCGCCTGTTCGTAAAATTCAACACAACTTACGACAGCGATCCGCGCAAGGCGCAGGCCGCGGCGATCGATGCGGCGCTGAGCATCGAGCGCGTTCTGAAAAAGCCGGCACCCGCTTGCATGCTGGCCGAATTCGGCACCACCTCGATCGAGTTCGAACTGTGGTTCTGGATCAAGGATCCGGCGGCCGGTGTCGTCAATGTGAAAAGCGACGTGCTGCTGGCGCTGTGGGATACGCTCGACAAGCAGGGCGTGACGATCCCGAAGCCCGGTCCGGCGCGAGTGATTTACGAGCTCGCGCCGGCAAACAAACCCACGGGCGGCAGCGACGCGCCGCCGGAGGCTAAATCGCCGTTCCCACCGTGAGCGGCGCGCGGTGCTACGCTACGCCGCTTTGCGGCTCGCCAGGAAATCGCCCATGCGGCCGAGCGCCTTCAGGATATTCTCGGTCGAGTTTGCGTAGGATAGCCGCACGTAGCCCTCGCCGAGTATGCCAAAGTCCGGCCCGCCGATAATGGCGACGCCGGCGTCTTCCAAGAGCGACGAAGCCAGCGCTTTCGCCTTCCAGCCGGTGCGCTTGATGTTGGGGAAGGCATAGAACGCGCCCTTGGGAACCGCGCACGACACGCCGGGCAATTTGTTGAGACCCTCGACCACGACTTTGCGCCGCTTGTCGAACTCGGCGATCATCTTGGCCACTTCGTCCTGCGGGCCTTTCAGCGCCGCCAACCCCGCATATTGCGCCGAAGCGTTCACGCAGGAGTGCAGGTTGACGGCGAGCTTGCGCGCATAGTCGTAGAGCTTGCCCGGAAACACCGCATAGCCGAGCCGCCATCCGGTCATGGCATAGGTCTTCGACCAGCCATTGAGCAGGATCAACCGGTCGCGAATCGACGGATAGGACAGCAAGCAAACATGTGTCTCCCCGTCATAAGTCATGTGATCATAGATCTCGTCCGACATCACGCAGACGTCCGGCCACTTCTCCAGACCCGCGACCAGCTTGTCGACTTCCGCCTTGCCGGTGACGCCGCCGGTCGGATTGGCCGGCGAATTGAGGATCAACAGCCGCGTCTTCGGCGTGATCAGTTTCAGCGTCTCCTCGGCGGAGAAGGCAAAGCCGTTCTCCTCGCGGACCGGCACCGGAATGGGCTTGGCACCGGTGAACTCGATCATCGAGCGATAGATCGGGAAGCCGGGGTCGGGATAGAGGATCTCAACGCCCGGCTCGCCGAACATCATGATCGACATGAACATGGTCGGCTTGCCACCCGGCATGATCATCACGCTGTCGGGCGAAACGTCGACCTTGAAGCGCTTGTGCAGGTCGGCGGCCACCGCTTCGCGTAACGCAGGAATGCCATTGGCCGGCGTGTAGCCGTGATGACCGTCGCGTAGCGCCTTGATCGCCGCCTCGACGATGAACTCGGGCGTGCGGAAATCGGGCTGTCCGATGCCGAGATTGATGACGTCGCGGCCCTGCGCGATCAGTGCGTTGGCGCGGGCGAGTACCGCGAAGGCGTTTTCCTCGCCGATGCGGTCGAAGGCCGCGATGGTTTTCAGCATGATTCTGTTTCCCCGGACTTTCTCGATTTTGCGGGCAGTTCACCCGATTGGCTCAAGAAAATCAATTCGGCGCCAGCAAGTCGGCGGCGGCCTCCTTGAGGCTCGCCGTGCCGGTGAGCTGCATCGCGCGCACCAATTCGACGCGCAGATGCTCAAGTACGTCCCGCACGCCGTCGGCGCCGTGTACGCTCAAGCCCCAGATGATCGGCCGGCCGATCAGCACGGCGCGGGCGCCGAGTGCGAGCGCCTTGAGAATATCGGTGCCACGCCGGATGCCGCCATCGACATAGACTTCTGCCTTGCCGGCGAGCGCAGAGGCCACTTCGCCGATGGCGGCGGCGGTCGTCACCGTGGTGTCGAGATGGCGGCCGCCGTGATTGGAGACGATGACGGCGCGCGCGCCGCATTCCGCGCTTCGTACGGCATCGTCCGACGCGCAGCACGCCCTTGACCATCACCGGCAGAGGCGAACGCTTCACCAGCCATTCCAGTTCGCGCCAAGTCGCCGGATACATGACCTTGCCGACGAAATCGGGATGATAGGCGGTGCGCGCCATCGGCGAGCCCGGCATGTTGATGTTGCGGATATCGGGCGATGGCTCGTGCTGCAGCGCGCGCGGCGCGCGGGCTCCAGCCTGGCACCGGAGCATCTACGGTCAGCACCAATGCGCCGAAGCCGGCCGCGACGAGCCGGTCGATCAAGGCCTCGACCTCGGCGCGGTTCGGCCAATAGTAAAGCTGGAACCATTGCGGCGCGCTTTTCCGTTCCGCCGCGACCTCCTCGATCGTGACATTGGCATTGGTCGCCATGACATAAGGAACATTGGCCGCCGCCGCGCCGCGGGCTGTCGCCCGCTCGCCTTCCGGATTGAACAATTTATGACGCCCGGTCGGCGCCACCAGGATCGGCGTCGGAAGTTTGCTGCCCAATAATGTGACGCTGGTATCGACAGCGGCGATATCGCGCAGCACGCGCGGCCGCAGCCGCAAACTACGCCAGGCCGTCACATTCTCGTGCAGTACTGATCTCGTCGTCGGCGCCGGCGGCACAGAAAGCGAACGACGCCGGCGGCATTTTCGCCCGCGCCTGCCCCTCGAGCGCATCAAAATCGACACTGTCCACGGCATTCCCCTCTTTGCCCGGCCACGAACTAGCAGTGAAACGGCACGCAGCCAACCCACTGTCACAATTCTCGTCCGCACAACCGATTGCAATCGCGGCTCGGTTCGGCGCATTCTTGCGGAAAATTCCTGGGGCGGCGGACCATCCATGGGCATTCGGGCTGCAAACCGCGAATATGAGCACTGGCTCAAGACCCAGCTGCACGGCGAAATCGTCGAGGCCGACCTCAGGACGAAGCACAAGAAGATGCGCGCAAGCGCATTCGGCTTCCTGCGCGCCACCTATTGGCGGTGGGCGGAGACGATCCTCGACGTATGCCCCGATCTCGCCGATGCGCCCGCGGTGCTGGCTGTCGGCGATACGCATCTGGAAAATTTCGGCACCTGGCGCGACAAGGAAGGCCGCCTGGTCTGGGGCGTCAACGACTACGACGAAGCCGCCGAGATGCCCTATATCCTCGATCTGGTCCGACTGGCGACCAGCGCGGCGCTGGCGAACGCCCCGAGCAAGCCGTCGCTCAAGGCGATTTGCGGAAATCTCTCTGAAGGCTACGAGCACGGGCTCGAAGCGCCCGAGGCCTTTGTGCTCGATCGCCAGCATATGTGGTTGCGTACGCGCTTTTTGGTCAGCGAAGCCGAGCGCGCCATGTTCTGGCAGAATATCGAGAACGAGTACCGCGACCTGCTGGCGACAAAAAATCCCGAACAGCCGGCGGCCCGCTGGCTTAAACTATTCGGGCAAGCACTGCCGGAGCCTTCGATAACTTTGGCCTATTGGCGGCACACCGCCGGAACCGGCAGCCTCGGCCGCCCGCGCTGGCTCGCGTACGGCACCTGGCGCAGCGGACCCCTACTGCGCGAGTGCAAGGCTTTGGTGCCTTCCGCGTGGACGCGGGCACATCGCGGTGGCGGGCGCTCTCGCCTCAACGACATTGCCGACAGCCGCTTTCGTTCGCCCGATCCCTGGTATGAGGCGAGCGGGAATATCCTGGTCCGGCGGCTGTCGCCGAACAACCGCAAGATCGAAGCCGCCGATCGGCGCGACGCCTCGCGTCTGCTGCATCCCGATCTACTTTGGGCCATGGGGCGCGATCTGGCCACCGTGCATGTCGGCGTGCGCGACCGGCGCGATGCAATCCGCAAGGACCTCGAGAAGCGCAAACAGCGCTGGTTCCGCACCTGCGTGGAATCGGCGGCGGAATTTGTTGCACGCGAGCACGCCGCATGGAAGAAATCCGCAAAATAGCCTCCTCAATCGACCGCCGGCCAGCTATAGCCAATCGATGAGCCCGTCCGATAAACGCCGCACGTTCCGCGCGCTGCACGAGCGCGGTTGCTTCGTCATTCCCAACCCATGGAATATCGGCAGCGCCCGCTATCTGCAGGGGCTTGGCTTCAAGGCGCTGGCGACCACCAGTTCGGGTTATGCCCATTCGGAGGGTTTCGCCGACGGCGAGCAATCCTGCGACGAGGTGCTCGCCCACTTCCGCGAGATCGCCGCGGTCACCGACATCCCGCTCAACGCCGACTTCGAGGGCGGCTTTGCCGACGATCCCGACCGCATGGCCGGGAACGTGACGCGTTGCATTGCAACCGGCGTCGCCGGCCTGTCGATCGAGGATTCGACCGGCAATCCCGACGAGCCGCTCTACGATTTCGACCTCGCGCTCGCGCGCGTTAGGCCGCGCGTGCGGCAATCGACAAAGCCGGCGGCGACGTCGTGTTCACCGCACGCACCGAGGGCTTCATCCGCGGCCGGCCCGACCTGGACGAGACCATCCGACGGCTGAAGGCCTTTGCCGACGCCGGCGCCGATTGCCTCTACTCGCCCGGCATCAAGACGCGCGAGCAGATCGAGGCGACCGTCAAAGCGGTGGCGCCGATGCCGGTCAATTTTCTCAACAGCGGCGCGTTCGGCTTCACCGTCAAAGATCTCGCCGCCATGGGCGTGCGCCGCATCAGCGTCGGCGGCACGCTGGCGCGCGTGGCGATGGATGCCTTCATCAATTCGGCGCGCGCCATCGCCAATGAGGGAAAGTTCGACAGTTTCGCCGGCGTTTTGTCAAACGCCGAACTCAACGCGTTCTTCCATGACGACTATCCGCGCCGGCCGAAGACATGAGCGACGACGTCCATCCGCAAACCGGCCAGCCGATCGGCGTGCCGGTCGATACCACTCCGGCGAAGCGTCCAGGCCCGGTGACGCTGCAAGGTCGATACGGCCACCTCGAAAAGCTGGCCGCGCATCATGCACCGGACCTCTGGGCCGCGTTTGCCGGGCATGACGAAATCTGGACCTATATTTCGACCGACGGGCCGTTCGCGGACGCAAAGGAATTTGCCGGCTTTATCGCGAAACGCGCGGCGGCCAACGACCCCTACGCCTACGCGATCATCGACGGCGGCGGACAGGCGGTCGGCTATTTCACGCTGATGGAAATTCGGCCGGAGGCGCGCGTCATCGAAGTCGGCCATGTGCTCTATTCGCCGGCGCTGCAGCGCACGCCGCTCGGCACCGAGGCGCAATATCTGCTGGCGCGATACGCCTTCGAGACGCTCGGCTATCGCCGCTATGAATGGAAATGCAATGCGCTCAATGCGGCGTCGCGCCGCGCCGCGCTGCGCTACGGTTTCACCTATGAGGGCACGTTCCGCCAGCATCTGATCGCCAAGGGCCGCAACCGCGACAATGCATGGTTCTCCATGCTCGACAGCGAATGGCCGGCGCGCAAGGCGAACTTCGAGCGCTGGCTGGCGCCGGAGAACTTCACCGCCGAGGGCAAGCAGATCCAAAGCCTGAGTGCCATGAACGGCGCGATGCAATGAGCGCTGCCGCCCCTTCAGCCTCCAGTCTGATTCAGCAGCGCCCCTTCGTGCTGTTCTGGCTGGCGCGGCTGGCCGCCACCATGGGCTACCAGATGCTGGCGCTCACCATCGGCTGGCAAATCTACGAAATCACCAACAGCGCCTTCGATCTCGGCCTGGTCGGGCTGATCCAGTTCATTCCGGCGGTGGTGCTCACGCTGCTGATCGGCCATGCCGCCGACCGCTACGACCGCCGCCTGATCGTGCGCGTTGCGCAAAGCGTCTATGTGCTGGCCGCGCTCATCATCACCGTGGCCTTGATCGCCGGCCTGCTCAGCCGCGACCTGCTGTTCGTCGCGGTGTTCATGATCGGCTGCGCGCGCGCCTTCGAAATGCCGACGGCGCATTCGCTGGCGCCCGCCTTGGTGCCGGCCCCGATGGTCTCGCGCGCGGTCGCGGCCTGGACCTCCGCCAACCAGATCGCCGTGATTTCCGGGCCCGCGCTGGGCGGCCTGATCTATACCGTCAGCCCCGTGCTGGTCGGCGTCCTCTGCCTGGTGTTCTTCACCACCTCGATCACGCTGATCAGTTTCGTCCACGTCAAAGGCCCGGCGCCCAATCGCGAGCCGCCGACTTTCGCATCCGTGCTTGCCGGATTCGAATATGTCCGCACCCGGAAACGGCTGCTGGGCGTGATCACGCTCGACTTCGTTCGTCGTGATGCTTGGCGGCGTTACCGCGCTGCTGCCGATCTTTGCCAAGGATATTCTGGTTGTCGGGCCGATCGGGCTTGGGCTGCTGCGCTCGGCGCCGGCCGCCGGCGCGCTGATCACCGCCATCTTCTTGTCGCGGCATCCGGTCGAGCGGCATATCGGACGTCAAGATGTTCGCCGTGGTCGCGATCTACGGCATCACTGACCATCGTGTTCGGGCTGTCGACGTGGTTTCCGCTGTCGCTGCTGGCGCTGGCCTGCCTCGGCGCTTCCGATGCGCTGAGCGTCGTGATCCGTTTTTCGCTGGTGCAGATCGAGACGCCGGACGAGAAGCGCGGGCGGGTGAGCGCGATCAACTATCTGCTGGTCGGCTCATCGAATACGCTCGGCGAGTTCGAGTCCGGCATGGTCGCCGGCTGGCTCGGTGCGGTACCCTCGGTGCTGATCGGCGGCATCGGCTCGCTGCTGGTGGCCGCGACCTGGATGGGATTGTTCCCGGATTTGCGCCGCATCGATCGTTTCGAACCGGCGGATAAAGGATAAGCCAGCGCGTGAACCAAGCGCAAACTTAAAGAGGACGTGATGCATATTCTGATCACCGGCGCGGCGGGCATGATCGGCCGCAAGCTCACCGCGCGGCTGGTGAAGGACGGCGGGCTCAATGGTCAGCCGATCGATCAGCTGACGCTGATCGACGTGGTCGCGCCGGAAAAGCCCGCCGGTTTTCGCGGCGCGTCGACACGCGTGACCGCCGATCTCGCCGGCGCCGGGTGTCGCGGCCAAGGCGGTCGCCAGCAGGCCGGACGTGATCTTCCATCTCGCCGGCGTGGTGTCGGGCGAAGCGGAAACCGATTTCGAGAAGGGCTACCACGTCAATCTCGACGGCACCCGCGCGCTGCTGGAAGCGATCCGCGCCGTCGGCGGCGGCTACAAGCCGAAGGTCATTTTCACCTCGTCGATCGCGGTGTTCGGCGCGCCGTTCCCGTACGCCATCCCGGACGATTTCCATCTCACGCCGCTCACCTCCTACGGCACGCAGAAGGCGATCAGCGAACTGCTGCTCGCCGACTATACGCGGCGCGGCTTTCTCGAAGGCGTCGGCATTCGGCTGCCGACCATCTGCGTGCGGCCGGGCAAGCCGAACAAGGCGGCGTCCGGATTCTTCTCCGGCATCATCCGCGAGCCGCTCGCCGGCCAGGAAGCGCGTGCTGCCGGTCGCCGACAGCGTGCGGCACTGGCACGCCAGCCCGCGCTCGGCGGTCGGTTTCCTCATCCACGCCGCCGGCCTGACGCGCGAGCAGCTCGGCGACCGCGTCAACCTGACGATGCCGGGCGTGTGCTGCACGGTCGGCGAGCAGATCGAGGCGCTGCAGCGCGTCGCCGGCGACAAGGTCGCCGCGCGCATCCGCCGCGAGCCGGACGAACTGGTCGTGCGCATCGTCGCCGGCTGGCCGAGCCGCTTCGACGCCCGCCGCAGCGTCGCGCTCGGCTTCAAGGTCGAAGCCACCTTCGACGACATCATCCGCGCCCATATCGAGGACGAACTGGGCGGCAAGATCGCCTAGCTTTCTCGATGCGCTTGCGCCCTCCGCCGCAGGCCTTACATTACGGCCCATGACCTACGTCGACGCCGCCGTCGCGCCCCTCCGCAAGACCGGCCAGATCAAGATTCACGGCCCCGCCGCCTTTGCCGGCATGCGCAAGGCCGGCCAGCTCGTGGCGCGCTGCCTCGACATGCTGACCGAGCACGTCGGACCCGGCGTGCCGACCGAAAAAATCGACCGGCTGGTGTACGACTACGCGATGGATCACGGCGCGCTGCCGGCGACGCTGATGTATCGCGGCTACAAGAAATCCACCTGCACCTCGCTCAACCACGTGGTCTGCCACGGCATTCCGGGCGACAAGCCGCTGAAGGAAGGCGACATCGTCAATATCGACGTGACGCTGATCCTCGACGGCTGGCACGGCGATTCCAGCCGCATGTACCCGATCGGCCAGGTGCCGCGCCGCGCCGAACGGCTGATCGAGGTGACGCATGAAGCGATGATGCGCGGCATCGCCACCATCCGGCCCGGCTCGACCTCCGGCGACATCGGCGCCGCGATCCAGAGCTACGTCGAAGCCCAGCACATGAGCGTGGTGCGCGACTTCTGCGGCCACGGCCTCGGCCAGCTGTTCCATGACGAGCCCAACATCGTCCACGTCGGCCGCCCGGGCGAAGGCATCGTGCTCAAGCCCGGCATGTTCTTCACGGTCGAGCCGATGATCAATCTCGGCCGTCCGCACGTGAAGGTGCTGTCCGACGGCTGGACCGCGGTGACGCGCGACCGCTCGCTGTCGGCCCAGTTCGAGCACACCGTGGGCGTCACCGACAAAGGCGTCGAGGTCTTCACCTTTTCGCCGGCCGGGCTGCACAAGCCGCCCTATAAGGTCTGACGCCGCGCCCCTCGTCTACTACGCGTGGCTGCACTACACTGTGGGCGGGGCATGGGCGCGTCATGGCGGAAAAGCAAAGCAAGCGCGAGAGTAAGGCCGGCCTTTTCGAGGCTCCGCCGCATTTTCACGGCCATCGCGATCGGCTGCGTTCCCGCTTCCGCGAGGCCGGCGCCGAAGCGGTCAGCGACTACGAATTGCTGGAACTGGTATTGTTTCGCGCCATCCCGCAGCGCGACGTCAAGCCGCTCGCCAAAGAGCTAATCGCCAAGTTCGGCTCCTTCGCCGAGGTTGTGGCGGCCCCTAGCGCCGCGCCTCGCCGAGATCAAGGGCGTGGGCGACGCCATCGTCACTGAACTCAAGCTGATGCACGCCGCGGCCAGTCGCCTGGCGCGCAGCCAGGTGCAGAAGCGGCCGGTGCTGTCGTCCTGGTCGAGCGTGATCGATTATTGCCGCGCTGATCCTGGTGCACAATCATCCTTCGGGAGACCCAACTCCCTCCCGCGCCGACATCCAGATGACGCAATCGATCATCGAGGTCGCACGTCCGCTCGGTATTTCCGTGCACGACCACATCATCGTCGGCAGGGAAGGGCACGCGAGCTTTAAGGGCTTAAGGCTGATTTGGTAGCCCGCGCGCGAATCACAGGGGGGAACCATGGACATTGAGAATTGCGTTGCATTCGTCACGGGCGCCAATCGCGGCCTGGGCAAGGCCTATACGGAGGCGTTGCTGGCCGCCGGTGCCGCGAAAGTCTACGCCGGCGCGCGCGACCCGGCGACCATCTCCAATCCCCGGCTGACGGCGGTCAAGCTCGACGTTACCTCGGCGAGCGACATTGCGGCCGCGGCCCGCATGTGCGGCGACGTGAACCTCCTCATCAACAATGCCGGCATCCTGCTGGCCAGCCCCATGCTGGCGGAAGGCTCGGAAGACGCCATGCGGCGCGAGATGGAGGTCAATGTCTACGGGGTACTTGGCATGGTGCGCGCCTTCGCGCCGATCCTCGCCAAGAATGGCGGCGGCGCGATCGCCAATATGCTCTCGGTCGTGAGCTGGTTTACGTCGCCGGCCAACGCCACCTATTGTGTTTCCAAACATGCCGCGATGGTGCTAACCGACGCGATCCGCATTCAGCTGAAAGCGCAGGGCACGCACGTCGTCGGAGTTTTCGCCGGCTTCATCGATACCGACATGGTTCGCAACATCAACCAGCCGAAGGTCCCGCCACAGCAAGTCGCCGAACGCGCGCTCGACGCCATCCGCAAGCGGCAAGATCAGGTTTTCACCGATACACGTTCTGAGCAAACCTGGCAGGCCGTAAGGACCGATCCGGCGAAAATCCACGCGCAAATGCAGCAGCTTTGGGACCAGCGAGCGGCATCGCCTTGCGGGCGGTGACAACGACAGACTAGTACTACATCCGGAATACGAGACCGAATTACTGCCTCACCAGCGTGATCGGATCGGCGGTTTCCGGCAGCCGGTGCCAGGTGCCGTTCTCAAGTGGCTCGAACCGCCACGTGATGCCGCGCGGCGACACCACTTCGAGCTCACCGCGATCCATGCGCCATTGATTGAAGCCGATCCGCACAATCGCGGGGTCGCAGCCCGGCTTCACCGTCAACACAAAGGCGTCGCGCAAGACCGTGTTCGCCAGAGTGAGCGTACATACCGGCGCGCCGGCCCCGCGCGTGATCGCCCAAGTCCCGGCTACCTCTTCCGGCGACTTCGGCGGCGGAGCGGCGTCGGCGGGGCTTTGCAGGAACAAGACGCCGATCCCGGGGGTCGGCGCCTCATAGATGCCGTCCTCCACCTCGCTGAATTCGACCAGCGCTCTGCCCTGCCCGTCGACCAGCCGCAGCATATCTCCCTCGGGGAAATTCCAGCCGGCGACCTCTTTCACAATCGGAAATAGTTCTGCGCAACTGGCATCGAACTCGACCTTGAAGCCGACCCTGACCGGGTCATCCTTGAACGTGGCGGTGCAGATTTTGTCGCGGTCGGCGTTGGAGAATTCCCAGGTGCCGATCAACGCCTTGGCGGATTCGCCGAGCGTGGTGGCGGATTGCGCCGCCGCGGCGAGGCAAAGTACGGCGGCAAGAAAAATCAAAAAGCGCATCATGTCGAACCTGTCGTGACAAGCATTGATTACATCGGCCTATGCACGTTTCGGCGGCGTCTCCGACACCGGTGTCAGGGGCGCCTTGCCGGCCACCCATGCCAGAATATTGTCGACCACGAGTTGATCCATCGCAGCCCGCGTCACTTCGGTCGAAGAGCCGAGATGCGGGAATAGCACGACGTGATCCATCTCGATAAGTTCTTTCGGCACCTGCGGTTCCTTGGCGAACACATCGAGGCCGGCGGAATAGATCGTGCGGTCTTTAAGCGCCGCGATCAATGCCGGCTCATCGACCACCGAACCGCGCGCCATGTTGATGAGAATGCCGTCCGGGCCGAGCGCCTTGAGCACCTCGGCATTGATCATGTTCGCCGTCGCCGGCCCGCCCGGCACGATCACCATCAGCGTGTCGACATCGCGCGCCATGTCGACCAGCTTGGGATAGTACTTGTACTCGACGCCGGCTTGCGGATTGCGGCTGTGATAGACCACCGGCACGCCGAACGCCTCGAGACGGCGCGCGATCGCCTTGCCGATGCGGCCCATGCCGACCATGCCGACGGTGCGGTTGCGCAGCGTCGCCTTGGTGAGCGGATATTGCTGCTTGCGGCCATTTACCGGCGCGCACATAGCGGTCGGATTGCGGGAACTCCCGCACCGTGCAGAGCAGAAGTCCGAGCGCGGTGTCGGCGACTTCCTCGTTGAGCACTTCCGGCGTGTTGGTGACGATGATGCCATGCGCGCCCGCCCATTTAGCGTCGATATGGTCATAGCCGACGCCGAAGCTCGAAATCTGCTCGAGCTTGGGGAATTTCTGCATGAAAGCGGCATCGACCTTGTTCGGCGTATAAGCGACCGCGATTGCGCGGATTTTGTCGCCGATTGATTTTATGAAGGCATCCTGATCCTTGGCCTCGAGCAGGTAATGCAGATTGACCTTCGGATTCGAGGCCGCCGACGATAACGGGCTTCCTGCTTCCAACCAGCAATACGTCCGGCTTTTCGCCCGCCATCTTCGCCTCTCCTGTTAAACCAAAGCGGTGACCGGCATTTCGACGAAATTCTTGAAGGCGGCCAGCAATTGCGCGCCGAGCGCGCCGTCCACCACGCGGTGGTCGCAGGACAGCGTCACCGACATCTGGCTGACGAACTTGACGCTGCCGTCGTCCGCCTCGACCGGCGCGCGGCGGCCGGCGCCGACTGCCAAAATCGTCGCGTGAGGAGGATTGATGATGGCCGCGAATTCGCGCACGCCGTACATGCCGAGATTGGAAATGGCGCTGGCGCCGCCCTGATATTCGTCAGGCTTTAGCTTCTTGGCACGCGCGCGGTCGGCGAGATCGCGCATTTCAGACGAGATCGCGGTGAGCGATTTGGTCTCGGCGTTGCGGATCACCGGCGTGATCAGCCCACCTTCGAGCGCCACCGCCACGCCGATATCGGAGTGCGTGAAGCGCAAGATGCGGTCGCCGGCCCACACCGCGTTGGCGGCGGGAATGCGTTGCAATGCCGCCGCCCAGGCCTTGATGATGAAATCGTTGAGCGAGAGCTTGAATGCCGGATTGCCGTCTTTGTCCTTCGGAGCGGCGGCATTGGCCTCCTCGCGCATTTCGCTGAGCCGGCCGATCTCGATATCGGCAGTCAAATAGAAATGCGGGATGGTCTGCTTGGCCTCGATCAGCCGCTTGGCGATGGTCGCCCGCATCGAGTCGAGCGGCACTTCCTGGTAGGCGATGCCGTCGTACAGTGCCTTGACCTGCGCCGCGCTGGCGCCGGTGGCCATCGCCGCGGCCGGCGGGGCCGACTTCTCGACGTCGCTGGCGACGATGCGGCCGCGCGGGCCGGAGCCGGAGATGCGCGACAAATCGATGCCGCGCTCGGACGCCAGGCGGCGCGCCAGCGGCGTGGTGAAACTGCCGCTCGTCAGTTTCGCCGGCCCGAAATTGCGCTCGGGGCTGCGCACTTCGTTGAAGGGATCCATTTTTATCGGCGTAGCGGCGCGCGCAGGCGAGGCAAAGGAAGCTTGCGGCACGCTGGCAGGCCGCGCGGCAGGCGCAGCCGGCGCGACAGGCGCTTTCGGCGGCGGGGCTTTCGCCGGCGCCTCGCCGGCGCCCGATATGATCGCCACCACCGCGCCGACCTTGGCCACCTCGCCGACGCCGAAATTGATCGCCGACAGCGTGCCGGCGCTGGTAGCCGGCACTTCCATCGAGGTCTTGTCGGTTTCGATCTCGAACAGGTTGTCGCCCGGCTTGACGGCGTCGCCGGCCGACTTGAACCATTTCACGATCTTGCCCTCGGCGACGGTCTCGCCGAGTTGGGGCATCAATACGTCCACTTAAGCGCTTCCTTTACCAGATCACCGACACGTATTGCGTTTCCTGGAATTCCTTCATGCCCTCTTGCGCGCCTTCGCGGCCGAGGCCGGACTGCTTGGTGCCGCCGAACGGCGCCGCCGGATCGGACACCAGCCCACGATTCAGGCCGATCATGCCGAAATCGAGTTTCTCGGAAACGCGCATGCCGCGGCTGAGATCCTTGGTGAACAGATAGGCCACCAGGCCATATTCGGTGTCGTTGGCGCGCTTGATCGCCTCGTCCTCGGTCTTGAATGTCTGGATCGAGGCCACCGGCCCGAAGATTTCCTCGTTCAGCATCTTGGCGTCGTCGGACACGTTGGTGAGAACGGTCGCGGGATAAAAATAGCCTGGCCCGTCCGACGACTTGCCGCCGGTCAGCACCTTGGCGCCTTTGCTCACCGCGTCGTCGACCAGTTCGATCACCTTGTCGCGGCCTTCTTTGTTGACCAGCGGCCCCAGATTGATGCCGTCGTCGAGGCCGTTGCCCATCTTGAGGGCCTTCATCTTGTCGGTCAGCTTCTTGGCGAATTCGTCATGCACCTTCTCGTGCACGTAGAAGCGGTTGGCCGCGGTGCAGGCCTCGCCCATGTTGCGCATCTTGGCGATCATCGCGCCGTCGATCGCGGCATCGATGTCGGCGTCCTCGAACACCAGGAACGGCGCGTTGCCGCCCAGCTCCATCGATGGCTTGATGATGTTGTCGGCGGCCTCGTGCAGCAGCTTGCGGCCGACTTCGGTCGAGCCGGTGAACGACAGCACGCGCACGCGCGGATCGTGCAGCATCGCACTGACCACCGGGCCGGAGCGGCGCGATGGCACCACGTTGACCACGCCGGCGGGAACGCCCGCCTCTTCCAGCACCGGCATCAAAGCCAGCATGGTGAGCGGGGTGTCGGAGGCAGGTTTGAGCACCACCGGACAGCCGGCGGCGAGCGCCGGGCCGATCTTGCGCGTCGCCATTGCGGCCGGGAAATTCCACGGCGTCACCAGCACGGCGATGCCGGCCGGCTTGTGCTGCGCCACGATGCGGGCGCCGGAAGCCGGCGCCATCGAGATCTGGCCGATATTGCGCACGGCCTCTTCCGCGTACCACCGGAAGAATTCGGCGGCATAAGCGATTTCGCCGCGCGCATCCGACAGCGCCTTGCCGTTTTCCAGCGTGATCAGTTTGGCGAAGCGCTCGGCATCGCGCATGATCAGTTCATAGGCCTTGCGCAGGATCTCCGCGCGTTCGCGCGGCTTGCGGGAAGCCCAGCCTGAAAAGGCAGCGTCCGCGGCATCGACGGCTGCCTTGGCGTCCTCGACGGTGGCGCTCGCGACCGACGCGATGGTCTTTTCAGTCGCCGGATCGATCACGTCGAAGCGCTGGTTATCGGACGACTTGCGCCACTTGCCGCCGATCCACAGGTCGGTCGGAACATTGGCGAGGAGATTTTCGTACATGATGATTGTCCTTCAACTCATCTTGTCCCGGGCGCAGCGCAGCACAAAGTGATGCGCCGTAGAACCGGTACCGTCTCAACCCGTAATGGTCCCGGATCAGCGATGCACCGCTAAGCGCTGCATCGCGTCCGGGACAAAAGAACTCAGCTCCCCAAACTCCGCCGCACCGTGTCCATGATGCGAGCCGGTGTCGGCAGCACGATGTCTTCCAGGATGTCGGCGGCCGGCAACGGTATATGCGGTGTGGTGATGCGCACCGGCGGCCCGTCGAGATCGTAGAACAATTCATCCGCCACGATCGAAACGATCTCGGCGCCCCAGCCGCAAAGACGTGGATTTTCCTCGACCGTGAACAGCCGGTGCGTCTTGGCGACCGAACCGAGAATCGTCTGCGTGTCGAGCGGCACCAGCGAGCGCACATCGACAACTTCGCAATCGATGCCGTGTTCGGCCTTGAGCTTCTCGGCTGCCTCGAGCGCGCGCGGAACCATCAAGGCCAGCGCCACGATGGTGGCGTCCTTGCCGGGCCGCACGATCTTGGCGGTGCCCAGCGTGTCGACGATCTCGCCGTCCGGAACCTCGCCCTTGGTCGCGTAGAGCGACTTGTGCTCGAGAAAAATCACCGGATCGGGATCGCGCACCGCCGCCGCCAGCAGGCCGATGACGTCGAGCGGGGTCGAAGGCGCCACCACCTTCAGCCCGGGGATCATCATGCACCAGTTCTCGACGCTCTGGCTGTGCTGCGCGCCGAAGCGCGAGCCCGCGCCATTGCCGGTACGCACCACCAGCGGGCATTTGGTCTGCCCGTTCGACATGTAGCGGCTCTTGGGGAATTCATTGGCGATGTAGTCGAAGCAGACCGCGAAGAAGTCCGAAAACATGATCTCGGCGATCGGCTTCAGCCCGGTCATCGCCGCGCCCATGGCGGCGCCGAGGATCGCCTGCTCGGAGATCGGCGTGTCGCGCACGCGCAACGGCCCGAACTGCTCGAACAGCCCGACGGTCGCCTTGAACACGCCGCCGGCCTTGGCCACATCCTCGCCGAGGAAGACGACATCGGGATCGCGCGCCATTTCCTGCGCGATGCCGCGGATGACGGCGTCGCGATAACTCAGTTCCGCCATGCCCAACCTCCGTCAGCGTAGACATCGGTGGTCAGGATATCGAGCGGCGGCGGCGGCGCGGCCTTGCAGACCTCGGTCGCGTCATCGACCTCCTTGAGCACGCTGGCGTCGATCTCGGCGATGACTTTTTCCGAAATGCCGAACTGCAGCAGCCGTTCGCGATAGATCTTGATCGGATCGCGCAGCTTCCACTTTTCCAGCTCGCCCTCGGGACGATATTTGGCGGGGTCGGCGCGCGAATGGCCGCTGTGACGATAGGTCATGCATTCGATCAGCGATGGCCCGTCGCCGGCGCGCGCCTTGGCGAAGGCCTTCTGCGCGGTGCGGTACACGACGTCGGCGTCGTTGCCGTCGATCACGATGCGCTCGAGGCCGTAGGCCGACGCGCGGTCAGCGGCCGGATGCTCGACCGCGGTCACGTCGGCAATCGGTGTGTATTCCATATAGAGATTGTTCTCGCACACGAAGATCACCGGCAGCTTCCAGACCGCGGCGAAATTGAGCGCCTCATGGAACGCGCCGATATTCGTGGTGCCGTCGCCGAAGAAGCAGACCGACACGTCCTTGTCGCCTTTGTATTGCGCGCGCCAGGCGGCGCCGCAGGCGATCGGAAGATGCGCGCCGATGATGGCGTAGGAGCCCATCACGCCGTGTGCCTCGGAGGTCAGATGCATCGAGCCGCCCTTGCCGCGCATCAAGCCGTTGTCGCGCTGCATCAGTTCGCCGAGCACCTTCTCGACCGGCACGCCGCGCGCCAGCGTATGGGCGTGGCCGCGATAGGTGCAAAAACTCAAGTCGCCTTTCTGCATGGCTTCGGCAAAGCCGGTGGCGACCGCCTCTTGTCCGAGCGACAGATGGCTGGTGCCCTTGACCAAATTTTGCAGGAACAGATCGTAGGCGCGCTGCTCCGCTTCGCGCAGGCGCACTTGCGAGCGGTACATGTCCAGGCGCTTTGGCTCGCCGATATCGTCGTTCAAGCCCGAGCCGGCCGGCACCGAGGCCCGGTCCTTTACTGTCGCCATGGATGATCCTCGAAAGGTCGGAATTTGTTTTGTGGCCGGGAACTTAGCCCCTCTCGGCGCGAGGCTGCAACTCTCTATTCATTCTCTATTCGATAACCGCCTCGCTGGTGGTGGTCTTGCCCACCTGGCGCTCGCGATACAGCAAATACAGGCCGGAACCGATGACAATCGCCGCCCCCGCCAGGGTCCAGGCGGTCGGCACGTGGTCGAACACCAGATACCCCAAGATCACCACCCAGATCAGTTGCGTGTAGATGAAGGGCGACAGCACCGCGGCCGGCGCCAGCTTGTGCCCGGAGATCAGAAAGAAATGCCCGAGGCTGCCGAGCACGCCGGTTCCCAAGAGCATCAGCGTGATGACCCAGCTCGCCGGCGTCGTCCAGACGAACGGAATGACCGGCAGCATCACCAGCGCCCCGACGGCGTTGTTGTAGAACAGCGAGGTTTGGTTGGAATCGACACGCGATGCGACGCGGGTGAGTACCGCATAGAGCCCGTAGCAGATCACCGAGGCCAGCGAGAGCAAAGCCCCTGGATTGAAGCCGCCGAGGCCGGGCCGCGTGATCAGCAGCACGCCGCAGAAGCCGACGCCAATCGCAGTCCAGCGCCGCCAGCCGAGCCACTCGCCTAGAATCGGGCCTGACGCGATGGCGACAATGAACGGGAACGTAAAAATGATCGATAGCGCTTCGTCGAGTTGCAGCCAGCGCAGCGCGAAGAAATTCAGCACCGTCGAGGCGACCAGCAGCGATGCCCGCACGAGCTGGAGTACCGGGCGCCTGGTCTTGACGAGACCGGGATGCGTGATCGGATTGGAGATGATCAGCGTCAAAACGAAGGCGCTGGTGTAGCGGCCCCAGGCGACCTGCAGCGGGTCCATCTGCGTGCCGAGATATTTCGCTGTGGTGTCGAGACAAGCAAAAACGGCCACGGTCGCGCACATCAAGGCGATGCCGATCAGCCGCTGACGGCGTTGCTGCGCGATCTCGATCGCCTTCATTTTCGTGCTGGGCATAGCGGATAAATCTGGCTGGTTCGATTAGTCGTGGATTGCTATACAGCGCTGGCAGGGGACATAGCAGCCTCCCCTGGAGATGGCAGCCATCCATCCAGAGAATCGCATCCAAGCGCTGGTCACTTCATGTTGGGAGCGACCCATGGATGGCACGATTCTCGGAATTTTCCTTTTTACTGTTTTCATCGGCGGCATCGTCACGGGCCTGGCCGGCTTCGCCATGGGCCTGGTGGTGTCTGGCATCTGGTTGCACATCCTCACGCCGATTCAGACCGCGGCCTTGATCGTCGGTTACGGCCTGCTGGTGCAAGCCTATGGCATCTGGAAACTGCGGCATGCGTTGGCGTGGCGTAAGGTCGCGCCTTTCATTATCGGCGGCGCAATCGGCATTCCAATCGGCGCCGCGCTGCTTACTTATATCAATCCCGGTTTTCTTCGCGTTGGCGTAGGGGTCCTGCTCGTTGTCTACAGCGCCTATTCGCTGGCGCGCCCTCATCTCAAGCCGATGCACGCCGGCTTCGCCGTCGAGACCGGCGTCGGCGTACTCAACGGGTTGCTCGGCGGAATGACCGGGCTGGCGGGCCCAGTCATCACAATCTGGTGCCAGTTGCGTGGCTGGCCGAGGGATACCCAACGCGCGATCTTTCAACCGGTCATCCTGGCAGCCTTCGTGATGACGGCGATTTCACTGGGGTTTGCCGGCGCGGTCACGGCCGATCTCGCTAAATTGTATCTTTATGGGCTGCCGCCGCTCGCGGCCGGACTTTGGCTCGGGCTGAGGCTTTATGGGCATCTCGACGAAGCTGCATTCCGAAAGATCATTCTCCTGCTCCTGCTGTTGTCTGGGCTGACGCTGATCGTGCCGTGGTCGCTGTTGCGATGATCGAACGGCTTGCTGCAAATCCGCAGTTGCGCTACAGTTTTCGAGTGGGGTCTGCGGCGGTCGCCCCATTTCTCCAAGGCTTGCGAGCCCAAGCACCGTCTCCTTCGTTCACGGAGGGGACCTGTGCTGTTTGCGGGCTGAGCGATCTCAGAAATACAATTCGACATAACCCGGGGACCATGCCGCCTCCCCGTCAGATGACATCCATCCAAGCGCTGCGCCCTTTCGCTCCGGGAGCGACTTCTATGGATGGCATGACAATCGCACTTTTCCTTATCGCGACATTTCTCGGCGGTTTCACCAGCGGCCTGACCGGCTTCGCAGCCGGACTTGTTGTGTCGGGCGTCTGGTTGCACATCATCACGCCTTTGCAGACGGCGATGCTGATCGCCGCCTACGGGGTGGTCAATCAAGCCTATGGCGTCTGGAAAGTCCGCCATGCGCTGCAGTGGCGGCGGATTCTGCCGTTCGTCATCGGCGCAGCCGTTGGCGTCCCGCTTGGCGCCTATCTGGTGACCTTTCTCAATCCCGCGTACCTGCGCATCGGCGTCGGCGTATTGCTGATCGCGTACAGCACCTACAACCTCGCGCGGCCGACCTTCACCCCCATCAGATCCAATCCGGCGGCCGATACCGGCATCGGCGTCCTGAACGGCCTGCTCGGTGGTCTCACCGGTCTTGGCGGAGTCATCAGCACGATCTGGGTGCAACTCGGCGGCGGCCCGAAAGACGTGCAGCGCGCGATTTTTCAGCCCGTGCTGTTCATGACCATGACCATGGCCACGCTGACTTTCGCGGCCGCGGGCCATCTGTTCAACGCCGACATCCTCAAACTTTTCCTCATGGGCTTGCCGGCGCTGCTGTTGGGTTTGTGGGTCGGTATCAAACTCTACGGAAAACTCGACGACGCGGCCTTTCGCAAGGCCATTCTCTTCTTGTTGCTGATTTCCGGATTGTCGCTGGTGGTGCCGGCATTCTTTCGCTGACGGCTTGCCCGCGATGATGCGCTGAGCTAGATTTTTTTGGTGGGGCCTGCGGCGGTCGCCCCTTTAGGCTACGGAGCCCAAGCACCGTCTCCTTCGTTCACGGAGGGGACCTATGCTGTCTCCGGCCTACTCAGTCTCACCGAAAGATCTCTGGAATGCGATCGCGACGCGCGATGCGCCGCAAATCATCGACGTGCGGCGGCGCGAAGCCTTCGAGGCCTCGCCACACCTGTTGCCGGCGGCGACTTGGCGCGATGCGAGCAAGGCGCAAGCCTGGTCGGCCGAGTTCGATCGCGCGCGGTCGGTCGCCATCGCCTGCAAGGCCGGTCACGAAATGAGCCAGACCACGGTGGCGCAATTGCGCGCCGACGGCTTCGATGCACGCGTGCTGGAAGGCGGCTACGAGGCCTGGGCGAAAGCCGGCTTGCCGCTGGTTGCCAAGCCTGAGCTCGACCGGCTCACGCCGAAGCGCCCGGGCGTATGGGTGACGCGGCGGCGGCCGAAGATCGACCGCATCGCCTGTCCCTGGCTGGTGCATCGTTTTCTCGATCCGCAGGCCCGCATCCTGTTCGTCGACCCGGATCAGGTGGTGAATGTCGCGCGCGAGAGCGGCGGCGTCCCGTTCGATATCAAGGACATCGAATTGAGCCATGATGGCGAGCGCTGCACCTTCGACACCATGCTCAAGCTGTTCGGACTGGAAGGCGAACCCTCTCTGGCGCGCCTTGCCCTGATCGTGCGCGGCGCCGACACCGCGCGGCCCGACATCGCACCGGAGGCGGCTGGGCTGCACGCGATCTCGCTCGGCCTGTCAGCGCTGGCCGGCGATGATGATCACGGGCTGCTCAAACGCGGTTTCTTGGTCTACGATGGTTTGTTCGCGTGGCTGCGCTTTGCCGCCGACGAACGGCACAACTGGCCAGCAAAGGCGGCATGACCACCATGGCACCAACTGAAGCCAGCCCGCCTCCGAGCTTCGGCGAAGCCTTCAAGGTCTGGCTGGGGATCGGCTGCATCAATTTCGGCGGGCCGGCGGCGCAGATCGCATTGATGCATCGCGTCGTGGTCGACGAGAAGAAGTGGGTGGAAGAGCAGCGTTTCCTGCACGCACTCAATTTCTGCATGCTGCTGCCCGGGCCGGAGGCGCAAAAACTCGCCACTTATCTGGGCTGGCTGCTGCACGGCGTGCGCGGCGGCCTGACGGCCGGCATCCTGTTCGTGCTGCCGGGCGCCTTCGTGATGCTGGGATTGAGCCTGCTCTATGCGCTCGGGCGCGGCATCTCGGTCGTGGACGGAATTCTATTCGGCATCAAGGCTGCCGTGCTGGTGATCGTGATCGAGGCGCTCATCCGCATCGGCAAGCGCGCGCTCAAGACTTCGGTGCTGCTCGCCTTGGCGGCGGCGGCCTTTGTTGGCATCTTCTTTCTGGCACTGCCATTTCCCTTGATCGTCGCAGCCGCCGCGCTCATCGGATATTTGGTCGCGCGCCGCTCGCCCGAGCGGCTCGGCATCGCCGCCAAAATGGAAAGCGTGCCACCACCGGCGAAAGGCCGCTGGCGGCAATTCGTCGTGGCGTCGCTTGTGGGATTGCTGGCATGGTGGACCCCGGTCTTGCTTGCGGCACTGATTCTCGGCCCGCACCATGTCATTACAAGCATCGGATTCTTTTTTCCAAACTCGCGGTGGTGAGTTTCGGCGGTGCCTATGCGCTGCTCGCCTATATGGCGCAGCAGGCAGTGGAGACCTACGGCTGGATGAGCGCGCCCGAGATGGTCGATGGCTTGGGCTTGGCCGAAACCACGCCGGGACCGCTTATTCTGGTCACACAATTCGTCGGCTTCCTCGCGGCGTTTCGCGAGGCGCCGCCGTTTTCTCCCATCACCGCCGGCGTGCTCGGCGCCGCGATGACGACATGGGTGACATTCGTTCCCTCGATGCTGTGGATATTTGCCGGCGCGCCTTTCGTTGAGCGGCTGCGCGCCAACCGAAATCTGTCGGGCGCGCTCGCCGCCATCACCGCGGCGGTGGTCGGCGTCATCCTCAATCTGTCGGTCTGGTTCGCGCTGCATGTACTGTTCGGCAAAGTCACCGAAATGCACGCCGGCCCGCTGCGCTGGTACGCCTTCGATCCGCTGGCGCTCGATATCCGTGCGGCGGCGCTGGCGGCTATCGCCGCGGTGCTAGCCTTCGGGCTGCACCGCAGCCTGATCGAAGTCGTTTTGGCAATGGCCGCGCTCGGCGCGGCGATACATTACGTAATGTGACTCCGTTCATTCCCGCGCAAGCGGGGATCCAGGGTAAGAAACGCTGGGTCCCCGTTTTCGCGGGGACGAACGGAAATAAATTCTAGCGCTCGCGCGAGATCGCGCTCTCGTGCCAGCGGCGCAGCGCAAGATGCGAGAGCGCCGACAGCACGAAGAAGATCGCGACGCCGGCGAGCGACAGCAGCAGCAGTGCCGCGAACATGCGCGGGATGTTAAGCCGGTAGCCGGATTCGGCGATGCGATAGGCAAGCCCCGAGCCGGCGCCGGCCGAACCCGCGGCGATCTCGGCCACCACCGCGCCGATCAGCGACAGCCCGCCGGCTATGCGCAGGCCGGCCAGCATCTGCGGTAAAGCCGCCGGCAATTTCAAGTTCCACAGCACCTGCCAGCGCGACGCCTTGTAGAGTTCGAACAGCGCGATGAGATTGTGGTCGACCGAGCTTACGCCCAGCGTGGTGTTGGCGAGTACCGGGAAGAACGCCACGATCCAGGCGCAGGCCAGCACCGCCAGCGGCTGCGGCAGATAGATCAGCAGCAGCGGCGCAACAGCGACGATTGGCGTCACCTGCAGAATGACCGCGTAGGGATAGAGCGCGTGCTCGACCAGCCGCCATTGGTTGAATACGAATGCCAGCGCGATGCCGCCAAGCGCCGCCAGCAGAAAACCTTCAAGCGTAAGCGTCAGCGTGACCAGCAGCGACTGCCACAACAGGCTGCCGTCGGAAATCAGCGTCGTCAGCACGAGGCCCGGACTCGGCAAGACATAAGGCGGAATGGCGAACAGCCGCACGACAAGGTCCCAAGCCAGCACGACGAGCACCAGCACAATGACCGGGAGCCCGATGCGGAGCGCGCGTTCGCTCATGACGCACCTCCCATTGCTTTGCCGAGCGCCTCGCCGACCTGCCGGCAAAAGCCGGCATAGTCGGCCGAGGTGCGGAAGCGCTCGTCGCGCGGATAGAGCGCCGGGATGGCGACCTCCGTGAATACGCGACCGGGGCGCGGCGTCATCACCACAATGCGCTGCGAGAGATAGACCGACTCGAACACCGAATGGGTGACGAAGATCACGGTGCGGCGCAGCGCCTGCCAGACGTCGAGCAGGTCATTGTTGAGCTTGAAGCGGGTGATCTCATCAAGCGCGGCGAACGGCTCATCCATCAGCAGCAGATCCGGCTCGGTCACCAGCGCCCGCGCGATCGAGGTGCGCATGCGCATACCGCCGGACAATTCGCGCGGATACGCGTCGGCGAAGTCGGCAAGTCCGACGCGCTTCAGCGCCTGTGCGACCGCGGCATGTGAGCGCGCCTCGTCGGCGTGAGCGAGCTTGAGCGGCAGCCGCACATTGGCGGCGACGTTCGCCCAGGGCATCAAGGTCGGCTCCTGAAACACGAAGCCAATTTTTCCTGCACCGGCTGGCCACTCGACCGTGCCGGCCGACGCTTCGCTCAGGCCCGCGATGATGCGCAGCGCGGTCGATTTGCCGCAACCGGATGGGCCCAGCAGCGAGACGAATTCACCGGCGCGCACGTCTAGATCGAAATCACGAAGCGCGACCGTGCCGCTCTCGAACGTCTTGCCGACGCCGTGCAGCGAAACAATGGATGACGTTCCGCCAAGCGCGCTCACAAATCCCCGCTGTTACCGGAATTACCGGATCTTCTGGTCAAGGTACGTCGGTCTCAACTCGACCCCGACGCCCTTGTTGACGAATTGCTCCGTATAGGCGCGCCGGTAATCGAGAGAACCCTTGATCACGCCGGCGCGCACCATCTTATCGAAGAAGCTCTTCCACAGCGCGTCATTCATGGCGCCGATGCCGCCCGTGCGCGTGTCGAAGGAACTCGAGAATGTTGTAGGCCCTCATCATGGCGATGGAATAGGTCAGCAGCGCATCGGTCATTTCCGGATTCTGCTTCTTGATCAACGCATTTCCCGCGGCGTTGTCGCCATAGAGATAGTGATACCAGCCGATGGCCGAGGCATCGACGAAGCGCTGCACTAGGTCGGACTTCTTCTCCACCAGATCGCGCCTCGTCTCGATCAGCGTCGAATAGGCGTTGAAGCCGTGATCGGCGAGCAGGAACACGACCGGCTTGAACTTGCCCTGCTGCTCGATCGCGTATGGCTCGGAGGTGACATAGCCCTGCATGGCGGAATTCTTGTCCGCGAGAAACGGCTGCGCATTGAAGGTATAGGGCTTCACCTTGGACTCGTCGAAGCCGTAATCCGATTTCAGCCACTGGAAGTAGCTGGCCATGCCTTCCTTGGAGACGAACAGCGTCAGCTTCTTCAGGTCCGCGAATATCTCGGCCTTGCCCGGATGCGCGATCAGCACCTGCGGGTCTTTCTGGAAGATCGCGGCCACCGCGACGGTCGGGATGTTGTTGGCGACCGCGTCGAAACTCTGCAGCGAATTGGCGCTCATGAAGAAGTCGAGCTTGCCGACGGGGAGCAGGATGCGGTTGTTCACGTTTGGACCGCCAGGCACGATGGTGACGTCGAGGCCGTATTTCTTGTAGGTGCCGTCGGCGAGCGCCTGATAGAAGCCGCCGTGCTCGGCCTCCGCCACCCAATTGGTGCCGAAGCGGACCTTGTCGAGCTGCTGGGCTTGCGCCGGCGCCAGACCGGCTGCCAAAGCCAACAAAATCGCCGCTAATCGCATCATTTTGTCATCTTCTCATTGCCGGCCCGGCGCGGCAACCGGCGAGCCCCTTGAACCTTTCCCGGGACGGACGCGACCCATGAATACGCGGCCCTGACGGCCGCCCCAGTTCGCGGAGGGAGACCGCCGTGACCCGATCCAACACCATCGCCGCCGCGCTGACGCTCGCCGTCACCTTGGCCGCCACGCTGAACGCCGGTGCCGTCTCAAGCGGCTATTCCGATCCGGCCTTTCGGGTCAATGCCGGCTACGACGAATGCCGCTTCACCGATAGCGCCGACAATGCTGGCAATGTTCTCACCATCAAGACTTGCGACGTCGTCCCCTACTGATCTCAATCGTGATCGGCGCCACCCCCGTCCATCCCAGCGCCGATCCGAACGACCCGCCCGGTTAGTCCCCATCCGGGCGGGTCACTTTTTTCCGATTTCGGCGCGCACGATATTCGCGCCCGCCACCATCGCCTGCAGTTTTCCGAACGCCACATCGCGGCTCAGATATTTCATGCCGCAGTCGGGCGCCACCACGATGCGTTCGGCCGGGGCGTGCGGCAGCGCGCGTCGAATGCGCGCGGCGACAATCTCCGGCGTCTCCACCGTCATGTCGGACAGATCGATGACGCCGAGGACGATGGTCTTGCCCGGCAGCTTCTCCAGAACGCCAAGATCGAGCTTGGGCTGCGCCGCCTCGATCGACACTTGCGCGGCTTTCGACCCCTCAAGCTCGCCCAGGAACGAGTAACCGGCTGGCTTCTCGTGCACCACCGCGGCATAGCCGAAGCATAGATGCACCGCGACCGTGCCGGTGACGCCGTCGAGCGCACGGTCGAGCGCCTTTAGACCGTATTGGCGCGCTTTGTCGGGATGTTGCTGCATCCACGGTTCGTCGATCTGAACGATGTCGGCGCCGGCTGCGAACAGGTCCTTGATCTCGGCATTGACCGCGGCGGCATAATCGAGCGCCATCTCTTCTTCGCTTTTGTAGAATTCGTTCTGCGCCTGCTTCGACATGGTAAAGGGGCCGGGCACCGTCATCTTCACCGGCTTCTTAGTATTGGCGCGCAGAAACCGCATGTCGCGAATTTCCACCGGATATTTGCGGCGGATTTTTCCGGTGACGCGCGGCACCGGGATCGGCTTGCCGCTGCGGTTGATCGTCGTACCGGGATTATCGGTGTCGACACCTTCGAGGGCGGTGGCAAAGCGATTGGAATAGCTTTCGCGCCGCTGCTCGCCGTCGGTGATGATGTCGAGCCCGGCGCGCTCCTGGTCGCGGATCGCTTCCAGCGTCGCCTCATCCTGCTTGGCTTCTAGGTGCTGTGGATCGCCCAGCCAAAGATCCTGCATGCGCACGCGCGGTACCATCTTCGACAACCGCGCGCGGTCGATCAGCCATTCGGGCTGTGGATAGGAGCCGACGAGAGAAGTAGGAAACAATTTCATTTGGAAAGCTCGGCGCGCACGATTTTTGCGCCCGCGACCATGGCGCACATCTTCCCATAGGCAACTTCGCGCGGCAGATATTTCAGCCCGCAATCGGGCGCGACGACGATGCGCTCCGCCGGCACGTGCGGCAGCGCGCGGCGGATGCGCGCGGCGACCATCTCAGGCGTCTCGATCGCCATGTCGGACAGATCGAGCACACCGAGAATGATGGTCTTGCCCGGCAATTTCTCCAGCACCGCGCAATCGAGCTTGGATTGCGCGGTCTCGATCGAGACCTGCTGCGACCTGCGAATTGGCAAACTCGGGCAGGAACGAATAGCCCTCCGGCCGCACATGGATGATCGCGGCATAGCCGAAGCAGATATGCACCGCGGTCGTGCCTTTGACGCCGTCGAGCGCGGCATTCAGCGCCTTGAGGCCGATACTGGCGCGCCTTCTCCGGGCCGCGCCTGCATATAAGGCTCGTCGATCTGCACCACGTCGGCGCCGGCCGCGAACAGATCCTTGATCTCGGCGTTCACCGCCGCGGCATAATCGAGCGCCATCTCCTGCTCGTCCTTGTAGAAATCGTTCTGCGCCTGCTGCGACATGGTGAACGGGCCGGGCACCGTGATCTTGATCATGCGGTCGGTATTGGCGCGCAGGAATTCGAGGTCGCGCACTTCGACCGGATGCTTGCGGCGCATCTTGCCGGTGACGCGCGGCACCGGATTGGGATGGCCGGAGCGATCGAGCGCCGTGCCGGGATTGTCGATGTCGACGCCTTCGAGCGCGGTGGCGAAGCGGTTGGAATAGCTTTCGCGCCGCATCTCGCCGTCGGTGATGATGTCGAGCCCGGCGCGCTCCTGATCGCGGATGGCCAGCAAGCGTGGCGTCGTCCTGCGCCTGGTCGAGGAATTCCGGCGCGACCCGCCAGAGCTCCTTGGCGCGCACGCGCGGCGGAAAGCGGCCGGCGAGCTTCTTGCGGTCGATCAGCCAATCCGGCTGCGCGTAGGAGCCGACCAGCGAGGTCGGCAGCAAAGGCAGCGGCATCGTGTCCTCCCGGCATCGGCGCGTCTTGGGCGCGCTTTATTCGCGACGAGACTATCAGCCTTCCCGATGCCGCCGCAACGCTCATCGCCAGCACGGTCGCTACGTGGGCGGCTGCCCTCCCGCTGCCGTCGTGAATCTGATGCCGGCACGAGGTGCCGTCGGCGACGATCAGCGCATCGCGCGGCGCCTTGCGCACCGCCGGCAACAGCGACAACTCGCCCATCTTGAGCGAGACGTCGATCGTGTCGGCGTTATAGCCGAAACTGCCGGCCATGCCGCAACAGCTCGATTCCACCGTCTCGACCGAAAGCTCGGGGATCAGCTTGAGCACGCTCTCGACCGCGCCCATGGCGTCGAATGCTTTCTGATGGCAATGGCCGTGCAGCAGCGCCTTGCGCGGCAGCGGACCAAGCGGCAGGTTGAGCTGGCCTTGCGCCTGCTCGCGGGCGAGGAATTCCTCCAGCAACAGCGCCTGCCCTGACAGCGCGTTGGCCGCGTCGGTCTTGAGCAGAGCCGGCATTTCATCGCGGAAAGTGAACAGGCAGCTCGGCTCCAGCCCGATGACCGGAACGCCGCGCAAGGCATAAGGCGCCAGCGCATCAAGCGTGCGCGCCATTTCGCGCCGCGCCTCCTCGACCTGGCCGACTGCCAGAAAAGTGCGGCCGCAGCAGAGCGGGCGTTCGTCGCCATCCTTGGGCAGAACCGCGTGCACGCGATAGCCGCCGGCCGTGAGCACGCGCAACGCGGCATCGAGATTCTCGCGCTCGAAATAGCGGTTGAAGGTGTCGGCAAACAGCACGACCTCGCGCGACGGCGCGGCTCGCATCCGCCGGGGCATAGGCCCAGTCGGAACGGTCGCGATAGGTATCGCTGCGCCATTTTGGCAGGCTGCGCCGCGCGGAGAAGCCGGCGAAGGTTTCGGACAGCTCGTCGCAGAACGCCGATATTGTCGCGCAGATTGAACAGCCACGGCGCGCGCACCGCGCGCGGCGCGTAACGCGGCAACCAGCCGACCAGCCGGTCGTGCAGCGTGATGCCATTTTTTTTGGCGCGCGCGGCCTGCACTTCTATTTTCATGCGCGCCATGTCGACGCCGGTCGGGCATTCGCGCCGGCAGGCCTTGCAGGAGACGCAGAGCTTGAGCGTTTCCGCCATCTCGTCGGAGGCGAGCGCGTCGGGCCCGAGCTGGCCCGAGATCGCCAGCCGCAACGTATTGGCGCGTCCGCGCGTGACGTCGCGCTCGTCGCGGGTGACGCGATAGCTCGGGCACATGGCGCCGCCCGCCATCTTCCGGCAGGCGCCGTTGTTGTTGCACATCTCGACCGCGCCCTGAAAACCGCCGCCGACGCCGGAATAGGCCGACCAGTCGAGCTGGGTTTCGATCTGCTCGCCGTGATAATCGGGCGCGTAACGGAACAGGCTGCGATCGTCGAATTTCGGCGGCCGCACGACCTTGCCGGGATTGTAGAGCCCGTTCGGATCGAAACGGTCCTTAACCTCTTCGAAGGCGCGCGCCAGCCGCGAGCCGAACATCACCTCGTTGAATTCCGAGCGCACCAGACCGTCGCCGTGCTCGCCCGAATGCGAGCCCTTGTATTCGCGCACCATGGCGAACGCCTCCTCGGCGATCTCGCGCATGGCATGCACGTCCTTCTCCTGCCGCAGATTGAGCACCGGGCGCACATGCAGGCAGCCGGAGCCGGCATGCGCGTACCAGGTGCCGCGGGTGCCGTGCTTCTCGAAGATTTGCGTCAGCCGCGCGGTGTAGGCGGCAAGATGCTCGAGCGGCACCGCGCAATCCTCGACGAAGGAGACCGGTTTTCCCTCCGCCTTCATCGACATCATGATGTTGAGGCCGGAGGTGCGCACGTCGGTGATGGCGGCCTGCAATTCGGCGTTGAGCACCTCGACCACGCCGCCCCATTTGGCGCCGCTCTGGTCGAAGCCGAAACCGAGATCGCCCATCAAGCCCTTCAAATTCCGCAGGCCGTCGAGATTCGCCTCATGATCGTCCTCGCCGAACTCGACCAGCAGGACGGCGGCCGGCGTACCGCGCACGAATTTTTCCAGCGTCGGCCCGAACATCGCGATCTCGCGCGCGAGTTCGATCAGCGTGCTGTCGATCAACTCGACCGCGATCGGCCCGAGCCGCACGATGTGCTGGGCGGCATCCATCGCGCCGTGGAAACTGCCGAAGTGGCAGGCGCCGACCGCGCGGCGGCCCATCAAGGGCGCCAGTTTCAATTCGATCCGGGTGGAGAAGCCGAGCGTGCCCTCGGCGCCGACCAGTATATGCGCGAGGTTGACGTCGTTCTTGAACGGCACCAGCGCGTCGAGATTGTAGCCGCCGACGCGGCGCTGGACCCGCGGAAAACGCGCGGCGATCTCGCCGGCCTCGCGCGTGCCGATCGCCAGCAGGTCCTTGACCAGCGGCCGCAGCAGCGCCGGCACGTCATTGAGATTGCCGCCGATGCGGCCGAAATGGCCGAGCGTGCCGTCCGCCAGCAGCGCCTCGATCGAGATGACGTTGTCGCGCATGGTGCCGTAGCGCATCGAGCGGCCGCCGCAGGAATTGTTGCCGGCCATGCCGCCTATTGTTGCGCGCGAGGCGGTGGAGATGTCGACCGGGAACCACAGCCCATGCGGTTTCAGCGCGCGGTTGAGATCGTCGAGCACGATGCCGGGTTCGACCGTGCAGCGCTGCCGCTTGACGTCGAGGTCGAGGATGCGGGTCAGGTATTTCGAGCAGTCGACGACCAGCGATTCGCCGACGGTCTGTCCGGCCTGCGAGGTGCCACCGCCGCGCGCCAGCACGGTGGCGCCCTCGGCCCGGGCAATGGCTATCGCCCGATCGGCTTCTTCAATGGTGCGGGGCGCGACCACGCCGACCGGCGTGATCTGGTAATGCGAGGCGTCGGTCGCGTAACGGCCCCGCGTGTAGCGGTCGAACTGCACGTCCCCGCTCAACTCGGCCTTCAGCCGCCGTTCCAGGCCGGGCATCACCACCGCCACGGCATCAGTCCTTGTCGTGACCAGATCTGCCAATACATGGGGAGCGTATCTGCCGTGCGGAAAACCGCTTGACCGCAATGTCGCATTCATAGTTCAACGCCACAAGCGCCGCGCCCTTTGCCGGGCAGGCCGTGGTTAAGCCACGAAATTCCTTAAAAAGCGGCGGTTTAGGAGCGAATGCCAATGGCTAAGAATTCCTCGCGTCCGGTAGGCCGACATTTCCTGCAAATTCCGGGCCCCACCCCGCTGCCCGACCGCGTGCTGCGGGCGATGGATACGCCCATCATCGACCACCGTGGACCGGAATTCTCCAAGCTCGCCAAGAAGTGCCTCGAGGGCATCAAGACCATCTTCAAGACCACCAACCCGGTCATCATCTACACCGCGACCGGCACCGGCGCCTGGGAAGCCGCCCTCGTCAACACGCTGTCGCCCGGCGACAAAGTGCTGATGGTGGAGACCGGCCAGTTCGCCACGCTGTGGAAGAAAATGGCCGAGCGCATCGGCCTGAAGCCTGAGTTCATTACCACCGACTGGCGCCAGGGCACCGATCCCAAAGTCATCGAAGCCAAATTGCGCGAGGACAAGAGCAAAGAGATCAAGGCGGTCTGCGTTCTTCACAACGAGACCTCTACCGGAGCGCTGGCGCCGATCCCGGAGATTCGCAAGGCGATCGACTCCGCCGGCCATCCGGCGCTGCTGATGGTCGACACCATTTCCTCGCTTGCCTCCGCCGACTACCGGCATGACGAATGGGGCGTCGACGTCTCCATCGGCGGCGCGCAGAAGGGCCTGATGATGCCGCCCGGCATGTCGTTCAACGCGGTGAGCGACAAGGCGTTGGCCGCCAACAAGACCTCCAAGATTCCGAAGTCGTTCTTCGCCTGGGACGACATGCTGAACATGAACAAGATCGGCTTCTTCCCCTACACGCCCGGCGACGCAGATGCTGCACGGCCTCGCGGCCGGCATCGAGATGCTGCACGAGGAAGGTCTCGACAACGTGTTCGCCCGTCACGACCGGCTGGCGGAAGCCACCCGCCGCGCCGTCAAGGCCTGGGGACTGGAGAATCTCAACAAGAACGCCAGTCAGTACTCACCGACCATCACCGCGGTCATGGTGCCCGAGGGTCACGACGCCGACACGTTCCGCGCGCTGGCGCTCGATACTTTCAATATCTCCTACGGTGCGAGCTTCGGCGCCTATACCGCCAAGTATTTCCGCATCGGCCATCTCGGCGACATCAACGACGGCATGCTGATCGGCGCGCTCGGCATCACCGAGATGGCGCTGTCGCTGGCCGGCATTCCGCACAAGAAGGGCGGCGTGCAGGCGGCGATGGATTATCTCGTCTCCGCGCATGGCAGCGCGGCCAAGCAGGCGGCGGAGTAGGATTGATGCTGTCGTCCCCCGCGAAAGCGGGGGACCCAGTAATCTCCGGCTCATCGATTTGATCGAAGCGATTGCGTTTACGTCGGGATCTATGCATTACGCGGCACACCGCCACCGATTGGCGCGCAACACCCGCCCGACAAACTCCACGATCACCTTCAGCGTCGCCTCCGGCGCGTCGCGCTGCGGCGAGTGCTTGGCGCCGGGCAGCAGCACGACCTCGACCGGGCAGTAGCATTCCGTCTGCGCGACCTCGATCTGCTTCACCGTGCCGTATTGGTCGTCCTCGCCCTGCACGATCAGCATCGGCACGCGGATATAGGCGAGCTCGTCGGTGATGTTCCACGTTCGGAAATCGGGATCGAGCCAGGCATCGCACCAGCCGTTGAACGCGTTGTCGACGTCGGCATGCCAGCGCGACAGGCGCGCGCGCAATTCACCGCTCTCGTAGGCCTTGCGCGTTTCGGCGATGGCCGCGAGGCCGGACGGCTCGGTGAAGAAATGCGGCGCGATCAGCACCAGGCCGCCGACGCGATGATCCTGATGGCTGCCGGCATAGATCGCGGCGATCGACGCGCCGTCGCTGTGGCCGATCAGCAGCCCGCGCTGGAAGCCGATCGCGTCGAGCAGGCGCGGCAGCGCGTCGCGCGCTTCGTCATGCATGAAACTGAGCGGGCGCGGCAACGTGACGGGGCTCGATTTTCCGTAAGCCGCGCGCGAATAGACGAACACGCCGGCACCGGTCGCCGCCTGCAATTTGTCGGGAAAATCGCCCCACAGGCCGACGCAGCCGAGGCCCTCATGCAGCATCACGATCGTCGGGCCTTCGTCCGGCCGCGGCCCGATCATGCGGTATTCGAGGCGCTGCGTGCCGATGGAGAGGAAGCCGGAATCTGCCAGAGCCATTGCGCGTCAAGCCTGTCCTTCCGCGCGCAACTTGAAGCGCTGGATCTTGCCGGTCGCCGTCTTCGGCAGTTCCTTGCGGAATTCGATCCAGCGCGGATATTTGAACGGCGCAAGCTTTTGCTTCACGTGCTCCTGCAACGCCTTCAGCGAGCGCATCGCTCGCCTTGTCCGGCTGCTTGAGCACGACAAAGGCTTTCGGCTTGATCAGCTTCTGCTCGTCGTTCCAGCCGACCACCGCCGCTTCCAGCACGTCCGGGATGCGACGACAGCGCGGCCTCGACCTCGAACGGCGAGACATACATGCCCGACACTTTCAGCATGTCGTCGGCGCGGCCGCAGCAGACGTAATAGCCGTCGGCGTCCTCGATATATTTGTCGCCGGAGCGCGTCCATTCGCCCTGGAAGGTCGAGCGCGATTTCTCGCGGTTGTTCCAGTACATGATCGCAGCTGGTCGGCCCGCGCGCATACATCTCGCCCATCTCGCCGTGCTTCACCGGCTGGCCGTCCTCGCCGATCAGCTTGATCTCGTAGCCGGGCACCGCGCTTGCCGGTGGTGCCGTATTTGGTCGCGCCCGGAACGTTGGTCAGATAGATGTGCAGCATCTCGGTGGTGCCGAGGCCGTCGGAAATCTCGCACGCCGTAACGGTCGTGCCAGTGCTTGCGCGACTTCCTTCCGGCAGCGCCTCGCCGGCGGAAATGCAGCGGCGCAATTTCACTTCGCGACTTCTGCGGCGCGTTCGGGCTGGCCAGGAACGCGGCGTAGAAGGTCGGCACGCCGTAGAACACCGTGACCGGATGTTTGCGCAGCAGCGCCGCGACGCCGTCCGGCGTCGGCCGGTCGCCCAGCAGCACCGTGGTGGCGCCGACCGACATCGGGAACGTCATGGCGTTGCCGAGGCCGTAGGCGAAAAACAATTTCGCCACCGAATAGACAGACGTCGCTTTCCTTGATGCCGGCGACCGGCGTGCCGTAAAGATCGGCGGTGAGTTTCAGGCTGGCATGCACATGCACCGCGCCCTTCGGCTTGCCGGTCGAGCCCGAGGTGTAGAGCCAGAACGCCATGTCGTCGCAGGTGGTCGGCGCGGTGTAAGGCTTCGGGCTCGTCGGCGCCGATCAGATCCTCGAACAGCCGGTAGCCGTGTGGATTGTCGCCGGAGACGATGACATGCTCGAGGTCGGGCTTTGCTTGATGAGCTTCTCGAATTTCGGAAACAGCGCCTCCGACACCACCAGGCATTTGGCGCGGCTGTCGGCCAGCATGAAGCGGTAGTCGTCTTCGGTGAGCAGCGTATTGACCGGCACGGCGATGATGCCGGCCTTCAGGCAGCCGAGAAACGCGGTCGGCCAGTCGATGGTGTCGATGCAGCGCGAGCAGCACGCGCTCCTCGCGCTTGATGCCGAGGCCGCGCAGCGCGGCGCCGAAGCGCGCGACGCGATCGGCGAGCTGGCCGTAGGTCGTCGTGCCGCGCGCGTCGATATAGGCCGGCTTGTTGGCGCGGCCGGCATCGAGATTGCGTCTGCAGCACATCGGCGGCGAAATTGTAATCGCGTGGGATTGCGCCCACCGGCACTCCCGCGCCTAATCTGCGCGATCGGCTCTGCCGCGCGCGCTTCGGCGATAGCCATTGTTTTTCCTCCCAGACGGATGCGTATTATGCCCGCCAAAGAAGGTGCTGCAAAGCGAAGCATATTTCGCGCCAGCGTTTAAGGGAGCTACGCCTCATGATCTTCAGCCGGGACCGCATTCTGACCACCCATGTCGGCAGCCTGCCGCGCAACGAGAAACTGTCCGATCTGCTGGTGCGCCAGGAAGCCGGCGAGAAATTCGACGCCGCAGGAGATGGCCGCCGAAATGGACAAGGCGGTGAGCCACGTCGTCGACAAGCAGGTCTCCGCCGGCATCGACATCGGCAATGACGGCGAGCAGCAGCGCGTCGGCTTCCAGACCTACGTGCCGCAGCGCATGAGCGGCTTCGGCGGCGTGTCGAAGCGCCGGCGCGGCAAGGAATTCGAGGAATTTCCCGAGCTGGTGGCGAGCCTGATGCGGCGCTTCCCGCATATCAGCAAGCAGCAGAACGCGCCGGAGTGCCAGAGCGAGCTGAAATATCTCGACATCAAGCCGATCGAGAACGAGATCGCGCGCTTCAAGAAAATCGCCGCAGGGCAAATTCGCCGAGCAGTTCATGACGGCGCCCTCGCCCGGCATCGTCTCGACGACCATGCTCAACGCCTTCTACGGCAGCCAGGACAAATATCTCGACGGCGCTGTCGCGCGAGATGAAGCAACGAATATCAGGCGATCCACAAGGCCGGCCTGATCTTGCAGATCGACGCGCCCGATCTCGCCATGGACCGCACCATGATGTACCGCGATCTCGACGACGCCGGACTTCGTCAAGGCAGTCGAGCGGCATGTCGCACGCGATCAACGAAGGCATCGACGGCATTCCGCGCGACCGCGTGCGGCTGCACGTCTGTTACGGCAACTGGGAAGGCCCGCACATCCACGACGTGCCGCTCGGCGACGATCCTGCCGGCGCTCTATCAGGCGCAAAGTCGGCGCGCTGTCGATCGAGTTCTCCAATCCGCGCCACGCGCATGAATATGACGCGCTCAAGAAGCATCCGCTGCCGAAGGACATGCTGCTGATCCCCGGCGTGATCGAGACCACTCGCAATTTCGTCGAGCATCCGGAAGTGGTGGCGCGCCGCATCGAGGAAGCGGTGCGCGTCGGTGGGCGAGCGCGAGCGCGTGATCGCCTCGACCGATTGCGGCTTTGGCACCTTCACCAACCGCGAATGGGTGATCGAGCCGGCGGTGTGGCTCAAGCTGCGCGCCATCCGCGAAGGCGCCGACATCGCCTCGGCCGGCTGTGGGGGAAGAAGAGTGCGGCGTAGCCCGCCGCCGCTTGCGCGGCACGATCAGGTTGCCGACCATAACCTGCACCGGCTCGTCGTTCTGGTTGAGCGTGGTCGTTTTCATCTTGACCATGCCCTGCTCCGGGCGCGACGCGACGGGCGCACTTCCAGCACTTCGCATTCGATGCGCAGTGTGTCGCCCGGCCGCACCGGCTTGCGGCCAGCGCAATTCGTCCATGCCGCCACCGATGATGCCGCCGGCGAGCGGCGGCCCGTCGTTGACCAGAAGCTGCATGGTCATTGCCGCGGTGTGCCAGCCGCTGGCGGCGAGCCCTTTGAACATGGTCGCCTGCGCGGCAGCGTCATCCAGGTGAAACGGCTGCGGATCGAACTCCGTGGCGAAGGTCTTGATCGCCGCATCTTCGACCGTCGTCACCATCCGGCTGCGGAACGTTTGCCCGGCTTTAAGATCGTCGAGATAAAGGCGCGTTTTCGTTTCGCTCATGCGGTCACCTTATGACGCTTGCGGCACCAGCGCCGGCGCTTTGGGCGCCTTGAACCACACGCCGCTGGCGACCGCAACGACATTGGCAGCCCGTAGATCACCAGCGCTCCGGCCAGGGCGACGAACAGCCCGGTACTGCCGCCGAGCAGCGTGACCGCGAGCCAGCCGCCGCCGGCGGCGATGACGACGCGCAGCACCGCGACCATCATGGCCCAGCCGACGCGGCCGGCGCCCTGCGAGGCGAAATAGAGCGCGAGCCCGCCGCCGAAAAAGCCGTAGAACGGACCGACGATGCGCAGATAGAGCGTGCCGGTCTGCGAGCATGCTCGCGTCGTCGCCGAACAGCGACAACCATGCGTTGGGAAACAACGCGGCGGCAAGACCGATCGCTTCGGTCAAGCCGAACGGCGATGGCCGCGCCGGTCCAGGCGACGCGCAGCGCGCGCTCGTTGCGGCCGGCGCCGATCGAGGTGCCGACCATGGCGGCGACCGGCGCGCCCAGCCCGAACACCAGCGGCACCAGCAGATATTCCAGCCGCACGGCGGTGCCGTAACCGGCGACCGCGGCCGGGCCGATCAGACCGGCGAGCCCGGTCGCCACCGCGATGGTGACATTGGTCGAAAGGCTGACGATCGACGAGGTCGCGCCGACGCGCAGAATTTCGCGCATCGGCGCCCAGGTCAGCGCGGCGGAATCGAGCGACGGCTTGCAGCACGCCGCGGCCGGACCAGATGTAGGTCGGCGAAGATCGCGCAGCCGACGACGTAATAGATGAGAACCGCGATCGGCGCCGCCGGCGATGCCAAGTTGCGGGAACGGCCCGAGGCCGAAGATCAGCAGCGGCGACAGCGGAATGAGAATGAAGGCGCCGGCGCTGATCACCGACGCCGGCAAGAACATGTTGCCGGTGCCGCGGATCATGGCCGCGAACGAGTTGAACAGCCAGAGCGGAACGGCGCCGGCGAAAACGATCGCTCGAATAAGTCGCCGCTGCGGCGAGCGAGCCGTCGCGGCCGCCCATCAGCGCGTAGAGCTTCGGCCCGAACAGCAACGCCAGCACGGTGGTGATCGCGCCGAGCAGGACCGTGATGACGACGGCCTACCAGACCAGTGCATTGGCGTGCTCGCGATTGCCCGACGCCGAGCGCGCGCGCGATGGCCGAGAGGATGCCGCCGCCCATGGCGCCGGCCGAGATCATCGTCAGCAGCATGAACAGCGGGAACACCAGCGCCATGCCGGCGAGCGCGTCGAGGCCGAGCTTGGCGACGAAATAGGTCTCGATCAGGCCGATCGCAGGCCTGCACCACCATGACGACGACATTGGGCAGCGCCAGCCGCACGATGGTGCGCGCCGACCGGCGCCTCCAGCAGCATTCGGGTTCGCGGGATCCATGGCAAGCGCTCCGTCGCAAGTAGGTGCATATGCACGTTTCTCTTGACATTAATACGTGCATATGCACATATTGGCAAGAGCCGTTGCCCCGTCCGTTCAGGAATGCGAGCTATGCCGAAAAAGACTCCCGCCCGAAGCGCCCGATCAGACGCCCTGCAACTGCCTGGCCTTGCGGCAGGCCGCGCGCCACCTCAGCCAGATCTATGACGGCATCTGGCGCAGGAAGGGCTGCGCAGCACGCAATATTCGATCCTGTCCAAGCTCAGCCGGCTCGGCGCCGATGCCGATCGGCAAGCTCGCCGAGTCCATGGTGCATGGACCGCACCGCGCTCGGCCGCGCGCTGCGACCGCTCGAGCGCGACCGGCTGGTGGCGGTCGGGCGCCGGGCCGGATGGCCGCACCCGCAGGGTCAGCCTGACCAGGCGGGGCAAGCGCGGTTCAAGACAGCAGCCGCGCGCTGGCGGCAGGCGCAGAAGGAATTCGAAGGCGCCTATGGCGAAGCCGCCGCGCAGGATCTGCGTAGCTCCCTGCGTCGCGTGGTCGAGGCGGCGTAGCTTCTTACCCTCCTCGCTTGCGGGGAGGGATAAAGAAAAAGCCAACGCTTCGCCGCCCGCATTCTTTAGCGGCACCGGGTACGCCGTCTCCTGAATTCCAGCCCGCCTTGGCGAGCTGATTGGGATCGCGGGAGCGTTTGCGGTGGGTGGTCATGGCATCCCATAGAAAAAGACTGTGGCTGCTTGGCAGCAGGCCGCCGCGCAGGTTGCCGCACCAGCAAGGCGGTTCCACCATATCTGGCGGGCAGCAGTGGCGAAAATATCAACGCCCAATTCAGGGTCAGTTATTCGGAATGGATGCATTCCGTCTGCGTCTGGTTTGTCTGTTGTTTTGTCGCTGACCCAAACGATAGTAGCCATCAACCACAATACACCGGCCAAAAGACTGAAAACGACAACCCCGATGGCTAAGACCTTTTGCATCGCCCTAAATATGCCGCCCCTAGCGCGATGCCGCTAGGGCTGAATTTGGGAATTAAATCCAAACTGACCCACTACCCTTTTCCGCCCTCATCCTGAGGAGGGCGCGTTGCGCCCCTCTCGAAGGATGGGCGGCCTCGTCCTTCGAGACGCGCTCCTCAGGATGAGGGCGATCGGGACTGCCGCCGCGTTTGACCAAGGCCTATAATCCGGCCATGCCCCCGGCTATAAGGCCGGCCAGCCAATACCGATCAGGGAGAGCACCCATGGACGAGAGAACGCGCGACCCGCTGCAAATCCGCGCCGAGGACATCAACCCGCGCTACAACTGGGGCCGCCATCTGCCGGTGCTCGGCACCATGGGCGTCGATTTCGAGGAGCGCGTCGATTACCGGCGCATGCACCGCTACCGGCTCGCCCGCGCGCAAGCGGCGCTCGAGAACTCCGACCTCGGCGCGCTGCTGCTGTTCGACGACAACAACATCCGTTACGTCACCTCGACCAAGATCGGCGAATGGGCGCGCGACAAGCTGTCGCGCTGGGCGCTGCTGATGCGCGGCGGCGATCCGATCCTGTGGGACTTCGGCTCGGCCGCGGTGCATCACCGGCTGTACTCGCCCTGGCTCAAGCCGGAAAACTGCAAGGCCGGCCTGGTCGGGTTGCGCGGCACCGTCGATCCCGCCTTCGGCCTGATGAAGCGCCATGCCGAGGAGATGGCCTCGATCCTGAAAGCCGCCGGCGTCGCCAAGATGCCGATCGGCGTCGACATCATCGAGCCGCCGATGATGTTCGAGCTCGAAAAAGCCGGGCTCAAGATCAAGGACGGCCAGCAGGTCATGCTGAGCGCACGCGAGGTGAAGTCATCCGACGAAATCGCGCTGCTCAACCGCGCCGCCGCCATGGTGGACGGCGCCTATGACCTGGTGAACAACATGCTGCGCCCGGGCGTGCGCGAGAACGACATCGTCGCCGAGGTCAACAAGTTCCTCTACACGCACGGTTCCGACGACGTGGAGGCGGTCAACGCCATCTCCGGCGAGCGCTGCAGTCCGCATCCGCACAACTTCACCGACCGCATGATCCGGCCCGGGCGACCAGGCGTTCTTCGACATTCTGCAAGCTTCATGGGCTATCGCACCTGCTACTACCGCACCTTCAATGTCGGCCGCGCCACGCCGGCGCAGCACGATTGCTACAGGAAGGCGCGCGAATGGCTCGACAACGCGATCGAGCGCATCAAGCCCGGCGCCTGCACCGCGCATATCTGCGAGGTGTTTCCGAAGGCGGAGGAGTTCGGCTTTCCCGACGAGATGACGGCCTTCGGCCTGCAATTCGCGCACGGCCTCGGCCTGAACCTGCACGAGCGGCCGATCATCTCGCGCGTGGTGTCGATGGATCACCCGACCGAAATCGTGGAAGGCATGGTGTTCGCGATCGAGACCTATTGCCCGGCGACCGACGGCTTTTCCGCCGCGCGCATCGAGGAAGAGGTCGTGGTCACCGACAAAGGCTGCCGCCTGATCTCGCTGTTCCCGGCCGAGGAATTGCCGATCGCGAACAGGTATTGAGCGTGGCTGGCGGAAATGGCGACCGCGCGGCCGGCAAAAAGCGGCCCGCGGTCGGTTGCCTTCCGGCGCCGGACAAGCGTTATGGCGCGGGTTTCGCGGGCGCTGCCCGGCCTGCGGCGAAGGCCGCATGTTCCGCGCTTTCCTGAAGATCGCGGATCAATGCCCGCACTGCGCGCGAGGAATTGCATCATCACCGCGCCGACGATTTTCCAGCCTACCTGGTGATCGTCATCGTCGGCCATATCCTGGTGCCGACCATTCTGGTGGTGGAAACGGAATTCGCGCCGCCGCTCTGGCTCGGCATGACGCTGTGGCCGACGATGGCGCTGATCATGACGCTCGGCCTGCTGCAGCCGGTCAAAGGCGCCGTGGTCGCCATCCAATGGTACGGCGGCATGCACGGCTTCGAAGGCGCCAAGAAAGCGCGGGAGCTAGCCGCGGTTGGGCGCTAGCCCAAATCCGTTCGTCCCCGCGCAGGCTTCAGTTGTTGTCCGCCGTCATTCCGCGCAGCGCCACAAGCCGCCGCTCCAGTTCGCGCTTGAGCACGTAGTCGGGACGGCCAAACGACTTGTTGCGCTCGGCAACGAAGTCGCGCTGGCCCTCGCGCAGGCGGGCGACGCCCTTGCGGTCGAGCTTGGCCATCGCGGCCTTGTAGGCGTCGCCGATCTGGCGGTCGAGGCGGGCCAGATCCGGATCCGAGCAGATCGCCTTCTCGACGGCGCGGCTGGCGCTACCGCAATCGAAGGTCGGCAGCAGGCGTTCGGAAAGCGTTCCGCGCCGGTCGCGTTCCTCGCGCAGCGTCGCAAGATTCTCCGCCGCCGAATTCGAACTTCGGGTTGACGCGCAGCGCCTGTTCGTAATCGGCGATGGCGCGCTCGATGTCGCCCTTCTTGCGGAAGGCGGCGCCGCGATTGTTATAGGCGAGATAGAAGCCCGGGTTGAGCGCCAGCGCGCGGTCGTAGTCTGTAATGGCGCGGTCGTAGTCGCCTTTCAAATTGTACGAGTTGCCGCGGTTGGTGAGAAAATTCGCCTGCGGCTTGAGCCGGATTGCCTCGTTGAAGTCGATGATGGCGCGGTCATAGTCGCCGTCATTCTCATACGACAGGCCGCGATTGTCGTAATATTCCGGCACCAGCGGATCGAGCTTGATCGCCTGGCTTTCGTCGGCCAGCGCCTGCTCCTTGCGGCCGAGCTTCTTCAAGGCCGAGCCGCGATTGGTAAAGGCGCGCGAGCGCGTCGGATCGAGCCGGATCGCCTCGTCGTAGTTCTTGATCGCTTCCTGGTATTCCTCCTTGAAGTAATGCGCGACGCCGCGATCCATGAACGCCAGCGAATCCTTCGGATCGAGCCGGATGGCTTCGTTGTAGTCCTCGATGGCGCGGTCGTACTGGTTGTTGTTGTTGAACACGTTGCCGCGATTGTCGAAGGCCTTGGGATCGTTGGGATCGAGCCGCACCGCCTGGTTGGCGTCGGCGAGCGCGCGATCGAGCCGGCCCAGCGTGCGGTAGTAGTTCGAGCGTTCGCGGAAGGCGCGGGAATTGGCCGGATCGAGCGCGATGGCGCGGTCGAGATCGGCCAAGGCCAGCGGCATCTTGTTGATGTACCAATAGGTGGCGCCGCGGTTGGTCAGCAGCGCGGCCAGTTCCTGCGGCGGGGCATCCTTGCCGGCGTCGATCAGAGCGGTGCAGGCCGCGATGCGCTGCTGCGGCGATGTCGCGCTGCCATCGGCCGATTTGCAGATCTCGACGTTCGGATTGGATTGCGCCCAGGCCGGCGCGGCGAGCGCGGACAGCAGGCAGGCGGCGGCAAGCAACTTCAAGCTATGGCGCATGATATCCCCCACGGCAGATAGGCTACAGGCGGCAAAGCCGCCGCTACACATTAAGTCGGCGCTTACCCACAAAAGGTTCAAGCGCCCCGCGACGCCGAAGGAATGCCTGAAGAAAGCCAGCGGAATTCGCGCTACTTCGGCGCCATGAACGCGGCCGGCAGCGCCACGCTCATGGAATCCACCATGGTGGTCGGCATCAGAATGGTGGCGCCGCGCTCCTTGGTCGTTTCGTAGATGATGTTCATGGCGCGCAGATGCAGCGCGGCGGCGTTGCTGCCGTAGATCTCCGCCGCCTCGACGAATTTCGCCGCGATCGCCGCCTCGGCGGACCCCAAGATGACGCGCGCCTGTTTCTCGCGCTCGGCCTGCGCCTGGCGCGACATGGCGTCCTGCAAGGCGACCGGGATGGCGACGTCGCGGATCTCGACCGAGTTGATCGAGATGCCCCACTCCGCGGTCTTGTGCGCGATCTCGGTGCGCAGGACTTCGTCCGCCACCTTGCGCTCGGACAACAGCTCGGAGAGCATCGAGGAGCCGATCATTTCGCGCAACGACGTCTGCGCCACCTGGTCGATGGCCTGCCGGTAATTGGCGATGTTGAGCGCGGCGTTCTGGGCGTCGTGCACGTGCCAGAAAACGATGGCGTCGACATTGACCGGCACGGTGTCCTTGGTGAGCGCCTGCTCGGCGTTGAAGCCGGTGGTCTGGATGCGCTCGTCGATGACGGCGGCGATGCTGTCGATGACCGGTATGATCGCGAACAGGCCCGGTCCCTTCACGCTCGACAATTTGCCGGCGCGCAAGATGACGTAACGCTCCCAGTTGTTCGCCATCTTGAGCGAATAGAGCGTGAGCACGGCGAGGACGCCGAAGACGATGCCGGGGATGAGAAGGCCGCTGACGAACAGCAGGCCGCCTATGGCGCCAAGAACGGTAGTGATGAGCAGGGTAATTTGGTTCATCGGGGAGGCTCCGTGTTTGGAATCATATAGCAGCTGGCGCAGCGGCGAATATGCGCCGTCCTCGCCTAGAGATAGCGCCCTCGGCAATCGGAGATACGAGGCCGGCGCGAATCGTCTACAGCCCGCGCCGCGACTCTTCTCCCGCAAATGCGGGAAGCGCTCGCTCAGCAGCGAGCCCGGATAATAAGTCGGCTTGAACGCCGGATGCGCGCGGATATTGTCGAACCAGGTCACGATGCGCGGCAGATCCTGCCACTGCGCGCTCATGCCGAGATCGTCCATGCGCACCAGCGCCGGCATCACCGCCACGTCGGCGAGCGTGATCTTCTTGCCCAGCAGCCACGGTCCGCCGCTTTTCTCGATCTGCGCGTCCATGCGCTCATAGGTCCGGCGCAGGCGCGCGAGCGCGGCGTCCATCTCGGCTTTGGGGAAACCGGTCTGCCCCATGGTCATCATGAATTCGCTTGCGCAGCGGCTTGGACTCCGCCATCGCCACGAAGGCCTCGCGGCTCATCTTCTGGAAGCTCGGCAAAAAGGCGAGGTTGAAGGTCGGCACGCGCACGGCGGCGGCCGGCATCTCGTCGATGAAATGCATCAGCGCGCGCATGCGGGCGCGCTCGACCGCCGATTCCGGGGTGAAGCTGTCGGCCGGCGAGACTTCGTCGAGATATTCGGTGATCACGGTGGAGTCGATGACGATGTCGCCGTCATGGTCGAGCGTCGGCACCACGCCGTTCGGATTGAGCTTGAGGTAGTCGGGCTTGAGCTGGTCGCCTTCCAGCAGATTGAGCTTCACCTCGTCGAACGGCAGTTTCTTGGCGTTGAGCACGAAGCGCACGCGCTGGCTGCAGGTCGATTGCGGCGCGTTGTAGAGCTTGAAGGCCATGGCGGTCCCCGGTTCCCTCGGATTTATCAAATCAAATGATGCGTCGGCGACCGTACATAAGCCAATGGGAATTTACGGGCAATTTACTTGTGGTAACCGCGTGTGACCGCTTCACTGTTCCCGTGCGCAGTCGCCGTTTTCCTCCCTTTTGGCTACGGCGGCGAGAATCCTCCACCTTATGCACACAGGGCCCCGCAAGGGGCCCTTTTTTGTGTGCGCACGCGCCGTCATGCCCGCCAACGGGTCCGCGCGAAGCGCGGCCCGATGACAGGCTCCGGCGGGCATCCAGTACTCGACAGCCTATCGATCAAAACGCTGCCGGTGATTACTGGGGCCCCGCCTTCGCGGGGACGACAACAGCTACTCCAGCCCCGTCCCGACGTTCTTGTTTTCCGGCGTGAGTTTCATGCCGGCGGCGAGCGCCATGGTTTCGGCCAGCGCGGCGAAATCCTTCTGGAGTATTCCTCCGGATTCTTCTGCAGCATGGCGGCGCCGAAATGGCCTTGCAGCACCTCGCGCGTCGCCGCCGTCACCGGCATCGGCACGTCCCATTCGCGGCCGAGCGCGAGACCCAGATCGAGATCCTTGCGCAACAGCTCCGGCGTGAACGTCGTGGTCCAGTCGAGATTGACCAGCGCCGGCGTCTTGTACTTGGTGAACATCGAGCCCATCACGCCGTTGTTCATGAAGGCGAGGAAGGCGTGGCGCGGCACGCCCATCTTGTTGGCGAGCAGCGTGATCTCGATCAGGTTCTCGATCACCACGCCGAGCATGACGTTGTGCGCGATCTTGCAGATGCGCGCGAGTTCGCCCGTCGCCCACGTAGGAGACGCCCTGCGGCGCGAACACTTCGATCAGCGGCATGGCGATCTTGGCGTCGGCTTCGGGGCCTGACACCACCGATGACAGCTTGCCGGCCTTGATGACCTTGGCATTGCCGGACACGGGCGCGGCCAGAAAGCTCACGCCCTTTTCTTGCAGGCGCTTGCGGATCTCGGCGGATTCCTCGACCGAGATCGACGAGCAGTCGACCAGCATTTTCGGTTTCTTGGCGCCGCTGAGCAGACCGTCCTTGCCGAAGACCACTTCCTCGACGTCCTTGCCGGTGGAAACGATGGCGAACACCACGTCGCAACCGGCCAGATCGACCGGCTTGTCGACGATCTTGCCGCCCTTGGCGGCCAGCGGCTCGGCCTTGGCGCGGGTGCGGTTCCAGATCGTCACGTCGTGACCGGCCTTCAGGAGCCGTTCGACCATCGGCGTCCCCATGCGGCCGACTCCGATCCAGCCGATCTTTTGTGCATTGTTCGACATCACGAAACTCTCCCGTTGGAATTTTTGCCGCGGCATTCGCGGTCTTGAGCGGGGCTTTAGCCGGTCTGCCGCCAAATCGCCAGAGGGCGCGCCGGTGCTCGCGAATGCAGCAGCACGCATGCTTGTGGTTACCGTTCAAAGCGCATTATTCTGCGCCCCGTGGCGGCAACAACCGCTGAAGGGCCCGCAAGAGGCCCGCGAACCAAGACGTTCAGGGAGGAGCGCCGGCAGCCATGCAGGATGCGGTCACCACCATTGCCGTAACGGATGCGCCCGACCGCCCCGAAAGCGGTAACGAGCGCTGGCGCCTCATCGCGCGCAACATCTTCCCGTTCGTGGTGGTCGGTACCATCTGGGAGATCGTCGCCTGGATGGGCGTGTTCCCACGCCGGCTATTTCCGACGCTCGAGGAAGTCGTGTCGGCCTTCGTGCGGCTGACCGTCAACGGCATCCTGCCGCATCACGCCATCGAGACGGTGATCCGTCTGCTGACCGGCTTTACGCTTGCCGCGGTGTTCGGCGTGATCATCGGCGTGCTGATGGCGCGTTCGCGCCGGGCCGAGGACATCTTCCTGCCGCTGGTCAGCATTTGCGCGCCGATCCCCGGCCTCGCTTACGCGCCGCTGTTCCTGCTCTGGTTCGGCCTGGGCAATTTCTCGTCCGTGCTGCTGGTCGGCTTCGTGTCGTCGTTCCCGATCATCTTCAACAGCTGGACCGGCGTCAAAGCGGTGAAGGAAATCTGGGTGCGCTCGGCGCAATCCATGGGCGCCGACGACAAACGTCTGTTCCGCTACGTCATCCTGCCCGGCGCCCTGCCCTATATCCTCACCGGCATGCGGCTCGGCCTGGCGCAGGCCTGGCGCATCCTGGTGGCGGTCGAGATGCTGGCCGCCGTGCCGTGGGGGCTGGGCTGGATGATCTTCGGCGCGCGCAAGTTCCTCAACACCGACGTCATGATGGCCGGCATCGCGGTGATTGCCATCATCGGCCTGATCCTGGAAAAACTCGTGTTCCAGAAGATCGAGGACTACACCGTCGTGCGCTGGGGCATGGTGCGCGCATGACCGCAGTTGTAATGACCGAAAACGGAATGCGCGCGCGCTCCTTTGTGCGCGCCGCCGTCACCCTTGCCGCTGCCGCCGCCTGCTACGAGGCGCTGGCGCGCAGCGGCTATTTTGCCCCGGCGCTGCTGCCGCGGATCTCGGCCATCCTCTCCGCGCTCTTCGCCACCCTTGCCGACGGCACCATGATCGAGCACGCCGCTTTCACCATGTACCGGGTGATGTTCGGCTTCAGCCTCGCCGTAGTGGTCGGCATCCCGCTCGGCATCCTGATGGCGCGCTTCAAGCGAATCGAGCATTTCTGCCTGCCGCTGATCAGCGCGCTGATGCCGATCCCTTCCTTCGCGCTGGTGCCGCTGTTCATGCTCTGGTTCGGCATCGGCAACCTGACCACGATCCTGATCGTGTTCTATGCCGCGACCTTTCCGATGGTGTTCAACACCTGGTCGGGCGTGCGCTCGGTCAATCCGCTCTGGCTGCGCGCGGCAGGCTGCATGGGCGCCGACGAGCACAGCCTGTTCTGGAAGGTGATCATTCCCGGCGCCTCGCCCTTCATCATCACCGGCATGCGGCAATCGTTCCTGCGCGCCTGGATCGCGGTGGTCGGCGCCGAGATGATTGCGGCCTCCGATTGGGGGTTGGGCTGGGTGATCTTCGACGCCAAGGAATTCCTCAATACCGACGTCATGCTGGCGGCCCTCATCGTCATCGGCGCCATCGGCTATCTGTTCGAGCGCCTGGTGTTCGGGTCGATCGAGCGTGCCACCGTGCAGCGCTGGGGCATGTCGCGCGCGGCCAAGGGCTAAGCGATGACCCAGGCGTCTTCCACCGGCCCGGTCTTGTGGAGCGTCGACGAACGTGGCGTGGCGCGCGTCATCCTCAACCGCCCGGAAGTCTATAACGCCTATAATGGTGAGCTGATCGCGGCTTTGCTGAAAACTTACGACGCGCTCGGCGCGATGTCGTTGCGCGCGGTCGTCATTACCGGCAACGGCAAGAATTTCCAGGCCGGGGCCGATGTCGGCTGGCTTAATTCAGTGCGGCAGTCCTCGCCTGCGGAAAATTTGCGCGCCTCGCGCATGACCGCGGAAGCGGTGCAGCGGCTCAATCTGCTGCCGGTTCCGACGGTAGCGCTGGTGCAGGGCTATTGCTTCGGTGGCGGCACCGGCATCATCTCTGCGTGCGACATCGTGATCGCCGCCGACAGCGCCGCCTTCTCGATCGCCGAAGTGCGCGTCGGCGTCGCCGGCACCATCATTATCCCGCAGCTCAACGACGCCATCGGCCTGCGCCAGGTACGCCGCTATGCGCTCACTGGCGAGCGCTTCGATGCGGCGGAGGCGCGCCGCATCGGCCTGGTGCACGAGGTGGTGCCGCTTACCGAACTGGAAGCCGCCGGCGAGCGCATTGTCGGTCAACTGCTGGCCAGCGGGCCGGACGCCGTCGCGCAAACGAAATTATGTGCGCTGCGCTCGGCCTGGGCCCATCTCGACGACGCGGCCTTCACCGGGCTGATCGAAGCACATTCCGCCAAGCGTCAGAGCGCGGAAGCCGCCGAAGGTCTGGCGGCGTTCCTCGAGAAGCGCCCTCCGCGCTGGGCTCCGGCGAAAAAAGAAAAAGCAAAAGGCTAACAATGGTTCCAATCGAAATACGCGACGTGACGCTGACCTACGACACGCCCGGCGGCAAGGTGCCGGGCGTCAAGAACGTCAGCCTCAACATCGATGCCTCGGAGTTTTTATGCATCGTCGGGCCGTCCGGCTGCGGCAAGTCCACGCTGCTCAATATCATCGCCGGATTCCTTGCGCCGGTGTCCGGCGAAATCCGCATCGGCGGCAAGGCCGTGACCGGGCACGGCATGGACCGCGGCGTGGTGTTCCAGGACTTCGCCCAGTTGTTTCCCTGGCGGACGGCGCTCGGCAACGTCGAATTCGGGCTGGAAATGAAGGGCGTGCCCAAGCAGGAACGCGACAGAATCGCGCGCGAGCAATTGCGCCTGGTGAAACTGGAGAAGTTCATCAATTCCTACCCGCACCATTTATCCGGCGGCATGCAGCAACGGGTCGCCATCGCCCGCGCGCTGGCGTACAATCCCTCGGTACTCTTGATGGACGAACCGTTTGCCGCATTGGACGCGATGACGCGCGACGACATGCAGCGGTTGCTCGCCGATGTGTGGAAAGCTACCCGCAAGACGGTGATCTACGTGACGCACAATGTGGCGGAAGCGGTGTATCTGGCCGACCGGGTGGTGGTGATGAGCCCGCATCCCGGCACGGTCAAAGCGCTGGTCAAGATAGCGTTGCCGCGCCCGCGCGATCCGCTCAGCGTTGAATTCGTCGAATGCCAGAAGGAGCTGATGCAACTTCTGGGTCATGATGTGAAAGTAGAAGAAACGGCAAATTAGCGGTCAACTGACAGCCAATTCGAAAGGGAGGATAACGCGATGACCATTCTGCAAAAGGGAATTACCCGCCGGCACGCGCTGGCGGCAACCGGCGCCGGCGTACTGGCGGCGGGCCTGGGCATGCGGCCGGCCTTCGCGCTGGAGACAGTGCGCCAGGGCTACCAGACCAACATGTGGGGCATGCCGACTTATTATCTGCTGCGCTCCGGCCTGCTTGAGAAGAACGGCGTCAAGTTCGAGGAATTCGCGGTGCCGTCCGGCAATCTCACCATGCAGCAGATGGTGGCGCGCCAGGTCGACATGGGCACCTATGCCGGCCCATCGCTCGCGCTCGGCCACGACAAAGGCGGCATGGTCGCCATCGCCATGATCGAATATGTCGGCAAGACCGCGCGCGTGATGGCGCGCAAGGATCTGGGACTCACCAAGGTCGAGCAGCTTAAAGGTTTGAAGGTCGCCAACCAGACCGGCTCGTCGACCGGCAACATTTTCGTCGACCAGATCGCAACCAAAGCCGGCCTGAAGAAGGGCGACTATCAGGAAGTCCGCATGAACGTCGACGACATGGTGGCCGCCATGGCCGCCAAGACCGTCGATGCCATGTGCAATGTCGAGCCCTACAACGCCATCGCGGAAGCCGACGGTCTGGCGAACACGATCTCGGAGTTCGATACCTTCGACAGACTGCCGGTGTTCATGGCGGCGACGCCCGACTTCGTCGAGAAGAGCCCGCAGACCGTGGTCGCCTATCTCAAGGCCTGGATCGAAGTGGCGAAGGACTTCAAGTCCAACCCCGGCAAGGTGGCGGACGTGATCTACACGTTCTACACCTCGAAGGGCTACACCATGTCGAAGGACACCTTCACCAAGGCGCTGTCGCGCGTCGAAGTGCAGCCGGGCTGGCCGGCCGACATCAAACCCTACATGCAGGCGCAGGCCGAAATCCTGCTCAGGGAGAACAAGATCAAGGCGATCCCGGATTGGGATAAAGTGCTGCGCACTGAATTCTTCAAGCAGGCCGGGGCTTAAACTTCATCCTACATCCACGCTAGGCCGGCGCCTAGGCGCCGGCCTTTCCACGCGACCAACGCCAACATCGGAGACGCGAATGTCCACCGCCACCAATCCGCTCAGCCAGTCCGGCGAGCCCACCACCTGGAATTTCAAGCTGCTCGCGCAGAACGATCTCGGCGGCTTCGGCGGCATGGGCGAAGGCATCGCGGTGCAGATCGCCAAAGACGGGCGCCGCATCCTCTGGCTGGCGCACGAGAGCGCGCCGAAGAATTTTACCGGCGTCGACGTGTCCGATCCGCGCAATCCGAAAGTGGTGGTGCAGACCGCCCTGCCGCAGGCGCATATGCGCTCGAACTCGCTGGAGATGACCGGCGACATCCTGGCGGTCGCCTATCAGACGCAGAAGGTCGGCCAGCAGCCGGCCGGGCTCGAACTGTTCGACTGCTCGGTGCCGGAAAAGCCGCGCTCGATTTCGTTCTTCGACTGCTCGGGCGCCAATTCGCGCGGCGTGCACCAGTTGTGGTTCTGCGACGGCGAATACGTGCACATGGCCTCGGGCGCGCCCGACTTCAAGCCGAGCCATCCGCAGGACGACCAGTTCTACCGCTGCATCGACGTGCGCAATCCGTCCAAGCCGGTCGAGGTCGGCCGCTGGTGGATGCCTGGCACATCCGTCACCGACAACGTCAAGCCGCCGCCGCGCCATCCGCTCGACAAGGGCTATCGCGCGCACAACACCAACGTCTATCCGGACCGGCCGGACCGGCTTTATCTCTGCTACATCGACGGCGGCATGTTCGTAATGGACATCAAGGATAAAGCGAGTCCAAAAGTTATCTCGCACTGGACCAATTCGCCGCCCTATACCGGCTTCATGCACACGGCGGTGCCGCTGTTCGATCGCGGCCTGATGCTGGTGACCGACGAGTCGACCGAGAACGCCGCCAAGGACTGGCCGAAGCTGATCTGGATTCTCGACGCGCGCGACGAAACCCATGTGGTGCCGATCGCCACCTGTCCGATGCCGCCGGTCGATGCCTATGCCAACCGCGGCGGGCGTTTCGGCGCGCACAATATCCACGAGAACACGCCGGTGCCGACCGCCTGGAAGTCCGACCAGATCGTGCTCGGCACCTTCTTCAACGGGGGCTTGCGCGCCTACGACATTTCCAACGCCTACCAGCCGAAGGAAGTGGCCGCCTTCGTGCCGCCGGCCCCGAACGGCACGCCGGTCGGCGCGGTGCAGATCAACGACGTCTACGTCGACGAGCGCGAGATCGTCTATTGCGTCGATCGTTTCAGCGGCGGGCTGTATGTGCTGGAGATGGATTTTTAGAGGCTGTCATGCCCGCGAAGGCGGGCATCCAGCGCTTGGCCATACCGCACGTCCGGTGTTTACTGGATCGCCCACCTTCGCGGGCGATGACGGTATGAGATGAACGAGATTTTCCCCTCACCCGCCGCCGGCCTGTTCGGGCGCAGGCTCAAGCGCGAACGCGGGGCTCGCGTGCCGGTCACGGTGGTGACGGGCTTCCTGGGCGCCGGCAAGACTACGCTGCTACAAACATTTCTCGGCACCGAGGCGGGCCGCGGCACTGCGGTGGTGATCAATGAATTCGGCGCAACCGGCATCGACGATGCTCTGGTGCGTGGAGGCGCTGACGAGACGGTGCTCTTGGGCAACGGCTGCCTGTGCTGCATCACCCGCAGCGACCTGCAACACGCCTTGCGCCGAATGGTAGTCGAGCGCGAGCGCGGCGAAATCCCCGACTTCCGCCGCGTCGTGATCGAGACCTCAGGGCTAGCCGATCCCAGCCCGATTTTACAGACGTTTGCCACCGACCGCGCGTTGGGGGCGGCGTTTCATGTGGACGTGGTGGTCACGGTGGTCGATGCGGCGACCGGGCTCGACACGCTTTCCTGGTCGGCCGAAGCGCGCAAGCAGGCAATCCTGGCCGACCGGCTGGTGGTGACCAAGACCGATATTGCCGGGCAAAAGACGGCCGACGCGCTAACCGCGCAACTGCGCGCGCTCAACTCCGGCGCGGAAATCCTGCGGGCGGTGAACGGCGAACTTGACCCGACACGGCTGACCGAGCCGGTGGTAATTCAGCGCAACGCCTTCGTCGCGGAGGCCGCGCACAGCGACGGCATTTCAAGCTTTGTTTTGAACGAGGCGGCGCCGGTATCGTGGAAGGTGTTCGCGCGCGCCATGGACACGCTGATGGCGCTGCGCGGGGGAGACCTGCTGCGCGTCAAAGGCTTCCTCGCGGTGGACGGCTGCAAAGGCCCGGTGGTGGTGCAGTTCGTGCAGCACCTCGCGCATCCGCCGGTCGAACTTGAAACCTGGCCGGACGAAAATCGCCAGAGCCGCGTGGTGTTCATCACCAGGAATATTTCGGAGAAGCAGGTCCGCGATTTGTTCGCGGCGGTGACGAACCTAGCCTCAGAGTAATTGTCGTCCCCGCGAAGGCGGGGACCCAGTACGCAGGTCTCAATTTAATCCGATACCTCACGGCGTACTGGATGCCCGCTTGCGCGGGCATGACAGTAGCGACCTACTCCCGCTCCCGTCCCGCGATCTCCGCCTGCCAGGGCGCGACGGTGCGCTCGACGAAACCGATCAGGCTGTTCAAGCCGATTGCCATCACCATCAGGATAATGATCGGCACGAACATGGTGGCGGTGTCGAAATTATTGGCCGAGTTGATGATCACCGCGCCGAGCCCGGAAATGGTGGTGAAGAATTCCGCGATCACCATCGCCACCACGGCGCGGCCGACCGCCAGACGAACGCCGGCCATGATGTAAGGCAGCGTCGCCGGCAACACGATGCGGCGCAGGATCACCAGATCGGGGGCGACAAACGACTTGCCGACCTCGATCAGCGTCTTGGGCACGGCGACGACGCCGAGCCAGGTGTTGATGGTGATCGGGAACAGCGCCATCAGGAACACCACCGCGACCTTGACCGCAAAGCCCAGACCCAGCCACAGGATCAGCAGCGGCACCAGCGCCACCAGCGGCATGGCGTAACCGGCGGTGACGTAGATGCCGAGCGCTGCTTCCGCCGTACGGAAGCCGCCGATGAGAAGCCCAAGCGGCACGCCGAACACGATCGCGAGCGCATAGCCGAGCAAAAACGGCCGCAGACTGTCGTAGAGCGCCTTCCACAATTGGCCGCTGACCAGCAGCTCCCAGAACGCCACCGCAATGGCGCTCGGATAGGAGCCGAACATCGGATTGATGTCGCGGCCGAAGATTTCCCAGAAGATCAGCAGGCACGCAACCGACGCGCAGGTGATCACCCAGCGCGGCAGCGGCTTGCGCTCTTCGCGGCTCGGCCGCCGGCGCGGTCTTTATCTGGTTATCGGAAATATCGACCATTAGTGAACCGTCTGCTCGTCGTGCAGCGCGCGCCAGACCTTGTAGCGGGTCTCGGCGAATTCCGGCGTGCCGCGCACCGCGCGAGATCGCGCGGCCGCTTGGCCGGCACCGTCATGATGTCGGCGACGCGGCCCTCCCGCATGATCACGATGCGGTCGGCAATCAGCACCGCCTCGTCGAGGTCGTGGGTGACGAACAAAATGGTCTTCCGGTGCGGGCGTGGATGTCGAGCAACTCGGCCTGCATCGACTCGCGCGTCTGCGCGTCGAGCGCGCCGAACGGCTCGTCCATCAGCAGCACGGACGGATCGATGGCGAGCGCACGGGCAATGCCGACGCGCTGGCTTCATGCCGCCGGAGAGCTGATGCGGGCGCCGGTTCTGCGAATCGGTCAGACCGACCAGTTCGAGATATTTCTCCGCCGTGTCGTGCAGCTCGGCGCCGCGCATGCCTTTCATCTCGAGGCCGAACATCACATTGCTGCAAGGCGGAGAGCCAGGGCAGCAGTTCGGCGTGCTGGAACACCATGCCGCGGTCGTGGCCGCAGCCGTGCACCTCGCGGCCGTCGACGGTGACGCGGCCGGTGCTGGTCGAGGGTCCAGCCCCATGGCCACGCGCAACGCCGTGGTCTTGCCGCAGCCGGACGGGCCGATCAGCGCGACGATCTCGCCATCGTGCACCGTGAAGCTGACGCGGTCGAGCGCCTGCACGTGATGCAGCTCGCCGTCCACGCGCAACGAGAAGCGCTTGGAGACGTCGAGGAAAGTTACTTCACCCATTCAAAATCTCCATCGTCATTCCAGGACGCGAGCGAGGCCCGGAACCCGAATCCAGGCCGGCGTCATGATCTGGATTCGCGTCCGCCCTTCGGACCGTCCCGGAATGACAAATGGTATCAATGCCGACTTTCTTGAACGCCCGTTCGCGATATTCCGGCGCGGTGACGACCTTGAGGTCGAGCGGCTTGTCGAGCTTGCCGGACTTCACCATCTGCTCCTGGATCCACATGATCTTCGCGGCCGGGATCGGCAGCGTCCGGATCGACCGCCTTGTGCGCCACCGCGTCGTCGAACACGAAGCCGGGGCGCGGATCGTCCGGCTTGGCCTGGCTGATCTCGCGCGTCAGCGCGACGGTGGCGTCCTTGTTGGCGAGCGCGAAACGCAGCGCGTTCATTTCGGCGGCAAGAAACCTTCACCGCGTCATCGCCGCGCTCGGCCAGTTTCTTGGCGCTGGAGACGATGCAGACGCGCAGGAAATTCGGCACCGCGTCGCGGCCGGCGACCAGCAGATGGATATTCTTCGGCGAGATCGGTTCATATTCGTTCGACACCACCGCGGCTTCGACCACGCCGCCGACCAGCGCCTGGTAGCGCTCGCGGTCGCCGCCAACCGCCGCTAGGCTGACGTCCTTGTCGGAAATTCCGTATTTCGCCAGTGCCTCGATTGCCAACATATTGGGCATCGAGTTCGGCGCCGACACCGCGATCGACTTGCCCTTGAGCTGCTCGACACTGGTGATGTTGTCCTTGGCGTAGATGCCGTGCGGCACCACGATCCAGTGGCAGCCGAGGATTTTCGCGTCGCCGCCTTTGGCATCGGCGGCGAATACGCCCTGCGGGCCGCCTTCGAAGCTGTCCAGTTCGCCGGCGATCAGCGCCTTGAGGCCGAGCTGGTCGTCCTTGAACTCCAGCAGTTCGAGCTTGAGGCCCTGCTTGGCGGCGAAGTCGCGTCTGCCCACCATCATGAAGATGCCGGCATCGGCCTTGGCGTTGATCAGGCCGTGCTTCCAAACCTTTTCCTGCCCGGCGGCGGGAACCGCCACAGCGATAGCGGTTGCGGCCACAATGATCGCCGCGAGCGTCATCCCGATGATTGGTGCAGTGCGCATAATTTTGTTCCTCCTCCGAGTGCCGCGCCTTAAGGCGTCTATTCCCTGCATGGTAACACCATTTTTATCCCAAAAGGCGTTCCCCTGGCCAGCGGCGAGGACTAGCCTTTGGTCTGCAAGCGTCGGTCAACGACGCGCTCGCGGAAGTCCGCGACGGGACGCAGGCCGTAAGCCGCGGTCCGAATTTCAGGGAGGCTGCTCGCCATGACCCAACGCTTCACGCTCAACGTCAACGGCAAAACCCATACCGTCGATGCCGACCCGGACATGCCGTTGCTCTATGCCTTGCGCAACGATATCGGCCTCAACAATCCGCACTTCGGCTGCGGGCTCGCGCAATGCGGCGCCTGCACCGTGCATATCGACGGCCAGCCCGCCCGCTCCTGCATCACGCCGCTCTCCATGGTCGGCAATGCCAAGGTGGTGACGTTGGCCGGTCTCGGCACGCCGGAAAAGCCGCACCCGATCCAGACCGCCTACGTCGAGGAGCAGGTGCCGCAATGCGGCTACTGCATCAATGGCTGGCTGATGACCGCCGCCGCCTTCCTGCGCGACAAGAAGAACCCGAGCGAAGCCGAGATCAAGGACGCGCTCTCCGGACTGAAGTGCCGTTGCGGCACGCACATCAGCATTCTCAAGGCGGTCAAGCGCGCCGCCACGATGATGGGTTGAAGGAGAGCACCATGACAAAATTTGAAAAGACCTCATCCTTCTCCCGCCGCTCGGTCCTGCTCGGCGGTGGCGCGCTGGTGATTTCAGTCGGCGCCGCGGTCTCGATCGACACCTTGTTCTCGATCCAGCAGGCCTATGCGCAAGGCGCCAAGCCGCCGCTCACGCCCGACCAGCTGTCCTCCTACATCGCGGTCAATGCCGACGGCAGCGTTGCCGCCTATTTCGGCAAGATGGACATGGGCCACGGGCTGTTCGTCGCCATCGGCCAGATCGTCGCCGAAGAGCTCGACGTTCCGTTCAAGAGCGTCAAGGTCATCATGGGCGACACCGGCACGTCGGTGAACCAGGGCGGCGCCTCCGGCTCCACCGGCATCCAGCTCGGCGGCAAGCAGATGCGCATGGCGGCGGCGGAAGCGCGCCGCGTGCTGGTCGAGATGGCGGCCGGGCTGCTGTCGGTGCCGGCCGAAAAACTCACCGTCAACGACGGCGTCGTCAGTGCCGCCGACGACAAGTCCAAGCGCATCTCCTATGCGCAGATGATCGGCGGCAAGATATTTCAACGTCCAGCTCGACTGGAACAAGCAATACGGCAACACGCTCTACGCGCCCGGCAAGGCGCAGCCGAAGAAGCCGAGCGAGCACAAGATCGTCGGCCAGCCGATCAAGCGCGAAGACGTCGCGCCCAAGGTGTTCGCCAAGGAAGACTTCTCACCGACGTGAAGGTGCCCGGCATGGTGCATGGCCGCATGATCCGGCCGGCCGTTGCCGGCAGCGTGCCGGTGAAGGTGGATGAAGCCTCGATCAAGGATATCCCCGGCGCCAAGGTGGTCTGGGACAAGGGCTTCCTCGGCGTCGTCGCCGACAGGGAATGGGACGCCATCAAGGCGGCGGAAAAGCTGAAAGTGGAATGGTCGACGGTAACGCCACCGTTCCCGGAACAGGCTTCGCTCTACGATCACATCCGCAAGGCGCCCGTGCGCAAGCGCGAGGTCGAAAAGGAAAACGGCAACGTCGACGAGGCCTTCAAGACCGCCGCCAAAGTGATCGAGGCCGAATACGAATGGCCGTTCCAGTCGCATGCCAGCATGGGTCCGGCCTGCGCCACTGGTCGAGATCAAGGACGGCGAGGTGACCTGCTGGAGCGGCACGCAGAAGTCGCATTTCGTGCAGCAAGGGCATCGCTGGCACGCTCGGCATTCCGGTCGACAAAGTGCAGAGTCATCTGGGCGACCGGCCCGGGCTCGTATGGCCGCAACGACGCCGACGACTGCGCGCCATGGATGCCGCCGTCCTGGCGAAAGCGGTCGGCAAGCCGGTGCGGCTGCAATACATGCGCGACCAGGGCACCGGCTGGGACCCGAAGGGCCCCGCCTCGATCCACAAGGCGCGCGCCGCGCTCGACGCCTCCGGCAAGGTCATCGCCTACGAGTTCACCAGCAAGGGCTTCTCGCGGGTGGACGTGAACACCAATGGCAGCAAGCCGCACGACACGCTGGCGGGCAGACTGCGCGGCGTGGCGCTGAAATCCGGCGACGGCTTCGGCGTGCCGGCGGAATCCTATGCCTTCGACAACAAGCGCATGGCGTGGGAGACCATCCCGCCGCTGCTCGACCGTGCGTCGCCGTTGCGCAGCGCGCATTTGCGCGATCCGGTCGGGCCGCAGATCCACTTCGCCAGCGAATCCTTCATCGACGAAGTGGCGGCGGCGGTGAACGCCGATCCGATCGAGTTCCGCCTGCGCTACATCACCGAGGCGCGCGACGTCGCCGTCATCAAGGCGGCGGCGGCGAAGGCCAATTGGGAAACGCGGCCCTCGCCGCGCCGCGACCAGACCGGAGCCAAGGTGTCCGGCCGCGGCATCGCCTACTCGCAGCGCAACGGCACGCGCGTCGCCATCGTGGCCGAGGTCGATATCGACCGCGCGACCGGCAAGATCTGGGCGCGCAAGTTCACGGTCGCGCATGATTGCGGGCAGATCATCAATCCGGACGGGCTGGTGAAATGCATCGAAGGCAACATCGTGCAGGGCGTCAGCCGCACGCTGTGGGAGGAGGTCACCTTCGACAGCAAGGCGGTGACCAGCGTGGACTGGATTTCCTATCCGATCCTCGACATCACCGAAACGCCGGGCGAGGTCAACGTGGTGCTGATCAACCATCCGGAGATCGCGCCCTCCGGCGCCGGCGAACCGTCGATCCGCCCGGTGGCGGCGGCGATCGCCAACGCCATCTTCGATGCCACCGGCGTGCGCATCCGCCGGGTGCCGTTCTCGCCCGACCGGGTGAAGGCGGCGCTGAGCTGACGCACTTTGCTGTCGTCCCGGGCGAACGACAGCGGAAATTTAAACCGCCGCCGGCCTTGCGACGCTATCGCGCGCCGCGACGATGATGTCGGGCACCGCGGCGTCGTTGCCCGGCGCCATGATGTGGACGCCGGCGACATTCGGAACGTCGGAAAGTTCGCGCACGATGTCGATGCAGATGCGGCGGCCCTCGGCCGCCGGATCGGGGCTGCACTCCATGCGCTCGATAATCGCGTCGGGAATAATGGCGCCGAACAGCTTCTCCTTGATCCAGCGCGCCGACTTGGCCGAGCGCAGCGGCACGATGCCGATCAGGAACTTGAGCTTGCCGGCTAACCCCGCCTCCTCGAGCCGCGCCAGATAGCGGCGCACGACGCCGGCATCCATGCAGAACTGGGTCTGCACGAATTGCGCGCCGGCCGCGACCTTGGCGGCGAGCGCCTTCGGCTCCCAGCCGGGCTGCGGATCGAGCGGGTTGTCGGCGCTGCCCAGGAAGAAATCGGTTCGGCCGCTGACCTTGCGGCCGGACGGAAGTTCGCCGGTATCGCGCAGCCGGCGCGCGGTTTCCAGAAGCTGGCGCGGATCGAGATCGAACACCGCCTTGGCGTCGGGCTGGTCGCCCGCGCTCGGGTCGTCGCCGCGCAACACCAGCAAATTGCGGATGCCCGAGGCCGCGGCGCTGAGCAGGTCGCTCTGCAGGGCGATGCGGTTGCGGTCGCGGCAGGTGAGCTGAAGTACCGGCTCGATGCCGGAATCGACCAGCAGCGCCGCCGCGGTCACCGCGCCGAGATGCGGACGCGCGCCGGCGCCATCCGTGATGTTGACGGCGTCGGCGAGGCCCTTGAGCGGCAGCGCCTTGGCGAGCAATTCGCCGCGGTCGGCCGACACCGGCGGCGTTACCTCCGCGGTGATGACGAAGCGCCCGGCCTTCAGCTTGTCTTGAAGCGTGGTTCCCATCGCGACCAAGTCGCAAAATTGAGTGGACCTTGCAAGCATAAGAATGGGAAAAAGACGCTCCAAGACGCGAAAGACGCGCAGCCATGCGGGCAGGCATGTTTCAACTGGCGAAATCCATCGACGATGCGCTCGCGCCCGTTGCCGACGGCTGCCTGCTGGTCGTTCCGCGCGAGGTTTCGGGCGTGCCGATGGCGGCCACGCGCGCGCTGATCCGGCGCTCCGTCAAGCGGCTGCATCTGGTGGCGCTGCCGACCTCCAGTCTGCAGGCGGACCTGCTGATCGGCGCCGGTTGCGTCGAAACGCTGGAAACGTCGGCCGTGAGCCTCGGCGAATTCGGCCCGGCGCCGCGTTTCACCGCCGCCATTCTCGCCGGCGCGATTACCATGAAGGACGCGACCTGCCCGGCGCTGCATGCTGCACTACAGGCGGCAGAAAAAGGCGTGCCGTTCATGCCGCTGCGCGGGCTGATCGGGTCGGACATCTTGAAATATCGCGACGATTGGAAGGTGGTCGACTCACCGTTCGGCAATGACGATCCGATCGTGCTGCTGCCCGCGATCAAGCCGGACGTAGCGCTGATCCATGCAGCCATGGCCGATCGCTTCGGCAATGTCTGGATCGGCCGGCAGCGAGAATTGGCGACCATGGCGCATGCGGCGGAGAAAACCATCGCGACCGTGGAAAAGATTTACGACGGCAATCTGCTCGACGATCCGGTGATGGCGGCCGGCACGCTGCCCGGCTTCTATGTCGACAGCATCGCGGTGACTGAGCGCGGCGCCTGGCCGCTGGGCTTGCCGGATCACTATGCCGCCGACGCCGAGCATCTCGCGCTCTATGCGCGCATGGCGGCGACGGCGGAGGGTTTTGCAGAATATCTCGAGCGGTATGTGTATGAACGGCGCGCCGCGTAATTTCCGCGACGAGGAGCTGCTCGCCGACGTGATCGCGCGGCTGATCGGCGAGGTGCGCCACGTCGCGGTCGGCAATGCCTCGCCGATTCCGGCGACCGCCGCGCTGCTGGCGCGCGAGCGCGGAGGCGGCCGCCCCTATGTGTCGCTGCTGCAAAGCCGCAAACACAATTTCTTCACCGACGGCGCGCGCGAATTGTTCGATTGCGCCGGGCAAGGCCGCATCGACGTGTTCTTCCTCTCGGGCGGGCAGATCGACGGCCAGGGCAACGTCAACCTGGTGGAGATCGGCGAGCACGGGCATCCGAAGGTGCGCTTCCCCGGCTCCTTCGGCTCAACCTATCTCTATTACGTGGTGCCGAAGGTGATCTTGTTCCGGGTCGAGCATTCGCGCCGCACGCTGGTGCCGCGCGTCGATTTCATCAGCGCGCCGGGCGCCAGCGAACAAAACGTCTATCGCCCGGGTGGCCCGATCGCGCTGGTGACCAACCGCTGCCTGTTCTCCTTCGCCAACGGGCGCTTCACGCTCGCCAGCGTGCATCCCGGCCACACGGTCGCAGAAGTGATCGAGAACACCGGTTTCGAATTCGAGCTCCCGGCCAGCGTGCCGGAAACGCCGGCGCCCTCACCCGCCACGCTCAAGCTCCTGCGCGAGACGGTGGCGCCGCAGCTCGCCGAGGTCTATCCGCAATTCGCGGCGCAGGTGTTCGGGATAGGCCAAGCCGCCGCCGCCGCAAGCTGAAGTTCATCCCCTTCCAGTCAATTCACCCGTGGGCTAGTGTGCCGCCGCGCGGCCGGCCGGCGGCGGAAAATCAACAATAGAAGCTGAAGGAAACGCAGAGTGCAGACAGTTGAAGCGGCGGTGATCGGGGTCGGGTGGGTTGGCGGCACGCGCGCGGAAACGTTGGCGCGCACGGCGCTGGTCGACAAGCTGCACCTGTGCGAAATCAAGCCCGACCGGCTGGCCGAGGTGAAGGCCCTCTACAAGCCGGCCACCGCGACGCTGAAATACCAGGACATCATCGACAATCCGAATATCTCGGTGGTCTACATTTCGACCACGCCGGAGACCAACCATTATCCGATCGCCAAGGACTGTCTGAAGTCCGGCAAGAACGTGATGCTGGAAAAGCCGATCGCGCTCGAACTGTGGGAAGCCGACGAGCTGATCCATATCGCCAAACAGAACAATCTCAAATTCACCATCGGCTATTCGCAGCGCTTCAACACCAAGATCGCCTACGCCAAGAAGAAGATCGTCGACGGCACGCTCGGCAATATGGTCTCGGTGCTGGTCAGCCGCCATCTGTCGCGCAGCCTCGGCAAGAAGATCGCCGGCCGCGTGCGGCTCTCGCCGGTGGTGATGGAGAGCACCCACGACCTCGACTTCGTGTTCTGGCTGCTGGAGCCGGCCAAGCCCGTGCGCGTCTATTCGCAGGGTGCCTACGGCTACATGAAGCCGGTCAACGGCTCGCATGACGTGATGTTCACCACCGTCACCATGGACAATGGCGTGGTGGTGATGATCGGCGGCGGCTGGAATTTCCCGCCGAGCTATCCGAACTACTGCTCGACCTGGATCGAGATCACCGGCACCGAAGGCGCGCTGGTGCTCGACGACACCCAGCGCGACAACTGGCTCAACACCGTCAGCAACGGCCAGGTGTTTCCGATGTCGACCATGCCGGGCGAGCAGGTCGGCGAAGTGTTCGCCGGCGGCATGGGACCGGAGACCATCCACTTCCTGGAAGCCTGCATCCGCGACACGCCGGTAATGGTCACGCCGGAAAGCGCGCGCCGGGTGATGGAGACCTACAGCGCCGCCGATCTGTCGGCGTTCCGCAACGAGCCGGTCGACCTGCCGCTGAGCAACGAGACGATTTCGGCCATCGCGGAATTCAAGGAACAGAACCGGTCGGGAGCCAATCCAGGATGAAGAACACCGCCAAAGGCGTCGGACTCGCCATCATCGGCGGCGGACGCGTCGGGCTGTTCCGCGGCGAAGTGGCGGCGCGCCATCCGTCGGTGGAGTGGATCGGGCTGGCCGAAAAGAACCCGAACCGCGCCGGCGAAGTCGGCCCGAAAATAAGCGCCGACTTCGTCACGCAAAGCCACGTCGAATTGCTCAAGCGCCCGGAAGTGACCGCCTGCATCATCGCGACCGACGAGCATTTGCATGTCGATCCGATAATGGCGGCGATCGAGCGCGGCATTCCGATGCTGATCGAGAAGCCGCTCGCGACCAATCTGGCCGAATCCGCCAAGGTGCTGAAGCTGATCAAAGACGCCAAGCTCGACGCGGTTGTCGGCTATACGCAACGATTCCGCCGGCGCTGGCTGGCGGCCAAAGAGAAATGCCGCACCGGCGCGCTCGGGGATGTCACGCTTGGTCACCTCGCGCGCGTTCATGAACCGGCTGGTGGCGATCGACAATTACAAGCGCACCAACGATCCGGCGACGATCTCGCCGATGGTGATTTCCGGCACGCATGCGCTCGACATCTGCATGTGGTGCCTGGAGGGCAAGACGCCGGTCGAAGTCTACGCGCGTTCGATCGACAAGGTGCTGGGCCCGCTCTACCAGGGCATCGATGCCACCGCCGGCATGATCATGTTTTCCGACGGCACGGTCTATCACCTCAACATTTCCTGGGCGCTGCCGGTGACCTGGCCGGGCGCGGTGTACTCGCTCGAAGTCGGCATCGTCGGCACCACCGGCGTGCTGACCATCGACGACACCCACCGCGATATCGTGCTGGCGGTGTCGAAGGCACAGTCCGAGGGCTACAACCCCGATGCCACGCGGCTCGTCGATTTCATGGGCAGCTATCCGCCCGGCGACATGGCGCTCGGCGAACTGCGCGGGCCGATGGCGCTGGAGACCGATAGCTGGCTCAACCGCGTCGCCATGGGCCTGCCGACGGCGGCGGCGACGGTTGAAGAAGCGCATCGTAATCTGATGCTGACCAAGGCGCTGGATTTGTCGGCCAAGCGCAAGGCGCCGGTGAAGCTGCCGCTCGATGTCGCCGATGTAATGGCGGCGGCCTAGGACTCGGCTGGTCGGAGCGGAGGTGACGATGAGGGCAGCGATGACGCTGTCACGCATATGTGGCGCGCTGCTTTGCCTCGTAGCGAACCTCGGCGCCGGCAGAGCCGTGGCCGCCGACGACGTCGCCGACTATCCGGTGCGGCCTATCCACATCATCGTGCCATTCGCGCCGGCCGGCGCGACCGACCTCGCAATCCGGCTGCTGCAGGCTGGTTTCGCGCAAGCGCTCGGTCAGCAGATCGTGATCGACAATCGGCCGGGCGCCGCCGGCAATGTCGGCATGGAAGTGGCCGCGCGGGCGGCGCCCGACGGCTACACTTTGTTTTTCGGCAATGTCGGCACCGTCTCGATCAACCCGCACTTCTTTCCCGAACTGACGGTGGTGCCGGAACGCGATTTCGAGCCGGTGTCGCTGGCCTCGGAAACGCCCGGCATCTTGATCGCCAGCAAGAATTTTCCGCCCAACTCGCTCAAGGAAATGATCGCCTACGTGAAGGCGCGGCCCGGCAAGGTCAATTACGCGTCTTCGGGTGTCAGCACGCTCAATACGCTGGAGATGGAATCGTTTCGCCGCACCGCCGGTCTGGAGATGACGCAGGTCCCCTACAAAGGCGGCGCCGGCCCGGCGATCGCCGATCTCATCGGCGGCCATGTCGACGTGATGTTCGTGACCGTCTCCGCGGCGGTCGCGCATGTAAAGAGCGGCGCGTTGAAGGCATACGCCGTAAGCACGCGCGAGCGCGTGGCTTTGCTGCCTGATGTCCCGACCGTGCTGGAACTCGGTTATCCGGAAAGCGTCAGTTCATCATGGCAGGGATTGTTCGCGGTAGCCGGAACGCCAAAGCCGATCGTCGCCAAGCTGCATGCCGCTTTGGTGCAGGCCATGGCCGACTCGAAAGTGCGGGAGCTCATGCTGCAGGGCGGGATGCTGCCGAACACCAGCCGATCGCCGGAGGATTTCAAGACCTATGTCGCGGTCGATTCGGCGAAATGGCAGCGGGTGGTGAAAGAAACCGGCGCCAAACTGGAAACGCAGCCGTAGGCGCGGGCACAGCGAACTAACAATTCGGCTGCACCACGCAGGCGGTCCCGTTCACGGCGAACAAGGATTCCACCACCGGCCTTTGAATATTCTTGGCCGGTGGAATCGACAGCACTTCCATGTAAACGGTGCCGAGCCCTTGCAGCCCGAGCAAGGCGCCCGCGCCCAGGCTCAGATCCAGCTCGCGGTCCGGCACGAACGGGCCGCGATCGTTGATCGTCACATTGATCGAACGGTGGTTCTTTGGATTTGACACGCGAATCAATGTTCCGATCGGTAGTGTCTTGTGGGCGGCGTGCCATCCGATCGGATTGAAGCTCTTGCCGCTCGAAACCAGCTTGTCTTCCCAGTACATCGAGGCGGTAACCCACTGCCCGGCCTGAATGCGGTCATAGCTGTCTTCGCCGGACACATTGCTGACCGGCCCAACCGCCAGCATGCCGCCGCAGAACAGCGCCAATGCCAAATACTGCAATTTTCTTGCGAGCCAATTCATCAGCTTCCTTCGGGGAAATTTTGTCGGCGCCGACATCATCGGCAGCATCGTTTTTGAGGACCCCAAGCACGGATTATTCCAGTGCTGGTCGGAAACGATGGCGACAGTTGATCTGTTCGCGCGTTTGAGCACGGCAAATGCGGCATATATGTGATCCCGTCATTGGACAAAGCATCTCGGCTAAGAATTGTTCCCGTGAATATGGATTCTTCGCAATATTCAACTAGCCGGCTGCAAGATTTTGTAATGCCGTGCGGCGCGGGTTACCTCTTGAAAGAGGGATTTTTTGATTCGGGAGCGTCTGCACGGGAACTGATTCGCGGCCCGCGACTTGTCCTGGCGTCATGAACCGCAACCTCGACCTCGATCTGATCTTCCCCATCAGGGACACATCATCGGCCGAGTTGATGGCCGTGAAGGCCAGATGCCTGCACAAAGCGGGTGTGATCGGACGAGTCCAAAAGGACATGATCCTTTGCAAGGCGGCCAAGGCTCTGCGTGGGCAAACGGCTCCGCTTGGGCAACAATGTGAGGACGTCAGCGTCTACGGCTTCAAAGCCTATTCGCACCGGCCATCCAAGTACGGATTTGCGGCCTAGCGCGCCGCCAGCGGCTTGATCGCCAATTCCTTGGCGAGTCTATCCAATTGCACCAATAATTCCGGCGGTAGCGTGAGACCGTTGCTGACGCGATCCGCCCGCCGCTTGGCGCGGGCGTCACCGGGCAGCCGCACCGGATCGTTTCCCGGCAGCACCTTGGAGCTGCGCAGGCTGCGCACGTGGCGGTCGACTTCCGCCTTGAACACCTCGAGCTTCTGGAAACGGCCGGGATCGAGCGCGACGACGAACTGGCCGGTATTGGTGACCTTCTCCGGATCGGCGTTGAAGTCGATGCAGTCGCGGCCAAACAGCGCGCCGTTGAGCGTGCCGGCCAGCATACCCAGCATCAGCGCCAACCCCGCCCCCTTGTAACCGGCCATCGGCAGCAGCAGCGCCTCGATGCTCTTGTGCGGATCGATGACCGGCTCGCCGGTCTTGGGATCGATCATCCAGTCGTCATGTAGCGGACGGTTCAGCAGCTTGTGATTCTTGATGGTGCCGTAGGAGACGATCGAGGTGGCGATGTCGAGCACCAGTGGCGGCTCCTCGCCGGCCGGAATGGCGATCGCCAGCGGATTGGTGCCGAGCAGCGGCTCGGCGCCGCCGGAGAGCGGCATGTGGTTGGCATTCGCCACCGCCGAATAGATGCCGATCATGTCGGACTTGAGCGGCAGCGCGGCATAGACGCCGGCAGCCCCGGCGTGGTTCGACATCACGGCGCCGACCCAGGCGACCCCGCATTCGCGCGCAAGCTCGATGGCGGTTTCCGCCGCGCGCGCCACCACCAGATGTCCCATGCCGTTGTCGCCGTGCACCAGCGCGGTTGCCGGCGCGGTGCGATCGACCTTGATGTCCGGGCGTGCATTGGTCGAACCCAGCTTCAGGCGCTGAACATATTGCGGCAGGCGAAACACGCCGTGCGCATCGGCGCCGACCAGATCGGCCTCCAGCATCAGTTCGGCGATCTTGGCAGCGTCCGGCGCCGGAACATTGGCCTTGATCATCGCATCGACGATCAGGCCGGTGACGGCCGCAATCGGAACGCGCCCGGCTTTGGTATTGGTCTGCACGTTCATGCCGGCATCCCCGCCAGGAATTTTTCGAAATTGCCGTTGAGAATTGCCGCCTTGTCGGTGTCGGAAATCTTCAGGCCCTGCACATGCTTGACACAGTCGAGCATCGCCATGTCGTAGGGGTAGTCACTGCCGAGCATGACCTTGTCGGCGCCGACCAGTCCGATCATCGCCTCGAGCGTCTTATCGGAATGCAGGATGGTATCGTAGATAAAGCGGCCGGCGATATTGTTCGGCTGCGTCTTGATGTTCTTCTTGGCCTCCGCGCGCACCGCCCAGCCGTGCTCCCAGCGGGCCGCCTGGTACGGCGTAAAGCCGCCGCCATGCGCCAGCATCACCTTCAGCCTGGGATAGCGGTCCATCACGCCGCCGAAGTAAAGGGACGCGGCGGCGATGGTGGTGTCGAGAGGATTGCCGATCAGGTTGGCGAGATAATAGGACTTCAGGCGATCGGCGCCGGCAACATTGTTCGGGTGAACGAACATGAAGGCGCCGAGCTCTTGGGCGGCAGCCCATAGCGGCTCGAACATCGGATCGTCGAGGTTCACACCCTTGACGTTGGAGGCGAACATGGCGCCCTTGAAACCGTGTTTGGTGATGACGCGATTGAGTTCGTCGGCGGCTCGGGCGGGCTGCGCCAGCGGCAATGTCGCGATGGCCATGAAGCGGTCCGCATGGGCGGCGACGTGCTTGGCCATCTGGTCGTTCTGGATCGTGGCCAGGGTCGCGCTCAGCTCGGGCTCCAGATTGTAGAGATAAGTCTGCGGCGTAGCCGACAGCACATGCACATCGACGCCGGTGGCGTCCATATCCTTCAAGCGCCGCGGAATGTCGTAGCCTCCGGTCGGGAAGGCCTTGTAGACAACGCCGTTGACATCCAGCGTCGACAATTCTGCGTCATCCGGCGTGATGGTCACCTTGGCGCCCGCCTTGGTCAGCAGCGCGGCCGTCTCCAGGGTCAGAATGTGGGTGTGGGTGTCGATCGTCCGCAGTTTCGGCCATTTCGTCCCCTGAAAATTACACTTATGTCGAGCGGACTGAGTGCCGCAGCCAAGGACCGGACGCAAGCCCCTGTCCGAAGGCTAACTATGCGTTATAAACGGGCCTCAAGTTTCACGTGGAACCCCGCATGAATACGCCCCTCGCCCACCGCAAAGCCGAACTGCGCCTGGAGGACGACGCCCTGGTACGCGGCGCCGGCAAATATGCCGACGATCCGCGCCTGCCGAACCAGGCCGCCGCCGTGTTCGTGCGCTCGCCGCATGCCAGCGCGCGCATCGTCTCGATCGATGCGGCCAAGGCACGCGGCGCCAAGGGCGTGGTGGCGGTGCTCACCGCCGAAGACATCAAGGCGGCCGGATTGAAAAGCGCGGGCCGCCATCCGCCGCTGCCGGGCCGCGGCGGCAAGGAGTTGATCCAGCCGTTCCGGCCGACGCTTGCCGGTGAGCGCGTGCTCTATGTTGGCGAGGCGGTCGCCATGGTGGTGGCAGAGACGCTCGGCCAGGCGTTGGACGCAGCCGACCAGATCGCGGTCGAATACGAAGATACGCCGGCGGTGATCGATGCGCGCGAGGCGCTGAAAGCCGGCGCGCCGCAACTGCACCCGGAAGCACCGAACAATCTCGCCATCGACTGGCCCGGCATGGTCGACAGCCCGGACAACGAGCGCGAGGTCGATGCGATCATCAAGAGCGCGAAGCACGTGGCGCGCGTCACCGTACGCAATCAGCGCATGGTGGTTGCCTCGATGGAGACGCGCGGCGCCACCGGTACCTACGATCCCAAGACCGAAAGTTACACGCTGCACGCCTGCTCGCAGAGCGCCGGCACCATCCGCAATCAGACCGCGCCGATCCTTGGCGTCGACAACAGTAAGCTGCGTGTCATCACCGAGGATGTCGGCGGCGCCTTCGGCATGAAGACCCGGTCTACCCGGAATATCTGGCGGTGCTGGTCGCCGCCAAGAAGCTCCGACGTCCGGTGCATTGGATGTCGACGCGCTCGGAAGCCTTCATGACCGACACGCAGGCGCGCGACACCTATACCGAAAGCGAACTGGCGCTCGACGAGAACGGCAAATTCCTGGCGCTGCGCATGAAACACCTGTGCGGCCAGGGCGCCTATGTCACACCGGCCGGCATCGGCATCAACACCAACAATGTCGCGCGCTGCTTGCCCGGGATGTACCGCATTCCGAAGATCGATTTTTCCTCGCGCTGCGTATTTACCAACACGGCGCCGATCGGGCCCTATCGCGGCGCCGGACGCCCGGAAGCCAATTACGCGCTCGACCGGGTCGTCGAGGAAGCGGCGCGCGTCACCGGCATCGACACCGTGCAGCTGCGCCGCAAGAATCTCATTCCGCCCTCGGCGATGCCCTACAAGACCGCGGTCACCACCACCTACGACAGCGGCGATTTTCCGGCGATCTTCGCCAAGGCGATGGAGATGAGCGACTATAAGAATTTCAACAAGCGCAAACGCGAATCCGCCAAGCGCAAGAAACTGCGCGGCATCGGCATTTCCTGCATGCTGGAACATGCCGGCGCGCTGCCGACCGAAAGCGCCTCGCTGGTGTTTCCCGGCGGCGACAAGTTGATTCTGGCGCTCAACGTCCAATCGACCGGACAGAGCCATGCCACCGTGTTCGGCCGGCTGTTGTCGGACCAGCTCGGCATCGACCGCAAGACCATCGAGCACCAGCACGGCGACTCGTCGCGGGAGATCGTCGGCTTTGCTTCGGTCGGCTCGCGCTCGGCGATGGCGGCCGGCCACGCCATCGTGCACACCACCGAAGTGATGCTGGCCAAGGGCAAGAAAATCGCCTCCGGTCTGCTGGAAGCATCCGAGAGCGACATCCAGTACAAAAACGGAAATTTCGAAGTGGTCGGCACCGACCGCCGCATCTCGCTGTTCGAGACTGCGCGCCGCGCCAAGGAAATGTCGGAAAGCCTCGACACCAAGGAAAAGGCCGAGACGCCGCTGACCTTTCCCGAACGGCGTGCACATCGCCGAAGTCGAGATCGATCCCGACACCGGCAAGGTCGACGTGGTGACCTACACCGCGGTCGACGATTGCGGCAACATGCTCAACCCCACGATCGTCGAGGGCCAGGTGCACGGCAGCTTGGCCAACGGTTTCGGCCAGGCGCTCCTGGAGAACGTCGTCTACGACCCGAACGGCGGGCAGCTGCTCACCGGCTCGTTCATGGACTACGCCATGCCGCGCGCACACGACATGCCGGTGGAATTGCGCGAGGCGGTACTGTCCACTCCGGCCACCACCAATCCATTGGGCGTCAAGGGCACCGGCGAGGCCGGCACCACCGCCGCGATCGCTGCGCTGATGAACGCGATCGGACACGCGGTGCCGAACGGCGCCGCCGATCACATGGACATGCCGGCGACGCCCGCGAAGGTGTGGGAAGCGTGTCAGAAGGGGATGGCGAAATAATCGCTGTCATGGCAGGGCTTGTCCCGGCCATCCACGCTTTGCCTGGCTCTAAAAAGTAAGACGTGGATGCCCGGCACAAGGCCCGGCATGACGCTGTTACTAAGCCTGCGAAATGAACTTCGTGTTCATGTAGGCCTGCAAGCCCTCGATGCCGCCTTCCGAGCCGTAGCCACTCTCCTTGATGCCGCCGAACGGCGTCTCCGGCGTCGAGATGGCGACGGAATTGACTCCGACCATGCCGGACTGGATGGCATCGCCGATCGCGGTCGCGGTCGCGCCCGACGCGGTGAAGGCATAGGCCGCCAGACCGAACGGCAGCGAGTTGGCGCGCTCGACCACCTCGTCGAAAGTCTTGAACGGCACGATCGGCGCGACCGGGCCGAACGGCTCTTCCTTCATGATCTTGGCGTCGTCGGGAATGTCGGTGATCACGGTCGGCTCGAAGAAGAAGCCCTGGTTGCCGTGGCGCGAGCCGCCGGTCTGGATCTTGCCGCCCTTCGCCTTGGCGTCGTTGACAAAGCTCTCCATGGCGTCGAGCCGGCGCGGATTGGCAAGCGGCCCGAGCGTGATGCCCTTCTCCAGCCCGTCGCCGAGCTTGAGGCCCTTGGCATATTCGGTGAAGCGGGCGACAAATTTATTGTAGCCCTTCTCCTGCACATAAAAGCGCGTCGGCGAGATGCAGACCTGGCCGGCGTTGCGATACTTGAACGCTGCGATGGTGTCGGCGGCCTTTTCCGGATCGGCGTCGTCAAACACCACGACCGGCGAATGGCCGCCGAGTTCCATGGTGGCGCGCTTCATGCCCTTGGCGGCAAGACCGGCGAGATGCTTGCCGACCGGAATCGAGCCGGTGAAGGAAATCTTGCGCACGATGTCGGACGGGATCAGGTGCTCCGACACGTTGGCCGGCACGCCGAACACCAGATTGAGCACGCCCGCCGGGAGCCCTGCGTCGGCGAAGCATTTCACCAGCTCGACACAGCCACCCGGAGTTTCTTCCGAGGCCTTGATGATGAGCGAGCAGCCGGCCGCCAGCGCGCCGGCGATCTTGCGCACAGGTGTCAGCGTCGGGAAATTCCACGGCGTAAACGCCGCCACCACGCCGACCGGTTCCTGCAGCACGATCTGGCGCACGCCTTTGGCGCGGCCCGGCACCACGCGGCCATAGGAACGACGGCCTTCTTCGGCGTACCAGTCGATGATGTCGGCGGAGGTCAGCACCTCCATGCGCGACTCGACATAGACCTTGCCCTGCTCCTGGGTCTGCACTTTCGCGACATGATCGTGACGCTCGCGCAGGAGATCGGCGGCCTTGCGCATAATCTTGGCGCGATCATAGGCCGAGGTCGCCCGCCAGACCGCGAAGCCCTTCTGCGCGGCTTGAAGCGCTTCATCGAGATCGGCCTTGCTGGCATGCGGCAGATGCGCCAGCACCTTGCCGGTCGCCGGATTGATCACGTCCTCGCCCTTGCGGCCTTCGCCGTTGAGCCATTTTCCGTCGATGAAAAGCTTGAGCTCGGTGTACATGCGAGAACCTCCCGGATTTTCGTTGGGCGTGGATTAGCACTTTCGGCCGCGTGCGGCCACCCTGCCCCAACTGGGCGCGGACGCGGCTAGGAGCCGAGATAGGTCCCGCCGTTGACGTGAATGGTCTGCCCGGTGACAAAACGCGCGCCGGGGCCAGCGAGAAAGCGCACCATGGCGGCGACATCGGCGGGCTTGCCGCGTTCGCCGGTGATGGTGCCGTGGGTGAGATGATGCGCGGGTTTCGGCGCGGTCTCGGGCCGCGGCGTATCGATCGCGCCCGGCACCACGCAGTTGGCGGTGATGTGGGCTTCCGCCAGATCGTGCGCGAGCGCGCGGGTAAAGCCGACCAGCCCGGCTTTGGCGGTCAGCACATGGGCGCGATTTTTCGATCCGATATGTGCGCTCATGCCGCCGATATTGATGATAGTGCCCCCGCCGGCTTTTTTCATCGCCGGCAGGCAGGCCTTCACGCCGTGAAAGGCGCCGTCGAGCGTGAGATCCAACACCTCGCGCCATTCGGCATGGCTCATCTCGCCGATCGGCTGCTCGCGCCGCAGTGCCGCGTTGTTGACCAGGATATCGATACGGCCGAACGTTTTGATCGCAGCATCTGCGAGCGCCGCCGCGGTTTTCGGATCGGCGGCATCGCCGAGCACGCCGATGGCCTTGCCGCCCGCGGATTCGATCTCGCGCACGACCGCGTCGGCTTCGGCCTTGTTCGAGCGAACGTTGACGACCACCGCGGCGCCAGCGGCGGCAAGTTGATGCGCAATGGCGCGGCCGATGTTGCGCCCGGCGCCGGTGACGATGGCCGCTTTGCCCGAAAGCTCTTTTTCACTCATAGCCGACCTCTTTGCTCCGTCATGCCCGGCCTTGTGCCGGGCATTCACGCCTTTCTTTTTCCGCCGCCAAGACGTGGATGGCCGGGACAAGCCCGGCCATGACGGCAAAACTATCCGCGCAAGCTACTTAAATCGATCTTGCCGCCATAAAGCTTGGCCAGCAGCTTGAGCGCCGCGCCGCTGCGCGCATCGTCCCAGCCGCCGTGACGCGCGTTGAGCACGAATTTTTCCTCGATGTCGGCGCGTGTCAGCGGCTCGTGCACGCCGCCGCGGAAGTGCGGCTGGCGCTCTTCGATCACGCGCCCGTCGTTGAGTGTGGCGCGGATATGGCCGGTGAAGGCATTGGGATACGGATTACCCGGATCGACCACGTATTTCACTTTCGACGACAGCGCCAACACTTCCGGATCGTTGACGGCCTTCTCGCTGAAATGATCGAAGCCGACGCCGCCGCGCACGAAACCGGTCGCCAGCAGATACGGCGTCGAGAATTTCGCCATGTAGCCGTTGCGCGGCCGCTGCTTGTCGACGAGCGGCTCCCACAGTCGGTGCACGGTGCCTTCGGCGACTTCGCAGAATATCTCCTTGATGTCGGCGGCTCTGACGCCCTTCGCCGCCAGCTTCTTGGCGCAGTCGATATAAGGATGCGCCATGGTGCCGCATGGATAGGGCTTGAAGGCGAGCGTCTCGGTCACAAACTTGCTGCCGAAATCGCCGGTGAGCGCGTCATAGTCGCCCTTAGTGGTGTGTGCGAAGCCGTGAAAAAGTCCGTGCACGCCTTCGAACACCGTGCGCGGCCCGAAGAAGCCGGCGCGCCCCAGCAGCGCCGCGCGAATGCCGGATTGCGCCGCCCATCCGGGATGCAGCCGCTTGGTCCAGGCGCCATCGGTCAGATATTCGATGATGCCGCCGGCAAAACTGCCGGCGATGCCGAGCGCATCGACGAGCTGTTTCGCATTGAGGCCGAGCGCGGCGCCGACACCGGCGGCGGCACCCATCACGCCGAAAATCGCGGTCGGATGAAAGCCCGCCTTGTGCACCGCCTTCGGCACCACGGTCGACAGACGGCACATGGTCTCGACACCGACCGCGATGCCCAGAAGCGCCGCGGCGCCGTCAGGCTGGTGGCGCTCACAAGCCGCCAACACCGCCGGCACGATCACCGCACCGGTATGCACCGGCCCGCCTTCGAAGGTGTCGTCGAAGTCCTCGCCGTGGCAGGCGGTGCCGTTGACGAAAGCGGCGCTTGCCGCGCTCAGCGTGCGCGTATGTCCGATCGCGGTGCAAGGGCCGTCATCGTCGCAGCCGGCAAGCGCGGCTCTGACGTAATCCTCGTTGCGTGAGGTGACGCAAAGCCCGACGACGTCCACCAGCAGATCTTCGCATTTGGCGCGCACCGCCGGAGGCAGCGTTTCGCTGCGCAACGCGACCATGTGCTCGGAGAGGTGCTGCGCGACGGAGGTGGTGGGGGCCTTGGCGTCCATTTATGTTCTGAACCGTACGTTGCCGAAGCCGGGGATGCGGTTGACCGCGATCACGACGCTGAAGGTGATGATCAGCATGCCGATGCCGATTACCGAGATGGCGCCGAGGTCGCCGCTCTCGTTGAGATCGTAGATCAGCACCGAGATAACCTTGGTTTCCGAGGTGAACAGAATGATCGCCGCCGACAGTTCGCGCATCACGCCGACGAAGATAAAGCACCAGGTCGCGATCACGCCGGTGCGCAAGAGCGGCGCAGTGATCTGCCAGAGCGAGCGCAGCCGCGTGGCGCCGAGAATGCGGCTGGCGTCTTCCAGTTCCGGGTGAATGGTGCGGAACGCCGCCTGTAATTGCTGATAGGCCGACGGCAGCGCGATGGTCACGAAGGCGATCAGCAGAATCCACAGCGTGCCGTACAGCACGAAAGGCGGCCGCGTGTAGCTCAGGAACAGGCCGACGCCGAGCACGATGCCGGGAATGGCGATCGGCGCAGTGGCGAGAAAGCCGAGGATGCGGTGGCCGGGCACCGCCTGGCGCGCGGTGACATAGGCGATCACCAGCGCGATCGCGGTGCCAATGGTGGCGGTGGCGCCGCCGAGGATGACCGTGTTCTTGAGCGCCAAGGATGCCGCCGACAGGTCGAACAAGACGAAGTAGATGTTGTGCATCGTCGCATTTTTGAACGTCAGGAACGTGGTCGCCACCGGTGAGAACGCCGCGTTGAACAGCGCGACATAGGGCAGGAAAACCGGCATCAGCAGCACGGTCAGGCAAATGGCGAATGCCGGCCAGCGCCAGTTGTGCAACGGGATCAGGCGCGGCGCGCCATATTTGCCGCCGACCACCGAATAGCCGCGGCGGCCGAGAATCATGTGCTCGGCGCGCAGCAGAAAGACGGTGAGCACCAGCAGCGGCAGCGCGGCGGCGGCGGCGAGCTCGGGCTTGGGCGGATACTGGAACAGACTCCAGATCTTGGTGGTCATGGTGTGGAAACCGGCCGGCAGCGCCAAAATCGCCGGCGAGCCGAACAGCGTCATCGCCTGCAGGAAGGCGACCAGCGCGCCCGCGAGCAAGGCCGGCAGCACCAGCGGAATGGTGACGCGCCGCGCGGTGTACCAGCGCCCGCCGCCGAGAATGGAAGAAGCGTCCTCCAGTTCACCGGGCGTGCGGTCGAGCGAATTGGCGACCAGCACGAAAACGTAGGGGAAGGTGTAGCAGGAGATCACGAAGACGATGCCGGTCAGCGTATAGATATTGAACAGGTGCACGTCCTGCTCGGCACCGGTGATGCTGCGGAAAATCTTGTTGAGCAGCCCGCTATTGGGCGCCGCCAGCAGTTCCCAGGCGATCGCGCCCAGAAACGGCGGCGTCACAAACGAGGCCGTCACCAGCGCGCGGATCACGCCGCTGCCGGGCAGATCGGTGCGCGCCACCAGCCAGCCCATGGGAGCGGCCACTACGCAGCAAATGATCGCCGACGAGGTGGCAATGATGAAGGTGATGATCAGCGGATCGAGGAATGTCGATTCGGTAAACAGCCGGATGAAATTGGCGAGCGTCAATGCGCCTTTGGAGTCGGTAAAGCTGTAGAGAAACAGCCACGACAGCGGCAGCACGATCAGCACGCACAGAACCGCCGCGAAGCCATAGAGCACCGGCCTCGAGATATCGATCCCGAAGCGGCGTGGCTCTGGCGTTGCTGGCAAGGCGATGGTCATAGCGACAAATTTCTCAAACGACGCGACAATCTCGCTTTACCTCTCCCCTGGGGGGAGAGGTCGGACCGCGAAGCGGTCCGGGTGAGGGGGCAAAGGGCCTATCGAGATTCACTTGCCCCCTCACCCCAACCCTCTCCCCTTGGGGGAGAGGGAGCTCGCCGCAACCGCGGCAAGGCACCCGTTTATCATCACACCTTGAATATACTGACGTAGTGCGACTTGATCTCGTCGCTCATGGCTTCGACGCCGGCCGGATCGTCCTTCATCACCTTGATGTCTTTGAACGGCGTGCGCCCGGCCTTGTCCTTGGTCTGCGGATGCACCGAACGTAAGCCACCGACGTCGATGATCAACTGCTGGCATTCCGGCGAGAAGCTGTAATTGACGAACAGCTTGGCGGCGTTCGGATTGGGCGCCGCCTTGAACATGGCGGTGGGGCCGACGATCAGCGGCGAGCCTTCGGTGGCATAGACCGGCGCCACCGGCCCGCCCTTCTCGCTGATCTCGAAGATATTGTACTCGTTGCCGTCGGCCATCACCGCGCGTTCGCCGAGCGCCAGGCGCTTCGGCGGATCGGCCGAGGACTGCACCTGCATGATGTTCTGCGCCGCGAGCTTCTCGAAGTAACCCCAGCCGAGGTCGCGCTGCATCTGGAAGGTCGCGGTCATAATAGTTCCGCTGTAGCCCGGATGCGCCTTGACGATCTTGCCCTTCCATTTCGGATCGAGCAGGTCGGCGAAGCTCTTCGGCGCATCTTCTTTTTTTACCAGGTCGGTGTTGTAGGCGATGATGCACACCCAGACGCGGAAACTAGCGAACATGCCGTCTGGATCCTTGTGCTCGACCGGATAGAACTTGGCGACGTCCTCGGGCACATAGGCTTCGAGCAGATTGCTTTTCTTCCAAACGATCGAATGCGCGGCATCGGACGAATTGACGACATCGCAGGCGTGGATGTTGCTGCCATATTCCTGGCCGATGCGCTGGAACACGCGCTCGGCGCCCGAGCGCTCGACCCGAACCGCAACGCCGGGATATTTGGCCTCGAAGGCCTTGCCGATTTTCTCGGCCAGCGGCAGGTCGACCGAAGTATACCAGACCACCTTGCCTTCCTTCTTGGCCGCTTCGAGCAGCGCCGGCGTGACCGCGCTCGCCGACGGCGCGGCGGATTGTACCCGCGTCGAAAATGCTGCTCCGGCGGCGAGTGCGCCCGAGCCTATCAAAACGTCGCGGCGTGAAAATCTTGAGCGTTTCATTGGCATCCTCCATAGTTCCGGTCTTGTTGTTTCGCCCCCGAGAAAACTTTTCTTAGCCGGCCAGTGCCCGGCATCGCTCGGCCGGCATTTGCAGCCATACGGCGCTGCCTTGCGGGATGTTCTCGTCCGCCGCGGTCACCACGCGCAGTTGCGTGCCGTCCTTGGCCTCAACCATATAGTCCCGGCTGCCGCCGAGAAAGACCTGCCGTACCACGCTCGCCGGCACCACGTTGTCGGCCTGCTGCGGCTGCTTGGCAGTAATCGCAATGTCGTGTGGCCGGATCGAAACGGCGGTCGGGGCGCCCGGCACGACTTTCTCGCCGGTGCAAACCAACGCCACGCCGGCGAAGTCGACGCGGCCTTCGCTCAAACCCTTGCCCTTGATCACATTGCTCGAGCCGATGAAGCGGGCGACAAATTCCGAGCGCGGCAGATCGTAGATTTCCTCCGGCGTTCCGGACTGCTCGATCTTGCCGGCATTCATCACGCAGATGAGGTCGGCGGTGGTCATCGCCTCCGACTGGTCGTGGGTGACGTACACGGTCGTGTAACGGTAGGCGTCGTGCAGGCGGCGCACTTCGAAGCGCATCTCTTCGCGTAAATTTGCGTCAAGATTGGACAGAGGTTCGTCGAGCAGCAGCGTCTCCGGCTCCACGATCAGCGCGCGGGCGAGCGCCACCCGCTGCTGCTGGCCGCCGGATAATTCGCCCGGATAGCGTTCGGCCAATGGCGCAAGCTTGGTGGTGGCGAGAATGGCGTCGAGCTTCTTGCCGATGACGTCGCGGGCCATCTTGCGCAGCTTGAGGCCGTAGATGATGTTTTCGGCCACCGTCATGTGCGGCCACAGCGCGTAGCTCTGGAAGATCATCGACATCTGGCGCCGCTCGGGCGGCACCGTATGCGCGGGCGAGGAGATGAGTTTCTCGCCGACGCGGATTTCGCCCGCGCTCGGCTCGACGAAACCGGCGATCAGCCGCAATGTCGTGGTCTTGCCGCAGCCGGATGGCCCCAACAGACAGACCAAATGGCCATGCTCGATATGCAACGACACATTGTCGACGACCGCGGCGCTGCCGTAACGCTTGGTCAGACCCCTCAACTCCACCGACGCCACGCAAGTCCTCCCAATCTATTTTTGTCGCTCCCCGCTTAAGCGGGGTAGTTGTTCTTATTTGCCGGTGAAAACCGGCTTGCGCTTCTCCATGAAGGCCTTGCGGCCCTCGGTGTAGTCGGAACTGGCAAAGCAAGCCTGCACCAGATCGTCGCATTTCTTCAGGTTGCGCTTGCTCTCGTCAGTAACTGCCTGGCCGACGATGTATTTTACAGAGTCGACCGTGAGCGGCGCGTTGCCCGCGATGGTTTCGGCGTAATCCTTGACGTAGCTCTCGAGTTCGCCGTCCGGCAGCACGCGGTTAACGAGCCCCATCACCTGCGCCTCGGCGGCGGTGAACTGACGCGCGGTATAGAATATTTCCTTGGCGAAAGACGGCCCGACCAGATCGACCAGCTTCTTCAATCCGTCATAGCGGTAGCCGAGGCCGAGCTTGGCGGCCGGCACGCCGAATTTCGAACCTTCGGCGCAGATGCGCATGTCGCAGCACAGCGCCAGGCCGACACCGCCGCCGATGCAGTAGCCGCGGATCATCGCGATGGTCGGCTTCGGAAACGTGTAGAAGGCGCTGTTGGCGTGGTCGACCGCGGCGTTGTAGCGGTCGACGCCTTCCTGGGTCGAACGTTCTTTCTCGAATTTGGAAATGTCGGCGCCCGACACGAAGGCCTTGCCGCCGGCGCCGGTGACGACGACGACGCGCACGTTGTTGTCGTTTTTGAAATCCTCGAGATAGCCGGATGCCGCTTCCCACATCTCCAGCGAGACGGCGTTGTGGCGCTCCGGATTGTTGAAGGTCAGATAGCCGATCTTGCCTTCCTTGCGCGACAGCATCTTGTCGGTCTTGGTCATCACGTTCATTGCCTATCTCCCTGCCGTCGTTTCCGCCGGCCGTTGAATGCCTTAAACCGCCTTTGCCTCATGCAACGCGGTAATCTCGTTATCGGCAAAACCGAATTCCTTGAGCACCTCGTCGGTGTGCTGGCCGATCGAAGGCGGCGTCGCCACGATCTTGCTCGGCGTGCGCGACAGCGCGACCGGCTGGCCGACGAAAGTCTGCTGCTTGCCGTCCGGCCGGGTGGCGTTTTGCGCAATGCCGAGGTGCATGACCTGCTCGTCGGCGAAGGTCTGGTCGATTGTATAGATCGGCCCGCACGGCACGCCGGCCTTGTTGAAGATGTCGATCCATTCCGCGCTCGGCTTGCCCACGGTCTTGGCCTCGATGGCGGCGTTGAGCGCGTCGCAATTCTTGGAACGCAGCGCGCCGCTCTTGTAGTCGGGGTGGTCGATCAACTCCGGTGCGCCGATGGATCGGCAAGCCAACTCCCACATCTTCTGGCCGGTCGAGGCGATGTTGATGTGGCCGTCGCTGGTCTTGAACACGCCGGTCGGAATGCTGGTCGGATGATTGTTGCCGGCTTGTTTGGCGAGCTCCTTCATCTGAAGCCAGCGCGCGGCCTGGAAGTCGAGCATGAAGATCTGCGCCTGCAGCAGCGAGGTCGAGACCCACTGGCCCTCGCCGGAGACGTCGCGTTCCAAGAGCGCCGTCAGGATACCCATGGCGCAGAACAGCCCGGCGGTGAGATCTGCGACCGGGATGCCGACGCGAACCGGGCCTTGTCCCGGCAGCCCGGTGATCGACATCAGCCCGCCCATACCCTGCGCGATCTGGTCGAAACCCGGCCGCTTGGCGTAAGGCCCGTCCTGGCCGAAGCCAGAGATGCTGGCGAGCACGACGCCCTTGTTGATCTTGCGCAAGCTGGCGTAGTCGATGCCGAGGCGGTCCTTCACGTCGGGGCGGAAATTTTCCACCACCACATCGGCTTTTGCGACCAGGCGCTGGAAGGCGGCAAGCCCCTGCGGCGACTTGAGGTCGAGCGTCATGCTGCGTTTGTTGCGGTGCAGGTTCTGGAAGTCGGCGTTCTCGCGGGGGCCGCCCGGCCCCTCGCCTTTTTCCAGGTGCGGCGGCGTCTCGATCTTGATGACATTGGCGCCCCAATCGGCGAACTGGCGGACCGCGGTCGGCCCCGAACGGACGCGGGTAAGATCGAGAACGGTAAAGCGTGAAAGGGCCTGGGAGGCCCTGGGAAACGGCATTTCGGCGGCTCCGGCTGGCTTAAACGGTCCAGAACTGGATGTTCGGGGCAGACATTCCCCGATCTAATGCGCCTTGTCCATCGGGCTTAACCGGGGTAATTCCCCCAAATTATTCATCATTTGGCGCAATAGTGCGGCTAGCTGCCTTGAAAAGACCATCGCGTCCTGTCATATCAGCGCCACGGATGAAAGACCCGGTCACGGGTTTGCGGGCTGCGTGCACGAAAACTCATTCAAACGATTTTCGCCCCGCCTCCTCCGTTTTTCTAACAAGCCGACAACCCTGGCCACGCGGGATGTCTTTAGAACCCCGCGATTCCGCTGCTCGCATGAGCGAGCCGGCCAATTCGCCATATAGAAAAGAGAACTCTTTGACTTCATTTAACGATTTCGGCCTCGTAGAGCCGATCACCCGCGCTCTCGTGGATGAAAAATACGTCACTCCCACCCCGATCCAAGCCCAGACCATTCCGCTCGTGCTGCAAGGCCGCGACGTCATCGGCATCGCGCAGACCGGAACCGGCAAGACCGCGGCCTTCGCGCTGCCGATCCTGAATCATCTGCACACCAAGCGGCTGCGGCCATCGCAGAAATCCTGCCGCGTGCTGGTGCTCTCGCCGACGCGCGAATTGTCCGGTCAGATCGCCGACAGCTTCCGCGCCTATGGACGGCAGATTCGCCCGCTCGTCGTCGAACTCGCGATCGGCGGCGTGCCGATCAACCGGCAGGTGCGGGGCTTGTCGCGCGGCGCCGAAGTCCTGGTGGCAACACCAGGCCGCCTGCTCGATCTCGTGCATCAGCGCGCGCTGCGTCTCGACCAGGTCGAGATCCTAGTGCTCGACGAAGCCGACCGCATGCTCGACATGGGCTTCATCAACGACATCCGCAAGATTGTCGCCATGCTGCCGAAACAGCGCCAGACGCTGTTCTTCTCCGCCACCATGCCGCAGGAAATCACCCGGCTCGCCGACCAGATGCTGCAGAACCCCGCCCGCGTGGCGGTGACGCCCGCGGCAACGACGGTTGACCGCGTCGAGCAGCGCGTCATCCTAACCGACAAGGCATCGAAGCCGGCGCTGCTGGCCGAACTGCTCAAGAGCGAGCCGGTCGAACGCGTGCTGGTATTCACCCGCACCAAGCATGGCGCCGACAAGGTCGTTCGCAGCCTGGAAAAGGCCGGCTTCCTCGCCGAGGCCATCCACGGCAACAAGTCGCAGAACCAGCGCGAGCGCGTGCTGGCCGATTTCCGTAACGGCAAGCTGCGCACGCTGGTCGCCACCGACATCGCCGCCCGCGGCATCGACGTCGACGGCGTCAGCCACGTGATCAATTACGACCTGCCGAACATCCCGGAATCTTACGTCCACCGCATCGGCCGCACCGCGCGCGCCGGCGCCGAGGGCATCGCGATCTCGTTCTGCGATCACGAGGAAGCGTCCTTCCTGCGTGATATCGAGCGCACCATCCGAATGACAATTCCCTCCACCAACCGGCGTACCGGCGGCCGGCCCAATCCGGCCCCGCAGCACCCCGAAGCCCGTAACGGTGGACGCCCGCACAACCGCGGCAACCATCAGAAGCGCGGCAACGGCGGAGGCGGCCGTTCAAGCAATAACGGCCACCGCTCGCATGGCGGCGGCAATGGGCATCAGGGCCGGCAAGCCTATCAGGCTGGCCAGAATGGCCATCCGTCCGGCCACGCACAGGCACCCCGGCAAGAAGCCACTCCCGGGGAGCCAAGCGGCATCGGAAATGTTACATTCCTCCAGCGCTCGGGCGAGCCGCGTCGCAACGCCGGCCACCGCGCTAAAAGCTGACCGGGAGACGTTTGGATGGCGAAGGAAGAACTGCTGGAGTTTGACGGCACGGTGACCGAGGTTCTGCCGGACGGAAATTTCCGAGTGAAACTCGACAACGAACATGAGGTGCTGGCCTACACCGCCGGCAAGATGCGCAAGTTCCGTATCCGCACCGGCGTCGGTGACCGCGTGATCGTCGAAATGTCGCCCTACGACTTGCAGCGCGGACGCATCAGCTTCCGGCACAAGGGCGATGCGCCAACACCCGGCCCGCAGCAGCGCCGGCCGAACTTCCGGCGGCGCTAGTGAATCGAATGTCCCGGCCGCCACGGCCGGGACATTTGTTTGAGTTTGGGAGGCGCGTAACGACCGCAACGGAGCGCCGGGCGTGCCGATCAAAATCGTTTCAATAATGCGTCTCGCGTTGGCGTTTGTTGTCGCCGGCGCCCTTACCTCTGCCGCAGCGCAGGAAAAACCCGCCCGCGCCGAGCCGCGCGACGCCAAAGGCGTGCTGCGCCTGCTGCCGGCCGACGCTGTCAGCGAGTACGCGATCACCACGGCCAAGGGCAGGCTCGCTTATACCGCGACCGCCGGCACGCTTACTTTCTATGACCAATCCGGCGACCAGAGCGCGGCGGTATTCTACACCGCCTATATCGCAAAAGAGGCAGGTGCAAACCGCCCGCTGACCTTCGTGTTCAATGGCGGCCCGGGTGCTGCTTCCGCCTTCCTGCATCTCGGCCTGGTGGGTCCGCGCATTCTTGAACTTGGGACCGACGGCCGCGACGCGGCGCGCGCCGAGCTGCGCGACAATCCTGACACCTGGCTGGCGTTCACCGATTTGGTGCTGATCGACCCGATCGGGACCGGCTGGAGCCGCACCGTCAAGCCCGATGACGCCAAACACTTCTGGAACGTCGCCAGTGATGCCAGCGCCATGGCGAAAGCGATTGCGCTCTATGTTGCCAAGAACAATCGCGCCGCGTCACCGAAATATCTGTTTGGCGAAAGCTATGGCGGCTTACGCGCCGCCAAGACCGCGCGCGCGCTGCAACGCGACCAGGGCATCACGATCTCCGGCATCGTCATGCTGTCGCCGCTGTTGGAAGGATGGCTGACCTTCGGCGACGATGGCTCGGCGCTGCGGACGGCGCTGCAATTACCGTCGTTGGCAGCCGCAGAACTCGAGCGCAAGAATATTTTCAGCCGCGAAGCGCTGGCGGCGGCGGAGAAATTCGCCCTGACCGACTACCTGGTGACGCTGGCGGGCTCCCCGCCGCAAGGCGACGCAGCCAAAGCGTTCTACCAACGCGTGGCGCAGACCAGCGGATTGCCGGTCGAGACCGTGACCAAGTCGCGCGGATTTATCCCAAACTTCGTGAAGAGCCTGCGTTCGGTCGACGGCAAGATCGTCAGCCGCTACGATGCGACCTTCGCGGTCGATGATCCCTATCCGGAGTCAAGATCTGGGGACGGCGGCGATCCGATCCTCGACGGCGTCACGCGCGCCTATGGCGGCGCCATGGCGTCCTACGCGCGCAACGAGCTCGGCTTCAAGACCGACATGACCTATGCGCTGCTCCCGCGCGAGGTCGGCAGCCAATGGGATTGGCAGGGCGGCCGCAGCCGGCTCAGCAGCGAGGACGATCTGCGCGTGCTGCTTGCTTTCGGCCCGTCGTTCCGGCTGCTGATCGCGCATGGATATTCCGACATGGTCACGCCCTACGCCATGACGCGCTACCTGCTCGACCACATGCCGCCGGTAGACCCGCCCGAGCGCGTGCAGCTCAAGCTTTATCGCGGCGGGCATATGATTTATCTCGACCCGCAATCGCGCAAGGCGTTCCACGCCGATGCGGCGGCGTTTTATCGCGGCGGGGAATAGTAAGCCGAAGACAAGCTTTTCGGGATCATGCGCCCGGCGTCAATTCGCGTGGCTAATTTTGTCTTGCTGGTTATCAAACAATCAATTCCGGACCGGCTTACCGCTTATCGGAAATAGCTCGGCTTTGAGCGCGCTGCGCTCTCCGGCAAACCCTTCGGCTATTTGGCTTGCCGCCATTCTGCACTGGCCGCGTGCTCACCTCCTCAGGCCGGCGGCCGTTAGAGCCGCGACCCACTTTTCGATATCGGCGCGGATGAAGTCGGCGAATTGCTTTGGCGTGCTGCCAAGCGGGTCGGTGCCCTGCCGCTTCAGCGTCGTCTGGACTTCGTCCACCTTTAACGCCTCGTTCGCGGCGGCTGACAGCTTCTCGATGATGGCGGGCGGCGTCCCGGCCGGCGCCAGCAGGCCGATCCAGATTCCGGCGTCATAGCCGGGCATTCCCGCCTCCGCCAGCGTCGGAACGTCCGGCATGATCGCCGCGCGCTTCGATTGCGCAACCGCGATCGCCTTCAGATTGCCGGCCGCGACATGTGGCGCCAGCGTCGCGGCCGCGTTGAACGTCAGCGTGATGCGGCCGGCAAGCAAATCGGTAACGGCCTGATTGCTGCCGCCTTGATAGGGAGCAATCACGATTTTGGTGCCCGCCTTCTCGTTGAACAGTTCGGCGGCCATGTGGCTCGCCGTTCCCGCGCCTGAAGAGCCGAATGTCAGACTTTCAGGCCTGCTCTTTGCCAGCGCGATCAGCTCCTTCAGGTTGTTGGCCGGCACCGAAGGATGCGCCACAAGGACGTTGGGGACGACACCCAGAAGCGCGATCGGCGCGAGATCTTTTCCAAGATTGAAATTCGAGCTGGTCTGCGCCGGGTTGAGGGTGTTGGCGATCGTCGCCATGAACAGCGTGTAGCCATCGGGGGTGGCCCGCCCCACGGCTTCCGCCGCGACCATGCTGCTGTTGCCGGGCCGGTTTTCGACGATGATCGGCTGGCCGAGTTTGACTTCCATCTGCTTGCCAACGAGACGGGCAAGAACATCCGCGGCCGAGCCGGGCCCGAAACCGATGACAACCTTGATCGGCTGTGCCGGATAGGTTTGCGCGGCGACAGCCGGCGCAATTGATGCCATTGCGGCTGCCACGCAAAGCGCGACGATTTCAGAATAACGGCTGACCATATTCCCCCCATGCGCGATCTGTCCCTCCGCACTCGCCTTGTTGACGCCTGCGGATCCGACCTACGGCTTGGCCGATTTCGTTAGCCAATCTAGTTACTGCTAACTCGACAGGAAGGAAGGATATCACATGCATTCCGACCCTCAACGCCGGGCCCGCGGCGCACAAAAGATCGGCGAGATTCTCGGTCAAACACCAGAACAGGTCGAACGATCGCTCGGCGATGTGGCGCCGCAACTGGCGACCTATGTTCTCGAAACGATCTACGGGGAAATCTACCAGAGTCCGACGCTCGACTCGCGCACGCGGCAGATCGTCACCGTCGCGGCCTTGGCGACGCTGGGCACCGCGGCACCGCAATTGCGAACCCATATCGGCGGAGCCCTGCGCTGCGGCGTCACGCGCGAGGAGCTCGTCGAAATCATGATGCAGCTCGTGCCCTATGTCGGCGTTGCCGCGGCGATCAACGGGGTCGCAGCCTGCCGCGAGGTCTTCGCCGCAGCCGACAAGAAGTAGACCGGCGCTCTCCTGATGGACTATCGCGGACCGCGCCAATAGGATGGCGGCGAAGCGAAAAGCAAAAGCAAGAAGCTAAAATAGGGGGAAGAATGATCTGGCACAAATCGATCGGCAACGGTCCGACCAAGGTCGTGGTCATTCACGGATGGTTCTGGGATCATCGGGTGTTTACGCCGATTTTCGATTTCCTCGACACCGATCGTTTCACCTACGCGTTCGTCGATATCCGCGGCTACGGCAATTCGCGCAATATCGCCGGCAGCTACTACAATCGGCGAAGTCGCGGCGGATGCGATCGCGCTCGCCGACCAGCTCGGCTGGGACGAGTTTCATGTCGTCGGCCATTCCATGGGCGGCAAGGCAGCGCAGAAGATTGCGATGGATGCCGCCGGGCGCGTAAAGTCGGTGGTGGCGGTCACGCCGGTGCCGGCTATCGCTTTGCCATTCGACGACACGGTCTTCGGGTTCTTCACCGCGGCGTGCGACAAGGACGAAGCCGCGCTCGCGGTGATGGGCGATTCCGTCGGCAACGACCGGGTTTCCCGGACCTGGCTGGAATTGATGCTGCGCCGGGCGCGCGAAACCGCAAGACCCGAAGCGTTCAAGGGCTATATGCGCTCCTTCATCAAGGACGACCTCGCGGCCGGCGCCTCCAAGGTCAAGGCGCCGATGCTCGTGCTATACGGCGAGCACGACAACGGCGTCAGCGAGGGGATGGTGAAGGCGGTCTTTCCCGGCCTCTATCCGCACGCGCAAATCGAGAAGATCGGCAATTCCGGACACTACCCGATGCAGGAGACGCCGGTCGCTTTTGCGACCCGGATGGAATCCTTCCTGGCGCAAGCCGCCGGCAACTCGAAATAAGCAGACCGTAAAGGCGTAAAGCAGAAATGAAACTCGCATCTCTCAAAAACGGCCAGCGCGACGGCGTGCTGGTCGTCGTCGATCGCAAGCTCGCGACCTGCGTGAAAGTTCCGCAGATTGCGCAGACCTTGCAGCAGGCGATCGAATCGTGGGCGCACGACCGCGCCGAAGCTCAAGGCCGTCTACGATCAGCTCAATGCCGGCAAGGCGGCCGGCGCGCAAGCGTTCTCGCCGCAGCGACGCGGAGAGCCCGCTGCCGCGCGCCTATCAATTCCTCGACGGGTCGGTCTATCTCAGCCACATGCGCAAGGCGCGCAAGGCGCGCGGCGCCGAGATGCCGCCGAATTTCGAAACCGAGCCGCTGATGTATCAAGCCGTGTCGGACGGCTTCATCGGCCCGCTCGACGACATGGCGTTCCCGACCGACGAACTCGGTGTCGACATGGAAGCCGAAGTGGCGGTCATCGTCGACGACGTGCCGATGGGCGTGACGGCCGGCGAGGCCGGCAAACACATCAAACTGGTCATGCTGCTCAACGACTACACGCTGCGGACCCTGACCAAGACGGAACTGCCGAAGGGCTTCGGCTTCATGCAGGCGAAACCGACCAGCGGATTCTCGCCGGTTGCGGTGACGCCCGATGAATTGCCGCAATGGGATGGCCAAACGCTCAATTTGCCTTTGATCTCGTCGGTCAACGGCAAGCGGATCGGCGCGCCGCATGCCGGCCGCGACATGTATTTCACTTATCCGCAGCTGATCGCCCATGCCGCGCGCACCCGCAAGCTCGGCGCCGGCACGATCCTCGGCGCCGGCACGGTCGCCAACAAGGACGAGGCCGCTGGCTCGTCGTGCATCGCCGAGATCCGTGCTAACGAGGAACTGGAACACGGCAAAGCATTGACGCCGTTCCTCAAATTCGGCGACCGCGTGCGTATTGAGATGCTCGACGAAAGCGGCCAGACTATATTTGGAGCGATCGACCAGAAGGTCGTCAAGGGCTGAGAGAGCGGAGCTCCGTCATGAACGTCGTCGACAAATTTGCGCCGAGCGAGGTGGTCCGTTCTTCTTCGGGAGAACGCGGCTACATGACCGGCTTCGAGAATTCGTTTGCGACCGAGGCGCTGCCGAACGCGCTTCCGATGGGGCGCAACTCGCCGCAGAAGGCGCCATTTGGTCTCTATGCCGAGCAACTGAGCGGCTCGGCTTTTACCGCGCCGCGCAAGTCCAACAAGCGGACGTGGTTCTATCGCATCCGCCCGTCGGTAAAGCACGGTCACGGCTTCAAAGCCGTCGAGCGCGGACTTATGCGCACCGGACCTTGCCGCGATGAAAGCGATCTGCCGCTCGGGCAGATGCGCTGGCGCCCGATCGAGATTCCAACAGAGCCGTGCGATTTCCTCACCGGCCTGCGCACCATTGCCACATGCGGCGATGTCTACATGCAGGCCGGCATGGCCAGCCACGTCTATGTGGCCAACACCTCGATGGACCGGAAATATTTATACGACGTCGACGGCGAACTGCTGCTGGTGCCGCAGGAGAACGTGATCCGCGTGTTCACCGAATGCGGACTGATCGACGCCGAGCCAGGCGAAGTCGTGCTGATCCCCAAGGGCATGAAGTTCAAGGTCGACCTGCCCAACGGTCCTGCACGCGGCTACGTCTGCGAGAATTACGGCGCCTATCTCACCTTGCCGGAGCGCGGCCCGATCGGCGCCAATTGCCTCGCCAATGCGCGGGACTTTCTCACACCGGTCGCCGCCTTCGAGGACCGCGAAGAGCCGTGCCAGCTTTATGTGAAGGCGCTCGGCAAGCTCTATGTCACCGAGCTTGGTCAATCGCCGCTCGACGTGGTCGCCTGGCACGGCAATTTTGCGCCCTGCAAATACGATCTGCGCCGTTTCTCGCCCGTCGGTTCGGTCCTGTTCGACCATCCCGATCCGTCGATCTACACGGTTCTCTCGTCGGCTTCCGACACCACCGGCACCGCCAATGTCGACTTCGTTATTTTTCCGGAGCGCTGGGTGGTGATGGAGAACTCGTTCCGTCCGCCCTGGTACCACATGAACGTCATGAGCGAATTCATGGGGCTGATCTACGGCGTGTACGACGCCAAGCCGCAAGGCTTTGTCCCTGGCGGCATGAGTTTGCACAACGCGCTGGTGCCGCACGGCCCGGATGCCGAAGCCTTCGAGCGCGCATCGAACCGGAAGCTGGAGCCCGAGAAGCTGTCGGGCACCATGGCCTTCATGTTCGAGACCCGCTATCCGCTCAGCCCGACCGCCTATGCGTCAAATCTGGAATTGCTGGACGGCGAGTATCCGGAAGCCTGGGACGGTCTGAAGAAGATCTATTCGCCGGATAGGAACTAGCGTTTGGCCATACTGGCGGTCCCGAGAGGAGTTGAACCTCCGACCTTCGGTTTAGGAAACCGCTGCTCTATCCTGCTGAGCTACGGGACCGTAAGGCGCGATTTAGCACAGGCCTGAGCGCAGCGCACGCGCCGGGCCCATAGACCAAACATCCGGCTAATCCGCCTTGGCGCCCGACAGCGCCACGACATCTTTCCACATCGCCCGCTCCTTGGCGGCGAAGGCGAGGGCTTGCTCGGGCGTACTGGAAAGAACGCGCGCGCCGGCCACCAAAAAGCGCTTCTGCATCGCCGGATCGGCGGCGATCTGCTTCATGGCGGCGGCCAACTTGTCGACGATCGGGCGCGGCGTGGCGGCCGGCATCACAAAGGCACCCCACGAGGTGACGACGAAGTCCTTGATGCCCGCCTCCGCCATGGTCGGCACATCCGGCAAAGTCGGCCAGCGCTGCGCCGAGGTGACCGCCAGCGCGCGCATCTTCCCGGATTCGATCATCGAGATATAAGAGGCGAGATTGTCGATCGCGAAGGTGACGGCGCCCGACAGCATGGCGGGGATCGTCTGCGCCGCGCCGCGGAACGGCACGTGCACGGCGTCGAGCCCGGTGCGATTGACGAACATCACGCCCGACAGATGCGGCGAGGTGCCGACGCCGGGACTGCCGAAATTGGTCTGGCCCTTCTGCTTCGCCCAGGCGATGAACTCGGCCAGCGTCTTCGCCGGCACGTAATCGGTGGCGACGACAAAGACATTGGGTAATTCCCAATTCAGCGTCGCCGGGATCATGTCGCGTTCCGGATCGTACGGCATGGTCTTGTAGAGAAACTGGTTGATCGCGAAATGCCCGACGGTGGCGGCACCGATGGTGTAGCCGTCCGGCGCGCCGGCGGTGACCGCGGCGATGCCTATATTGCCGCCGGCGCCGGGGCGGTTCTCAATCAGGAAAGTCTGCCCGAACATTTCCGAAAACCGTTCGGCCAGAATGCGCGCCAGCACGTCGGTCGACCCGCCGGCCGGATAGGGCACGACGATGCGCACCAGATGATCCGGCCATGCCGTCTGGCCGCGTGCGCCGGTCGCAATGAAGAAACCGGCGGCGGCGGCCGACGTCAGGAATGTCCGGCGATTTGGCGCCCTGCGTTTCGGTGACATGGATCCCCTCCCCGGCGGTCGTCAGGACGTTTATGATCGCCTGTATTGTAGCGACATCCGGCAACAGGCCGCCATCATGAATGTGCTCGTCGCGCCCGCGGTCTTGCTGCTGCTTGTGTGCAATGCGGCAGCGCAGGAACGCTGCGGGCTTGTGCCTATTGGCACGGCAAATGCCGCGGCGGTCCGCGATGGCCGCACGCTGCTGCTCGACGACGGCCGCGAGCTGCGGCTCGCCGGCATCGAAGTCGCCGATGCCAGCCGCGACAAATTGCAGGCCCTGATCGGCGGCCGCAGCTAAAGCTCGAACGGGTGGGTTCGGGCCAGAACTTGGGCCAGAACCTGAGCCAAGACCGCTATGGCCGGCTGGTGGCATTCGCGTTTGCGGGCGATAGCCGGTAATCGTTGCAGTTGGGCTTACTGGAGGCAGGTTTTGCACGGGTATCGACCCGGATTGGCGACAAAACCTACGCCGATGCCCTGTTAACCGTCGAACGAGCGGCGCGCATGGGCCGCCGCGGGCTCTGGGCCGATCCAAATTTTGCCCCTTTACAGGCCGAAAACCTTTCCGCGCTACAGACGGAAAGGGGCCATTTCGCGCTGGTGGAAGGCAAGGTCTTGTCGGTGCGCGAAATCGGCGCGGTTATCTATGTTAACTTCGGGCGGCGCTGGACCAGGGATTTCACTGTCACAATTCTGCGGCGCCAGCTGCGGGTCTTTGCCGCGGCCGGCGTCGAACCGAAAGCGCTCGAAGGCCGCCGCATAAGGGTGCGCGGGTGGATCGAGAAGCGCGGCGGTCCGATCGTCGAGGCCGAGACTCCCGAGCAGATCGAATTCGTCGACTTGATTTATCGTAAGAGCGGTCATGGCTGGGAAATTGGCTGGGGCACTGACACCGACGAACAGGACAAGCGGCCTTGCGGTCGCGCTCGTTCTATTGCTCGCGGGCTGCACCAGTTCGCCGGACGGCCATCAGGTCACATTGCAGTTGCCGACGATCGGCGCCGATACCGGTGGCCTGTCGGCAGAGCAGCGCGAGCATGCGCGCATTCTTGCCTCCTACGGCGGCGTCTACGAGAACGCCCGCCTGCAGGAGACGATTGAAAAGACCGTCGACCGCCTGGTGGCGGCATCCGAGCGGCCGGACCTGAAATACAAGGTGACGATCCTCAACTCGCAGGCGATCAATGCCTTCGCGCTGCCGAATGGTCAGCTCTACATCACGCGCGGTCTGGTCTCGCTTGCCAACGACAAGGCCGAGCTCGCCTCCGTGCTCGCGCACGAGATGGGCCATGTGATCGCGCGCCACGCCGCCATTCGCGAGGAACAGGCCAAGCAGGCCGCCATCATCAGCCACGTGGTCAACGACGTGCTGAGCGATCCGGAGACGGGCGCGCTGGCGCTCGCCAAGTCCAAGCTCACGCTGGCGGCCTTCTCGCGAGCGCAGGAATTCGAGGCGGACGGCATCGGCGTCGGAATTTCCGCGCGCGCAGGTTTTGATCCTTTCGGCGCCTCCCGCATTCTCACCGACATGCAGCGCAATTCCGATCTCAAGTCGCCGAGCAACAACAATCCCGCCGCGCTCGACTTCCTCTCCAGCCATCCGGCGACGCCCGAGCGCGTGAAGAACGCGCTCGCCAACGCCCGCCAGTTCAGCGGCCCCGGCAACGGCGAAGCCGACCGCGCCGAATATCTCGCCAGCCTCGACGGCGTGATCTACGGCGAGGACCCGAGCGAGGGCTTCGCGCGCGGCCGGAAATTCCTGCATCCCAAGCTCGGCTTCACCTTTATGGCGCCGCCGGGCTTCTCGCTCGACAATACCGCGCAGGCGGTGCTCGGCCTCAAGGACGGCGGCGGCGAGGCTTTGCGCTTGGATGTCGTATCCGTTCCGGCCGAGCAGTCGCTGCCCGACTACCTGAAATCGGGCTGGATGGAGAAGGTCGAGCCCGCCAGCGTTGAGGAACTCACCATCAGCGGCTTTCCGGCGGCGACGGCGACCGCCGGCGGCGAGCAATGGTCGTTCCGGCTGTTCGCCGTCCGCTTCGGCAGCGACGTCTATCGCTTCATCTTCGCGGCCAAGAACAGGACCGCCGCGGTCGACCGTTCATTCCGCGAGTCGGTCGCCACCTTCCGCCGCATGAGTCTGCAGGAAAGCGAGCAGGTGCATCCGCTGCATCTGAAAATCGTCGCGGTCGGCGCGCAAGACAGCGTCGACAGACTGGCGCGCCAGATGGCGATCGCCGATCACCCGCTCGACCGCTTCCGCGTGCTCAACGGCCTCGGCGCGTCCGATCGGCTCAAGCCGGGCGACAGAGTTAAGATCGTGGTGGAGTGAGGGCTTGGTATCGTCAACTCTCGCCGGCTTCGGGATTGAGCGTGAACTCGCGCGGCACGTCCGGGCCCCAGAGATAGAACGAATTCTCCGGCTTGTGGTCGGCCGACGGCCAGCGTTCCTCTTTCGGAATGTAGTCGATGTCGCAGGAATATTCCGAAAAGCTGCCCCACGGATCCATGACGTAATGGAAATAATTCGAGCCAAGCACGTGGCGGCCGAGACCCCAGCCCTTCTGCCAGCCCTTGTCGTGCATGCGCATGGCGCCGAGCCCGATGTCCTGCACGCTGGCCACGTCCCAGCTGCAATGGTGGAAGCCGGGAGCCGAGGACTTCACGAGCGCTAGCAGATGGTGATCGCTGCCGTGAATGCCGTGCATGAAGGCGACGAGGTCGGAGGCGCGATCCGACAATCGCAGACCAAGCGTGCGCTCGTAGAACTTGATCGAGGCGTCGACGTCGGCGGTGAAGATCAGCACGTGCGATAACCGGCGCGGCCGCACCAGCGGCGATTTTTCGCGAATGGTGGCGGCGGCCCGCCCGGGGCCGACGGTGATCCACTCGCTGCCGGCCTTCTGATCGGGCGACACCTTGGGCCCGACCTTGATCTCCATCAGCACGTCTTCATGATTGCGGAACCAGAAGCCGTTGCTCGCAAAGCCGGGCGGCGGATCGATGAGCTTGATGCCCTCGCCCTCGATGCGCGCCTTCAGCCGCGGCAGGTCGTCGGCGTAGCAGCCGAACGACAGGTGATGCAGCGCCTTGCTCTTGCCCTCCACCACCGAGCCCCAACGGTGTTCATGACCGAAGGTCTTGATCGCCAGCGCGTTGCCGTCGCGCCGCACATCAAGGCCGAAACTGCCGTAGAAATTCTCCGCTACGCTCGCATCAGGCACAGCAAGAACGAACTGGTCGAGTGAATGCACGCCGAGCGCATCGGTCTCCGTGGTCGGCGCGACATAGCCGCGAATGGCGGTCATCGTGTAATCCCTTGATCGTGGATTGGATGGTTGACCGGCAGTGTAGCGCGGCCGGCGCGCCCGGCAAATAGCCGCGCGCGGGCGCTCACGGCCTCAAATAGACATAGCCCATCGACTGCAACTCGGCGATGCGCACGACGCCGCCGCGCTCGGCCGCGATAAAGCCGGGCAACAGATCGGTCAGCGTGATCTTCGAGGCCTGCATGGTGTTGCCGCAGGCGTTGAGTTCCAGCCCGGTCTTGGCGAATTCGCCCACGCGGTGGGCAAGATCCGGATTGGCTGCCGAGGCATAAAAGGCCTTGAGCGCGGGCCCATGCACAACCAAGGCGATGGTCACTTTGTCGGGGCCGCCCATGCCGTCGAAATGGTTACGGATATTTCCCAGGACGAAACTGACCTTGTCGAGATCGGACAGATGATAAACGACCTTGGTCTTGTCGGGAGCGGCCGGCGTCGCGGCCCTGGCGCGGGTCGCGTCTGCCGCGGCCAACAGACCGCCGATGCCGGACAGCGCGCCCATAAGGATATTGCGTCGGTGCATTGCAGGCTCCTTCGGTGGCCGATCACTGGGTCGGCGGCTCTTCGTCTTCATCCTTGGGAATCAGGTCGCTGCATTCGTTGAGTTTGGTGCGATCGAGCCGGAACAGGCGGTCGTCGGCGCCGCTGCTGAAGCTGATGCGTTCGTCGTCGTCCTTGGCATTGCTCCACATGGCGACGCGCTCGATCTCGACATGCACCGATTTGTCGTCGTTCACCATGATGATGCTGACGCCGCCGCCGTCGCAGTCGACCCCGCAGCCGAGCTGCAGCTTGCCGGCCGAAATCCTCGGTGATCGAGGGATGGCCGCAGGAGCCGCCGGAATTGAGTTCGGTTTTGCGGTCGCGCACCTTGGTGGCCAACGTGAACGAATAATTCAGCGCATTGTCCTCCGGCACCAGCTCGGCGCTGACCAGCAGCTTCATCGCCGTCACCTTCTGCCGGCGATGCTGGGCGAGATGCGCAGCATCGTAGCGGCGCACGAAACAGGCGTAGGATTTTCCCTTGGCGGCATAATTTTCGGCGAACACCCGCTTGGCATTGGCCTCGCTGTTGGCATCGTCGTCTGCCGCGCTGGCGGTGCCGCCGAGCGCCAGGCCTGCCAGCGTAAAGCCCGCGGCAATCGCAAAGGCCGCGATCGCGCTGTATTTCATGACATTCCTCCCCTCGATTGAACCGATTTTGAACCCCTTGGACCATGATGGCGACCCAAGGGTAGCCGCATGGTCTTAAGTCGGCCCAGGGCGGCATCCGGTTCAAGGCGACGGCAATCTGGCGCGCCCATTGCTGGCATTTGTCGCGCGGCGCCGGAATGAGGCAAATTAGGCTGGGTTTTCGGGGCGGTTGGAATGCACTGGGGGATGGTCATGAATATCCGGAACGCAAAATACGGACTGGCCATTTTCGCCTGTCTCGGCGCACTGCTTGCCTTTTCGCCATCGCCGGCCATGGCCCAGCGCCCGGTGTGCAGCGGGGCGGGCTCCCCCGACGACTGGGTCACCCGCTGCTCGGCCATGATCGCGGCCGGCAGTGCAAGTGGCCATGAACTCGCCGCCGCCTATGCCGAGCGCGGCTTTGCCCTGACCCTCAAGCGCAATCTCGGCCAGGCCGAGCAGGATCTCGACCAGGCGATCAAGATCGAGCCGGGCTTTGCGCAAGGCTACGTGAACCGCGCCAATTTCTGGAACGTTGCCGGCAAGCACGACCGCGCGCTCGCCGACGCCGAGCAGGCCTTGAAGCTAGATCCCGCTTTGCCGCTGGCCTACTACGTCCACGCCAGCGCGCTGCTCAATCTCGGCCAATACGACCGCGCCATCGCCGACTACAGCGAGGCGCTGCGGCGCGCGCCGGGCTTGGGCGTCGACATCTACAACTACCGCGGCCGCGCCTACTACCGCAAAGGCGCCTACGACCTCGCCATCGCCGACTATAGCGAGAAACTCAAGCTCGCACCGAACGACGTTGGCACCTTGCTCAATCGCGGTGACGCCGAGCGCAACAAGACCGACTACAAAGCCGCCGCCGCCGACTACAGCGAAGCCATTCGCCTTGCGCCAGCCAATACGGGCGGCTGGAAGGGGCGCGGCTTCATCCGCATGGCGACGCAGGATTTCACGGGCGCGGTTTCCGATTTCGATGAGGCGATCCGCCTCGATCCCAGCGAAGGCGGCGTCTACACCAACCGCGGCGGCGCGCTCAGCTTCCTCAAGGAATATCCGCGCGCGCTCGCCGACTTCGACAAGGCCATCGAGCTCGAGCCCGAGCATCCGATCGCCTACGTCAATCGCGGGCAGACCCTGAACGACATGGGCAAGCGGGCCGCCGGCATCCTCTCGCTCGACAAAGCGCTGCAACTGGTGGCCAACTTTCCGCCCGCGATTGAAGGGCTGAAGAAGATCGGCGCGTTGAGTGAGCCGCCGCGACGGCCGATTTCGCCGGAGACCGCGAAGCGCAATTTCTCGGAATGCGTTTTTCCGGTTGCCGGGGTCAATCTCGACCGCAAGGACATCGAACGCATCATAAAAGCCTGCACCGTTCTGATCGAAGCGCAAGGCGGCAGCGACGAAAACCGCGCCGACATTCACTTGCAGCGCGGCAGCATGTACCGGCGGCTGGGCAAGTTCGAACTCGCAGTGGCGGATTTCAGCGAATCGATAAGATATGCGCCCAAGTCGGCGTCCGGTTATACCGGCCGCGGCAATGCCTATCGCGGGCTGAAGCAGTTCGACGACTCCATCGCCGACCATAGCGAGGCCATCCGTCTCGAGCCGGACAATGCCGACGCCTACAGCAATCGCGGCAACGCCCGTGACGATGCCGGCGACAAAGACGGCGCCGTCGCGGATTATCGCCAGGCGCTGAAGATCAATCCGAGCCAGAGAAATGCCGCCGCCATGCTGAAGCAACTGGGAGCGAGTCCGTAGAAGACGGCCGCAACGATCGCAGAATGAAAAAAGCCCGGCGTTTCCGCCGGGCTTTTGATTAACGTCCGTGCCGCGATCGAGAGGCCTTCAGGCCGCCTCTTCCTCGGTGGCGGGTTCCGCCTCCGCCTCGTCAGCGGGCTTCGGACCGCGCCTAGGGCCCTTGGCGAGCGCCCCTTCGATTTCCTTGATCGCTTCGGTCTCGGTGATCTTCTGCACCGCAGCGATCTCGCGCGACAGCCGGTCGAGGGCGGCTTCGTAAAGCTGCCGCTCGGAATAGGACTGCTCGGGCTGGGTGTCCGACCGGAACAGGTCGCGCACCACCTCGGCGATGGCGACGATGTCGCCGGAATTGATCTTGGCTTCGTATTCCTGCGCCCGGCGCGACCACATCGTTCGCTTGATGCGCGCGCGGCCCTTGAGCGTCTCGAGCGCGCGCTTGACCAGCGGCGGTTCCGCCAGCTTGCGCATGCCGACCGACACGATCTTGGCGGTGGGGACCCGCAGCGTCATCTTGTCCTTGATGAAGTTGATGACGAACAGTTCCAGCTTGGCGCCGGCGATCTCCTGCTCCTCGATGGCCAGAATCTGGCCGACCCCGTGGGCGGGATAGACGATGAATTCGTTGGTCTTGAAGCCTTGGCGCTGGGTAGTCTTCTTATTGCTGGGCATTCCGGGCAAAACTCCTTCACCGGCCGCCTTGCGGCTGCCGGCCAATTTGGCTGAGGGGGCCCCGGTACGGACAGGTCCGCGCGAGGCATGCGAGGTCCGCCGCGCACCGGCAGACTTTTTTGTTCTCCGGCTCATGCCGGTGGAACCTTTCTTAGTTTTTTGACGCGGTTTTCCTGCCACTGCTCACGCGTGGAATGCACGCCCTCTGACTAGACCCTTGGGTGGTAGCCGCGAAAAATAAGGCTCCCGAGAGGGGGAGCGCATCCGTGGCGGCGTTTTTCATCATCATCGGATATTTTCATTATATAGCACATTTTTGGCCAGAATCAAAGCCTTATGACGATGCAAATGTGCAATCCAGGTGCAATAATTCTGCAAATTTGCCGAATCGGTTAACGGCCGAGCCGTGCGGCAGGCCATTTGGCCGCTTCGGGCGGTAATTAGCTCCGGAACCGATTCGCGGAGCCCCGGTCAGTCGCCGATTCCGGGCTTGGGCGAGAACTCCTTGAGCTTGTCCGGCTTGCCCTCCCATTCCTTGGCATCGGGCGGCGGCTCCCGCTTGACCGTGATATTCGGCCAGGTTTTCGCGTATTCCGCGTTCAATTCCAGCCACTTCTCCAGGCCTGGCTCGGTATCGGGCTTGATCGCGTCAACCGGGCATTCCGGCTCGCAGACGCCGCAGTCGATGCATTCGTCCGGATGGATCACCAGCATGTTGTCGCCCTCGTAGAAGCAGTCCACCGGACAGACCTCGACGCAGTCCATGTATTTGCACTTGATGCAGCTTTCGTTGACGACGTAGGTCATCCCGCACTCCGGAGCCGAATTCAGCAGCGCTCCCTAACGTAACGGCAGATAAGCCGCAACATGACCTGCCGTCATGCCCGGTCTGCCCCCCTATCGGGCCTGCCGGGCCGGCTTTTCCGTCAAGTCGCGATAAAGCTTGCGGGCGGCGGGCGCATCCCCTCGCCGCTCGCAAAAGCCCTCCACCTGGACCACGCGAACCGAGCGGTCGAGCGCCAGCGTGACCACGTCGCCCAACTTTACCGGGTGGCTCACGGCCGTCATGCGCTGGCCGTTGAGCCGCACATAGCCTGCCGCAGTCAATTCTGCCGCAGCGCCGCGGGTGCGCACCATGCGTGCGTGCCACAACCATTTATCGATGCGTTGCCGGTCCAAACGGCAAAGTCCCTTACTGCCGCTCTTTGCTGTTCTGCTCGAGCTGCTGCTTGAGGGCTGCGAGCTTGGCAAACGGCGAATTGGGATCCGGCGCCTTGTTGCGATCCGAGCCGCCGCCCTGCGGCTTGGCGTAATACTGCTCGCGCTCGGCGCGTTCGACGCGGTCGCCTTTGTCGCGGCGCGGCCGGTCGCCGCGCGGCGGGCCGCTGCCCTGACGCTCGCTGCGCTGGCCAAAGCTCTTGGCTTGACGCTCCATGCGCTGCTGACGCTCGTGGCGGTCCTGCCGCTGCTGGCGATTGGGGCCATCCTTGCGATCGGGGCGGGCGGAGGAAGATGTCTCGTCCGTTGAAGAGGTTACCGCAGACGCTGCCGTCTCGGCCGGCGACGAAGGCGTGGCGGCATCGCCCGCGGGAGTAGCGGCTTGAGCTGCGGCTTGCTGCGGACGCGGCTGGCGGCGCGGACGGTGCGGCCGCTTTTCGGACCGGCCGGCAGGCCGCCAGACATCGACGAACTCGGCTTCCTCTGCAGTCTTTGCCGTAACATCTGCCCCGACTTCCGTCTGCTCTTTGGCGAGTACCGGCTGTTCGGCGGCGCTGGAAATGTTTTGTTCTGGCGCGGCTGGCTCGGCTTGTTCTGCCGGCGGTGCGGTCGGCGCTACCGCCACTTCGGCCGGCACCAGCGGCAAGCATTCCGCAGAGAAGTCCGGTGCCGGCGACGGCTCGAGCGGAGCCGCCGCGATCACGGGGTCGCCGGCAGGCGCGTCCGGCGACGGCGTCGTCTCCGGTGCGGCGGCTCGCGCGCCTTCGGCCGGCTTGACCTCAGCCGGTGCGGCCGGTTTAGGCCGCCGGTCCAGACGATAACCGAGCGAGCGCAAGATCGAGGCGAAATCCTCGCCCGAGGCGCCGGTGAGCGAGGTCATCGCGCCTGTAACCAGAAAGCCGCGGCCGTCGAATGCGCTGTCCGGCTTCGGACCGGGTGAGGTTTCGCGCCACGACAGCGCCGGGCGAATGAGATCGGCGAGCCGCTCCAGAATATCGACGCGCACCGCGCGCTCGCCGGCAACGCGATACCCGGCGGTGCGATAGAGCGGCTTCGGCGTTTCCTTGTCGATCGGGATCGACGTGCGGCCGCTGCCGGCCAGATGCAGCAATTCGCTGACGCCGTGGGCGTCCGGCGCCTCGTGCTTGAGCGCCCACAATTGCGTGGCCAGCGCGCGCGGCGCAGGCTTCAGCAGCGCCGGCAGATAAATGTGATAGGCGCCGAAGCGCACGCCGTATTTGCGCAAGGTCGCGCGCGCCGGCTGGTCGAGACCCTTGACCTCCTCCGATACTTTCTGCCGTTCCAGCACGCCGAGCGATTCAACCAGTTGGAACGCGACGCCGCGCGCCATGCCGGTGATGTCGTCGGCGGCAGTCAGCGAGAACAACGGCGCCAGCAGTTTCTCGACGTGATTCTTGAGCCAGAGATCGAGCCGCGTCTGCACCAGCTCTTTCGCCGGCCCGGTCAAATGCTCTTCGGCAATGACGCGCACACGTGGCCGCAAAACATCGTCGCCGGAGATCAGCTTGCCGACCAGATCGCCGGTCCAACGCAACGCGCCGTCGCTCGCCAGCACGATCTGGTCATTCGAGGCCTGCGACAATTTCGTGGCGCGCGTCTCGATCTCGCCGGCCAGCACCTTTTGCGCGGCGGCGTTGAGCGCCTTGGCTTCGGAGCCGGCGGCGGCGGAGGCATCCGGCGCGAACATGAATCCTTCCAGCCGGCCGATGACATGGCCTTCGACCGTTACTTCGCCAGACTTTCCGATTTCGGTTTCGAGCATTGCGTTCTCTCGCAGCCGCCGCATCAAGACGCTAGTGCGGCGGTCCACGAAGCGTTCGGCCAGACGTTCATGCAGCGCATCCGACAGCTTGTCTTCGACCGCGCGGGCGACCCCCTGCCAATGCTCCGGATCGGCAAGCCAATCCGGACGGTTGGCAATGAAAGTCCAAGTCCTGACATGCGCGATCCGGTTGGAGAGTGTGTCGATGTCGCCGTCGGTTCGGTCGGCTTGGGCCACCTGCTGACTGAACCAGTCGGTGGGGATGTTACCCTCTCGCATCAAGAATCCATAGAGGGTGACGACCAATTCCGCATGGGTGGCGGGCGCGATCTTGCGATAGTCGGGAACCTGGCAGGCATCCCATAATCGCTCGATTGCCACCGGGTTGCGCGCCAGCGTCCGCACATCCTCATCGCGCGCGGCATGTTCCAAAACGAGAATGTCTTCCGCCGTCGGCGCGCGGGTGAGGCCTTCCTCGCGCGGCGTCATCGCCAGCGACGCCTGCAATGCCCCGATCGAAGCGAAATCGAGATCGGTGTTGCGCCATTGCAGCATCCGGATCGGCTCGAAGACGTGACTTTCCAATGCCTGCACCAATTCCGGCTCGAATGGATCGCAGCGGCCGGTGGTGCCGAAGGTGCCGTCGCGCGTGGCGCGGCCGGCACGTCCGGCGATCTGCGCCAATTCGGCCGGATTGAGCTTGCGAAATTGGTAACCGTCGAATTTACGGTCGGAGGCAAAAGCGACATGATCGACGTCGAGATTGAGGCCCATGCCGATGGCATCGGTGGCGACCAGGTAATCCACATCGCCGGACTGATAAAGCGCGACCTGCGCGTTTCTTGTGCGCGGGCTGAGCGCGCCCAATACAACGGCAGCGCCGCCGCGCTGGCGGCGGATCAATTCGGCGATGGCGTAAACTTCATCGGCCGAGAAGGCGACGATGGCCGAGCGCGACGGCAAACGCGTGAGCTTCTTCTCGCCGGCATAAGTCAGATTCGACAGCCGCGGCCGGCTGATGATGTGCGCGCCGGGTAACAGCTTCTCCACCATCGGCCGCACGGTGGCTGCGCCCAGCACCATAGTTTCCTCGCGCGCCCGGAAATTGAGCATGCGGTCGGTGAACACGTGACCGCGCTCGAAATCGGCGCCGAGCTGCACTTCGTCGATCGCCAGGAACGCCACGTCGAGGTCGCGCGGCATGGCCTCGACGGTCGACACCCAGAAGCGCGCGTTCGGCGGCTTGATCTTCTCCTCGCCGGTAATCAGCGCCACGGAGTCCTTGCCGACCCGGTCAACGACCTTGTTGTAGACCTCGCGCGCAAGCAGCCGCAGCGGCAGCCCGATCATGCCGCTCGAATGCGCCAGCATGCGCTCGATGGCGAGATGGGTCTTGCCGGTGTTGGTCGGCCCCAGCACGGCGGTGACGCCGGCGCCGCGGGCGCGCGAGGTTCGGCTCGGTTGGGGGGAGAAAGAGATAGGCATTACGCGTCCGGACTGGCGGCAGGGAGCTTTGATTGCGCGTGATCTTTTCCGAGAACCGCTACGCACTTTTCGGGATCATGCGCCAACCAGGCTCTATGGCGGGCATGCTGTACCACAATGCGACGGCTGCGAGGCCCGCGGTTAAGCATTAGAACGAGTCTGGAACGAACCGCGCCCGAATCACTGACTCGAGGGGTGTATGCGTTCGTTCACGGCGATATCTGGCGACGCTTGCCTGCCCGGCTACAAGATCGGGTAGCGGACGGCCGATTCAAGGGCTGTCAGGGGCTTCCAAAGATTAACGGCGTGAGGATTCCTCTTCGGGGCATGAGTTCAAGCGCTGAGCCGTCACCCTGAGGTGCGAACGGCCGCCGGTCGTGGGCCTCGAAGGGCGACGACCCGTGATTCAGGGGCTGTCATCCTTCGAGGGCCGCTGCGCTGCCACCTCAGGATGACGATAAAGACTACTGCGTCTTCGGCCCGTTGCCGTTCGTCTTGCCCGACGTGGCGACCGAGACGAATTGGGTGGCTTCCATGACCGCCGTGCCGACCGGCGTCGGCGCCTGCGCGCGGAACGGCACCAGCACTCGCGTGCCCGCGATCGGCGCCAGCCAGACCTCCATATCGCGCAGTTCCGAGATGTACTTGATCGCGTAGCGTCCCGGGTTGAAGCCGGCAATCGGCGAAAAATAGACCGCGCAGACCACCACCGGGCCGGCATAGCCCTTTTCCGCCTTCACCTTGTCCATACGCTTGAACGCAAGTTGCAGGTCGTAGCGCAGCCGCCCGTCGAACACCGCGACCGTACCCTGGCAGGCTTCCGCCGACAGCAGATCGCCATTGCCCGGCATGCGCATCAGCGAGGCGGTCATCGGATCGAGGATGCCGTGCTGATGCTCTTCCTTGACCGGTACGCGCTCCGGATCCTTCTCCATCGGCGGCGTGATCTTGAAATCCGTGACATTGCCATTGTTGACTGTGAGCTTGATCTCTTCCGATTTCTTGCTGGTGACGACGGTCGCCAAATAATTCGAGGACAGCAGATGGCCGCCGTTGAGCTTGCCATGAACGACCGTAGTGCCCTCCCCGCCGGTGAAGGCGCGCATCAGGCCCGTAGTCCCGCCGGTCGCCGAGGCATTGTAGTTCGTGTCGGTGATATCGATCGTCCAATTGCCGCTGCCGATCGGAATGCCGGCCAGCGTCACCGTGTAGCGGGCATCCAGCTTGCCCTGCGCCCAGGCGGGAGCGGCCGCGAGCGCCAATGCCAATGCGCCGGTCAACAGCACGCCGAATCTCATGGTTTTCCGCAAGGCCAGCACGAGACTTGAACCCTCCATAACGCCGGCGCCGGCGGCTATAGCACTGCCGGATGACAGATATATCATCCGTGACGCGGTCCGGCACGCGAAGCGGTCCGGAAAAAGCTGGGCAAACGAGTTGCGGGGATAAACGCCTCCGGCGGCGAGCCGGTTCGTCGCTGTCGAATGAGTCAAATCTGTGATCGGCGCTGGCGCCGGGGCGGCACACGCGTAAAATGACCATTAAAACCTCGGCTTGACGCTTTGCGGCCCTCTCTCTATACGTCCGGCGTCTTCCAAATAAATAAGCTGACCGGCGCTGCGCTGCGCCGTCGATTTTCGAGGAATTTGCCATGTCCTGGCGTTGCGATCTGACCGGTAAGAAGCCCCTGGTCGGCCACAAAGTGAGCCACTCCAACCACAAGACCAAGCGGCGGTTCCTGCCGAACTTGCGCAATGTGACGTTGATCTCGGATTCGCTTGGCCGCAGCGTGCGCGTGCGGGTGTCGGCCAATGCGCTCAAGACCGTGGACCATCGCGGCGGGCTCGACGCCTTCCTGCTCAAGGCCAAGGACGACGAACTGGCGCCGAAGATGCTCGAGCTCAAGCGCGCGATCGCCAAGAAGCAGGCGAAGGCTGAGGCTGCGCCCGCTCCGGCGGCGGGGTAAGTTCACTCACGGCTGACGCTCGATCGACATGCCCGGCCTTGTGCCGGGCATCCACGTTTTTGGCTCAACTTATTTTAGTGGAAGGCGTGGATGGCCGGGACAAGCCCGGCCATGACGGTGGTGGTCACTCCCCCACCAGCCTGAACTGCAGCAGCAGATTGCGCTGGATGAATGAGAAATTGTCGTCCGACACCAGCGTGATGATCGCCTCGTTGCGCGCGTTGCGGTGCACCGCGATACCTTCCATCTTGTCGATCTGGTAGGCGAGATCGACATCGATCAATATTCTGCCGTCGACTAGCGCATCCGGCTTGATGAGGCTAAGCGGAATGCGGCGGATGCGCATGGCGACGCCGCGCGCCGGCGAGTAGCGGCGCTCGAGCAGCAGCATGTCGGCTGCCATTCAGCATCGTGCAATCGGTGACGTCGAAGTCGTCGCTGCGCTTGACGCTGAAGCGCGCTACCTCATTGCCCTTGAGCAAGAAGGCGCGATGATTGCCGGCACTGTCGAGGCTGCGCTCGGTGATGACGATGAGATTGCCGGCGAGGCTGGAATCCTTCGGCGGCCCCAACAGGCATTCCAGGCTCTTGTTGTAGGCGAAGGTTTTGAAATCGCGCGGCACCGCGATCGGTTCCCCGCGCGCGAGAGGCCGTCGCAGCGATAGTTGAAGCGCACGATGTGCTCGACCCGTTCGAGCCCGATATAGGCCATGCCGTCCATTTGCGTGAGCGATTCGGTGTCGTACCAGCCGCGCGCGGCGAGCGGCTTGCCGTCGGCCCCGAGGATCGGCGCCATCTCGGCGTCGGCGATGCCGGTTGGGACGCCTTCGGAGTAGACGATGCGGCCGCGCAGCCAGGAGCCGTTATCGGTGACGCTCAGGAAATGAGGTGCGGCAGCCTCAAGCGACGCGCCTGCGCGCGCGGCCGCGCGCGGTTGGCCGTTCGGTGGCCGCGTTCTCCTCGAACAACTCGGCCAGCTTGTCGGTCATGGCGCCGCCCAGTTCCTCGGCATCGACGATGGTAACGGCGCGCCGGTAGTAGCGCGTCACGTCATGGCCGATGCCGATGGCGATCAGCTCGACCGGCGAGCGGGTCTCGATCTCCTCGATCACCCAGCGCAGATGACGTTCGAGATAATTGCCGGGATTGACCGACAGCGTGGAATCGTCGACCGGCGCGCCGTCGGAGATCATCATCAGGATCTTGCGCTGCTCGGAGCGCGCGAGCAGGCGCTTATGCGCCCAGTCGAGCGCCTCGCCGTCGATGTTCTCCTTGAGCAGGCCTTCGCGCATCATCAGCCCGAGATTCTTGCGCGCGCGCCGCCAGGGCGCGTCGGCCGACTTGTAGATGATGTGGCGCAGATCGTTGAGGCGGCCGGGATTGGCCGGCTTGCCGGCGGTGAGCCAATGCTCGCGCGACTGGCCGCCCTTCCAGGCGCGCGTGGTGAAGCCCAGAATCTCGACCTTGACGCCACAGCGCTCGAGCGTGCGCGCGAGAATATCGGCACAGGTTGCGGCAACCGTGATCGGGCGCCCGCGCATCGAGCCGGAATTGTCCAACAGCAGCGTCACCACCGTGTCGCGGAATTCGGTGTCCTTCTCGGCCTTGAACGAGAGCGGATGCATCGGGTCGATGATGATGCGCGACAGCCGCGCCGGATCGAGCTGGCCTTCCTCGAGGTCGAACTCCCAGGAGCGGTTCTGCTGCGCCATCAATCGGCGTTGCAGCCGGTTGGCGAGACGCGCCACAACGCCCTGCAGATTCGACAGTTGCTTGTCGAGATAGCTGCGCAGGCGATCCAGTTCCTCCGGCTCGCACAGGTCCTCGGCCGCCACGGTCTCGTCGAACTTGATGGTGAAGGCGCGGTAGTCCGGCCCGCGCGGCTCGTTGGCGCCGAACTGGCGCGGCCGCTGCGGCTCGCCCGGCGTTTCGGCATCGCCCATGTCGCTGTCGTCGGCCATGTCGGCGGTCGGCGACTCGACGGCTTCGGAAGCCGAATCGGGCATATCCTCGGCGGACACCTGGGTGTCCTCCATGCTCATGCGCTGCGTCTCGTCGCTATCGGCGGCGTCGCCGTCCTCGCCGGATTCCTGCTTGCGCTTATCCTCTTCGCCTTCCTCTTCTTCGTCCTCGGAGTCGCGGCTGCGGTCTTCGCCCATCTCGAGCGCATCGAGTAGATCGTGCACCGCGTCGCCGAACTGGCGCTGGTCCTCGAGCAGATTTTCGAGTCGGTCGAGATTGCGCCCGGCGCGGTCCTCGATCAGCGGACGCCAGAGATCGACCAGTTTCTTGGCGGCGGCCGGCGGCGCCAGGCCTGTGAGGCGCTCGCGCACCAGCAACGCCAGTGCGTCCTCGATCGGCGCGTCGGCGCGTTCGGTGATCTCGTCGAATTTTCCGCGATGGAAGCGCTCGTCCAGCATGGCGGTCGAGATTCATGGCCACGCCGTCCATGCGCCGCGCGCCGATTGCCTCGACGCGGGCCTGCTCGACCGCCTCGAACACCGCCCGCCCCTGCTGACCGGCCGGCTGCAGGCGGCGATGCAACGCCGCATCGTGGCAGGCAACCCGCAAGGCAATCGAATCGGCATGACCGCGCACGATCGCCGCTTCGGCCTTGCTCAATTTGCGCGGCGGCTCCGGCAGCCGCACTTTGCCGCCCATCAGGCCGGGGCGCTCGGCAGCGAAGGAAACTTCCAGATCGGGCTTGCGCGCCAGCGCGCGCAGGCACCCGGTGACCGCCCGCTTGAACGGCTCGGTCGGCGATTCCTTCGACGACGGCTTGCTCTTGATGTTGGACGCCATTTTATCTTCCGTCGTTCCGGAGCGGCGCGACGCGCCGAGCCCGGAACCCATACTCACTGACGTCTCGACTCTATCTCACCACCGGGGTTATGGGTCCCCGCCTTCGCGGGGACGACAATCACGACAGCGCCACGTTCACCGAGGATTCCGGCAACTCGACGCCGAAGCAGCGCTGATAGAACTCGGCCACGATCGGCCGCTCCAGCTCATCGCATTTGTTGAGGAAGGTGAGCCGGAAGGCGAAACCGATATCGTTGAAGATCTCGGAATTCTCCGCCCAGATGATCACCGTGCGCGGGCTCATCACGGTCGAGATGTCGCCGTTCATGAAGCCGTTGCGGGTCAGGTCGGCGACCCGCACCATCTTGTTGACGATGTCGCGGCCCTGCTCGTTGCGATAATGCTTGGCCTTCGCCAGCACGATCTCCACTTCGTTGTCGTGCGGCAGATAATTCAGCGTGGTGACGATCGACCAGCGGTCCATCTGGCCCTGGTTGATCTGCTGGGTGCCGTGATAGAGGCCGGAGGTATCGCCGAGGCCGACCGTATTGGCGGTCGCAAACAGGCGGAACGAGGGATGCGGCTTGATCACCTTGTTCTGGTCGAGCAGCGTCAGCTTTCCCGCCACTTCCAGCACGCGCTGGATCACGAACATCACGTCCGGCCGACCGGCATCGTATTCGTCGAAGCAGAGCGCGATATTGTGCTTCAGCGCCCACGGCAGGATGCCGTCGCGGAATTCCGTGATCTGCTGATTGTCCTTGATGACGATGGCGTCCTTGCCGATCAGGTCGATACGGCTGATGTGGCTGTCGAGGTTGACGCGCACGCAGGGCCAGTTGAGCCGCGCCGCCACCTGTTCGATATGGGTCGACTTGCCGGTGCCGTGATAACCGGTGACCATCACGCGGCGGTTCTTGGCGAAGCCAGCGAGGATCGCGAGCGTGGTCGGCCGGTCGAACCGATAATCTGGATCGATCTCGGGCACATGCTCGTCGGGCTTGGAATAAGCCGGCACTTCCATATCGCTATCGATGCCGAATTGCTGCCGGATCGACACTTTCATGTCGGGCAGTCCCTCGACGGTCTCCACTGCGGCACTCATTTTTCCTCCGTGGCTTCGGGGTCCCCGAAGCCGCTGATGCGGTCCGATTCGATAACGGTCCGGCTGATGGCGGCGGCAACTTAGCAGACGCGGGCGCTGCAAAAAACCCGGCCGCCGCGAATAACACCATCAATTATATCAATGAGATAGGTATTATCGAGCCTGTGCGGAAGGCGGGGCTGGGTTGCTTTTGCTGTTTATCCCTCACCGCGCTTCGCGCGGGAGGGAAAACTAAGTGCTCAGCCGAAACCGGCCGACTTGAGATAGTTGTAGGACTGGATAACCTCGACTAGCCGCTCCTCGGTGGAGCGGTCGCCGCCGTTCACATCCGGGTGGAATTGCTTCACCAGTTCCTTGAAGCGCACCTTCACCTGTTGCGGCGTGGCGCCGACATCGAGGCCAAGTTTATCGAGCGCCTTGCGCTCGGCATTGCGGATCTGGCGCTTTTCGGTCTGCTTCTTCTGCTCGGTGCGCATCCCTGCGCCGAACAGCCCGAACGGATCGTCGCCCTCGCCAAGCGCGCCCAGATCGGGACGAATTTTCTGCTTGCCGGTTCCCATCTTCCAGGTCGGCCGGTGACCGGTCAGTGCGTCCTTCTGGAAGGCCAGCACCGCGGCGTCGTTCATGCCGGCAAAAAAATTGTACGACTGGTTGTATTCGCGCGCATGCTTGAGGCAGTAGTTCCAATATTCCTTGTCGCTGCCGCGGCCCTTGGGCGCCTTATTGGTCGCCTTCTCCTTGCAGCCATGCCATTCGCAGACCGGCCCCGCGGTCTTGGCGCGGCGATCCTTGTCCGGTTTGACGCGGATTTTATCGAATAACGACGAGTTGGATTTCGATTCGGATTTCATGACCGGACATTATGCGCCTTAACCGGCGACACCTTCAAGACTTGACAACAATTCATCGACTTGATTCCGCCAGGAAGTGCCATTGACCGCACGCTTGCCCTCTTCTAAGCGGGCAGCATGCGCACCGCCGATCTCATCACAAAGAAGTTGACCGAGGCTTTCGCTCCGCAAAGCCTCAAGGTGGAAGACGAATCCCGCCAGCATGAAGGCCACGCCGGACACCGTCCGGGCGGACAGACACATTTCAGAGTCTATATCGTGTCTCCGGCCTTCAAAGGAAAGACCCGAATCGAGCGCCATCGCATGATTAACGGGATTCTTTCGGATGAGCTGGCAGGCGGCGTTCACGCGCTTGCCATACACGCCTCGGCGCCGGACGAGGGCGGGGGTTCCTAAAGCGTGGCGCGTCGGCACCCGCTGTCGGGCGCGATCGGGGCACGCAAATTTTGGGGGATGCAATGAAGCATTGGATCGCGATTGTCGCTGCCTTGCTGATCGAAACACAGGCTCAAGCCCAAAACGACACGAGCAGCGCGCGGGTGTATTTTCCGAGCTGCCTGGCGGCAGCCGATATCGTTAAAGGCAAGCGTCCCGCCGCCGATTCGGAGGAGGCCGCCAGGCAGCTACAAAAGGCCGCCATATGTTTTGGGGCCGTCACGGCAATCTCGAATCTCGAACCGTTTTTCAAACCGGAATTCGCCGTTTGCCCCAAAGCAGACAATAAGGTTTCGTCCAATCAGATGGTCCTAATCATCACGGACCACCTCAAGAGCCATCCAGAACAACTGCAAAGAAATTTTCATCAACTCGCAGCCACCGCCCTGGCCGCTGCTTGGCCTTGTCCCAAGTGAGGCGACCCGGTCCGATTGTCGGGAAGCGACGCCGCTAGATCATTGCGCCGTGATGCCGGCGGCGGCAATGACGTCGCCCCACATCTTTCGATCGTCGCGAATCTGTTTGGCGAATTCGTCCGGGCTATTGCCGAGCAGCCGCGCGCCGGACTTGGCGAAACGCTCGCGCAATGCAGGCTGAGCCACCGCCGCGGCGATCTCCTTATGCAGCCGCGCGACGATCGCGGGCGGTGTGCCGGCCGGCGCCACCACGCCGAACCACGACAACGCCTCGTAATTGGCGACGCCGGCTTCGGCCGCGGTCGGCAGGTCGGGCAACAAGGCCATCCGCTGCTTTGCCGCCACCGCCAGCACGCGCAGATTGCCGGCATTGATTTGCGCCAGCACGGTCGGCGGGTTGTCCACTACGCCGTCGATCTGTCCCGCCAGCAAATCAGTGATCGCGGGCGCCGCGCCCTTGTACGGGATATGCGTGAGCTTAATTTTCGCTGCATGCATGAACAGCGCCAGCCCGAGATGGCCGGTGGTACCGATGCCGGGCGAGCCGAAATTGAGCTTGTCGGGATTGGCCCGCGCCAGCGCGACCAACTCCTGCAAATTCTTGGCCTCGACCTTCGGGTTGACCACCACCATCATCGGCATGTCGGCGACGTTCGAGACCGGGACAAAGTCCTTCTCCGGATCGAACGGCATCTTGACATAGAGGAATTGGTTGGCGGTCAGGATGCCGGCCGACGTCATCAACAACGTGTACCCGTCGGGTGTCGAGCGGGCGACGACTTCGGCGCCGACATTGCCGCCGGCACCGGCGCGGTTTTCGACAATTACCGGCTGGCCGAGCGTGCGCGACAACTCATCGCCGATCGCGCGCGCGAGCACGTCGGCAAGGCCGCCGGCCGGGAACGGCGCGATCAGGTGAACCGGCCGATCGGGATAATTCTGCGCCTGCGCGACGACGCCAACGCAAACTGAAATCAGTGCGCCCAGCGCCACGATGCGCGCGCGGCGAAACAAAATCATCGATGATGTCACAGAAAACTCCCCAGCCGTTATCGCGTTCCAGCGCGTGATCCCGAAAAAGTGGGAACCGGTTTTCGGAAAAGACCACACGCCACCAATTTGGCGGACGCGTTTGCGGCGTCATCCTGCCTTCGTCGCGGCTTTGCGCGCAAGGGGCTGGATGCGCAGCGCGGTGATTCGATTGCGGCTGCGGCGAAGCACCCTGAACCGGAAGCCGTGGAAGGTGAAGCTCTGCCCTACTTCCGGGATCGAGCGCGCTTCATGAATGACCAGACCTGCGATGGTGGTCGCTTCCTCGTCCGGCAGGTTCCAGTCCATGACGCGGTTGAGGTCGCGGATCGGCACGGCGCCGTCGACATTGACCGAGCCGTCCGGCTGGCGCCGCACACCCGGCACGGCGACATCGTGCTCGTCGGTGATATCGCCGACGATCTCCTCCAGAATATCCTCCAGTGTTACCAGCCCTTCGACCTCGCCGTACTCATCGACCACCAGCGCGAACGGCGTCTTGCGGCGGCGAAACGCCTTGAGTTGTTCCGACACCGGCCGCGTGTCCGGCACGAACCACGGTGCCGCCATCAGCGAGGCGATGTCGACCTTGGAGGCGTCGCCATCGACCGCATGCAGCGCGCGCAGTAGATCCTTGACATGCAGGATGCCGACGATGTTTTCCGGATTGTCGCGCCACATCGGCAGGCGGGTGACCGGCGAAGCGATCACCGCGTTGACCACGTCCTCGGGCTTATCGTCGGCGTTCAACGTGATCATGTTGGTGCGATGAATCATTACGTCCGACACCGCCAATTCGCGCAGATCGAGCACGCCGCCGAACATGTCGCGGTCGACCGTTTCCACGTCGCCTTCGCGGTGCAGGAGATCGACCGCGCCGCGCAATTCCTCGCGCGCCGAAAGCACCTGCTGGTCCTCGCCGACCGTCATACCGACGAGCTTGAGCAGCCAGCGCACCAGCGCCTCGATCATCATCAGCACCGGACCGAATAACTTGACGAACCAGTAGATCGGGCGCGCAACTGCGAGTGCGATGCGGTCGGGGGCGTTGAACGCCGCCGTCTTCGGCAGCACCTCGGAGAACACGACTACGACAATCGTCATCACCACCGTGGCATAGACCACGCCGGCATGGCCGAACCAGGCCAGCAGCACGCCGGTAGCCAACGCGGAGGCGGCGATATTGACCGCGTTGTTGCCAAACAGCAGCGCACCGAGCAGCCGCTCGCGTTGCGCCAACAGGCGGTTGACGATGGCGGCGCGTTTGTTGCCGTGCTTTTCCAGCCGCGTCATGCTGGCGCGCGATGAGGCCGTAAGCGCGGTCTCGCTGCCGGCAAAGAACGCCGACAGCAGCAACAACACGAAAACGATGACGAGAGCGAGCCAGTCGTGGGCTTCCATCTATTTAAACTCTGATCTGTTCAGTTTGAATCAGCGCAATTATCGGGATCACGCACTAAGTTTGTCAGCAAGGAATGCGCGCACTTCGGCCGCATTAACGTCGCTCTCGACAAACGCCTGCCCAATGCCGCGCACCAGGATGAAGGTGAGCTTACCGCGTTTCACTTTCTTGTCCTGCGCAATCAATTCCATCAAAGCATCGACGCCCGGCGCCCCGCCGGGGACATCCTTCAGATGGGTCGGCAGGCCGACCGCCGCAAGATGAGCGCAGGCGCGCGCGGCGTCAGCGGCGGAAATCAGGCCCTTGCGGGCGGAGAACTCGAACGCCAGTGCCATGCCGAGCGCCACCGCCTCGCCATGCAGAAGCCGGCTGGAGAAGCCGGCGCCCGCTTCCAGCGCGTGCCCGAAAGTGTGGCCGAGATTGAGCAGCGCGCGCTCGCCGGTCTCGCGCTCGTCGCGCGCAACGATTGCCGCCTTGGCGCGGCAGCATACCGCGATGGCGTGCTCGCGGGCAAAGTTCCCGGAGGCTTGCCCGCCGGAAAAGACATCCCGCCAGTTGGCCTCCAGCCAAGTGAAAAAAGCGGCGTCGCCGAGCAGGCCGTATTTGGCGACCTCGGCATAGCCGGCGCGGAATTCGCGGGTAGGCAAAGTATCGAGCAGCGCGGTATCGGCAATCACCATGACCGGCTGGTGAAAGGCGCCGACCAGATTCTTGCCATGGCGAGAATTGATACCGGTCTTGCCGCCCACCGAAGAGTCGACCTGCGCCAGCAGCGAGGTCGGGACCTGCACGAAATCCAGCCCGCGCCGCACGCTGGCCGAGGCATAGCCCGCAAGGTCTCCGATCACGCCGCCGCCAAGCGCAATGACGAGATCGCCGCGCTCGATGCGCGCCGCGATGATCGCCTCGCAAACTGTCCCGAATGTCGCGAAGTTTTTGGAGACCTCGCCGGGCGGCACGACAATCGCCGAATGCTCGATGCCGGCGGAATTGAATGCGGCTTCGGTGGCCGCCAGATGATGCTTGGCAACGGTCTGGTCGGTGACGATCGCGCTCTTGGCGCCCGGCCGCAGCGCCTTGATGCGCTCTCCGAGCGAGGCAATGAGCCCGCGACCGATGACGATGTCATAGGCGCGCGTCCCCAGCGCAACCTGCACCACGATCGGCTCGGAAGCGCGCGGCTGCGCAGTCATGGCTCGCGCTCCGCGGCCACGATGCCGAGTTGCTTCACCAAGCCGGCGATGATCTCGTCGACGATGGTGTCGTGCGGCTCGTCGCGCGACTGCACGACAATGTCGGACAGCGCATAGAGCGGCTCGCGCAGCGGCATCAACTCCTTGATCCTGTCGGCCAGCGGCCGGTCATTGCGCCGCTTGGTCCGTTTCATCAATACGTCGATATCGGCCTTCAGCCAGATCGATATCCCCTTGATGTGGATCAGGTCACGCGTGCCCTGATTGGTCACTGAGCCGCCCCCGGTCGACAGCACCTGCGGCCCGTTGTCCAGGAGCCGGGCGATCACGCGCGCCTCGCCGGCGCGGAAATAGGGCTCGCCGTGCTTCTCGAAAATCTCGGGAATCGTCATGCCGGCGGCGCTCTCGATCTCGGTATCGGCATCGACGAACGGGATCGTCAGCCTGGCGGCAAGACGGCGGCCGACCGACGACTTGCCGGCGCCCATCATGCCGACGAGCACGACGGAACGGCTGCCAAGCGCGGCGATGATGGCCGATTCCAGGCCATTTTCTTCCGATTTTTGAGTCGCCGTTTTAACCATGTTAGATTTCCAAATCGAAGCCACGCTTCTATACCAGAATCGGGGCGCCCGCGATGGCGGCTCTTGTCACAGGTTAAGGAACGTGATCGTACTCGCGCCAAATTGGCCTGAACGATCAAGGATGCAGGCGGCTACCGGAATTCGAACATGCCGAGTTTATTCAGATTTCTCGTATTCATCGGCCTCTTGGGCGCCATCGGCTATGTCGCGGTGTTCTCGCTCGCCACCTTCGTGCCCTATAAGCCGCGCGAGATCACGGTGAGCGTTCCGCCCGACCGGTTCCTCAAGCCGCCACGTTGACCCGGCGCATGATCCCGAAAAGCGGGAATCGGTTTTCGGAAAAGATCATGCGCGAACAAGAACTGGCAAGGCGATGACCCGCCGGCCAAACGCATCCGACGAAACGCTGGTCGAACTGTTCCTCGACATGCTGGCGGCCGAGCGCGGCGCCGGCGAAAACACGCTTTCAGCCTATCGCAACGACCTCGCCGACCTTGTGTTGCATCTGCATGCGGGCAGGCGCTCCATTGCGAATGCTTCCACCGACGACTTGCGCGGATTTCTCGCAAGCCTCGCCGAGCGCGGCTTCAAGGCATCGTCGCTGGCGCGGCGACTGTCGGCGGTTCGGCAGCTCTACAGGTTTCTCTACGCCGAAGGAAAACGCAGCGACGATCCGGCCGCCGTGCTGGAAGGACCCAAGCGCGCGCGCACGCTTCCCAAGGTTCTCTCGATCGCCGAAGTCGACAAGTTGCTGACGCAGGCGCGCGGTCATGCCGAAGATGAGAAGTCGCCGCCGGCGCAACGCTTGCGCTCGGCGCGGCTGCTGTGCCTACTGGAAGTGGTCTATGCTACCGGCTTACGTGTCTCCGAACTGGTGGCGCTGCCGGCAGCAGCTGCGCGGCGCGACCAGAGAATGCTGGTGGTGCGCGGCAAGGGGGCTAAGGAGCGCTTGGTGCCGCTCAACCAGGCGGCCAAGCGCGCCATGGCCGAGTATCTCAAACTGCGCGCCGATGCCGGCCGGGATGCGGAATCGAAATGGCTGTTCCCATCCTTCGGCGAGCAGGGCCACATCACCCGGCAACACTTTGCCCGCGAGCTTAAAAGCCTTGGCCAAGCCGGCGGCATTGCGCCTGCACGCCTGAGCCCGCATGTGCTGCGGCACGCGTTCGCCAGTCACCTGCTGCATAACGGGGCCGACCTGCGCGTGGTGCAAACCTTGCTCGGGCATGCCGATATCTCGACCACGCAGATCTACACCCATGTGCTGAAAGAACGGCTGAAAGCGCTGGTGCGCGACCTGCATCCGCTGGCGGACACCTAGGCTTGCACGCCCGTAAGAACGAAATTAACCCGATTGCTTGACTTAAAGGCTTCGGCCACGTCATTTCGCCCTGATCATCACCCCGCCGGGATCCAATGCGCACCTACCTCGACTTCGAAAAACCAGTGGCCGAACTGGAGGCCAAAGTTGAGGAGCTGCGCGCCATGGCCGAGACCGGCAGCGCGGTCGCGGTCGACGACGAGATCAACCGTCTCGAACTCAAGGCCACGTTCGCGCTCAAGGAACTCTATGCCGATCTCACGCCGTGGCAGAAGACGCAGGTCGCGCGTCACCCGCAACGGCCGCACTGCCTGGATACCATCGCGGGGCTGATCAGCGAATTCATCCCGCTCGCCGGTGACCGCAAATTCGGCGATGATCACGCCATCGTCGGCGGCTTCGGGCGCTTTCGCGGCCAGAGCATCTGCGTCATCGGTCACGAGAAGGGTTCCGACACCGAAAGCCGGATCAAGCATAATTTCGGCATGGCGCGCCCCGAAGGCTACCGCAAGGCGGTGCGCCTGATGGAGATGGCGGACCGCTTCAGCATCCCGGTGCTCACGCTGGTGGACACCGCCGGCGCCTATCCCGGCATCGGCGCGGAAGAGCGCGGCCAAGCCGAGGCTATCGCGCGCTCGACCGACGTGTGTCTGGGCATCGGCGTGCCCAATATCGCGGTAATCCTGGGCGAAGGCGGCTCCGGCGGCGCCATCGCGCTCGCCACGGCCAACCGCGTGCTGATGCTGGAGCACGCGATCTATAGCGTAATCTCGCCGGAAGGCGCCGCCTCGATCCTATGGCGCGATACCACCAAGGCGCAGGAAGCGGCGACCAACATGAAGATCACCGCCCAGGACATGGTGCGCTTCGGCGTGATCGACACCGTGATCACGGAACCGACCGGCGGCGCCCACCGCGATCCGCAGGCCGCCATCGCCGCTATCGGCCAGGCCATTGCCAATGCGCTGGCCGAATTGCGTCCGCTCGACCGCGAGGCGGTGCGCAAGCAGCGGCGGGAGAAGTTCCTCAATATGGGCCGTCCAGAGCGGATTGCCGGCTAGATGCGCGCCGGAACCCGGTAATGGGCCGCCCGGGAGTATTTACCTTTGGTTTACCATAGGCTTACCGGTAGCCTAAGGCCGGTTCGCACGCCTTGCAGTCGCCACATCTTAAGGCTAACGATTGCTCAATGACGGCCCGCGCCTACGGGGAGTATCGCGTTTGAATCGATCCTTTGTCCGCGCTCTGCTGGCATCCGCGGCTATTGCCGCGGCGATTACGCTTGGCGGCTGCGACACCGACAGCATTGTGCCGAGTGGCCGCGCCAATGCACCACTGTCCGAAAAGATGCTCGCCGATATCGAGGCGAAGCAGATGGACAAGACCTCGCCAATCCTCGCCCGCATTTTCAAGGAAGATGCGGAGATGGAGGTCTGGAAACAGAACCGCGAGGGCAAATTCGAACTGCTGAAGACCTATCCGATCTGCCGCTGGTCGGGCGATCTCGGCCCGAAGAAGAAAGAAGGCGATCGCCAGGCGCCCGAGGGCTTCTACACCATCACTCCCGGGCAGATGAATCCGAATTCCAACTACTACCTCGCCTTCAACACCGGTTTTCCGAACGCCTATGACCGCGCCTGGGGCTATACCGGCTCCGAACTGATGGTGCATGGCGACTGTTCGTCGCGCGGCTGCTACGCGATGACTGACGTACAAATTCAGGAAATTTATGCGCTGGCGCGCGAGTCGTTCTTCGGCGGACAGAAGGCGTTCCAGCTGCAGGCCTTTCCGTTCCGCATGACGGCGATGAACATGGCCAAGCATCGCAGCAACCCGAACTTCGCTTTCTGGAAGATGCTAAAGGATGGCTACGACAATTTCGAGGCCACCCATCAGCAGCCAAAGGTCGCGGTCTGCGAGAAGCGCTACGTGTTCGATGCGGTGGCGCCCGAAAACGCCTCAGGCCCGCTTTCGTTCAATCCGGCCGGCAAGTGCCCGGCCTACCAGCTCGACAAGAATATCGCCGATGCCGTGCTTAGTCATCGCCGGCAAGAGCAGTACCAGATGGCCCAATTAATCGCGCGCGACGTTGCCGTGGTGCCGCCGCGCACCGGCATCGATGGCGGCATGCATGCGACGTTCGCGGCCAAACTCGGCGGCCGCAACGAATACGACAGCAACGGCCGGACCTATCAGGTCGACAGCAATGGCCGCAACTTTGAAGTCGCCAGTGGCGCGGAGGCACCCGGCGCCTTGCCGCGCATAGCTGCCGCCCGTGCAGCTTCTCCCGCCTCGGCGCCGGCCTACCAGACGGCGAGCCCGCCAGTGGCGATGGCGAGCGTGCGGCTGCCGCAGCCCGCGCCGCAACCGAAGGTCGGCGAAGCGCCGCCCGAGCGGCCGACGACCTTCGCTGGGCTATTGGGCAACATCTTCAGCGGTACGAAGTCGGAACCCAAGCCTGCCGAACCGGTTGTGGCGAGTGCCGAGCCCGCCGATTTGCGCGGCACCAATACCGACATGGCCGCGAAGCCGAAACGCCCGGCCGTGGTCCAAACGCCGGCAGCGCCGGCTCCTGTGGTCACTGCTGCCAAGCCGCGCGAGGCAGCGCCGCCCAAGCCGACGGCGGTTGCCGACAATACGCCGGCAGCGGCGTCCAAGCCGCGTGAAGTTGCTTGGCCCGCGTCGCCGAAAGCCGTCGCCGAAAATCCACTGGCGAACGCGCCGAAGCCGCGCGTCGTGAAGCAAGCCGACGAGACACCGCCCGCGCCGGTTCGCGAAATGCGCACCGCATTCGCGGCGCCGCCGGCAAGCGGCAACGGCCTGCTGACCGGCGCGGCACCGGTGGTTCCGGCCGGCTCGTTCGGCCGCTGACGATTTTCTCGCGGATAGCGGCGGACGCCTTATGGACTGCTACGTCTACGTCCTCGGCACCTACGCCAATAAACGCCACCTGACCTATGTCGGCTGGACCAACGACGTGGTGCGGCGTCTCGCCAAGCACAACGCCGGCGCGGGCGCGCGCACGACGCGCGGGCGCAATTGGGTTCTGCTGCATTCCGAGTGGTTCGCCACCCGCCGCGAGGCCATGAGCCGCGAGTGGTACCTGAAACGCGATCGCGCGCTCAGAAAAAAACTGGCGCAAAAAATTCCGGCCTCCCGTCACGCACGCAATTCAGGCACCGTGTCCAGAGCGTAGAACTGGACCTTCTCGACCCGGCCCTTGACCGGCGCCTCATGCATCGTCTCGCCGGTGAGATCGAGACCCGCCATCTCGGCAGCCCCGCGGGACACGACGAGCGAGCAGTTATACTCCTTAGTCAAACTCTCCAGTCGGGCGCAAGTATTCACCGTGTCGCCGATGGCAGTGGTGATCTGCGAGCGCGGTGGCCCCATGGCACCCACGATCGCCTCGCTGAAATGAATGCCGATGCCGATGCGCAACGGCTGCACCAGATCTGCCTGCAATCGCGCATTGAGCTGTTCGACCCGCATCAGCATCTCGCGCGCACCGCGCACGGCATCGGCCGCGCCTTGCGCCGGGTCGGTGGTGTTGAGGCCGTAAAGCGCCATCAGCCCATCGCCGGTGAATTGCGAGTAATGGCCGTTGGTGGCGGCCAGCGCTTTGGTCATCTCGCTGAAGAACTGGTTGAGGAGATACAGCACATCGTAGGGCATCCTGGCTTCGCCCAAGGTGGTCGAGCCACGCAGATCGACGAACACCACCGTGATCAGCCGCTCGCTGCCCTCGAGACCGCCCCGCACCGTGCCGTCGGCGGCAGTGGCGTCGGCCGCCAGCAGCGGCGTAACGGTGATGTCCGCATTCGGCATTATCTGACACGCGAGCCTCATGCCGGGCGGCGCCTGGATGCGCAGGAGCGCCTTGGCCTCCAGGCCATCCGCCGGAGGAAGCGTGATGAGACCTTTGGTCACATGAATGCGACAGGTTGTGCAGCGCGCCCGTCCACCGCACACCGATGCATGCGGGATGCCATGTTCACGCAGCGTCTCAAGTACCGTCGCACCTAACATAATCGGGACACTGCGCCCGCTGGCATGCGTCAGCATCGGTCCTCGGCGCCGCCGGTCGATACAGGCGCGCAAACCGCGTGCGCCGAACACCAGCGCGAGCAGTCCAAAATGGATCAAGCAGCCGATCAGAAAGTATTTATGGATCCTGGCGAACGTCGCTTCGGTAATGTTCGCATCCGCGAACACCCTCCGGATAAAGTCCGAATTGTCGGCGACGCGCAAAATCTGATTGCCGGCGGTGACGTAGCCGGCGAGCGCGAGCGTTGGCAACAATAGTCCAAAGGCGGCGAAATAAACTCGCCACGGCGGGTACCATCTCTTCGTGCGCAGCCAGAAATGAATGCCGATGCAAGCGTGTATCCAAACGACGATGACGGCAGCCACGTGGACCGCACCGAGCCACGGGGACACCAGCCACTGCACGGTCAGGACCGAGCTGTAGCTGTTGTTGACGCCGAAAAACATATACGCGATGCGCGTGCCGATCACATGCGACATCAGCAGCACGGGAATGCACAGGCCGAGCGCGAGTTGCCACCATTCCCAATGCGAGAAGCGCAAGCTGCGCCGCGCATAGATCGACCACAGCGCGTTTGTGTAGTGGACCAGCAGCGCACCCGCGAGAATAGAGGTGCCCGCATTTGTCCGCCACGGCGCCATCAGCAAATCGAGCGCGTCGGCGGCGCGATCAAACGACAGCAGCAGCGCGCTGTGCGCGGCCAGATGACAGATAACGAATGCGAGCAGAATGAGGCCGCTGGCGAGACGGAGGTTTCCTCGCGATGCCCGCAAATTCCAGCGCATCTTTGCCCCTCAAGAAGATCGAACCGGAAGTATGGCGGCCACGCGGCGAAAGCTCGTTGCGCGGCTGCCGCTCCACGTTACCACGTTTTCTGCCGGGCTGGGTACGCGTGCGATTGCCGCACGTTAAGCATTCGCCTTTGCGTTTGACGCCCAATCTTTGCGGTGGCTGCGCGCGGCGCGAATTGTCAACACTCGCGGAACTTCGTGTCGGAACTCGTCACGCGCCGTGGACATCCTTTCGCCTTCTTATCCGTTACACCCGCACTCAAATCACCAATCAAAGTGCAAGGAAATTCAGTGAAGAAGATAAGCATCGTGATGTTGATCAGCGTACTAGCTTTTACGTCGGCAGACGCAGCCGGATGGGGATCGGTTCATAAATATGTAAAGCCGTCCGGAAATTGCGCGGGGCAGGAGATTCTCGCCAGCTCATATTCCTCGGGCAAAAGCACCGCGAGCGGAGAGGCCTTTGACGCGAACGGTAATACCGCCGCGGCGCGGACTTGGCCGATTGGAACCAGCCTGACTGTGACGAATCCCAGGAACGGTCGCTCCATTGTCGTCCGGATCAACGATACCGGACCTTGGGGAATCGCCTATCGTATGGGCGCGCGCCTCGATCTTGCGCGTGGGGCCGCGCAGCGAATTAGGATGCAGGGTTCGCAATACGTCTGCGTCGGCTGAAACGAAGATAGCCTGGTCGATGTAACCCGACCAGAATTGCAAGTCGCGCCTTCATGAACGCCGTGGTCAATCCGGCAGCCCGCCCAGAACAAAAGCAGCCCCGAGCAGGATGCTCGGCCGTAGTCCGATCTTCGCGAACCACTTGTTGAAGACATTTAGGACGTCACCATTGCGATAGATCTGCGCAAGCGGCGTGTTGACGGCCAGTCGCATAGCCCAATCGCCGCGTGGCAAAGCGATGGCATACGGTTCGATCGACAGGTCGTCCGGCAGCATGACCATGGCGTCTGGCGTTTTGAATTTTGCGCCGACCAACAGAAGCTTGTCGCTTGCGAATGCATCCGCGCTTCCGCCCTCGACTGCCGCAACGGCATCGTCCCGATCCTTCACCGACACGATTGTTACGTTAAGGTTCATCTGTTTGTTTTTTGCGATAACCGCTTGTTCATTAGTGGTTCCGGTGACGGCGACAATCTTTTTTCCTGCCAAGTCGCTCAAATTGTTGTTTGGATTCTCGTTTGACCACCACGCCCGTGCTTTCGACAAATACATAGTTTGAGAAGTCCACTTGCTTCATACGGCTAAGTGTCACCGTGCTGGAGCCGCACTCCATATCGGCTGCGCCGTTGGCGATGGTATCAAACCGTGTTTGGGCATTGACGGGAACCCATTGGATCTTGAGTGGCCCACCGA
>CAVUGR010000007.1:0-159649 GCA_963741115.1 uncultured Alphaproteobacteria bacterium | reverse complement strand
TCATACGACGGCGCTCTGCTCGCCGACGCGAACCGGCCCGACTCAGCGGCCGCAATCATCACGTGAACAACATGGGTTCGATCGCGGAGACCGCAACCGCATTTCCCGGCCAGACCGGGCAGCGCCCCAACAGTGTGGCGCCGGTGGCGGAGATGTTGCGGCTGAATGGCTACAGCACGGCGGCCTTCGGCAAGTCGCACGAAACCGCGGCCTGGGAGATCAGTCCCTCTGGCCCAACCGACCGCTGGCCGACCCGTTCTGGTTTCGACAAGTTCTACGGCTTCATGGGCGGAGAGACCAACCAGTGGGCGCCGCTGCTCTATGACGGAATGAACGTGGTCGAGCCGTCGCACGACCCGAATTATCATCTCATGACCGACATGACGAACCAGGCGATCGACTGGATGCAGTATCAGAAATCGCTGACACCGGATAAGCCGTTCTTCATCTACTTCGCCCCGGGAGCGACCCACGCGCCGCATCAAGTGCCGAAGGAATGGATCGCCAAATACAAAGGCAAGTTCGACCAAGGTTGGGACAAGCTGCGTGAGGAGACACTCGCTCGCCAAATCAAATTGGGCGTGGTGCCCGCCGGTACCAAACTTGCTCCCAAGCCCGAAGCCATCAAGGACTGGGCTGCGCTAAGCGCTGATGAGAAGAAGCTGTTCGCCCGTCAGATGGAAGTCTTCGCCGGGTTTGGCGAATACGCCGACACCGAGATCGGCCGGCTAATCGAGGCTATCAAGGCAACCGGTCAACTCGATAACACGCTGATCTTTTACATCGTCGGTGACAATGGGGCGAGCGCAGAAGGCGGCATGGTCGGACTCTTCAACGAATATACCTACTTCAACGGCGTGAATGAGACCGTCCAGGATGTACTCAAGCACTACGACGAACTCGGCGGGCCGAAGACGTATGGCCACTACGCCGCAGGATGGGCGGTCGCAGGCGACACGCCTTTCACTTGGACAAAGCAGGTTGCCTCTAGTTACGGCGGCACCCGCAACGGGATGGTGGTGCACTGGCCGAAGGGCATCACAGCAAAGGGTGAGTTACGCTCACAGTGGCATCATGTCATTGACATCGCGCCAACAATCCTCGAGGTGGCGAGCTTGCCCGAGCCGAAGAGCGTTAACGGAACGCCCCAGACGCCGATCGAGGGCGTGAGCCTGGCGTACACGTTTACCAACGCCAAGGCACCGAGCACGCACACCACTCAGTACTTCGAGATTTTCGGCAACCGCGCCATCTACAATGATGGTTGGTTGGCTGGGACCGTCCATCGCGCCGCGTGGGAATTTAAGGTTCGGCGGCCGCTCGAAGACGATATCTGGGAGTTGTACGACACTCGGTCGGACTTCAGCCTGGCGAATGATTTGGCTGCGAAGAACCCCGACAAGCTAAAGGAACTCCAAGACCTCTTTTTGAAGGAAGCAGTGAAAAATACCGTGCTGCCGCTGGATGATCGGACCCTGGAACGCTTGAACGCCGCGTTAGTCGGACGGCCCGACTTGATGGCCGGCCGCACGTCGCTGACCGTTTACCAGGGGATGACCGGGATGTCCGAAAATGCCTTCATCAATGTGAAAAACCGGTCACACACGATCACCGCCGATGTGGAAATTCCGAAGAGCGGCGCCAACGGTGTGATCCTCGCCCAGGGCGGTCGCTTCGGCGGATGGAGTCTTTTTGTAAAGGACGGCAAGCCGACATACACATACAACTGGCTAGGCCTTCAGCGGTACACGGTGGCTGCCAAGCAGGCACTGCCTCCGGGGAAGACGACTATCCGCGTCGAATTCGCGTATGACGGCGGCGGTGTCGGCAAGGGTGGAGTTGGCACGCTCTTCGTCAACGGAAAAAATGTCGCCACGGGTCGGGTCGAACATACGGAGTGCTGCGCATTCTCTATCGACGACGCTGCCGACGTGGGTGCGGATGAGGGCACGCCCGTCACTGAGGCCTACACCGTGCCTGCTAAGTTCACCGGCAAAATTGCCAAGGTGACAATTGAATTGCAGGAAATGAAAAAGGCCGATCACGATGACGCTGAGCAAGCCCGCAAGGCCGCGGCATTAAAGAAAGGGTTGTCCGATTGACACTCTCCCTACGCTATCCGGGCATCGCGTTGGTGCCCGTATGGCTTTCACGCTAAAAGCGCGCCATTAAGAGGAAACAGTGAAATGAAAATCGGGGCTATTAGTTTAGCATTCGCAATATGGATCTTGCCGGTTGCGAGCAATGCGCAAGTGACGATCGATATGGCTAGCATCAGATGCGAACAATATCTTGCTATGCCGCCAGATCAGGCACGCGACTTTTCTGCCTGGATGAGCGGCTATTTCAAATACAAACTTGGCCAATCGTGGATAGATTTCGTTGCGTATGAGAAAAATATCGTGAGCTTCAAAGATTGGTGTAAATATCACCCAAAGGAAACGGTCATGTCCGGCGGAAAACGAGCCACAGGCGTACAATGAATAAAGCGGCGCAGCGGAGAATTTCCATGAATCGTAATGTTTTTGTCGGCGCCATGACTTTGTTGGTCATATCCTTGTTGCCGGCCAACGCTCAAGTAAGACTCGATATGTCTCGGATCACATGCCAGCAGTGGATGGAATACCCTCCAGACACTCAAAGGTTAATTCAATTTTGGATGAGCGGTTATTATAGTTCCTCGAAAAATAGGGACATGCTCGACCTCCAATACCTCCAGAGGAATACGGAGAAGGGCATTGCCTATTGTAAGACGCACAAAGAGGAAACGCTCATGAGCGTTATCCAGAAAACCGCCCGCTAAACTAACCAGGATGCTTCGGCGCAGTATTCTAGGGAAGTACAGATGTGAGGCAGTGACAATTTATTGCTCCGTTTCAAATGCCGCCAACTGAGGCGGCCATCGGCCTGCGTACCCAACGTCCGGGGCTACAGCCAGAACGTAGGGCGCCCGATGTTTAGCCAGCGTTTTTTTGACCCACGACGCATACTGCCGCAAGACATGCCGTTGCGATTTCTTCGTAGAATAAGAGACAGTGGACATGTGGTTCTAGGGAACTACGCGGCTGTTATCTTTTCCGGCAACCGTTCGCAAAATCCGAATACTGTGATGCTTCTTCCGTGCAGACATAGAGTTTCGTTTCATGCCGTTCTTCACAATTCGTGAGCGTCGTAACGGTTCAAATAGGGATATTGCAGAAGTTTGGTCATTGGCCGGGCGGCACAAAATTCCCTTCTCGCCGCATTCGTGACGTCAGTCACACGATTAAAATGCTTTAACCCCTCACTGCCTTCATTGACCTAGATCAAGGAGGAACACTAGGGGCTGAATGTCCGCTTTTGGTCATTCGCGACCTTCGTCGGCGATCGCAAGCACGCTCGGAGGAATGGTGAGTCCGAGCGCCTTGGTGGTTTTCATGTTAATAACCAATTCAAATCGGCTTGATTGATTGGCTGCACAAATTCAACAGATATATGTTTTGGTACCTTGACGCAGATCAACTACGTTAATCACTTGACTTTTCCAAGAACAGCCTCAACCGCCTGCATAACAGTAACAGTGGGATTCGGAAGGCAGTAATCCTTCACCCTTTCCAAATCATCCTTAAAGCTTTGAACGTTGACGACTGTGTTGCGTTGCTGGCCATTATAGTAGCCGGCCAACCAAGCAGCGATATTAGTCAGATCGGTAATTTCATCACGCCTAAACTGCGCACAGGTAATCTGCGAAACATCTATCGTAACCTGAGCAGGTACAGTTTTGCCTATATCGTCCACCGCTTCGGCCGCCTGCATAACCGAAACCGTTGGTCTCCCGATGCAGAAATCCTTCACTTTTTTCAATTCTTCTTTCAAGTTCTGAACGTTTATAGTCGTATTGCGTTTCTGGCCGTTATAGTAGCCGCTCAGCCAAAGGGCGATAGTATTCGGATTTGCAATTTCATATCCCATGAACTGTTTGCAGGAAATCGTTGCGACATCGATTTTGACCGTGACCTGCGCTTGCGCAGCTGAGATTATTAAACAAGGGAGCATCAAACTTAGTATTTTCGCTTTCGACTTCACCACGATTGACCTCCTGAAGTGATGAGGATAATTCCAGCGCGATGACGTCGTTTGGGCGCATGAACGGCACGGATGCACTACCGTGAAGGAAAATTCAATTTATATTTGGACGCCGCTGTCCCATCGGTCCGCATGCGATGACACTGCTGATCGAGCCATTAGGCAGCCAGGTCACAAACGGACACTCTTGCGAGAAGGCCATAGAGACAGGGTGCTCCTTCCGCATCTGTCTCACATAGGCGGCTGTATCGATGCACGCGAGCCATTCGAAATAGCTTGGTGAAAAGGCCGTCCGTTGAATACACAATGATTTGTCCGAAGAGGAGATTGTTCCCCATTCCTTGATAAGCTTTTCACGCGCACTCTGCTCGCTTCTTACGCACGCATCGAGGCTATCGGCATTTTTATTGCCAAATATATTTTGGGAGGCCCTTTTATCAGTCTGACAATGCTTCTGAATGTCCAGAGAAGGAACACCACCATCTTTCGCCGTAGCCGCGGACAGGCCCGTGAAGACAACGGCCATTGCAACAAGAATTTTGGGTCGAATAGACATTAATTGAATCATTCCAGTCTAACCTACTGCGAGGCTCCTGGCCCCGGTTAATCAAAATATAGGTGCTCAGCTACCCAACGTATATTTTTTCATCAACGCGTATATCGCGCTGGTGAATGTGCTGATCATTGATTCAGATCAAAAAGCTCTCAACGAGACCTGGGTCGGAGTCGACGCGCGCGGGTGGCAGTAGCTATTTCACCGGGAACAGGAGCGCGACCGTGGCTCGCAATTGCCAGTCAGATGCGCCGGTTGGACGGATCACGTTGTAATAGCCGGCAATCTGCGCGTTCACCGGCTGATCTCCCACTCTGAAAACTCGACCGAAACCGCCACCGATCGGCACGGTCCATTGTTGACTAGGGCGCGCGAGCCAGTTCGCCGTAATGATGGGTGATGTGGTCAAATACCAGCCGTGTGCCATGTTGTAGTTGACGAAGGGCTGGGCGAGGCCAGTGTTCACGGCCGGTCGCAACGGATTGCCGCCGACCGACCATTGATTGTTGAGCAATACACCGAGCACCCAATGCCCAGGCGTGGTCAGGAAGACAGCCGTGGGGCCGAACAAGACTTTGCCGGTTCCGAGCAGTGGATCATTTGCGGACGGCACAGTGAAAACCGGACCGACACCCCAGATTAGAGAGCCCGAATGCGCGGGCGACAGAAACAGCGATTCGGTAATGTCGCCAATGCCACTGGTGTTGCCATTGACCAGCGGATTGGGTTGGCTAACCAGCGGAATGATGGTCCGCGAGATCAGGTTCCATTCATCATTTAAGTGCATCGGCACGACTGGCTGAATATTTAGAACTTCCTGTGTGCGATCGTGCGGCCCAGAATTAAAATTGGTGTTGCTCTGGAACGGAACGCTGACGAGATCCGCGATCGGATTCTGCGATTTCTTCGCTAGGCTCTCCTCAAACTCACCGGGACCACGGGCACCTGATGGCTCTGCCGCCGCGGAAACGCCACTCTGGAATTTATAATTGATGCCCGCTTTGACCATTTGAACGTCGCGGTTCAACGACACCGCAGGGACTGTCGCCGAAGTCCAGCTTGGCAACGAGATATGATCGTATTCGAGTTTGACGGTCCAATGCGGTTTAAAGCCATATTCGATGCCGCCGCCAACCAGTAAACCGCTGCTCGTACCGGACGAGTTCCAGAACTTGCCCGGAAAAACGAAGATCGTTGCGTTGCTTTGAACCCAGCCCTCGCCAACCTTACCGAACACAAGCCACCGATCATTCACGATGCCAACGCGCCCCGCCACGGTGCTAACCCAGTGCTGGTTCGCTAAACCTAATGTTGGAAACGGAAGGGCCGGATGATTGAAATTCGCCCAATCGATATCGCCTTCGACACCAATTAGAAGGTGACCGGCCTGGAAATTATAGCCGCCCTGGACCCCGCCAACGAACTCGGTGACGCCGCCATAAATATTGTTGAGCGGAATGTTCAGCTTTCCGGCGGTCCATGCCCCACCGATGTTGGCGCCCAAATAAAATCCAGACCAGTCATAAGGCGGGGCTGCGATCGGCGTCCTAACGGCAGGGGCCTTGGTGGGCAAGTCAGACGCAAGCGCAGACGTGCCGAACAATGCAACGACAGCCACGCTCGCAAAGAAAATCTTTTTCACTCATGCCCCCGGAATTAAAGTCGATATGCCTCCTAAGTAGAAAGCGGGCCTCAAAAGCAAACATTGGCCGGCACAGTTCGAATATTCCCTATGTGGCAGGAGCGCGCCTACTTCTCATGTCACTATGCCGGCGACTTTTCCCTGCCCCAAAAGTATCGGCTCTCGTGCACCTAACGATATTGCCCTTTGGTGCATTGCGTTTCCTTCTTGCAACAATAATCGCAGAAGCGACGGTTGTGATGGTGGGCTATTAAGCCTCAACTTGGGCTTGCCGTGAAATTCCCAAGCTGCCTACTGACCCGGGGGTGGGGGCATCCAGCCTGGGCTGTTGGGCGAATTGTCCTGATTGGGTGGCGAAGTCGCACCTTCGATGTCACGTAGCAGACGCCCTCCGCCAAACAGGTCGGGCCGCAACTGCGCCGTATTGTCCGGCTGGCAGGTTCCGCCGACACCGCTTACCGATTGCTCACAGCTTTCGAGTGTTGGGATACCGCAGTTCTGTGTGCCGTTGTTGTAAACGGCACAGTAAGGCTGCGCGTAGACGTCACTTCCCCTATGGAGCCCAGTAACGATAAGCAACAAAACGGCAATCAAAAGCGTCCTGGCAACTTGCTTACATTGCGCTACAGAACGAGAACAGGTCAGCATCGTCATTCTCCGTGTAAGCGCCGTTCGGATCGCACAATCAACCGTAGTCCAAAGACAATACAGAGCCAATAACGACTTGCCGCGCTACGCCATGACGACGGCATGCTGTATTGCGCGAGCCACCCCAGGTCAGAACGCGCGGATGGAATTCGGTGTCGAATTCGGTCTCGCCGGTATTGGGATCGACTGTCGCCACCGTGTGAGAGCGCGTGCCGGGGATCGCGTAACCTACCTGACCGGTGATCGCGAAGGGTCGTGCCCAGCCGATCGGAAGATCGCCAAAGCCTTTGCCGAAATACAAAGTCGGTGTGTAGGTTGAGAAGCGTTCGGCGCCGACGCCTTGCGCACCGCTGCCGCCCCATTCGATATTGAGGCCGACCGACATGACAAATTCATGCTCGTCATTTTTGTAGGCGCGGTATTTGAACGTCGTCTCTAGGTCCTGGAAACCGCGAGCGCCGGTCATAGCAGGCCCGCCGGGCGGATAAAGGCGCGTCCAGGTCGGCGAAAACGACACGGCAAAATCCTCGGTGATACGCTTGGAGATTTCTCCGGAAATATCGAGTTGTTTTACCGATATATCTTCGCCGGCCTTGAACTTCGAGATCGTGGGAAATGCCAGTTCGTCGTTCACGCCGGGATCGTCGATAGCGAGCGTTGCCGGAAAGAACCGATTGCCGACGATTTCATGCGCGCGCGCCGATCCCAACAAGAAAAACAGCAGCGAGCCGGCGCAAAGCACCGCACGCCATAGTTGATGGACAGACATTAAGGAACTCCATGTTCGCGTTTGACAAAGTGTGCCGGCCGCCTTTCGGCAGCTGCGTGTCACGCGAAAGAGGGAGGACCTCGGGCAAGTTTGGGCGTTGTCGAAAAACTCATGCGCGCCGCGCTCGCCAGCGGACGCAGGATTTGCAACAGGCGCGCCGGCTCCAGGCGCCCGACGAACTCTGTATCGAGAGCGGCCAGCGGCGCAGTGGCGTTGCACAGGGTGCAATGATCGCACGCTTGCGAATGCGCAGGGTCTACCGGCGCCGGGTCGTCTATCGGTGCGGCCGAGCCATCGCTATGGCAAATGGTCGAGAAAGGATCGAACGACACGTGGGGATTGTCTTGGTCGCTCGCATGGTCGCAAGTCTCTAGCTCAACATCCGCTCGGATCAGGGCAGAGGTGATTATTTAGTTGCGGCTTCAAGCGGAACGAGAAGCGTAAAATTGGCCCCGACGTGAGACACCGGCCGCGTCAAGTCTGCCCCTAACTGCTTGGCCAACGCGTGGACCAACCGGCTGCCTAGGCGTTTGCTGGTCGTCGGGTCAAATCCCGCCGGCAGGCCAACGCCGTCATCGCGGACAGATACAAAAACCGTATTGTTTCCGGATTTTATCACCCGCACCCAGATCGATCCTTCAGTACAATTTGGGTAGGCATATTTGCCAGCATTAGAAACCAGCTCATTGATTACGAGTCCGACAAGAATGGCTCGATCGGCGGCAAAGTCGATTTTTTCGGGCGCTTCAAAGTTGATCGTAAACGGCGCGACGGTGGTGGCCAAATCATCAATTACATCGCGCAGATAACCCACGAGATCGATATTTTCATAATCGGCGTTGTATGCCAGTCGCTCGTAGGCGCGGCCGACAGCGTTTACACGACTCGATGCCTCCTTAAGCCGTTCGGTCAAGATCGCGTCGCCTACCGCATTTGCTTGCAGTTGCAGCATGCTGGACACTACCTGGAGACTGTTTTTGACGCGGTGGTTGACTTCCTTAAGCAAGACTTCATGGCGGCTGAGGGCAGCTTGCAATTTACGTTGATACTGCTGCTGTTCGATCGCCATGCCGAGGATGTTGGCGGCGCCTTGCAGAAATGACAGATCGTGTTCCGCAAACTCACCCTCGGAACGACTATCGACTTCCAATACCCCGAAGGGCGAACCGTCACCTTGCAAGATCACGTTCATAGCGCGGCGGATGCCGTGTTTGACCAGCAACTCCGGCGTTCTGAATCGTTGCTCATTTTCAAGATGATTGGAAATTACGGGATTGCCGGTACGCAGTGCATAACCGGCGGGCGATTCCAGATCCGCTCCGACGCTGGCCGTACCGACCACGCCCTCACCCCAGCCGACGCCGGCCCGCACCAATAAGCGGTTTTCCGAGGGGATATATTCCAAGACTTTGCAATATTCCGCGCCCAGCCCTTCGGCTGTCATGCGGGCGGTATGGTCGAGCATCCCAATAAAGCTCGTGCCTTGCAGAGCTAAGACGCCCAGCCCGGCCAGCAGCTCCTGCTGCCGAATGCGTTGCCTCAAAGCTCGACTAACGGGGTCGTCGGGTTGATCACCGGCCTTAGGCTCAATGACCGGCTCGCCGTGATCTGATGTTGTGCTCATAACCAAGCGGTGTAGCACATCATGCCGGATTGTCTGTATATCGGCGGCATCTCTAACTCTTGCGCCTGCCGGATTTACGCACGGAAGAATAGGCAAGCATAACGTCCTCAATAAACATCAAAATCTGCATAGTGTACGACGACTTTCGGGCGGCGGTAGTCCGACCCGTTATTGGCGGTTTGACGCGCGTCGCCATGAGCACAATCAGTAAAATTAACGTGGCGCCAGTATAAATCGCTGCCACGATCAGGCGCGCGTAGAGCGGGGCAAATTGCGTTTCAAGTGCCAGCATGCCCGCGATGGTGAAATGGTAGACGGCAATCAGTGCGAATAAGACAACCAGCGCAAAGCCGAACAAACGGCGTACTATTCGACCGAAAAAATATTTGATAGCAAATTCGGTAATTTGACTTAGCCCCATGGCGCTATCGTCGGGCTATGCCAAAAAGAAAGCTACTGCCTATGGCGATGATCAGCATGGTCCGCGGCGCCTCACAAAGAGCGATACCAATACCATGAGGCAACACAGCGGTTCGGCAAAAGTTCCCGTGGCTTCCCAAATGCCAGTCGCTATCTCCCGAGCTCATTGATTGATTTAAGCATGCCAAGTAAATTGGAAACCGCGTTCGCAATTCGTTTTGCACCCGGAGATTTTATCGCGCCCCACTTTCGAAGTAACTTTTCCCCATCGTTTAACCAATCGAGTGTCTCACCAATTGGATATTTCAAATGTTTATTCCCCCGCGCACGGGCCGCATTCGCGTGGGCGCGCTTGGCTTCATTTACAGATTTTAGCCGCTTCGTACTCTTGCGTTTCATAGTCGTCGTCATTGCGATACCTCACATTAAGCGTCGTGTTCGTTAATGGCCTTGTAAACCTAGAGAAGAGCCCCGAGGGGTGCGCCGCCGCTCGACCTGGTACCGACCGGCCCCGTCGGTCCTTTGGCTGCAGGACATCGGTAGCTGAACCAGGTGACTTCCCGAAGCCGGCGGGATCAAGCTTGTCGTCAAGTCCGGCGTGTTACTTTGCCTTTGCCTTTTGCCTGTTTCTTGGCGAACGCTGTGGTAGAGCCCTTCTTCGCCTCCATCCGTGCTTTTAGCTTGCTTGCGACAACACCCGTGACGACGAGTGCGCCTAGAGCAGTATTCTGCGAATGAGCGCCTCAAAAAAGTAGCGAAAAACACAGCGGTGGCGATGGTTGCTGTATGCGAAAAACACCGATGCGGGTCGTACATTTTGCTATAGCCACCGCATGCGCAATCGCACTTGCTGCATGCGGAACCGTCTTGGATCAAACCACCTCTTCCGCGCCGAATCTTCGTCCTACGCTTGTCGCCAATTGCGCGAAATTGTTTAAAGCTGAAAAAGTAATTCGCGATGCTTCTATTGCAAAACCATCGCGGTTTTTGAATGTAGGAGCATGATAAGAATTCGCTTCGCCTAATCGGAATGCCCTATTCAGTGGGACGCATTCGTACCGCTATGTTTAACGCGGCAATTAGCTGGTCGCCCATCAAATTTGATTGACACACGGCGAGTGTCTGATTTTTGAATTAAGCCCGACGCATTGCGCTGGGGAATACCAACATCCCACCTAAAGCAAAAAACTGATCTGCTCAAAAGTGGCCTACTTTTCCCTAGATCATTATACCCCCAGCAGGCTCAAGTGGGGGGATGTGATCGCAGGCAAAAGACTACGGATTTGCGCGAGCTCTGCGTTCGCCGTCGGCTGCCACTCCTTAGCGAGCATCATTCTGACCTTGGCTGCAGCACCTGCTCGAGCCAGTCCCACATATAGGCCGAGCAGATGCTCTGATTGTCGATCTGGCAGTGGTGATAGCCGCCCTCTTCGCGAGTGAAGATTTTCATTGTCTTTTCCTTCGAGCCGACGGCGTCGAAACATTTCTGCGCCTCGCGCAGGGGAATCTGCTCATCGCCCTCCCCGTGCAGCATCAGGAACGGGCATGTGATCTTTTGGACCACGCCTTCGAGCTTAAACGGTGCCAGCTTCGCCATCGCATCGTCCTTTGAAGTAGCGTTAAGCACCCACTCAATATGTTTGGAGGCGACCGACAGTGACGGCGTGAGCGAGCGCGCCATCCGCTCGAAGCGATCAAGCCAGATCTTCTGGTAATCCCACTGCGCGCCCCAGGCGATGCAACAGGCAAAGCGCTGCTCGAACGCCGCCGCGCGCGGCGCGTAATAACCGCCGAGGCTGATCGCCATGACGCCGATGCGCTTGGCGTCGATCTCGGGCCGCGATGCGAGATACTCGTATGCCGGCGTCGCATAGAGCTCGGTTTCGTGGCGTAGATAAAGATTGCGAAACCGAATGCTTTCGCCGTTGCCCGGCCCATCGACAATCAGACAGGCAATGCCGCGGGAGACGAGATCGGCCACGCCCTTGAAATATTGAATCTCCTTGGTGACATCGAGGCCGTCGAAAAAGACCATGGCCGGCTGTTTGCCGCTTCGCGCCGTCGGCTCGGCATGCACGTAGATCGCCGGCAGGCTCGTGCCTTGATACGGAATCTCGACATGCTCCAGGCGCGGCCGCTTGAAGTACTTGGCGGCGTCGCGCAGGCAATGCACGCCGCGCATATAGGCGTCGTCCCCTTCCTTGCTCTTGGGTTGCAGGAAGCGCTCGCCGACGTGGTAATAGGCGCTGGCGCGTTGCAGATATTGCGCGCCGCTCGTCGTGTGGCCGCCGGCGATGCGCTCGCGGCCGCGGTCCTCAACGGTGCGCGCCTCGCGCGCCCACTCCCGGAACCAGGCGTCGTCGTCACCGACACATTTTTTGAGCCGAAGCCCGATGCGATTGACTTCGCCGATCTCCGCGCCGCCCCACGGCGCCATGTTCAAGCCGATCAAGAGCCCGTGCGACCAGCGATAATTCTCGGGAAAATAGGTGAAAGACAGTTCTTCTTGCGCAGCGGCCATAAGCAACTCCCGAAATAGTCGGCGTCACAGCTTGAGCAGTTTCCTTGCATTGCCGCCGAAAATCAACGCGCGATCGTGGTCGCTCACCGGCGCCGCATCCATCCATTTGCGGCCGGCCACATTAGGCATGAACGGCCAATCGACCGAGAACAAAATTCGTTCGACACCCATCTCGGCGATCGCGCAGGTCAGCGCGGGATCGGAAAACGAGCCGCTGGTCGTCAGCCAGAAGTGCTCGCGGTAGTATTCCGCGAAGGTGCGCGGCATCGGCATGCGCTCTTTGACCAGATAATTCGTCCGCCACATCAGATAAGGCATGGTCTCGCCGAGATGCCCGACGATGATCTTGAGCTTGGGGAATTCGTCGAACAGTCCGCTGACGATAAGCCGGACCGTGTGGGTCAGAGTCTCGAGCGTGAAACCAAGCGGCGCCACGGCGAGCGCCGGATATTCCTTGAAATAGGCCTCCTGCACCGCCGCGAGCGGCGGCGTAGGGTGAATATAGACCGGCACGTCGAGCGCGGCGGCGCGCTCGAAAATCGGGCGGAACTGCTTGTCGTCCATGAAGCGGCCGTGGGTCAGCCCCATGATCATGGCGCCCTTGAAGCCGAGCTTGGTCACGGCGCGTTCCAGCTCGTCGGCGGCGGCTTTCGGATCGGGCGTCGGCAAAGTCGCAAAGCCGGCGAAGCGGTCCGGGTGCGCGCGCACGGCTTCGTACAGCACATCGTTGGAAGCGCGCGCGAGCCTGACTGCGGTTTCGGCGTCGAGATTTTGCGTCGCCGGATTGTTCTCGGAAATGACCTGCAGATCGATCCCGGCCTCGTCCATCTCAGCGATGCGCAACGCGCCGAGATCGTCCAGCTTGCGCTGAACGGGCGTGTCCTTTTCGCCTCGCAACGCGCGCAATTTCGGCGAGGTGAAGTGTTCTTCGATGGTGATGACCTTGGGTGCACTCATGCTTTGCCTGCCAGCGCGACCGCCTCGATCTCGATCTTGAAGCCGAAATGCAATTCAGGCACCGGCACCACCGCGCGCGCCGGACGCGACGCGCCGATCCATTTGGCATAGATCGCATTGAAGGCAGGCCATGACTTGATATCGGTGACATAAACCCGCACCTGCACGAGCCGCTCGATCGCACTGCCGGCGCCGGCAAGCGCCGCCGCGACATTGTCCAGCACCTGTTGCGCCTGCTGTTCGAACGGTGCGTCGACCAGCTTGCTGCCGTCGCGCGCGATCGGCAATTGGCCGGCAACAAAGACAAAGCCGTTGGCCGTCACGGCGTGCGTGTAGTGGCCGCCGGGCTGCGCCATGGTGTCGGGGTTGGTCAGAACAATGTCGCTCGTCATGACATGTCCTCTCGCATGATAAAAAAGCGGTGCAGCGTATTCCTCGCTGCACCGCCGATTTGAACCGACGTTAGTGCCGTCATCAAGCCGGCAGCGGCTTTCCCTTGGTCTCCGGCAAGAATGGCACCAGGACGAAGCCGAGGATGTAGATCAGCGAGAACGTCACCGCCACATTGCTGACGCCGCCGAACTGGGCGATCAGCGCGCCGGCAAACATCGGTCCCAGGAAGGCGATGAAGCGCGGGCTGTTGAAGGTGAACGCCATGCCCGTCGCGCGCATGCGCGTCGGGAACAGTTCCGGCAGCCACACCGACATCCACGAATATTGGCCGAGCGTGAAGAAGCCGTTGATCGCCGCGACCAGCAGCAGAAGATTGAGGTCGTGGTCCACCAATAGAGCAACGGCGTCAGCACCAGCGAGGCGGCAAAGAAGATCATCACGATCGGCTTGCGGCCGAAATTGTCGGCGAAGAAGCCGAGGCCGATATAGCCGCAGATCGCGCCGATATTGTAGCTCATGCCGGCATAGCTCGCCCAGGTCTGCGCCGGCAGTCCGGCCTTTCCGGCAATGCCGCCGATGAAGCCCGGCACCCAGGTCGAGATGCCCCACCAGGCGACCGTCGTCGTCAGCGACATCAGGAACACGATGATGGTGCGCCGGCGAATTTCCGGATCGGCGAACAGATCGGCGAAGGTGAAGCGCGTGAGCGCGTGGTCTTCCGCGGAGAGCTTTGCCCCGCTTTTCTTCTTCGCGTGTCGCGGATTTTCGCTTTTCGTTGCTGTGGTGCCACTTCTCCGACTCCGGAATGCCGGTGCGCAGCCAGAGCGTAAAGCAGCGCGGGAATGACGCCGATCAGGAACATGATGCGCCAGGCGCCCGGCCCGTAGCCGCTGACGAACAGCCAGGTGAACGACGCCAGGAAGAAGCCGATGCCGAGCCCGCATTGCATCAGGCCGGCGCCGCGGCCGCGCGCATTGTCGGGCCACACTTCGGCGGTCAGAGAGGCGCCGGTCGACCATTCCGAACCGATGGCGATGCCGACCAGGAAGCGCAGCATCACGAACGACACCCAGTCCCAGGCGAAGGCCGAAAGGCCGGTGGTGATCGAATAGGCCAGGATGGCGAAGATCATGGTGCGCCGGCGGCCGATATAGTCGGCCAGCACGCCGCCGATCACGCCGCCGATGCCCCAGCCGAGCAGCGTGATGCCAATCACGGTGCCGGCAAAGCCGGGGATCTGCGAAAATTGCGAAGGATCCAGCAGATCGCGAAGCGCCACGCCGACCACCAGGATCAGCGCGAAGGTTTCATAGCCGTCGAACATCCAGCCGAGGTTCGAGGCAAAAACCGTTTTCCATTGGGTCGCACTAAGACTGCGATACCAAGGCTGCGAAGCGGCCACCGCTGCCGTCGTCATGGTTCATCCCTCCCTCAAGGTCGCGTTTAAGCTCAGCCGGTTGATCCGGCCTTGGACTTTCGCGCGGCCATTTTGACCGCATTTACGATTTCTGGATAGGCGGCACAGCGGCATAAGTTGCCGGCGAGATAGTCCCGGATCTCCTCGTCGTCGGGGTCGGGATGCTGTGCCGATGAGCGCCTTGGTCATCATCACGAAGCCGGGCGTGCAATAGCCGCACTGGAAAGCGCCGCATTCGATGAATGCTTCCTGCACCGGGTCGAGTTTGCCCGGCTCGGCCAGATGCTCGACGGTGACGACTTCCGCGCCGTCGAGAAAAACCGCCAGATAAAGGCAGCCCGAGACCGGCCGTCCATCCACCAGCACGGTGCAGCAGCCGCACAGGCCCTGCCCGCAACTCTCGCGCGCGCCGAATAACGCAAATTGCGTCTGTAGAACCTCGACGACGTTGTGGTGCGGCTTCACGTCGGCGGTAACCGGCCGGCCGTTGAGCGTGAAATTGATGGTTCGCGCCGCCATATCACTCGTCCCCAAGCGGCTTGTTGTCTTTGGCGCGCAGCGCGCGGAACACCGCCTCCGCGGTCGAGCGGCAATTCGGTCAGCCGCACGCCGATGGCGTCGTCGATGGCGTTGGCGATCGCCGGCGACACCCCGAAGGTCGCGAGTTCGCCGACACCCTTGGCGCCGAACGGGCCGTTGCTCTGATAGGTGTCGACCGTTTCGTTTTCCATGACCGGCGGCACGTCGTGGATGCCCGGGATCTTGTAATCGGCAAGCGAAGCATTGGTGACCTGGCCGCCGTCGAGATGCATCTTTTCGAACATGCTGAAGCCGAGCTGCATCAGCGAGGCACCCGACAACTGGGTCTCGACGATCTTTGGATTGATCGGCTGGCCGACGTCGGCGACGTTGATCAGCCGCGTCATGCGCACGTGGCCGGTTTCGGTATCGACTTCGATCTCGACGCCGCTGCCGGCCACCATCCAGAACGGCGTCGCGTTCGTGGTCAGGCCGTCGGCATCCGGCGGGATATAATCCGGCTTGTAGGTGCCGGTGCCGACAATATTGCCCGCCTGCATGCCGTATTTCTTCCGGAACAGATCGGCGAGCGGAGCATTGCTGCCTTCCGGCTCGCCGACGTCGCGCCGCAACGCCGCAATCTTGGCGCGCGCGTCCTCGGCGGCAAGCCGCACGGCGTGGCCCATATGGAACAGCGAGCGCGAGCCAAGCGTACCCATGTCGTAGGGCGTCACATCGGTGTCGCGCGGCACGACTCGCACCGACTCGGCCGGCATGTTGAGCACTTCGCCGACCATCTGCGCCATCGCCGTATCGGAGCCCTGCCCCATATCGACGGTGCCGCAATAAAGCGTGGCGCTGCCGTCGGCGGAGACGTTGACGATCGCGACCGACGTCGTGGGCGAAATCACCGCCTTGAGCGCGACCGCAAAGCCGCGGCCGCGCCGTACCGTGCCGGTGCCGCGGTCGAACGGCCCACTCCAGTTGAGCCGCTCGGCGATGCGATCGAGCACCTTCTCGATCGCGGCGTCCTTCAGAATTGTGCCGGTGGCCTGCGGGCGGCCGTCGCGCAGCAGATTTTGTTTGCGGAATTCGAGCGGATCGCGCTTGAGCGCGCGCGCGATCATGTCGGTGTGGCTTTCGTAGGCCCACACAAGCTGCGGCACGCCGAAGCCGCGCAAGGCGCCGGCCGGCGTCAGATTGGTATAGAGCGCGTAGGAATCGATCGAGACATTCTCGATGTCGTAAGGGCCGGAAGCGGTGAAGCCGGATTTCTGCGTCACGCGCGGGCCGATATCGGCATAGGCGCCGCCGTTCCACCACACCTCGCATTTGCGCGCGACAATGCGCCCGTCATTGTCGATGCCGCTCTTGATGCGGAACGTGCTCGGATGCTTGGTGATGGTGTAGAAATGCTCTTCCATCGTATGCGCGACCTTCACCGGCCGGCGCGCCAGCATCGACATCGCGGTCGCGAGCGCTTCCAGCTTGATGTAGAGCTTGCCGCCGTAACCGCCGCCGAGATACGGCACCTTGATGCGCACGCGGTTTTCCGGCCAGCCGAGCAGACGCGCGATCTCGGTGCGCACGAAGGACGGCCCCTGCGCGGACGAATAGATCGTCACGCCGTCGTCGCGGTAATCGGCGATCGAGGCGTGCGGCTCGAACGGCAGGTGCAACACCTTCTGGGTGCGAAAGGTGTGCTCGAAGACGTGAGCCGCGGACGCAAAGGCCTTATCGCACGTCGCCTTGCCGCAGCCTGAAATCGAGCGCGACATTGGTGCCCTTGCGGCCCTTGAGATACTTGAGATCGGCAAAGGTGCCGGCGGGCTTGAGTTCGTCGTGCACCAGGATCTTATCTTCGGCTGCCTCGACCTCGTCGAACACCGCCGGCAGTTCCTCGTATTCCGCGTCGATCTGCTGCACCGCCTGATCGGCGACATGCGGATCGCTGGCGAGAACCACCGCGACCGGCTCGCCGACAAAATGCACCTTGCCGATGGCGAGGATCGGCTGGTCGTGGAACGCCGGCCCGTAATAGGGATCGGGGATGACCTTGCGGACGTCATCGCTGGTGTAGACGGCGTAGACGCCGGGAATGTCGCGCGCGGCGCTGATGTCGATCGACTTGATGCGGCCATGCGCCACCGTGCTGCGGAAAATCTTGGCATGCAGCATGCCGGGCACTTGCATCAGGTGCGTATATTCGGCGCGGCCGGTGACCTTGTCGCGGCCTTCGAGCCGCGGCAGCGAGCGGCCGACTTGTCCGCCGGAGACAGCGATCGTCATCAGTGCGGCCCTCCGCCGTTCATCGCGGCGCGCACCGCGCGCACGATATAGACCTGCAGCAGTTCGCGCTTGTACGATGCCGATCCGCGCATGTCGGCAATAATGTCGGCTTCAGCCACGGCAGCCTCGGCAACTTTACCAAGCGTCTTGGCGTCGGCGCTGCTGCCGGTCAGCGCCTGTTCGGCGGCGGCGAGGCGCATCGCCTTGCTGGTTGCTGCGCTCACCACGATGCGGGCGGATTTGACCGCTCCACCCTCGGCGCGCAGCGCGACCGCGACGCCAAGCGCCGGCCAGTCGTCGGCGGAGCCGGCGGTGACTTTGAAATAGACCGCGCGCGTGGCGCCTTGCGCCGGAATGCGCAATTGCGTGATCAGCTCGTTCTTGGCGAGCGAAGTTTCGTAGTAGCCGGTGAGCAGTTCCTCGACCGCCATTTGCCGGTCGCCTTTGGGGCCTGCGACCGTAATGGTCGCGCCGAGCGCGATCAGGACCGGCGGCAGGTCCATATGCGGGTCGGCATGCGCCAGCGCGCCGCCGACGGTCGCAACATTGCGCACGCGCACGTTCGACAGCCGCGTCATCGTGCGCACGATCACCGGCGCCACGCGCGCAACCTCTGCCGAATGCTCGAGCGCCGACAGCGGCGTCATCGCGCCGATCGATCAGTTCGCCGGTCGGCGCGACCGCAATGCGCGTGAACGTTTCACCGAGCTTGCGCAAGCTCACCAGCCGGCGTCGGGCGGAACACGCCGGCCTTCATCATCAGCATCAGCGCGGTGCCGCCCGCGATCGGCCGCACCTCCGGATCGTCCGGATCGATGAGGGCGATGGCCTCCTTGAGCGAGGTCGGCTCGACGAGTTCGAATGGCGTCATGACGCTCCCCGGCCCGCCGCTGCGCGAAAGCCGCGGCAAGACGTTCGGCAAACTGCTTTTCCATTTCCTTCGCCTTCGCCTTGAGCACCGGTTGCCCCATGCTACCGAGTTTTCCGGTCAAGGTCGCGTCGATCGTATAGCGAATGATCGTGCCCGCGCCGGCCTCGGCAAGCCGCGTGCTCGCAGTTGCAGTGAGCCGGCCCACCATACCCATCGGTGTGCCTTCGACCTTGGCCTCGATCTCCTCGGGCGGCAGCATCCGGCTCATCTCGACGGCGACTTTGAAATTGAAGCGCATGTAGGCGATGCGGGTCTCCATCACCGCATCGAAATGGGTGGCGTCGATCGCCTTGAGATCGCGAACGCCGTCGATGCATGAGGCGAAGAATGGCGCGTCGCTAAGCGCCTTGAACACCGCATCCCGCGGTGCAGCAACCGTGATTTCACCGGAAATATTCAATGTACGATTTTCTTCAACGCGGGACTTTGCCGCTTCAGCTTAGCGAATGAATTGATCGCGTCAATTTTTCACCCGCGATTCCGCGCAGCAGATTTCACCATGGCCAAACTTCTTAGCGACGGTATTGGCGCAACAGTTCCCGCCCGTAGTCGTTTCCATTCGGCGTGCGCACCAGCGCATGAGCATGGCGGCGGTTATAGCCGGTATCGGGCAGCGCCACCCCCGGCTGATGATAGAACTCGATGAAGATGACCGGGCTGTAGATGCGATAATAGAAAGGACTGACCGGATCGAACTGGCCAATCCAGGCAAAAATCGTCTCGTTCAAGTGTTGCTTTACCTCATCGAGACGCAGCTGAGCGTGTTCCGGAGGAAGCCGGTCGGTGTAGAGTTTGATCAAATAGATGAGCAACGCCTTTTGCGCCGGTGTCATGTCGCCGGTTGGCAGGCCGTCGTACGGGATAACGACGTTGTCCTTGAAGCCCGATGCGTAGCCGTCGAACGGCAAATCCATGCCGATGACCGCCTTGGCGCGCTGCTCGGGCTTGAGCGCCTCCATGAAAGCCCAGCCGTCGGCCTCCTCCTCGCGCAACACCGTGGTTCCGGCATAGATGCCGGCCTCGGCCGTGACCGGCTCCGAACCCAGCAACATCGGCGACAGCACGATCTGATCGCCGAGCACGAAGCAGTTGATGTTGCAGTGGTGCCCATCGAGCTGCCAGCCCCATGGGGCGTTCGGCGATGGATCGCCAAAAATGCTGATCCAGTAGAAATACTCGCCGAACTCCAACGGCAGTCCGGTCATCTCCGCGAGCGTTTCGTTCAGCCGCATGGCGTTGCGGGCGGTTTCATAGGCTTTCGCGCCAAGTGCCACGCGCAACAAGGCATAAACACGCTCGCGCTGCGCCTCGCTCAACTCGGCAAGGCACAAACCGTGACGCATGAGGTTGCGATGGATGTTGCTCCACTGGCGCCACGCTTCGCTGTCGATCGGAAAGCTCACCGCCTTGCGCTGCCCGGCCTCGAGCGACGCCAGGAATGCGTCAACGGCGGCGGCTATCGGCTGCACCGAGACGCCGGTTGGCTTTATGGTGAAAAGGCCGGGGACGATGTCGCCGGTCGCGGTCAGGCCCTTGAAATTTTCCCGCAGTGAAATTCGCCAGCCGGCAAACAGATCCTGCAGCGCCTGCACCACCTTGGATTCGTCAATTCGAGGCGGCGCGGGCCGAATGGGACGGCGGAGCGCGGAGACATCGGTCATCGCATGGCCTTTCACGGTGGCAGGATTGCGCGATTGCGGTCGCGAGGCAATCGCCATGCAGCGCTGCAATTCGACGGCACTGCTGGCTGCACGAACAAGGATGTGCTGTATTCGAAAAAAATCAAATTGGGAGGAATTCGTGAAGCTCGTACTTTTCCAGACATCGCAGACCGGCGAAGTTCTGCCCGGCGTGCTCACCGACCGCGGCGTAGTCGACATCTCTGCTGCGGTGCAGAAGAGCTATACGCCGCAACTCACCATGCAAGGCATCATCGATGGCTTCGATCGGCTACGCCCGGCGCTGGAAAAACTCGCCAAGGACGGCAACGCGCTTTCGCTCGACAAGGTGCGCCTGCGCGCGCCGCTGCCGCGGCCGGGCAAGATTCTCGCCTGCATTGCCAATTACTGGGAGCACGCGCAACGCGAAGCCCGCCCGCTCAACATGTTCATGAAAAATCCGGACGCGGTGATTGGTCCCGGCGACACCATCATGCTGCCGGAATACACGGTGCCGTGGATGTTCATGCACGAGGCCGAGCTCGCGCTCGTCATCAAGGGCCCGGCCAAGATGGTGAAGGCCAAGGACTGGAAAGGCGCCGTATTCGGCTACACCTGCATGATCGACGTGTCCGCGCGCGAGCAAGGCCGCCGCACCTGGCCGGCGTCACCGCACACAAGCTGGCTCGGCAAGTCGTTCGATACGTTTGCGCCGATCGGGCCCTGCATCGCCACCGCCGACGAGGTGAAGGACCCGAACGACCTCGTCGTGCGATTCTGGAACGATGGCCAGCTCCGCCACAATTACAATACCGACGACATGGAGCACCGCGTCCCCGAGCTGATCGAGTTCGCCACCACGGTCATGACCATGAACTCGGGCGATCTCATCGCCTGCGGCACCAACCACGAAGGGCTCGGCGCGCTTCAGAATGGTGAAAGCGTCGACATCGAAATCCAGAACATCGGCAAGATGACGCTCAAGGTTTCCGACCCTCTGAAAAGAAGCTGGGAGCGTGGCGTTTATATGGGCGCCGACTCCACCAATCCGGACGCGGTGAAGCGTCACCGCCCACAATAAGACCATTGCCCACCGCATAGCGCGGCGGTTGCAGTGAAATCGCCGCGCCTATTGTGTCGCAGCGCCCAGGCCAGGAAACACGATGGACAACAAGGCTTGCCGGGAACATAATTTAGAAAAGTAAAGGCGCCCAAGAACGGCGCGAGTGTAGGGAGAGACGCCATGTCCAACGTTGCAACCGCGACTGTACTGCGTAAGCCCGACATCAGCCCGGAAGAATGGAAAGCGCGCGTCGATCTCGCCGCCGCCTTCCGGCTTGCCGCGCTGCAGGACTGGGATGAAGGCTTGGTCGCGCATTTGTCGGCGCGCGTGCCCGGCAATGCCAACCAATACCTGATGCATCCGGCCGCCCTTCTGTTCGAGGAAATCACCGCCTCGCGGCTGCACAAGCTCGACGAGAAGTGCAATCACGTCGTCCCAAGTGACGAGATGCCGCACAAATTCGCCTTCCCGTTCCACAAAGGCATCTATGATGCCTATCCGCAGGCGCAGTGCATCATTCATCTGCACACCAAATACGTGACCGCGGTGGCGATGCAGGAACAGGGCCTCATCCCGGGCAATCAATACGCCATGTGGCTCGGGCCGATCGGCTATCACGACTACGAAGGCCTGATCTCGACCGACGAAGAGGGCCAGCGGCTTGCCAAGAACTTCGGCGACAGCCAGGTCGTTCTGCAGCGCGGCCACGGCTTTGTGCTGTGGGGCCACTCGATCCACGAAGCCTATATGCTGGCCTTCCTGATGATCCGCGCCTGCGAGACGCAAGTGCGCTCGATGGCCGGCGGCGTAAAGCCCTATGTCCCGCCGCAGCACGTGCTCGACATCACGCCCGGGCAGGCCCGCATCATCACCGACGGCAACGCGCCGTTCAATCAAATGAGCTGGCGGGCGCTGCTGCGCAAACTCGACCGCGAAGCGCCCGACTACAAGACCTGAACCGGTCCCGCTCGCTCTAACGCGCCGGCGCGGCAAGCCGCCTCGCCGGCGCACGTAATTAGAACGGAGACAAGAACAATGTCGGTCATGGAGCGCGCGGTCACCGAGACCTCGCTGCCGATCTATCACCGGTCGATCGACTGGGATGCGCTCTACAAGCGCTATCCGGTGCCGGACGTGTTCGAGCGCACGCGCTGGCGGTGGCCGGCCGACCAGATCCGCGCCTTCCAGAACGAGCAGTTCCTCGATCTGATGAAGACCGGATGGCAGAACGAATTCTACAAGCGGCGCTGGAAGGCCAGTCGGCCTCGAGCCGGGCGACATCAAGAAGCATCGACGACATCGTCAAGCTGCCGATGTTCGATTCCGCCGACATCAAGAAGGATCAGGAGGAGAACCCGCCGTTCGGCCTGATCAATGGCGACGTCTTCAAGAAAATGCAGACGACGCCGATGAAGCTGCAAACCAGCGGCGGCACCACCGGCAAGCCGCGCCCGACGCTCTATGCCCCGCAGGAATGGGAGATGAACGGGCTTACCCATGCCCGCAACCTCTACATCGTCGGTGTGCGTCCGGGCGATCGCGTGCAGATCCCGCACACCGCAGCCCTCGGCAATGCCGGCTGGTGCTGCTACAAGGCCTGCCACGACTATCTCGGCGCGCTGCCGATCACCACCGGCACCGGCGCCGTGACCTCATCGCGCCGGCAGATCGAGATCGCGCAGGAATGGGGCACCAATGTCTGGTACGTGCGGCCGGAATACGCCACTCAGCTCGCCAAGGTCGCACGCGACGAATTGAAATTCGACGTGCGCGATCTCAAGACCAAGCTGCTCGGCTGCGGGCTCGGCCCCGACACCGAGAACACCTTCCGCAAGCAGCTCGAAGAGCTGTGGGGCTGCGACGTCTACGACATGTACGGCACCCACGAGATGGGCATGGGCGCCTTCGAGTGTAAGGCCAAAGCCGGCCTGCATTTCCATGAGGACTTCGACCTTCTTCGAAGTCGTCGGCGTCGAGGACAACAAGCCGGTGCCGCAAGGCGAGATCGGCAACATGATCTGCACCATCCTGCATCGCCGCCAGCAGCCGATGATCCGCTTCAATTTGCGCGACCTCACCCGCATCGTCTCGAGCGAGCGCTGCGAATGCGGCAGCTGCTTCCGCCGCATGCAGAAGATGCTCGGCCGCATCCGACACCATGGTGCGCATCCGCGGCGTCAGCATCTGGCCGCAGGCCTGCCTGCCGGCAATCAAGAGCGACGACCGCACCACAGGCGAATGGCTCTGCATCGCCGAGCGCAACGTGCGCGACGGCGTGGTGCGCGACGAGATGACGGTGAAGGTCGAAGTGCGCGACGACGCCGCCGGCTGGGACGGGCTCAAGGACCATATCGAAAAGCGGCTGCATTCCGATTTGGGCCTCAAGCTCGCGGTCGAGCTGGTGAAAGAAGACGCCCTGATGGAATGGTCGAACCGCGGGCGCGAAGGCAAGCCGAAGCGCATCCTCGATCACCGCTACGACAAGAAGTGAAGCCCATGCGCTATTTCGATTGCCACTCGCATTTCTCGACCAAGGCCGGCCTGCACCATGCGACGCAGGAGGATTACGAGCAGGCGCAGCGCGTGTTCAAGCGCAAGCGGACGTTCGAGACCGAGCAGGAAATGGCCGACGGCTTCCGCAAGCGCAATGTCCGCACCATCCTCGATATCTACCGCACCTGGCGGCTGACCGACGAGGACGCAATCCGGCAGTCGCACGATTACGTCATCGACTTTGCGCGCAAGAACCCGGACGTCGTCTATGGCAATTGGGTCGCGATCAATCCGGCGATGAAGGATTTCTGGCTCAAGGAATTCCTGCGGCTGAAGCAAAGCAATACCGGCTTCTACGGCTTCTGCCAGAGCCAGAACACGCTCGGGTTTCCGCCCAGCGATCCCATTTGGGACCCGTTCTACAAGCTCTCGATCGAGATCGGCGCGCCAGTGCTGCTGATGACGGGCTTGACCGGCATCGGCCAGGGACTGCCCGGGCGGCAAAGGCATTGTTCTCGAGGACGGCCATCCGCGCCATGTCGACAAGGTGGCAGCACGCTTTCCCGAGCTAAAAATCCTGGCCGGCCGCCCGGCCTGGCCGTGGCAGGACGACATGATTGCCATCCTGCTGCACAAGGCCAATGTGCAGTACGAAGTACACGGCTGGTCGCCGAAATATTTCACGCCCGCGCTGAAGAAGGAGATCGGCAGCCGCCTGCAGGACCGCATCATGTTCGGTTGGGACTGGCCGACGCTGACGCTGGAGCGTCTGACCGAAGACTGGCGCTCGCTGGAGTATAAAGAAGAGGTCTACGAGAAGATCTTCCACCGCAACGCCGAGGCCTTTTTCCCCGGCGCCGCGCCAAAATGACCGCGATGACAGACACCGCGGCGATTGTGGCCAAACTTCGCGCCGTGGCGGCCAGCGACCGCGTAACACCGGCCGAGTTGTCGGCTTTGGCATCCGAGGTCTTTGAATTTTGCGGCGTTCCCCGCGCGGACGCCGAGATCGCGGCCGAAGTCGCGGTCTGGGCGCAGTTGCACGGTTCGGATTCGCACGGCGCGGTACATTTGCCGCTCTATGTGCGTGGGCTACTCGACAAAACCATCAAGAGCCGGCCTAATTTCACGACCACGCACGCCATGCCCTGCTGTGCCGTGCTGGACGCCGACCACGGCCTGGGCCTGGTGGCGAGCCGGCGCGGCATCGACATGGCAATTGACATCGCCAAACGCCACGGGCTCGGTGCGGTCGCCGTGCGCAACTCAAGCCATTTCGGCGCCGCCGGCTATTACGCTGACCGTGCGGCCGAGCACGGCCTGATTGGGCTTGCCTTCACCAATGCGATGCCGGCGATCGCGCCGACCGGCGGCACCGAAGGTCTGCTTGGCACCAATCCGATCGGCGCTGCGTTCCCGGTTCCCGATGCCGATCCGATCATCGCCGACATGGCGACGGCGGTCGTGGCGCGCTCGCGCATCCGCCATGCGCTGGCGGCCGGGCAGAAGGAAATTCCCGCGGGCTGGGCGCTCGATCCGGCCGGCAACCCAACAACCGACCCGGCGGTGGCGGTGAAGGGCTCGCTGCTCCCCATCGGCGGCCCGAAGGGCTATGCCCTGTCGCTGATGGTGGAAATTCTGTGCAGCGCGCTCTCCGACGGCGAGCCGGGTTTCCAGGTCACTTATGAAAACATCGTCAAACGGCCGAGCAACATCTGCCAGTTCTTCCTGGTGCTCAATCCGGATGGCTTCGCCGGCCAGGAACGCTACGGCGCGCGCGTAAGCCATATCGCCGAGGTGATAGGCAAGGCCAAGCCGAAGCAAGGCGAGGCTCCGCCGCGCCTGCCGGGCGCGCGCGGTCATGCGGTCAAAAGCAAAGCCGCGGCCGACGGCATCGCGCTGTTCGACAACCTGCGCGCCGCGCTGAAAAATGTCGCCGGCATGGTCGAGGGTCACAAAGCGTGAAGGCCTACGAAGTTCGCGAAACCATTGGACTTGACGGCCTCGCGCTCAACAGCGAGCGGGCCGAGCCGAAGCCGGGGCATGGGCAAATTGTGTTGCGAGTGCGGGCCGCCGCGCTCAACGCCCGCGACCAGGGCGTGATCAAGGGCGCCTACGGCTACACCAAATTCCCGGTGATCCCGCTGTCCGACGGCGCCGGCGAAGTCGCCGCAGTCGGACCCGGTGTAACCCAATTCAAGCCAGGCGACCGCGTCGCGGGGACTTTTTTCGTGAACTGGACCGGCGGACGAATGCCGGCAGATGCATCCCGCAATTCACTCGGCGGCATGGTCGACGGCGTGCTGGCGGAATACGCCCTTCTCGCCGAGACCGGTTCCATCAAGCTGCCGGATCACCTGAGTTTCGAGGAAGCGGCCACTTTGCCCTGCGCGGCGCTCACCGCCTGGAATGCCCTGGTCGAGACCGGACGCATCAAAGCCGGCGAGACCGTCGTCATTCTTGGCACCGGCGGTGTCTCCTGTTTCGGCATGGCATTTGCCAAAATGCACGGCGCTTTCGTATTTCTGACCTCAAGCAGCGACGAGAAACTGGCGCGCGGCAAGGCCCTTGGCGCCGACGCGATCATCAACTACCGCGCTCAGCCGGATTGGGATCAGGAGATACTCAAGCAGACCGGCGGCGCCGGCGTCGATCATGTGCTCGAGGTCGGCGGCCCCGGCACGCTGGAAAAATCCATGAACGCGGTGCGCCTGGGTGGCTCGATCTATGTCATTGGCGCGGTCGGCGGGGCGGGCTCCATCAACCCGCGCATGATCAATCGCAAGGCCATCCGCCTGCAAGGCATTCACGTCGGCTCGCGTGACATGTTCACGGATATGAATAAAGCGATCGGGCTCCATAGGCTAAAACCCGCAATCGACCGGGTCTTCCCGTTCGAGGATGCCAAAGCGGCCTACCTGCATCAGCAAAGCGGCCAGCATTTCGGCAAGGTCGTGATCGCCGTTTGATCAGACCAGCGCGTGCATGATCGCAAGCGAAATCGCCGGAATATAAGTCACCAGCAACAGCGCAAGCACCGCCAGGCTCACCAGCGGAATCAGCCCCTTGTAGAGCGTCGCCGACGGCGTCTTGAATAGCGCCTGGCACACGAAAATGTTCAGTCCGAACGGCGGATGGAAGGTGCCGATCGTCAGGTTCATGACGACAATAACGCCGAAATGGATCGGATCGACGCCGAGCGAAGCCGCGACCGGCGCCAGCAGCGGCGTCAGCATGATCAGTGCCGAGGCCGGATCGAGGAAGCAGCCCACGAACAGCAGGAAAGCGTTGATGATCAGCAGCACCGCCCAGCGCTCCGAATGCAGGCCGGTGATCAACGTGACGGTGTCCTGCGCGATGCCGCTGATGGTGAGCAGCCAGGCATAAAGCCCGGCGACCGAGACGATGATGAAGATCAGCCCGGTCAGATACATCGCGCGCGCGCCGGTCTCGAAGATCTGCGCAATCGTCGTCTCGCGGTAGACGAAATAGCTCACGAAAATCGCATAGATGCAGGCCACGCCCGCGGCTTCGGTGGGGGAAAACGCGCCGGAGTAGATGCCGCCGAAAATAAGGACGATGGCGCCAAGCGCCCAGACACCATCGCGAGACGCCGCCAGAAATTTTGCGAACGAGAACGTCCCCGTCTCGGTGATGCCGACCCGGATCGAGTGCCAATAGATGTAGATGCCGAAAAACGCGGTCAGCAGCAGTCCGGGGCCGATGCCGGCTGCGAACAGCCGGATGACCGAGGTGTCGGAAGCGATGCCGTAGATGATCATTGCGATCGACGGCGGGATGAGATTATCGAGCGCGCCTTCGGCCGTGATCAGCGCCGAGGCGAAGCTCTCGCTGTAGCCGGCTTCCCGCATGCGCGGGTAAGTCAAGGTGCCGACCGCCGCCGTGCCGGCTGTGGTCACGCCGGAAATGGCGCCGAACAGGGCGGCAAAGCCGAGCGAGGTCAACGGAATATGCGCGCGAAATCCGCCCACGATCGAGGCAACCCAGTTCAACAGCCGTACCGTCAATCCGCCGCGCGACATCAGGTCGCCGGCAAAAACGAAAAACGGCACCGCCAGCAGCGGGTATTTATTGAGGCTGTTGAAGATGTTTTGCGGAATCACCGTCAGCGGCATCTCGGGAAAGAACCCGAGCAGAATCACCAGCGAGGTGATGAGCAGCAGCAGAAAGATCGGGAAGCCGACCAGCAACAGAACGAAAGGGAGAATTCCCATTACCCAATACATAATCGTCGTTTCCCTTAGTCGAACTTACCGGTGATGTACGAGCGGAAACGAACGATTGCCGCCAAGGCGATGAAGCCGAAGCCGAACGTCAGAGATGCGGTCGGGATCACCAGCGGAATATCGGTGCCGGCGGTGACGCTATGATTGTGAAAGTGCAGCGCGACGATCTTGAACGACTCGACTGCCGTGAATAGCGTGCACACGATCAAACTAACTGCGATCGCGATACTGACCGCTAATTGAAAGGGCCTGGGCAGATTGTCGTAGACCAGATCCATGTTCAGGTGCGCGCCGCGGTAGGTGACGGAGCCGGCGGCGAGAAAAACCGTCCACACAACGAGGAACACCATGATCTCCTCCGCCCAGAACACTGGCACGGAGAAAACATAGCGCCCGATCACATTGACGATGTTGATGGTCGCCGCGATGAAGAACAGCACGCCGGCCGCCACGTGCGGGATCTTGAGGAAGATGAGCTCTTCGATTGGTCTTTGCGTTACAGGCTTCTTGTCGTCGGCCATTCTCGCTACCCCGAGCCTTTTGGACCGAAAGCGCCGCAGCGTCCGGCCGCACCGTCATCTCACGCGTGTCGGCAAGATAGACCGGCGCGCCTCACGTGAAGCGCGCCGGCCGATATCTCTTTTCTAGTACTTTGCCGCGATCTGCTGGATCTTGTCGTAGAAGGCCTTGAGCACCGGGTCGTTCTTGGTCACTTCCGCCCCGATCGGCTTCAGACGCTTCTCCAGCTCGGCCTGGTCGGCCGGCGGCAACGTGACGATCTCGCCGCCACGCTCGATCCACTTGGCACGCAGTTCCTTGACCTCGTCGACCGCCTGCTGCCTCGACCAGGGCTGCAATTTGCGTGCCTCATCGACGATGATCTTGGCAAGATCCGGCGGCAGTTTGTCGAGCCAGGCCTTGCTCATGGCGCCGTAAGATATCAGCAAGGTGTCGTGGGTCTCGGTCAACGTCTTGCCGACGTTCTGCAGGTTGAAGTTTGTGTAGATCGAGATGCCGCTCATGGTGCCATCGATCACGCCGTTTTGCAGCGAGGTGATCATCTCCGGCAGGCCCATCGGCACCGCAGTCGCACCGAGCGCGGCCATGCGTGCTCGCTCGGCCGGCGTCGCGTTGACGCGCAGTTTCAAGCCGTTGAAGTCGGCGAGTGTGCGCAGCGGCTTCTTGGCGCCGAAGTAAAGCGATTCGGCAGCCACCGCGAGATTGACCCCGACCAGTCCCTTCGACTCGGCCATTTTCATGCAGTAGTCATTGAACTCCGGATCGGCGAGCACCTTGTTGGCCTGCGTGGTGTCGCGGAACAGGAACGGAATGCTGAAGATGCCGAACCGCGCGTCGACCCCGGTAAAGAAGTCGGCCGGGTTTTCGTAGGCCTCGACCGTGCCGAGCTGCACGCCTTCGATCAGCGCTGCCGGGCTGCCGAGCTGGCCACCCGGGAAAACCTTCACCTCGACGCGGCCGTTGGTCGCTGCCGGAAGCACTTCGGCGAGCTTGTGGCCGAACTTTTCCTGCATGTCGCCACGCGTGACGACGGCCCACTTCAACGTGTATTCGGCAGCCGACACCGGCACCGGCATATTGATGCCGACCAGCGCCACTGCCAGCGCAACTGGAATCATAGCAAGACGAGCTTGAAACTTCATGGCGTCCTCCCCGGGACAGCGGCCGCTTTTTTGTATTCTCGCCGCCGCGCGAATTGATGATAGCTTGACGGCCACACAGTATCCCAGCGAACATTGCTGTCAATTATTGTACGAAAAGGTGCGCAATGCATCGGATGCATCGCGGCCTTGGGTTGCACTAAAAAGGAGCAAGGCATGAAGATCGGGCTCGTCGGACTTGGTCGAATGGGCGCGGCGATGTCCCAACGCCTGCGGCAACAGGGGTTTGACCTGGTGGGCTGGGATCAGAACGGCAGTACGAACCAGACGCTGGCGGCGGAGGGGTTGCGCATTGCCGCCGATGCCCGCGCGATTGCCGCCGAATCCGACATCGTGATTTCAATTGTGACCGAAGATCACGGCGTCCGGCGAATTTTCACAGGGTCGCAAGGTTTCCTCGGTGGCGATGTGAAAGGAAAGCTTTTCGTCGAAATGAGCACGCTGCAGCCGATGACCGGCCGCGAGCTCGCGCCTGTCGTCGAGGCCAGAGGCGCACGGCTGATCGAGGCGCCGGTGCTCGGCACCATTCCGCAGGTCCGCGACGGGAAACTGTTCGCGCTGGTCGGCGGGAAGCCTGAGGATCTCGAGCGCGCGCGCCCGGTGCTTGAAAAAATGACGCGGCGCATCGCTCACATGGGGCCGAACGGAAGCGGCTATGCGATGAAGCTCGCGGTCAATCTCGGGCTCGGCGCCTACATCCAGGCGCTGTCGGAATCGCTCGCGCTCGGCGCCAAACAAGGCCTCACCATCGACCAGATGCTCGACGTACTGCAGGAGGCGCCCTATGCGAGCAACTGGTTGAAGAGCAAGATCGGCGTTATGAAGGGCGAAAAGCCCGAGATGACACTCGACATCCGCACCTTGCGCAAGGACATCATGTCGGCGGTCGCCACCGGAGCGCTCTCCGGCGTTCCGATGCCGCTGTCGGCCGGCACGCTTGCCTCGCTGTCGGCCGCGGTCGCCAACGGGGCCGGCGCCGGCGATCTCGGCGAATTGCCGAAATTTCTGCGCGAGCAGATGGTGCAGAATTTCGACTAAACGCAAATCCAATCGCGCGATTGGGAATCATGAAACCGCAACTTTATATCGCGACCAACGGGCTCGGCCTTTGGCAGAGCGACGATCTCGGCGAGACCTTGGTCCGCATGGGCAGCCGCGCGGGCATGTACAGCGGATACCAGCTCTGGGCGCTGGCCGGCGATCCGTCGGATTCAAACAGCCTGCTGGTCGGCAGCAACGGCGGGCTCTATCGCCTCGACCGGCAAAAGAAACAGCTGACGCATCTGCCGTCCCCGATGGACCAGCGGTTCAAGATCACCTCGATTGCGTTCGCGCCGCAAAATCCCGACATCATCATTGCCGGAACGCAATTTGCCGCGCTGTTCCGCTCGGAAGACCACGGCGGCAGTTGGCGTCAGCTCGATACCGACGTTCCGGAGATCTGCTCCAACCAGGCGCAGTCGCGTTTCACGCAAATTCTCCTCGACCCGGTCGATGCGCGGCTTGGCTGGGCCGGCGTCGAACTCGACACGGTGTGGCGCACCACCGATGGCGGCAAGACCTGGCGCAGGAGCCCGACAGGATTGGCCAGCCAGGATATTCACGGCCTCGCCGTCACCAATAATGGCAGCCGCCGGGTCTATGCCACCACGGACGTTGGACTTCATATCAGCGACGATGATGGCGAGAGCTGGCAATTGCAGACGATCAATTCACCGTCGAACTATACGCGGGCAATCGTGCCGCGCGCCGATCGCGCAGGCGTTCTGTTCCTGACCAACGGCGACGGCCCGCCGGGATCATGGGGGCGGCTTATGCGCAGCCGCGACCATGGCAAACGTTGGGAGCGCGTGGCACTTCCGGGCGAGGTTGAAAGTTCGATGTGGTCGGTCGCGGTTAATCCAGCCGATCCGAATCTGTTGTTCGCGTCGGCCAGTCTGGGTCAGATTTATCGCAGCACCGACGGCGGTGAAAATTGGATGGCGCTCAGGCGCCGGCTGGGTGAAATTCGACACGTGATGTGGCTGCCGAGCTGAGACATGCCCTAGCGGCGCGAAGACTGCTGCCGTTCCAAAAGCTGCTTGAGCACGCCGCCGGCCATTTCAGCGGCCTGATCGAGAAGGCGTTGTCCGAATTCCGCCGACGCCGCCTGGGTATCGCCGATGACGCCCTTATCGGCGATCTGCTTTTCGTTGCTCGTCCAGGGCCACGACACGCCGGGATCGAGGATGGTCTTGCGAACGGTCTCCGCGCCGGGCGGATTCTTCAATTGCGCGATATTGTCCATGCGCACCAGTTGCGGCGCGACCGCCAGCATCATGGAAGTCTCATTCTTGCCGCCGTGGATCTCCGGCACCGCCGCGTTGGCGTCGATCTCCGCCCAGGCGGCCGGGTGCATAACGCAGACATTGAGTCCAAAGTCGGCACGCAAATCCAGCGCCAAAGCTTCCAGGATACCCCGGTTGCCGCCATGACCGTTGACGATGGCGAGATTGCGCGCCGGCAGTGCGCGGGCAATCGTGCCTCCCATGTCGCGCATGAGCGCGGTCATGCCGTCGATCGACAGCGATAGCGTGCCGGGCGCCCATTCGTGTTCGCGCGCAAGACTTATCGACAACGTCGGAAGCTGCCAAAGATCCAGCGCCTCGCCCCAGCGGGCGATGATGCGGCGGGTAAATTCCTCGGCCAGCACGACGTCGGTATTGAGCGGCAGATGGGGACCGTGCTGCTCGATCGAACCGATCGGCAGGCAAAGGATCGAACTCTCGCCGAGAACCTTCGAGATATCCGGGGAAGTGAGCTCGCCGATCAATCGGCTACGCACTGCGTGTGGCATGGCCGTTACCGGTCGACCTCACGTTGCCAGTGGAGCGACGTCCTGTTTTTCGTCAAGCGATGCCATGAGATGATCGAGATGATGTCCGGCTCGTGCCGCCTTCGCCGTCAGATAGCGGCGGTTGTCGGCATTGATCGGCGCCTCAAGCGGCATGCGGCTGACAATTTCAATTCCGGCCTTGGCGAGACCGTCGAGCTTGGTCGGATTGTTGGTGAGCAGCACGACGCGCGGGCAATTGAGCATCTGCAACATGCGCGCGGCGATGCCGTAGTCGCGCTCGTCATCATCGAAGCCGAGCGTCGTATTGGCGTCAACCGTATCGAGGCCATCGTCTTGCATCTGGTAGGTGCGCATCTTGTTGGCGAGGCCAAGCCCGCGGCCTTCCTGCGCCAAATAAAGAATGATGCCGCCGCCCATGTCTTCGAGCCGCGCCAGCGCGAGGTTGAGCTGATCGCCGCAGTCACAGCGCCGCGAGCCGAACACGTCGCCGGTAAGGCAGGCGGAGTGCAGGCGTACGGGCACCGGATTGGCATAATCGGGCTTGCCGACAACGATAGCGACCGGACTGCCGCCCACGGCGTCCCGGAAAACGACGAAACGCGTGCGCGTGCCGGAATTGAGCGGCACCGATGCTTCACTGGCGATCGTCAGCGATTGAATGGCATCGTCGCCGAAGCGCGCAACAGCGTCCGCGTCGACCGTAATGATTTGCGGCTCAAATGCGTGCGCGTCGGCGACTTCGGCCGCCAGCACCGCCGGCAAGCCCAACGACAATTTGACCAGTTGGACCGCGGCTGCGGCCACAGCACCCGCCGGCTTCGCCTCGAAGGCGCAATCCACTTTGGCGTCGGCGACAAGCGCGACAATCGCATCGACGTCATGAGCATCCGTGAGTTGCAATGCCATCGGCGTCGCCGCATCAAGCCCGAGCGCAAGCGCGCGCCGCGCCGTGATGACAAGACGAGGCATGGCCGGTGCACATAACATCATGAATTCGGCGAGCCGTTGCGCGTCGAGGCCCTCGACCGGCAACACGAGCAGCGATTTGCCCGCGCCGGTGATAACCACCGGCCGTCTGGCGTGAAATTCGGCGAGCCCGCGGTTGACGCTGATCTGCCCCTTCATTCCGAACAAAGGTGACTCTCCGTTCGACCGATCCGCACTCATTACGAGCCTTCCCATTCTAAGCCAGGACTTTACGCTAGTATTGGCAGCCATTGTAGAACACCGCCGGGCCCCTGCCCATTCCGGTCGTAATTATAGATGTATTGTGCCAATTTGTTGAAGCAAACTTGCAAAGCCTAAAAGCCAGCCGCGTGCGAATTAACACCGCCTATATGCCTGACGCACAGGCCTCCCGGGAGCCTGATATCAGCCAAGAACAAACGCCTTGCGATACCGGCAGTTCCGATGCGTGGGCCGAATTTACCGCCATTTTTCGGACTCCGGCTGCCGCCATGCCGCCACATTGGGGCGAGTTGTTCGGTCCGCTCAGGGCCGGGGCGGTCGACGATTTGGTCGTCGTCGGGCAGATCGGCCAGTCGCTGGACGGGCGTATCGCCACCGCGTCCGGCCATTCGAAGTACATTAATGGACCGGCAGGCCTCGTTCACCTGCACCGGCTAAGATCGCTGGTCGATGCCGTCGTCATCGGCGTCGGCACCGCTCTCGCCGACGATCCGCAGTTGACCGTGCGGCGCGTCACTGGGCCGCAGCCGGCGCGCGTGGTTCTCGATCCAAACGGACGGCTTGCGGGCAGCGCCAAAGTGTTCGCCGCCGATGGCGTCCGCCGTCTGCTGGTGACGGCGCAAGGAACAACATGCGCGCCACCGTCCGGGGTGGAAATCCTGACCTTGCCCACTACGGAACGGCAAATTGCTCCGCCTGCGATACTTGCCGCCTTGGCCGAGCGCGGCTTGCGTCGCGTTCTGATCGAGGGCGGCGCCGACACGGTGTCGCGTTTTCTTAGCTCCGGCTGTCTCGACCGCCTGCATATTATGGTTGCCCCGATCATCTTTGGATCCGGGCGTGCCAGCTTCATCCTGCCAACAATCGAACGCGCCGATCAGGCCTTGCGGGTGCCGGTACATTCCCACCAACTCGACGACGAAGTGTTGTTCGATTGCGATTTGTCGGCTCAGCGCGTGCCCATCGGCCGCGCAAAGACATCAACGTGACCAACGCGGATTGACGAGTGCCCGGCCGAAACGGCGTCGCGCCGGCGGGTCAGCCACCCGACAGTGTCGGCCAGCGACAGATCGCCGATTTCGCGCGCTGCGCTCGCCCAGCCCGCAAGAATTTCCAATTGAAATTCACGATCGTCCGATCGGATCACCCAGTCGGATGGGCCGCGTGCAACCGAATAGCCGAGTTTCTCAAATCGCGTGATCGCAAAGGAAGCTGCCGCCGGGCCGAGCGCGGCACCAAAGCCCTTGTCCGTGCGCTGATGCGCGTTGACCGCGGCAATAATGGTCGCGTCCAACGGGTCGGTGGGGCCAAGCTCGATACGTCCGTCATAGCTCAGTGCCGCATAGATCGGGATCGAGCGCGCCGCGATCTCGGTCGCCAATCGTTCGAGCCAAACTTCCGAAACAAGATCGAGCAGCGCGGAGCTCGTGATCAAATCGACCGGCCCATCGAGCACGGCTTCAAGATCGCGATTCAAATCGAGCGGAACGCCCGCGACCGTGACCCCCGCCGGACGCCTCGTCGCGGTCGCGCGCGCCAGCAGGCTGAGATCGTTATCGACGAGCCGCCAATTCTGGTTACCCAAAAGATGCGGAGCGATCGCGCGCAACGTCGAGCCGGTGCCGCAGGCGAGATCGACAATGCGGACTGAGGGCAAGCGTATCGAGTGACGTAACAACGGAATCGAGAACCGCCGGATTGCGTGCGCGCAGATCGTGTGGCTCGCGCAGCGCCAGCCAGTCCGCTGAAAATCCGGTCATGCCGGCGTCTCCAGCACGCGCGCGAATATTGTCGCGGAGTCCTGCCAGGTCGGAAGCTGCCGGGCCGCTCGCTGTGCGGCTGCCGCCAACTGGCGGCGCTGGTCCGGATTTTCGATCATGCGGCGTAGTGCGCGCGCCAGCGCCACTACATCGTCGGGCGCAACGAGGACGCCGGCATCCGCCGGCACTGTATCCGGAATGGCGCCCGCATTGGTTCCAATGACCGGCAGGCCGTGCGCGATCGCCTCGGCATAGGCCATGCCGTAACCCTCAAAACGCGAGGCGAGCACGAACAGGTCGGCATCGGCATAGAGTTCTTCGAGCCGCTCACCCGGCACGGCGCCCAGCACGGCAACCCGGTCGCCAAGCTTGTAGCACGCAATATCCACATCGAGTTGGACGGCTGTCTTGGCACTACGGGTACGGTCACCGGCAATGGTCAGCTGCCACGGCAATTCGGTGAGCCTCGCAAGCGCGGCAATCAACACGTCGAAGCCTTTGCGCGGCACCACCGCGCCGACCGACAGCAGCCGCACGATGCCGTCGTCGCCCGCCGCGCGCCATCGCTACCGGATCGTTGCCCGGCCGCGCCACCACGATGCGGTCGGCGGAAACGGCGTAATCGTCGACAAGCTGCCGCGCGGTAGCCGTGCTGGTGACGACAACACGGCTGACGGCGGCCAGGGCCGCGCGTTCGCTCGCGCGCATGGAATCCGATTGCTGCGAAGTCAGGCCTGTCTCCAAGGCGAGCGGATGGTGCACCAGCGCGATCAGCGGATTGCGGTTGCGAAGCTGGCTCGCCGCGTCCGGCAGAACGCCGAGCGCCAGTCCATCGATGACGATTGTGCAGCCTGCCGGCACGGCCGATAGCCGCTCCAGCGCGGCCTTGCTCTGCTCGCTCGCTCGGCCACGGAAAACCATCCCCGAGATCGACGAGGTCGATCTGCCAACCAAGGCGTTCGAGCTCCGCGATCATGCGCCGGTCATAGGCATAGCCACCGGTCGGGGTCGCAAGATCGCCCGGAACGGCGAACGCAAAGCGCCTCACCACAAGGGTGCCTCGTACCAGGCGCGCGCGACATGAGATTCCGACAGCGTGATCCTGATCGCCTTGAGCTCGCGGCCGACGCGGCCGAGCGCGCCGGCACGCGCGGCCTCCGCCAGCTTGTCGAAGATATGTTTGGTGAGGAATTCGGTCGTGGTGTTGGCGCCCTTGAGTTCCGGTAGATCGTCAAGATTGCGATAATTGAGCGGCGCCAGAGTTGCCCTGAGTTTGTCGAGCGCGCGTCCGATATCGACGACAATGCCATTGGCATCGAGCGTCTCGGCGATGAAGGCCGCATCGATGACGAAGGTCGCCCCATGCAGGGCCTGGGCGGGGCCGAACACGGCGCCGCGGAACGAATGGGCGATCATGATGTGGTCGCGAACTTCAACGGCAAACAAGAGACCCCCTTATGGATAGGCAATGAGCTGGCATAGTACGCCGCTCTTGGCGGCAAGAATATCCGGCAGACATGACGGAAGGTCATAAAACCGGATCGCCGGCGCCAGCAGAGCATCCAGCCGTTTATCCGCCAGCAGCGTGACCGCTTCGGCCAATCGGCGCGCATGCGTCCATTCCGCGCGGTGCGAAGGTGCCACGTGGCCGACCTGGCTCGAGACCAGCCGCAGTCTGCGGCTGTGGAAGGCGCCGCCGAGCGGTACCGGTACCATGGCATCGCCGTACCAGCTCATTTCGAGCACGGTTGCCTCAAAACCCGCGAGCGCGAGCGCGGTGGCAAGCCCCGGCGCCGTACCGCTGGCGTGGATGACAAGGGTGCATTCGCTTGGCGCGTTATCGGGATTGGCAAAGCCAACGCCAAGCTTGCGCGCCAATTCGGCGCGTACCGGATTGATATCGACCAGCGTCACCTGCGCGCCTTTGATTTGCCCGCACAAAAAGGCAACCAGCGCGCCGACCACGCCCGCGCCGACCACGGCAATGCGATCAGCCTGCTTCGGCTCTGCGTCCCAAACCGCGTTGAGCGCGGTTTCCATATTGGCGGCAAGCACGGCGCGCTCGGGCTGCACGCCCCCGGGCAGCGGCACTGCGGCACTCGCGGGCACATTGAACAGGCTCTGATGCGGGTGGAGCACAAATACCGTCCGACCGAGCAGTTCCGCCGGCCCCTGTTCGATGCGGCCGACCACGGAATAGCCGTGTTTCACGGGAAACGGGAAGTTGCCGCCCATAAAGGGCGAGCGCATGCGTTCATATTCGCTTGGCGGCACGCGGCCGGCCTGCACCAGTGCCTCAGTGCCGCGGCTGATCGCGCCGAACGTCGCCCGCACGCGCACTTCGCCCGATCCGGGGGCTAGGAGCATTTCCTCGCGGATTTCCGCAATTTCCGACCCGATATACCAGAGCGCCTGGGCAATCTCGTCTGTCAATTTCTTGATCCTGGGTTGGACTTCTGGGACCCTTCCGCATGTTATACCGTGCATGGATCGCCACGTTATTGAAAGTTGTACCCCCGCGTGCTGGAACGCTCACCCCTGGAAATAACCCATAATGCCGCCCGCGCCGAAAGAGTCATGACCGGCCGGCGCGTGCTGTTTGGCGTGCTGGCCGGCACCACTTTCACCGGATCGCTGGCGCTCTTAGCCGCGGCATTGTCGCCCGGCGGCCTCGGCATTGTCGATGTTCTCATCCTTGTGCTGTTCGCGCTGACGCTGCCATGGATGGTGGTTGGATTCTGGAACGCGGTGATCGGATTTCTGATCATGCGCCTTGCGCGCGACCCGATCGCGGCCGTGATTCCGGCCATGGCCGGCATCCGCGGCAACGAGCCCGTGACGGCATCGACCGCGATCCTGCTGTGCGTTCGCAATGAAATGCCGGATCGGATGGTGCGCAATCTCGAGCCGATGATGGCGGGCCTCGCCGCCACAGGCACCGCCGACCGATTTCACATTTATGTCCTGAGCGACACCGACAACGCCGCGATCGCTTCCGTGGAGGAAGCTCAGTTCGGTGCGGTTGCCTCGCGCTGGCAGGGCCGCATTGCGCTCACCTACCGGCGGCGCGGCATCAACACAGGCTACAAGGCCGGCAATATTCGCGACTTTTGCGAACGTTGGGGCGGCAATCATGAATTGGCCGTGGCGCTCGATGCCGACAGCTTCATGACTGCCGACGCCATCCTGCGCCTCGTGCGAGTCATGCAAGCCGACCCCAAGCTCGGCATTCTGCAGGGCTTCGTCGTCGGCCTGCCATCGACCAGCGCCTTCGCGCGTCTGTTTCAGTTCGGCATGCGCCTCGGCATGCGCTCCTACACCATCGGTAGCGCCTGGTGGCAAGGCGATTGCGGACCCTATTGGGGCCACAACGCGGTGCTGCGGCTAAAGCCCTTCATCGAACATTGCCAACTCCCGACTTTGTCCGACACCGGAGAAGCCAGCGACCATATTCTCAGCCACGATCAAATCGAGGCGGTGTTGATGCGGCGCGCCGGTTATGATGTGCGGGTATTCCCGGAAGACGGATTCAGCTGGGAGGAAAACCCGCCGACCATGATCGAATTCATCCGTCGCGATCTGCGCTGGTGCGAAGGCAATATGCAGTACTGGCGCTTCCTCGCCTTGCCCGGCCTCAAACCGGTGAGCCGTTGCCAGATCATTATCGCGATCCTGATGTTCATCGGCTCACCGGCCTGGATCGGGATGTTCGTGCTCGGCACGCTGTCGGCTGCTTTTTCCAGCACGCCGGTCATCGACCCGAATTTCGGCAAGCCGTTGTTCGTATCTGTCCTGGTGATGTGGTTTGCGCCCATGATCGCGACCGCGATCGATACATTATTGCGGCCGGATCTTCGTCGTGATTTTGGCGGCGCTGTGCGATTTACTGCGAATTTCGCGATCGGCGTTCTGTTCTCCATCCTGCTCTGCCCGATCATGTGGTTCGGCCACACCATATTCCTGGTCGGCCTGCTGTTCGGCCACGAAATCGGCTGGATCGGACAGACCCGCGACGATCACGCGATTCCGATAGCTCTGGCATTGCGCAGCTTGTGGCCGCACACATTGCTCGGCTGCAGCGCCATCGGCTTGCTGGCCATTATGCAGCCGGCGGCGATCCCCTACGCGTTGTTCCTCGCCGCCGGGCCGGCCCTGGCGATACCGCTTGCCGTAATCACGGCATTCCCTTCGATCGGCAGCAGACTGGCACGCTTAGGAATTGGCCGCCTGCCCGAGGAGACCACGCCACCAGCTGCGCTGCATGCCTTGGCGCTCCCCGCCATCGAAAGCGCGGCGCCGCAACCGCGCCCGCATCCGGCCTGACGCACTCCATGCTCGAAAGCCTTAGGACCGCGCGCGGCATCGTCCGGTCGCTCCGCATTTATTATGGCCATCGGGGTCGCGCGACGGCCATGGACCGTCTTTACGCGGGCTTCGTGCAGGCAGGCGATCTTGTGTTCGATGTCGGCGCACATGTCGGCGATCGCATTGCCTCATTTCGCCGCCTGGGCGCGCGCGTCGTCGCCATCGAGCCGCAGCCTGGGTTGGTAAAGGTTCTCAAGCTGCTATACGGACGAAGCGCCGACGTCACGATCGAGGCAACCGCCGTCGGCCGCGCCGCGGGGGCGACCGGCATGCTGATCAATGCCGACAATCCAACAGTTTCCACCGTCTCGCGCGATTTCGTCGACGCCGCCCGCGACGCGCCCGGCTGGGAAGCGCAGCGCTGGACCAAGACCATGCCGGTGCGGGTCACGACGCTCGACGCGCTGATAGCGCGGCACGGCGTGCCGTCGTTCATCAAGATCGACGTCGAAGGCTTCGAGGCCGAGGCTCTGGCGGGGCTCACGCGACCGGTCAAGGCATTGTCGTTCGAGTTCACGACGATCCAGCGTGATGTCGCGCTCGCCTGCGTCGCGCGTTGCGAAACACTCGGTTATGCACGGTTCAATGCCGCGCTCGGCGAAAGTCAAATGCTTGTGCACGCCGATTGGATCGATGGAGCCGCGATCGGGCGCTGGTTAGCCGAACTGCCGAACGAGGCCAATTCCGGAGACATCTATGCCAGCCTCGGCTGACAGCGCGCAGGCGATCCCGGCGCGGTCGCAGCGCTCCGTTTTGCTGCTTGCCGCGATGATCGTCGCCGGCTTTGAGCCTGACGTTATTCGTTTTCTATCCCGGCGTCATGACCTACGACGCCCGCTACATTTATCAATATGTCACCACGAACGACATGCGCGACTGGCAGTCGCCGGTGATGACTGTGTTGTGGTTGTTCATCGATCCGGTCGCACCGGGCCCCGCCAGCATGTTCCTCCTGATCGTAATGTTTTATTGGCTGGCGCTCGGCTTGCTGGCGTTCACGTTTGCCCGCCACTCGATTTGGCTTGCGGTCTTGCTGCTCTTGCTCGCCGTTTCGCCCCCGGCATTCGCTTTCATCGGCACGATCTGGCGCGACGTCCTGTTTGCCAGCACATGGCTGCTGGCGGCCGCCCTTGCATTCGTTGCCGCAAAGCAAGGGCCCGGGCTGCGCGTACCCATGCAGGCAATTGCGCTCCTGCTGCTTGCGCTCGGTGTTCTGATTCGACCCAACGCGATCATCGCCGCGCCAATTCTCGGGGTTGCTATCGTGTGGCCAACGAGTTTTTCCTGGAAACGGACAGCCGTTATCCTTGTGCCGGCAGCGGTCGTTTTGTTTGCGCTGGTGCAGCTGGTTTATTACGGCGTGCTGGGCGCCAAGCGCGAGCATGCCGTGCAATCGATCATGGTCTTCGACCTCGGCGGCATTAGCCATTTCGCCAAGCAGAACCAATTTCCGGGCACCTGGAGCGAGTCGGAAGCCCGACAAATAACAACCGGCTGCTATCAGCCGACCGACTGGGACATCTACTGGACGCGCGACCCCTGCAAGTTCGTGATGGATCGGCTCAAACGCGACGAGCTTTTCGGCTCGCCGGCGATCCCCGACGCCTGGAAGCGTGCGGTCGCAAACCACCCGATCGCATACTTGCAACACCGCGCCGAGTTCATGGGAAATTTCCTGGCCAGCTCCAATCTCACGATGTGGACTTATGACGTCTACGATACGACCAAGTTCGTATTCGAGGATCGGCTCGCCTATCCGGTGCTCGTGAAGCTGCACAACATTCTCAAATCGACGACCCCGCTGTTCCGCGCGGGCGCGTGGCTGCTCGTCTGCATGGCCGTATGTGCATTCGGATGGCGCCGCCGCAACACGTCCGCCGGCGTGTTCGCCATCGGGGTTTGCGGATCGGCCATTGTTTATGTGCTGACCTTCTTTGCGGTCGGCGTCGCCTCGGATTTCCGCTATGCCTACTGGGCGGTGCTCGCGGGCATTGCGGGCGGCGTCGCGGTCGCGCTGGAACGCAAAACGCCGATCACGCCGCCATGAATTGAGCCTTGGTCAACTTTGTGAAGCGGCCATCCAGACGGAAGAGTTCGTCGTAAGTTCCGGACTCCACGATTCGCCCGCCATCAAACACCAGAATGCGCGTCGCGTTGCGTATGGTGGCAAGGCGGTGGGCGATAACAAACGTCGTACGGTTCTTCATGACCTCGTCAAGCGCCAGCATCACCTTGGCCTCCGTGTTGGCATCGAGCGCGCTGGTTGCCTCGTCGAGAATCAGTATCGGCGGATCCTTCAGCAGCGCCCGCGCGATCGAAAGCCGCTGGCGCTCGCCGCCCGATAGAGAGCGCCCGCGCTCGCCGACCCTGGCTTCGAAGCCTTCGGCGTTGTGTTCGATGAAATCAAGCGCCTGCGCCCTTGCGGCCGCCCCGCGCATCTGCTCGAGAGTGGCATCCGGTTTGCCGACCCGCAGATTCTCGGCAATCGATCGATTGAACAAGAGCCCCTCCTGGAAGACCACGCCGATATTGCGGCGAAGACCGGCGAGCTTGATGTCGCGTATATCCGTGCCGTCGATCTTGATGAGGCCCGATTGCGGATCGAAAGCACGATGCAGCAGCGCAAGCGCGGTCGACTTGCCCGCACCGGTCGCGCCCACCAGCGCCACGGTCTCGCCCGGCAGCGCGGCAAAGTTCAGCCCGGCGACCGCCGGCTGTTTGCCTCCGTAAGCAAACGACACATCGATGAATTCGACATGACCAGCGAGACGGCCGGGCTCCACGGCGCCAGACCGGTCGTGCATCGCCGGAATTGTATCGAGGACATCGAAGAATTCGCGGAATTTGGCCGCATCCATCGCCAGGCGGTTGACGAAGCCGACCGCCTGTTCAAGGCGTGTGATCACCAGTCCGGCGAAGGCCATGAAGGTGACGATCTCGCCGATCGAAATCAGCCCGTGCTGGAACAGCCAGGTACCGAGCAAGATTATGGAGAGAACCGTCAACGTGGTCGCCGCGCGCGTGAGAACCGCGGCCGCGGCCCACCAGTTCAGTACGGGAAACTGCGCCGCCAGCAGCTGTTCGCTGGCATTGCGCAGCGCCGTCACCTCGGATTCGACGCGCGCAAAACTCTGCACCAATGCAATGTTGCCGAGCGCGTCGGATGCGCGTTCGGCAAGATCCGAATGCTGCGTTTGAACGTTGCGCTGCATCGTTTCGGTCTTGCGCAGCACCAGCCCTGTCAGAACGGCGAACACGACACACAATACGATCAACAGAATCGCCAGGCGCCAATTGATAAAGAGCGCGAGCGGCATCAGGATCAGCAACGATATATAGGCAGCCAGATTCTCGCGAAAAAAGCTCAGCCAGAGCGCCCACAACGCGTCGGTGCCTTGCAGCATGATCTTCATCAGTCGGCCGGAATGCACCTCCCCGTGATAGGCGAGCGGCAGTTCAAGCACATGCTCGAAGTAGTCGGTTAGCACCGCGAGGCGGCGGCGATGGGCCAGCCGATCGGCGTAAAGCGCGACCAGCGAACCGCAGAGAATGGTGAAGAGCCCAAAGCCGACCCACATGGCCAGCAACAGCCACAGGCTCGACCAAGCGGCCAATGCAGGATTTGCCTGCGCACGCGTCAGGCTGTCGATGACGCGACCGAACAATACCGGCTCGGCGAACTGGGCGATGGCAAGCGCCAGATTGGCAAACGCAAGGACCCAGCCCAACCGGCGGTCAGGCCCAAGCTTTTCGAATACGCGGCCATAAAGCCGAAGGAAGTTCATAGCCGCCTTGGTCTGTTACTTCGGCTCAGCCGGCGCACTCGCGGCAGGCGGTGCGGGTTTGGCTGCCGGCGGCGCGGTCCAGGCCTTGTAATCGGCCTCCGTGACAACCGGTAATTTCTTCAGAAATGCCGCTATCGCCCAGATGTCTTCATCCTTGGCACCGGCAAGCGCGAAGCTCGGCATGCCGGTCATATTGATGCCGTTCTTGATCACCCAGAACAATTGGGACGGCGTGCGGCTGTCGACGACATCTTTCAGATCCGGCGGGTCGGGCCGCAGCCCCTCCGAGAACTTGGCCCAGGTCACCCCCGGTCCGCCGTGGCAATTGGTGCAGCCGTGTTCGGCGAATTCGCGAGCGCCGGCCTGAACCGTGGCGGCGTCGTTGAAATTTGCCGGCGGCGCATCATGCGCGAAGTGCTTGATCGAAGCCGTGCGCACCTTGACCAGCGCCCAGTGCACGATGGCGGGGTCCTCCTGGGTGCCGGCAACGCTGTAGAAACCGCCGAAGAAGAACATAGCGGCGCCAATCGCGCCGAGGATGACAAGACCACCGATCAAGGTGAGAATACGCATGACGTCCTCCGATGCGCCCGAATACAGCGATTATAGAGCGGCGATGCGACGCGGGCCAGAGGCCCGTCAGAAGCGTGGCCGGAACGCGGAACCAGCCTTCTCGATATAGCCGGCAAAGGGCGCTCCAACGTGGCCTGGAAAGACAATGGCACCGCTCGCAGCGCACTCCTCCAGCACGCGGCGGCGGCTCACTTTGGCCTCTTCGGCATTCGAATTCTTCGGAAAATTCCAGTGCGGGTAAAAGACTTGCAGCAGGTGATGAAACACGTCGCCGACGATCATCGCCCGGCTGCCGCCGACATCGAGCTTGAAGACGAAATGACCCGGTGAATGCCCGCCCGCGGGCTCGATGTCGATGAACTCGTTGAGACGGTGCGGTCCGACCACAAGGTCGGCGCGGCCGGCCTCGACCACCGGCAGCACGCATTCGCGAAAGGTGCCGAACTCGGCAGGCGCGGTTGCCGGATCGTTATCGACCTGCTGGAAATAATCGAAGTCTACTTTCGAGAAGACGTAACGGGCGTTGGGAAAAGTCGGCACCCATTTTCCGTCGCGCAATTGCGTGTTCCAGCCAAGATGATCGTGATGCAGATGCGTACACATCACCAAGTCGATTTGGTCCGGGCGCGCACCGGCGGCCGCCAGCCTGTCGAGCCAGGGCGTGTTGAGCATGTCCCAGAACGGCCGCGTCGGCCGCGGCTTGTTGTTGCCGCAGCAGCCATCGATCAGGATCTTGCGGCCGTCGAGTTGAAGCAGCCAACTGTGCACACTCAGCTTCAGCTTGCCGCTAGCGGAATCGTAATGGTTGGGCGCCAGCCAATGACCGTGCTCTTTGAGATGCGCGTCGGTCCACTCCGGGAACAGTTCGTCCGGCGCATAGACCGGCTGGTAGGTCTCCTCGATGCGGGTAACGGTGGCCTTGCCAACTTTGAAAACGGACATCTGAGCACCCACTGCTGTTGACTACCAAAGGCCCTTGAGCCGCCCGCCGTCGAGATTGAGCGAGACGCCGGTAATGTAGCTCGCGCGTTCCGAACACAGGAAGACGGTTGCATTGGCGAGTTCTTCCGGCTTGCCCATACGGCCGAGCGAGTTCTTCTTGGCGGCAAGTTTGCGGGCCTCTTCTTCGGTCTTCACGTTCAATTCCTTCTTGAGGCCTTCGGTATTCTGGACCCAGAGATTGGTGGCGACCCAGCCCGGGCAGATGGCGTTGACCAGCACATTGTCCTCGCCGAATTCAGTCGAAAGCGATTTCGTCAGGTTGAGCAGCGCGCTGTTGGTCATGCCGCTGCCAAACATGTAAGGATCCGGCTCCTTGCCGGCGCCGCCGATCGTGTTGACAATGCGTCCCCACTTCTGCGCCTTCATCAGCGGGTAGACGAAACGAATCGCGCGCATGAAGCCGAACAGCTTGGTCTCGAGCTGCTTCTTGAGCTCGTCGTCGTCGAGCACGGCAAAACGGCCGGAATACATCGTACCGGCATTGTTGACGAGAATGTCGACGCCGCCGAGTTTCTCCTTGGCGGTCTCGACCATGCGCTTGATGTCGGCCTCCTTCGTCATATCGGCCTGCACGGCGTGAACTTCGCCGCCGGTTTTCTTGGCCAGGTCGTCACGCGCCTTGTTGATCTTGTCTAGAGTGCGGCCCGCGATCAACACGCGCACGCCTTCCTCCAGAAACTGCCGCGCGGTTTCGAAACCGATGCCGCTGCCGCCGCCGGTGACGATCGCGCGCTTTCCCTTGATGCCTAAGTCCATGATCGCGTTCCTTCCCTTTGGCTTGACGCCTTAGACCCATCCATAGAGTATTTGCGGCACCTCATACATCATAAGAAATGCGAGGGGGAGGATGGATCTCGGCCTGCGCGGCAAAGTCGCTTTGGTCACCGGCGCGTCGCGCGGGATCGGCAAGGCAATTGCACGGACGCTGATCAATGAAGGTTGCCGCGTCGCAATATGCGCGCGCGATAGTGAGCGTCTGCGCGCCGCCGTTGTCGACCTTTCACATGGCGCAAACCTTGGCAAAAATGACGTGATCGGCGTGCCCGCCGATGTCACCGACGATGCGGCGGTACAAAATTTTGTGACAAAGGCGCACGAGGCATTCGGCCGCATCGATATCCTGGTGAATAACGCCGGAACTCACCTGCGCGGCACGGTCGACACCACGACGCTCGATATTCTCGAACGGCAATTGCGCGACAAGGTGTTCGGATTCTTTTCCATGATCAAGGCAGTGCTGCCGATCATGCGGCGGCAAAAGGACGGCCGCATCGTCAACGTCATCGGCCAGGCCGCGCGCCATCCGCACCCGGACCGCTTTCCATCGGGCGTGACCAATGCCGCCTGCATGGCGCTGACCAAATCGGTGGCGGATGCAGTCGCGCGCGACAACATTCGCGTCAACGCGGTGTGCCCGCAATATATCGAGTCCGAGCTGCTCGCCTCGCTGATCGACAAAGAAATGCGCGAGCGCAAAGTCGACCGCGCAACGGCCGCCGCCGGCTTCACGCGCTCCAATCCACTCGGACGTACGGGAACGCCGGAGGAAGTCGCGGATCTGGTGTCTTATCTTGTCTCCGACTGCGCGAATTTTGTCGCCGGAAGCGCCGTCAGCATCGATGGTGGCTATCACCGCTATGTGTTCGGTTGAGGCGCTTGCAATCATGAATCTCGGTTTGAAAGACAAAGTCGCGCTGGTCACCGGCGGCAGCAGCGGGATCGGCCTTGCCATTGCGGCCAAGCTGGCAGCGGAAGGCTGCAAGATTTCCATCGTTGGCCGGCAGCGGCCTAAGCTCGACAGCGCCATAGCCACAATCCCCGGCGCGCGCGGTTTTGCCGCCGATGTGCGCGACGGCGCCCATGTCGTGCGGCTAGTCGACGACGTGATCAAGGCGTTCGGGCAAATCGACATTGTCGTCAGCAATGCCGGCACGCATCTTCCAGGCCGGCTGGAAGATGTCGAGACCGGCGCCCTCAGCCGCCATATCGAAACCAAAGTGCTCGGCCCGTGGCAGCTCGCGAAACAAGTCGCGCCGCACATGCGCCGCCAGGGCGGCGGGCGCTTCATCGTCATCATCGGCCAGGCCGGCAAGGTGCCGCAGGCCAACGGCATCGCGTCCGCCATCAGCAACGCCGCGCAGCACGCTTTCGTGAAATCTTTGTCGGACGATCTCGCGCGCGACAATATCCTGGTCAATGCCGTCTGCCCGAGCCGGATCAAGAGCCCGCTGACCGATGCATTGGGGCATCTCTACAACGAGGTTTTCCTTGGCCGCAGTCTCGAGCAGCAGGAATCGCGCTGGGGCGCCGAAGTGCCGCTCGGACGCTGGGGCACGCCGGATGACATCGCCAATGCGGTCGCGTTTCTTGCCTCGGATCGCGCCGCATTCATCGTCGGGTCGAATATCGACGTCGACGGCGGCCACCAGCGGTCGATATTCTGATGGCCGCCCCCGCCATGATCGAAATCCGCCACGTCTCCAAAAATTTCAGGCGCGGCGATCACGTGGTCGAGGCTTTGCGCGACTTCAATCTCAACATCGACAAGCGCGAGATCGTCGCCGTGATCGGTCCCAGTGGATGCGGCAAGTCCACGCTGCTGAACATGATCGCCGGATTGTACACCCCGAGCCGCGGCCGCGTGATCTACAAAGGTGTCCCGGTTACCGACGTCAATACCGATGTCGGCTACATGACCCAGAAGGACAATCTGCTGCCGTGGCGCAATGTGCGCGACAATATCGCCTTCCCGCTCGAGCTTGCTGGCACGCCCAAGCCGGAACGCGCGGCACGCGCCGACGCGGTCATCAAGCAGGTCGGCCTCGACGGGTTTGAGGCACGCTATCCAACCGAACTCTCCGGCGGCATGCGCAAGCGTGCTTGCCTCGCCCGCATGATGCTTTACGGCGCGGAAACTGCGCTGCTCGATGAACCGTTCGCCGCGCTCGACGCCCAGCTCAAGCTCGTCATGCACGATTTGCTGCTTCGCCTGGCGCACGACAGCGGACAGACCGTGGTGTTTGTGACCCACGATCTGATGGAAGCGGTAACGCTCGCCGATCGCGTAATCGTCTGCACCCGCCGGCCGGCGATGATCGCTCTCGAACAAGCGATCCCGCTGCCGCGGCCGCGTGACGTGCTCAATGTCCGATTCACCAACGAGTTCAAGGAGCTCTACGACACGCTGTGGGAGCGCTTGCGCGTGGAATATCAGGAGGAGCGGGTGTGACTTCTCTTGACGACAAACTCGACAACCTCACGATCAAGCCGCCGAAAGAGGCCGGCGGGGTCAGCATGGTGCTGTGGCAGACCGCGCTCGGCATCGCGATTCTGTTCGTGTGGCAGGGCGTGTCCGGACGCCTGGTCGATAACTTCTTCATTTCGAACCCGATTGACGTCGGTCGCCGACTTGCGCAGTGGACGCTTGATGGATCGATCTTCCTGCATCTCTGGGCGACCATCTATGCGACCACCATCGGCTTCACGATCGGTGCCGTGTTTGGCGCATTCCTCGGCATCTGGCTCGGCGTGTCGCCCTTCGCCAGCCGGTTGCTCAACCCCTATCTCAATGCGCTCAATGCCCTGCCGAAGGTCGCGCTCGCCCCGCTGTTCGTTCTCTGGTTCGGGCTCGGCATCAATTCCAAGATCGCGCTGGCGGCCGTGCTCGTGTTGTTCCTGGTCTTTCTCAATACGTTTGCCGGCGTGCGCCAGGTCGATCAGGATTTGATCGATGGCGCGCGGCTGATGCGCGCGACGCAACGCCAGGTCATCACCAAGGTGATCGTGCCATCCGCGCTGTCTTGGCTGTTTGCCGGTTTGCGTGTCTCAGTGCCCTACGCGCTGATCGGCGCGGTGCTCGGCGAGATGATCGCCTCCAATCGCGGGCTCGGCTATCTGGTGCAATTTTCCGGCGCCCAGTTCGACACTGCCGGTGTCTTCGCCGTACTGATTGTCATCGCCCTGCTGGCGATGGCCCTTAACTTCGTGGTCGATATCGTTCAAAATCGCATGGAACGTTGGCGGATCGTGAGCCGCTGACAATTAAGAAGAATAGACATCCGGGAGGATCCGCTATGAAATTTTTGAAAGCGTCCGTCATCGCCGCGTCGATGTTGCTTTCGTGGTCGGCCTGCGCGGAAACCGTCAAGATCACCAATATCGGACACGGCTACTACTCCGGCGCGCTCTACATTGCCAAGCGCGAGAAGCTGTTCGAAAAATACGGCCTGGAGCCGGATATCTCCTTCGTGCAAGGCGGGCCGCTCGCCTTGCAGGCCGCGTTGACCAAGCAGGCCGACGTCGCGGTCGTCAGCTACGAGCACATCCTGACCGCTGCGGTGCAGGGCAAGCAAGTGGTCGCCTTCTTCAACATCGCCAACCGGCCGGTCAATAACATCATCGCCAGCGACAAGCTGATGGCCGGCGCCGACAAGCTCAGCGTCGAGGACAAGATCAAGCGGCTGAAAGGCATGCGGGTCGCGATGCCATCCGCCGGCGGCTCCGGCGAGAAAATGCTCGGCGTTCTCGCCAAGAAATACGGCCTGACGCTGCCGGGCGATATCACATCCGTGTATCTCGGCGCCGAAGCGCCGTCCTATGTCGCAGCGTTCGAGCGCGACCTGATCGACGCGGCGCTGCCGTTCGAGCCGGCCGGCGTGCTGGTGCAGCAGGCGGGCAAGGGCAAGATCTTCCTCAACATGATGAACGGTGAAGTGCCGGAAGTGCGCGACATCCTGTTCATGGTGCTGGCGACCAATCCCGACAACATCAAGGAAAAGCCCGAGCTGCTGCGCAAGGTCGCGGCGGTGTTCACCGAGGCGGTGAAAATTCTCAAGGGCGATGCCAAGCGCGGCAAGGAACTCATGGCACTGGAATACCCAGCCATGACTCCGGAAACCAATAATCAGGCCTACGACATCGTCAGCCAGATATGGACCAAGGACGGCAAGATCAGCGAGGCGCAGGCGCGCGCGACCTTTGCCTATCTGCAGCCGCAAGGTCCGCAGGAAGTGAACTTCCCGACGACCTATACCAATGAGTTTCTGCCGAAGTAGGAACGGTTTCTTTCGAAAATGCGTGGTGGCGGACGCAGTCGCAGTCGAACCGGTCTCCACCGCCGAATTCCCTGCTAACAGGGAAAAGAACAGGGAATTTTTCGATTTTAGGCGCCTTACGGTTCAGATGGATCGCTACGCCTATTGACTTCCGTAACTTTGAGCCAAATTCCCTACTCAATGAAACAGGGAATTATTGCACAGCAGCGCTTAAATCCCTCACGTAACCTAAAAATGGTTCGTGCAGTATCAAACCGCCTTTACCCTCTTTGCCGTCGCTGATAATGTCGCGCGGGTTGGGCAATAAGATGCGCCTTTACATTGTGATTGCTTCAACATGTTTCCTTATCTTGCCGCCTATTTCGGCTTTGGCCATTAGCCCGCGCGATTGGAATTACTGCAAGCAGACCAAAGATTTGGACGCCAGCATCGCTGCTTGCACCAAAATCCTTGAAGCGCAAGGTGAAACGGTAAACAATCGTGCTATCGCCTACACCAATCGCGGCAAGGCTTACTTCGCGAAGGGCAACGAAGGCCGCGCCTTCGCCGATTACACCCAGGCGATCGACCTCAACCCGCTTCCTGCCAGCGATCCGAATTCTAATGTCTACCTAATCCGTGGATTGGCGTTTGAGGCCAAGGGCGACGAGGAACATGCCCTAGACGACTACGACGCCGCGATCCGACTCGATCCATATAACGCGACGGCTTACGTCTACCGTGGCCAAACTTTGAACCATAAAGGAGAGCACGATCGCGCCATTGCCGATTGCACAGAGGCACTAAGACTGGACCCCAAAAATTTCTTAGCCTACGACGTGCGCGGCAAAGTATATGAGGCCAAAGGAGACGGTGGTCGTGCCACCAGCGATTTTATTGAGGCGATTCGGCTCAACCCTACTGTTAGCCCCGTCGCTGTCTACATCGAACACGGTAAAAGACACGAGGCCGAAGGCGATCACGACCGTTCCATCGTTTATTTCAGCGCGGCGCTCCGGTCTAATTCGAATAATTCCGATGCTTATTTCCTCCGTGGACTGGCCTATCTTTATGCTGGCGTACCAGCCAAGGCATTGGCCGACCTCGACCTCGCCACCGAATTTGCTCCCCGAGCCCACTATCCAGCACTTTGGCTCGACATCGTCAGCAAACGCATCAATCTGCCAAGTCGTCTTATTCAGGCGATCAAAAAACTCGATATGGTCAAATGGCCAGCCCCGGTGATCCGCCTCTATCTCGGCCAGTTAACTGCCGAAGCGGTACTCGTCGCAGCGGACAATCCAAATGCCGGCATCAGAAACAGGCAGGTCTGCGAAGCCAATTTTTATAGCGCCGAACTGGCGCTGCAAGACGGCGCAAAAGATGAGGCCCACCGGTTTTTCCAAATTGCAGCAACAAACTGCCCCAAAGACGTTGTCGAATTTCGAGCCGCAAAGGCCGAACTTAAGGTGCTCAGCGCACAACCATGAAATGCGCATCTGGGGCTCCTGACGAAAGGGGTTGGTGATACCCGCAGACTTGCGATCCATCTTGCGATCAGATACGGCGCGATCGGCTCGCCGCGCCCCGAGCGCCCGTAATCTGCCAATATGCAAATCCGCCGGGTTTGAATAAAACCTTTGTCAGACCCTCGTGAAGCAGCAGCCGATTAGCGGTTTTGTGTCTTCCTCGCTGACTTTGATGGTGCCGTCGGCGCGCACCATCAAGCTTTTGCCAAACATCGTGTCCGCGCAACCCAGTTCCATCCTGTCCTGGGAACGAGATCCTCAATAAGGTCCTGCGTGGTACCCTTTGGAGCGGTATCGAGGTGGTTCCACCGCGTTGATCGTGGCAAATTACGTCCAATGGGCAGGAAAATTCGGAGGACGACATGGCATGGGTCAAAGTTACGGATATCGCTTACGGGCGCCTCAGGGCTCCCGATCTCGATGTAATGGAAGAATTTCTAATTCGGTTCGGCCTGCACAGAACGGAGCGAACGAATAACGCGCTCTACATGCGCGGCACCGATCCCGCTCACCATATTCACGTAACCGAGAAGGGCGACCCCAAATTCGTCGGCCTCGCCTATTACGTCGAAAGCGAAGACGATTTGAGGCGGCTCACCAAGGCGCCCGGAGCGTCCGCGATCGAGGAGATCGATGAGCCCGGCGGCGGCAAGCGCGTGCGCCTAACCGAGCCGAATGGCTATCAGATCGAGGTGGTGTGCGGCATCGCTCCAGTTAAGCCAATTCCGGTTAAGCGCCAAAAACTCAACTCGGGCGAAGCGCCGTTGTTGCGCGCCGGAGAGCTCATGCGCCTGCCCAAGGGTCCCGCGCACGTTAAGCGTATCGGACACGGCGTACTTATGACGTCGCGATTTCGCGAAACGGTCGCGTGGTTTCGCGATACGCTGGGATTTATCTGCTCGGATGACGTCTACGTCGAGAACAAAGACAATTTGATCGGATCATTCAATCGCTGCGATCGCGGCGATCACTATGTCGATCATCATGTCTTTTTCTGCCTCGCTCATGAAAAGACCGGATTGAACCATCTATCATTCGAGGTGCCGGATATCGACGACGTGTGCGTCGGCCACGACTATCTCAAGCAGTTTGGCACCTATGAACACATGTGGGGCGTCGGCCGCCATGTGCTCGGTAGCCAAGTCTACGACTACTGGGCCGACCCCTGGGGACGCGTCCACGAGCACTGGGCCGACAGCGATCGCCTTAACCTCGCTAATGGCTCGAATCTCGTCCCCGCGGAGGAGGCGCTCGTGTCGCAATGGGGCGAGAGGCCGCCGGAAAAGTTCATCAATCACGCAAGCCCCTGAACGAACGCACCATAAGCGCTCCCGCAAGAAGCGTCGCTTATACTTTCGAGGAGGGTTAGATCCCTTCAGCGCCCACCATTTAACTTTCTGATTTATATAGAAGACTAAATTTTGCGTTCGTGACCCAAGTTTCCGCGCCCATGACCGATGAAGCCGACTTTCACCTTGTCCTTAGCGTCGGCGGTTGCCGCCGCGAAAACGAGAATTGCGGCGGCAAGCCCAATGGCTGTCGCCTTGCTGTTTCTGATCATGAGTCCCTCCCGATATGTCCGCATCGCGGCCCTTATGATGGCCTTGATGATATCGTCGCGCGATGCGGGCCCGAGGGCAAGTCAGCATAAGTTGGCGTTATTGAGCAATTATCTGCGCCGGCCAGAGTTGCATTGGACAAGCCAAGCGGCACGGCGCCCACGCCATGTCCGCTTTTCCCTCCAATTGCGGGCGTTCGTTTGAAGGTTCGGCACGGATTGATGAACTGAGCCAGGAACGGGTTCCCGGACGGCAGAGACAAAGTGCCCAAAACGGCCTCCGAGCGGCTTCACGTTTCGGCGGAGACCGCACATCGCGTATTTCAACCCGCAAAAGCCCGGAGGTTCGAGGCCTTCGTGACAGCATCAGAGACTTTGGGGACTAAGTGGACTGCGTGGTGGGCCCGGGAGGACTTGAACCTCCAACCAGACCGTTATGAGCGGTCGGCTCTAACCAGTTGAGCTACGGGCCCTGCGCGAGGTGGCACCACCTTCTATCAATGCGCGCGGGCGTTACGCAATCGCCCCTCTCCTTATTGGCGGCGGGATACGCTAGCCTGTCGCGACCCTCACCGCCCGGAGATCAAGCGCGATGCACGTTTTCAGCCTGGAACGCGAACAGCAGTGGGATCCCGAGCATCACGTCGAGAAAATCCTCGGCAAAGTGGCCGATGGCGACGTCACCGTGGCCTGCTGGGAAGCCGGGCAGTGCAGCCCCTACCACTGCCATCCGGACGCCACCGAGATCTATTTCTGTTATTCCGGCGGCGGCACCATGCGTACGCCCAAGGAAACTATCGCGGTCGTGCCCGGCTCGTTCGTCGTGCATCCGCGCGGCGAAGTGCACGAATATGAAAACGGCACCGGCCGCACCTTGTTGTTCCGCGTGCGTTACGGCACCGATATGCGCGCCCATCATTGCGGATGGCGCGGCAAGGCGGACTGGAAGCAATCGGCGGCCGATGCCGAGTATTACCGGCAAAACCCGGTCCGCTGACTGTCAGACATCACATCTTCAGCAGCCGCTTGGCGTTGCCGCTCAATATTTTCACCTTGTCCTCGTCGGAGAGCGGGATGTCCTTCATCCACTCGACGCCTGGCGGGTTCATCACGAACGGCCAGTCGACCGCGAACAGGATGTGGTCGACGCCCATTTCCATCACCGTGCACAATAGCGCCGGGTCGGAGAAGAAGCCGCTGGTAGTGACGTAGAAGTTCTTGCAGAAGATGTCGCGGAAGCTCATCGGCTTCTGTCCCGGGCGGCTGAGCGCGGAATTGATGCGCCAGACCAGGAACGGCAGTGTCTCGCCGAGATGGCCGAGGATAACCTTCAGTTTCGGGTGGGCCTCGAACACGCCGGACAGCACCAGCCGGATCGCCTGCGTCGCGGTCTCGACCGTGAAGCCCCAGGCCGGCCGCACCACCAGCGGGAAGTCCTTGGCATAGTCCTGGTAGTAGATTTCGGTCACTTTCGCGTGCGGCAGCGAGGGGTGCAAATAGATCGGCACGTCGAGCTTTTCGGCCATCGCATAGATCGGCCAGAATTTCTTGTGGTCGAGGAATTCGCCGTTCGACATGCCGTGCAACATGGCGCCTTTGAAGCCGAGCTTGGTGACGGCGCGCTCGAGCTCGTCGGCTGCCGCCTTCGGGTCGGCGGTGGGGAGTGCCGCAAAGGCCGCGAAACGCTTGGGGTTCGCCGCGCAGGCCTTGGCCAGGCGGTCATTGACCTGGGAGGTGAGCCCGGCCGCGATGTCGATGGGAAGCTTCTGGGTGGAGGGCGCCCCGTGCGATATCACCTGAATATCGATGCCCGCATCGTCCATTTCCTTGAGCCGCAGGCTGCCCAGATCGAATAGCCGCTGGTCGGTCTCGCCGCCGCGGCCGGATTCCGACCCGGTGTAATGCTTGGTCAATTCCGGGTCCCAATAGTGCTCTTCGATGGCGATGATCGGGCAGTTCGGCTTTTTCATCATGACGCTTCCCCCGCGACGTTTTTTCGTAGGCCGATTTCCTAGCAATCGCGGTGTCCGCTGTCACGGCCTCCGTGCTCGAGGCGTCATGGACTCGTCTTGCGTGTATCGGAGCAAAATCGGCAGCCAATTATGCAAGTTAACTTTGGACTTTTCCCCGACTCAGTTATTCAGATTCTATGCTGCCGATTCTTCGCATACTCCCAGTGGGCGGCGTGCTTCTCGCCATTGTGATCCTGGCCCTGGCGCTCAACCCGCCGGGCGGCTCGCGTCCGTCGTTGACGCCGGCCGTCATATCGGCCCGTGGCGTGCTGATGCAGACGGGCGAACATCCGGAATGGCGGCATTTCCTCATTCTTGCCGCTACCCGCCGTGCCGATGAACTCAACCGCTTGCGCGAGCTTCCGGATACTGCGGCCCACACCGCCCCGGCTAAAGACCCACGCAAGGTTGCCGGCCTGCCGGCCGACCGGAGCGAGGCCGATCCGGATGACGCGACCGGATCGATCATCGAGGCTCCCCGCGCCACCATTCCAGTCGAGATTGGCGAGACTTCGTCGACCGAATTGCCGGTCAGCCGATCGGATGAAAAGTCGCCGGCGATCAGAAGGCCGGAACGCGCCAAGCCGCCGCATGCAAGCCGGCAAATACCCGTGCACCGGACCCGCCGCGCCACAACGCCGGCCAGACCGGGACCAGCCCCGCAATACAATCTTTTCGAGGCACTATTTAACGGCCAGCAGTCTCAGCCCAGCGGCCAGCAGTTCCTGGCGCCGGCCTACGACAGCGCGCAGAGCATCCAACCGGCCGCGGCGCGCGCCGAGCAGCATTAGCGTCGGCGCGGCCGCTTCTTGAGCGGTCAGTGATAGTCGATCTGCCCAGTGTAGGGATTCGACGACGATGAGACGCTCTCGCCGGCGGCTTGCGCTTCGCGCAGCTTTTGATCCGGCGCGACCGCCACCGGCCCGACGGCAGGCGCAGCAGCAGCCAATGGCGCTAAGGCAAATGTGTTGAGGGGCAGTGAGGCCACCGTCATGGTCTCCTCGTGGCGCCTTCCCTTGGCGTAGTAGCCGGCAGCATAATTGTGTACCGCGCCGTTGGGATTGCCACCGGCGGCTTGATAGGCACCGGCGAGATATTTCACCGCATAGGTCATGTTGGTGTCGGCATCGAGCAAGCCGGCGGCGGTACCGCGATAGCCCATGGAGCGCGCGGTGCCGAGCTTGATCTGCATCAGGCCGTAATTGCCCTGGCTGACGGTGCGTGGATTTCCGCCGCTCTCGCGTTTGATCACGCGACGGACCAGATCCGGCGGCACGTTGTTGGCGGCGGCATGCTTGGCGATCAGCGCATCGAGATTTCCGTTGGCGTCGAGGTTTTGTGCGGAGGCCGCCGACGCGGAAGCGAGCGCGACCAAAAGTGTTGCAAGGCAAAGATTGCGATTCATGTCAGCTCCGGCTGTGTGGGGGATGAACCGTCAGTTCGCAGCGAACTCCGGCGGGTTTGTGACCCAACTGCGTCAACTCACACGCGTTTCATCACGAATTGATTCACCGCCTTACGGGAACCGTTTACGAGCGCGCGTAGCGGGAACTCTGCCGGTTTCATCGCACCATTGCCGCATTGACGCAGATCAATGTCACTCGCATTGGCCCAATTAGGTTTTCCATTCGAATCGAAGAGGGAGATCTGCCATGCCGACAGAAACCATCTTGGTCGTTGCGGGAATCGTTCTGGTGTTCGCCGGATTTGGCGTGACGCTGGCCTGGGCCGATCACTACACGCGAAATTTCCGTGCGCCGGGTGCTACCTATTTTCACGATGTTGAAGTTATCGAGACACGACGGAGCGAACCGGCGTCCAGCGGAGCGCTTTCGCCACAGCGCGGATAAGTCGCACCGCTTGGAAGAGCAGTGGTAGTCTCTGCGCCGGCCACGTCCCGCCGCGGAGAAGACCACCCATGAGCAAGCCGAAAGAATCCACGCTGGAAGACCGTCTGCGCGAAGTCGAGGACAAGCTCGCGATCTATCATCTGATCGCCAGCCATCCGCCGGCCGCCGACACCGGCACCGAGAGCTATTACCGCAACGCCTTCGCAACAGATGGCACGATCGATCTCGGCACCAAGACCGCGACCGGCAACGAATTGATCGGCGCGGTGGTGCGTACCCCCGAGCACCAGGCCGCGATCGCCGGCGGCCTGTGCCATTTCGCAGGATTGCCGCGCATCGAGCTCAACGGCGATACGGCGGTGGCGGTCTCCTACCTGCAGGTGATCGCGCCGAGCCGCGAGGCCAAGCCGGTGGAGCTCTCCGGTCACGGGCTGTCGAGCGGCTATCGCATCCATCGCCTGGGTGCCAACCGCTGGGATCTCAAACGAACGCCGGACGGCTGGAAGGTGGCGCGGCGCACCTACCGCATGCTCGACGGCACCAAGGAAGGGCCGGAGATGCTGCGGCAGGCAATCGGCAACGGCCGATAGCGCGCGACGGCCCGCGATTAATTCGCTAGTTTGCGGCGCAATCGAGAACATAGATAAATAATCAAAGGGAGCATGCGATGCCAAAGGCCTATTGGGTGGTGAGCTATCGGTCGGTGAAAAATCCGGAAGCCTGGCAGGCCTATGCCAAACTAGCGGCGCCTGCCATTGCCGCCGCCGGCGGCCGCTTTCTCATTCGCAACAAACCGGCGAAAACCTACGAGGCCGGCCTGAACGAGCGCGTGGTGCTGGTCGAGTTCGACAGCCTCGAGAAGGCCGTCGCCTGCCACGACACGCCGGCATACAAGGAAGCGCTCAAGGCGCTCGGCACCGGCAATGTCGAGCGCGACATGCGCGTCGTCGAAGGCGTGTAGGCCGTCATTCCATGAATGGATAGCGATCCTGCACCGCGCGCGCCTGCGCTTGCGCCTCGGCGAACACGTCGATCACCGCCGACATGACGTTGCGCACGCGCGCAAAGCCCGCAAGCGGCCAATGCAGCGAGAAACTCGAAGCGCGAACCGGAAGCGTGGACATTTATTCGATCTCCTAATTTCGAACTTATATTTTTGCGTTCACCAATGCGACGGCGTCGACAGAAAACGGCGCTCGATCTCGCGCTCGGTCTCGTCGGTGAATTTTCCGCCGCTATCGGAAAGATAGCGCGCGATGTCGCGCTCGGCCGCGCGCCGGCGCGCGAGCAACATGGTCTCTAGCACGCGGACAAAAATGCCACGCTTGGAGCGCACTTCCGGCTTGGCGAATGCGAGGTCCCGCGTCGAAACCGCGGACGATGTGTAAGCCATGAGAATCTCCCTTTCCAAGGGCCCAACAATTCCCAGAGCGTTTCCAGAAATTTGTTCTTCTTGTTGCGTCGAATGTAGAGCGTCGAAGCCGCGTGCAGTAGGTGCAGTGCAGCATGGAGTCCATGCGCATGCGACATGCGATGTTTCGCGTCACTGTCGTAATTCTGTGCCTTTGATTCAGATCGCAGCATGGTTCGCCCAAGACGGCGGCATTGCCGCAGCCGCGATGCCAAGGCGCCGCTTTTCCGACACAAAGTCGTTAAGAAAATTAACCCTCGAATGCGTCACTAATGCTGCCGCATATCGCGATTGCCAAGGGGGCGCTGGAACCCTATATACACGGCATTCGAGATTTAGCCGGACTTGTAGTTTCGGTCCCTCACGGGCCTTTTCCCAAGAACTCGCAAAAATCCGGATATGAGGCCCATGCGAATGGTTCGCATGGGGCATAGACGCAAATCTGCGTTTTCTAAAGGAGGCCATGATGGCCACAGGTACCGTTAAGTTCTTCAATTCGCAAAAAGGCTTCGGCTTTATCGTGCAGGACGGCGGCGGCCCCGATGTGTTCGTTCACATCTCGGCAGTCGAGCGCGCCGGCATGAGCAATCTCAACGAGGGTCAGAAGCTTTCGTTCGACATTGAAGCCGATCGCAAGAACGGCAAGTCTGCCGCTGCGAATCTGCAAGCGATCTAAGGACCGCAATCGACGAGAACCCCGCGCATGCGCGGGGTTTTTTCTTTTTTCAGTGCACTGTGGCGGCCCTTCGGGGTCGCCCCCAAATAACGTTTGGTCCGCGTCCCGACTCGAACTAGAACCGGCCAAACGCACGACAGGACGAAGCCCATGGCAAAGAAACCGGGAACCAATCCCAAAGGCGAATTCGTATTCTTTGATGTCGTCTATGAGGACGGCTCGCAGCGCTCCAACCGGCGCGTGCCGGCCGAGATCCTCGGCGGCCTGGAGAAGGACGAGCCGGCCCGCGGCTTCATCATCGAGCAGGACCGCGAGATCGCTGAGAAATCCGGCCGCTCGCCGCTGGCGATCAAAAGCATCGCTCGCGTCGGCGCCAAGCCGATGAAGATGATGAAGGTGGGGTAAGGCTAAAACTATCCCTCCCCTGAAAGGGGAGGGTCGCTCGCGTTAGCGAGCGGGGTGGGGTCGCATCTCTGCGCCCAAACCCCCACCCGGGCGGTCCCGGAATGACAACCTCAACCGGCCTCATGCTGAGGAGCGCAACGCGAGTTGCGCGTCTCGAAGTACGAGGCCGCCCCCATCCTTCGAGACGCGGTCCTTCGGACCGCCCCTCAGGAGGAGGCGGTGAGAGCTTAACCTGGGTCTCCGCTTTCGCGGGGACGGACGGGATGCAAGCCGGTTGCCCCTTGGACAGGCGCCGCTAGGATGCGCGGCCAACCGACGCGCCCCCACCCCTCAACCGCCGGAGTCACCGCATGCCCAAGGCCTATTGGATCACCTTCTATCGCGAGATCAAGAACCCCGAGAAGCTCGCCGCCTATGCCAAGCTGGCCGCGCCGGCGACCGCCAAGTTCGGCTCGAAATATCTCGCCGCGGCACCGCCGCCGCCGCCTACGAGGCCGGGCAGAAAGACCGCGTCGTCGTCACCGAGTTCGAGAGCTCTCGCGCAGGCGATCGCCGCGCATGACAGCCCCGGCTACCAGGAAGCGCTGAAGGTGCTGGGCGACGGCGCGGTGCGCGACGTGCGCATGGTCGAGGGGCTGGAGTAGGTTTATTCGTCATTCCGGGACGCGCCGCAGGCGCGGACCCGGAATCGATAACCCCGGTTTGTGACTATGGATTCCGGGTTCGCCGCTGCGCGGCGCCCCGGATTGACGGAAAGTGCTACTGCCCGCCGATCCGCTCCGCCATCAGCACCATGGTCTTGCGGTAGATCTCGGAGCGGTTCCACTCGCGCATCGCCTCGGAAATTCTCCGTGCCTTCGCCGAACGGCGCGCCGGGTCGCCAGCCGTTGACCTTCAGCAGATTGGCGGTGGAGGCCAGCACGTCCGGCACCGAATGGCGCAGGTCGACATGGCCGTTGCCGTCGATAGTCGACGCCGTACTTGATGTAGGACGACGGCAGGAACTGCGTCTGGCCGATCTCGCCGGCAAAAGCGCCGACCATGTCGCGCAACGGCAGGTCGCCGCGCTGGACGATCTGCAGGGCGGCGATCAACTCGTTCTGGAACAGCTCGGTGCGGCGGCAGTCATGCGCCAGCGTGGCGAGCGTGCGCACCACCGGCAGCTTGCCGATGTCGCCGGTGCCGTTGTCGGTCTCCAGCGTCCAGATCGCCATGACGAGGCGCGCCGGCACGCCGAACTGGCGCTCGATGCGCGCAGCAGCGCTGCGTGTTTCACCATCAACGACTGCGCGCGCTTGATGCGCGGCGCGATGACGCGAGTGGCGGCGTATTCCTCGAAGCTCTTGGCGTGGAACATGCCGCGCTGGCGGCGGTCGAAGGCGAGCACGTTCTGGTCGAGCGTGATGCCGGCAAAGGCCTGGCCGATGACGGCTTGCGAGACGCCGGCGGCCTTGCGCCTCGCGCGCCATTGCGTTCGATGAAGCGTATTGAAATCGCCGCCGCATTGCGCGGCGGAGGCGGGCAAAGCGAGAGGAAACGGTGAGAGCGAGGGCTGTGAGGATGCGTTTCATGAGGTGCTTGTACACCGTCATGGCCGGGCTTGTCCCGGCCATCCACGTCCTGCGGCACTGTGCCCCTAAACGAGATCGCCGGGACATAAGCCCGGCGATGACAAAGGAGAACTGAATCCCCGCTTTCGCGGGGATGAGCGGGTTGGCTTTAATTGTCCAGAAACGAGCGCAGTTTTCTGCTGCGGCTCGGATGCTTGAGCTTGCGCAGCGCTTTCGCCTCGATCTGGCGGATGCGCTCGCGGGTGACCGAGAACTGCTGGCCGACTTCCTCCAGCGTGTGGTCGGTGTTCATGCCGATGCCGAAGCGCATGCGCAGCACGCGCTCCTCGCGCGGGGTGAGCGAGGCCAGAACGCGCGTGGTGGTCTCGCGCAGATTCGACTGGATGGCGGCGTCGATCGGCAGGATGGCGTTCTTGTCCTCGATGAAATCGCCGAGGTGCGAGTCTTCCTCGTCACCGATGGGCGTTTCGAGCGACAGCGGCTCCTTGGCGATCTTGAGAACCTTGCGCACCTTCTCCAGCGGCATGCCCAGTTTTTCGGCCAACTCTTCCGGCGTCGGCTCGCGGCCGATCTCGTTGAGCATCTGGCGCGAGGTGCGCACGATCTTGTTGATGGTCTCGATCATGTGCACAGGGATTCGAATGGTGCGCGCCTGGTCGGCGATCGAGCGCGTGATGGCCTGGCGAATCCACCAGGTCGCGTAAGTCGAGAATTTGTAGCCGCGGCGGTATTCGAATTTATCGACCGCTTTCATCAGGCCGATATTGCCTTCCTGGATCAAATCGAGGAACTGCAGGCCGCGATTGGTGTATTTCTTGGCGATCGAGATGACCAGGCGCAGGTTCGCCTCCACCATCTCCTTCTTGGCCTGGCGCGCCTCGCGCTCGCCCTTCTGCACCATGTGCACGATCTTGCGGAATTCGGAGATTTCCACGCCGGTCTGCCCGGCCAACTCATGCACGAGCGAGCGGATTTCCTTGATCCGGTCCTTCTCCTTGGCGACCAGATTCTTCCAGCCCTTGGCGGAAAGTTTCGAAATGCGGTTGAGCCAGCGCGGATCGAGCTCCGAGCCCATGTAGTTTTTCAAGAAGTCGTCGCGGGTGACGCCGTAGCTTTCCGACAGCCGCATCAGGCGGCCTTCGTTCGACACGAGGCGCTTGTTGATGTCGTAGAGCTGCTCGACCAGCGAATCGATGCGCGCCTGGTTCAGCCGCAGCGACTTCACCTCGCCGATGATCTCTTCCTTGAGCTTCTTGTACTTGCGCTCCTGCGCCGGCGACAGCGAATAGTTCTTCAGGCGGAAGTCGATGTCCTGCTCCTGCAGGCGGCGCAGGCGCTTGAAGCTGTCGGCGATGTTGTCGAAGGTCTCGACCACTTTCGGCTTCAGCTCGGCCTCGATGGCGGCGAGCGAAAGCGAATTCTCCATGTCGTCTTCGTCGTAATCGCTCTCGGCGGCGGACTCGGCCGGATCCTTCGGCTCCTCGCCGTCGGCGGCCTCGCCGGGCGCCTTGAACGGAGTAGCCTGCGGGGGCGCGGCCGGCGGCGCCACCGGCTGCACGACCTGCAAATGCGGCGCGCCCGGAACCGGCATGCCGACGGCGTGCGGAATCGGCTTGCCGTCGGGGCCGATGATCACCGGCACCTGCATCTTCTGCGCATCGGGACCGGCGTAGGTCGCCTCCAGGTCGATGATGTCGCGCAGGAAGACTTTGCCCTCGTTCAATTCGTCGCGCCAGATGATGACGGCCTGGAACGTCAGCGGACTTTCGCAAAGCCCGGCGATCATCGCCTCGCGGCCGGCCTCGATGCGCTTGGCGATGGCGATTTCGCCCTCGCGCGACAGCAACTCGACCGAGCCCATCTCGCGCAGGTACATGCGCACCGGATCGTCGGTGCGCTCGGACGGCTCTTTCTTCTCGGCGACGGCCAGCGACTTCTGCTTGGTCTCGACCACTTCGCGGCCGGACTATCATCGTCATCGTCGTCGTGTTCGTCGGTGGCCTTCTCGGTCTCGCCGTCTTCGGAGTCGGCGTCCTCGGTCTCGACCACGTTGATGCCCATCTCGCTGAGCATCGCCATGATGTCTTCGATCTGCTCCGGCAGGTCGATTCTCCGACGGCATCACGGCGTTGAGCTGCATCGAAGGTGACGTAGCCGCGCTTCTTGGCGGCCTTGATCATCTTCTTGACGGCGGCATCGGATAGATCGAGCAGCGGCAGGGCTGCATCGGGCGCGCCTTCGGCGTCCTTTTCCGGGGCTTCTTCTTTTGTTTGTGCTTTCGCCTTGGTCGCCATCTGTTTCTCCTGCACCTTTCCGGCCATCGCGCTGCCCGCGTTTCCGCGGCCCCTGATCTCCAAGCGGATGGCCAAAAAGGGCCGCGCCGGCAAGGCGCCGCCCCCGAATCAGGTCGCTAGTGTCGTCGGAACCCGCTTAAGCTCCGATTAACCCTGAAAAATACCGCGGGAATCGACCTTTATTCCACGCTTCGGCCCGGCAATTCCGTGCCGCCCTTGGCGCATGATCCTGCCCGGAACCGGTTCCCTTTCCGGAACGTCCGGGACAAGCTTTTCGGGATCATGCGCGCATGCTCATAAGCTACTGAACGCCCCGACCGGAAGAGGCGCCAAAGCCCTCGATCAGGGCCTCGGTGCCGTCCATCCGTTCACAGGCGGGCCTTGACGTCGCGCAGCCGCAAATAGTTGGCCTCGCTGTTGTCCTGGCCCAGCGCCTGCTCGGCGTCCTTGAGCTCCTTAGTTAGGGAATGCCACTGCCGATGCAAGGCAACCAGCTGCTGCCAGGTGACCAAAACGTCCTCCGGCGCGGCCTCCGGCCGGGCGCCCCAGACCGATGAGGTGGTGATCGCGGCGGCGATGCGCTCCATGACCTCGCCGAGGTCGCGGGCCGCCAGTTCCGCCTTGATCGCCTCGGAATCGGCCGCCGCGGCATGGGCGGCGATGTCGATCAGCGCGCCTTTGAGCCGCTCGGCATCGGCATAGCGGAACTCGAGCGAAGCCAGTTCCTCCAGATGGTCGTGCAGCAGCCAGGGATAATTGAGCGCGGCCTGCAGGATCAGCGCCTCGCGCTAGCGGCACCGCGGTGCGCGCGCCGCGATGCACCGGGCTCGAGGCCATCTGCTGGCTGACCACGACATAGGGCGTGTTGTGGGAACCGACCTCGCGCGACGTGCGCGCCGAAGCGCGGCGCCTGGCTATTGCGCCGCCCATGCCGCCGATTTTGGCGCGGTCGCGCCAGTTCTGTCCTGCGCGCGGCCGCGCTGCTGGAAATTGCCGCGCGGCCCTTGCGCCGGGGCGAAGAACTGCCGCAGCCGGGCCTGGAAATCCTGCCGGTAATATTTGCGCACCGACTCGTCGGCGATGCCGGTGGTGACTTCGTTGATGCGCGCCTCCAGCGCGGCGCGCCGCTCCGGCGTGTCGAACGTGTGGCCTTCGGTCTCGCGCGTCCACAGCATGGCGGCGAGCGGACGCGCGGCCGCGATCACCTCGACCACCGCCTCGCGGCCGGCCGAGCGCACCAGATCGTCGGGGTCCTGCCCCTGCGGCAGCAGCGCGAATTTCAGGCTCTTGCCGGGCTTGAGCCGCGGCATCGCCAGTTCGACCGCGCGGAAGGCCGCGCGCATGCCGCGCCTTGTCGCCGTCGAAACAAAGCACCGGCTCGTCCGCCATCTTCCAGAGCAGCGCGAGCTGGTCTTCGGTCAACGCGGTGCCGAGCGGCGCCACGGTCGCCGGGAAACCGGCCGTCACCATGGCGATCACGTCGACATAGCCTTCGACCACGATGATCGGGCGCGCCGTCATGCGCGGCCTGGCGCGCGGCGGCGATGTTGTAGAGCGTTGCGCCTTTATGAAAGAGCGGCGTCTCCGGCGAATTGAGATATTTCGCCGGCGCATCCTTCTCCATGGCGCGGCCGCCGAAGGCGATGACGCGGCCGCGCAGATCGGTGATCGGGAACATCACGCGGTCGCGGAAACGGTCGAACGGCACCGGGATGTCGCCGCCGGCGATCAGCAGGCCGGCCTCGACCATGTCCTCGACCGGAATGCCGTGGCTGCCCAGATGCTCCTTCAGCGCGAAGCGCTCGGACGGTCGCATAGCCGAGGCGGAATTTGAGCTGCGTCGCCGGATCGAGGCCGCGGTCGGCGAGATAGCCGCGCGCCTTGGCGCCGGCGCGCGACGCCAGCGTCGTCTCGAAGAACTTCGCCGCCAGATCCATGACGTCATGCAGCGTCTTGCGCCGCGCATCGCGCGCTGGTCCTCGTGCGAGACTTTCGGCAGCGCCACGCCGGCCATCTGCGCCAGCCGCTCGACCGCCTCCGGGAAGGTGACGCCTTCGGTCAGCATGACGAAATCGAAGATGCTGCCGTTCTTGCCCGAGGAGAAATCGAACCAGGCCTCCTTCTGGTCGTTGACGAAGAAGGACGGCGTCTTCTCCTTGTTGAACGGCGACAGGCCCTTTCAATTCGCGGCCCGAGCGCTGCAATTTCACGCGCCGGCCCACGACTTCCGAGACCGGAAGCCGGGCTTTCAACTCATCGAGGAACTGAGGCGTGAAGCGCATGGGCGTTGGCTATGTGGCCGAATCGGCTGACCAATCATAGGCCGGGGAACGGAGAGTTTCCGGGGACGGCACAGGAACCTGCACCGGACGGCGCGATTCAGCGGCGTTTTCCTAGTTATTCACAGCCCCGGAATGACAGCGAGATCTACTGCGGCTCCAGGCCGCTCTCCTTCACCACGTCCTTGGCCGCCGCGCGGTCGTCGGCGATCTCCTTGGCGAATTCCTCCGGCGTGTTGATCGCCGGCACCAGGCCGCGGCTGATGATGTATTTGTCGCGGAAATCGGCATTGCCCACCACGCGCGCGCACTTCGGCATTGATCTTGTCGACGATCGCCTTCGGCGTGCCGGCCGGCGCGAACAGCCCGTACCAGGTCTGCGACGGCGCGCCCTTGTAGCCGAGGTCGGCGAAGGTCGGCACATTCGGCAACAGCGGCGTGCGGATATTGTTGGTCAGCGCCAGCGCCGTCATCTTGCCGGCCTTGATCTGCGCGATCACGTTGCCGAGCCCGATCAGGCCGATCGGCGTCGAGCCGCCGAGAATGGCGGTGATCGCCTCGCCGCCGCCCTTGAACGGCACGCGCACCCAGTCGGCGCCCTTGTCGCGCTTGAGGCTGTCCATATAGACGGCGAGCGGCACCGAGGCGGTGAGATAGCTCAGCGTGCCCGCCTTCTGCTTCGACACCGCGACCAGTTCGTCCACGGTCTTGGCGTTGAGATCGGAATTGATCACCAGCACCTGGATCAGGTGGAACAGATTGACGATCGGGACGAGGCTCTTTTCCGGATCGAACGGCAGGCTTCTTGAACAGGAACTGGTTGTAGATCATCGGATCGGCATTGATGATGCAGATGGTGTAGCCGTCCGGCGGCGCATCCGGCGCAGGCGCGCGCGGCGATATTGCCGGTGCCGCCGGGCTTGTTCTCGATGATCAGCGGCTGACCGAGATGTTCGCGCATCGCATCGTTCAGCACGCGCATGAAGATGTCGCTGATGCCGCCGGCGCTCGAGGTGGTGAAGACGCGGATCGGGCGGTTGGGATAATCGTCGGCGCAGTGCCGGCCCGGCTAGCAACGCGACGACGACGGCGAAAAAGCGATGCCAATTTCACGAGCGCTCTCCCTGGCGATGGCCCGTTATGCAGCGGCTTTCGGGCGCAGTCTAGCGAAGGAAAGCCGTCGTCGCGGCGAGCATGTATTAGCGCAGAGACTTCAGGTCGCTTCGACTGACCTCGTCGGTGTAGACCTTGAATTCGCTGAGCTCGGTGCGCCCGAAGCTGGTGGACAGCGGCACATCGGCGGCGTCGCGGCCGCGCCCCATCAAAATGCGCCCGATGCGCGGCGTGTTGTGGCGAGCATCGAAGGTGTACCAGTTGCCGGACAGATAGACCTCGAACCAGGCGGAAAAATCCATCGGCGTGTCTTCCGGCGGAACGCCGATGTCGCCGAGATAGCCGGTGCAATAGCGCGCCGGAATATTCATGCAGCGGCACAGCGTCACCGCCAGATGCGCAAAATCGCGGCACACGCCGCGGCGTTCGGCGTGCACGTCGTGCGCGCTCTTGGTCGGGGCGGCGAATTGATAACCGAAAGTGACGTAACTATGCACGTAGTCGCAGATCGCCTGCACCCGCCCCCAGCCCATCGGCGTATCCTTGAACAGGCTCCAGGCCAGATCCATCATGCGGTCGATTTCGCAGTAGCGGCTGGGCAGCAAGATAGAGAATGACCTCGTCGGGCAAATTCTCGACCGGGATCTGCTGGGCGTTCGGCATCACGACGTCGGGCAGTCCGCTGTCGCGCACGGTCGCGCTGTTGCTCAGCACGGTCCGGCCCGGCGCCAGAACCAACCGTCCGCACCAGTTGCCGAAACTGTCGTGGTAATAATGGAGCGGCGTCGGCGGATCGCAGCCGATGTTTTCGGGCGCGAGCAAGTCCGCCACCCGCGAGGGATGAACACTCAGCATCACCACCATGGGCGTACGCATGGTGGCGGTATAGGCGATGTCGTAACCGATCTTGATCAGCATCGTCGCTCGGTAGATTGTGATCCCGTCATGCAGTCTCGAATCTGGCCCAGCCTAAAGCGAAATCAATGCGGCGGCTGTAGAAATCATGGGCAGCGAATGCCGTTTGGAGAGGCAGACTTGGCATGACGCCCGCGATAGAGCCGCTTTTGGCGCCGGACGAACCTGCGGCCGCGATCGAATATCGCCCGGCCGGCGCTTCGCCGTTCCTACTGGTATGCGACCACGCCGGACGGCGCATTCCGCGCCGGCTGCAGAACCTCGGGCTTGGTGAAGTCGATATCGCGCGCCACATCGGCTGGGATATCGGCATCGCCGGCGTCGGGCGCCGTTTGGCCGACCGGCTCGATGCCGCGCTCGTCATGCAGCCTTATTCGCGGCTGGTGATCGACTGCAATCGCCCGCCCGGCAGTGCGACCTCGATTGCGGCCGTGAGCGAAGGCACGCGCATTGTCGGCAACGAGAACGTGTCGGCGCAGGAGGCGGCGTTGCGCCTGCGTGAGATATTCACGCCCTATCACAGCACGATCGCGCGGCACCTCGATGCACGCACCAATACGCGGCCAACGATTTTGATTTCGCTGCACAGCTTCACGCCGGTCTATGCCGGCGTGGCGCGGCCGTGGCACGCCGGCGTGCTCTATAACCGCTACGACCCGTTGGCCGCGGCACTGCTCGCGTTGTTGCGCGCCTCGGGCGAATTGACGTTCGGCGATAACGAACCCTACAGCGTCACCGACGACACCGACTACACGATTCCCGTGCACGGCGAGCAGCGGGGCTTGCCGCATGTCGCCATCGAAATCCGGCAGGACTTGATTGCCGACGAGAAGGGCCAACTTGAATGGGCTGACCGGCTGGCCGAGCTGCTGCCGAAGGCGGCGAAGGGCGTCGCCTAATCGGCCTCATGGTGAGGAGCATCGCGAAGCGATGCGTCTCGGACCATAGGCCGCCTCGTCCTTCGAGACGCCGCGCTGCGCGCGGCTCCTCAGGATGAGGTGGAGTGAGGCTACTGCAGCTTCGCCTTCACAATCCCGCTGGCTTTGCCGAAGTCCATCTGCCCGGCATATTTGCCGCGAAGTGAGCCGATCACCTTGCCCATGTCCTTCATGCCTGCGGCGGCAGTTTCCTTGATCGCCGTCTCGATCGCGGTGGACATTTCCGCGTCGGACATCTGCTTGGGGAGATAGCCGGTGATGATGGCGATTTCTTCTTCCTCCTGCTTCACCAGGTCGGCGCGCGCGCCCTTCTTGTACATCTCGACCGATTCCTGGCGCTGCTTGATCATCTTTTGCAGAATCGACAACACCTCGGCGTCGCCGAGCGCCGGCTTGCCGCTCCCGCGCGCCTCGATGTCGGCATTCTTGAGCGTGGAATTGACCATGCGCAGCGTGGAAACCGCCCGCTCGTTCTTGGCCTTCTGAGCCTCGATCAATGCTTTATTGATGTCATCGCGCAGCACGGAAAACCCCCTTTTATTGGCTGGGGGCGGCACCCGGCGGCCCCTTGCCTCTGTTCTTATAATACGCAACTAAGAGCCCATGACGAAGACGCAAGCGCCTTCCACCGGAAACTCCGGTACTGCTTGGGCCGAGCCCAAGCCGACGGCGCTTTTGGTTCTGGCCGACGGGACCGTGCTGGAAGGCTTCGGCCTGGGCGCCACCGGCCACGCGGTCGGCGAGGTCTGCTTCAATACCGCCATGACCGGCTACGAAGAGATCCTCACCGACCCTTCTTACGCCGGGCAGATCATCACCTTCACGTTCCCCCACATCGGCAATGTCGGCATCAACGACGAGGATATCGAGACCGTCAACATGGCGGCGACGCCGGGCGCGCGCGGCGTCATTTTGCATACCGACATCACGGCGCCGTCGAATTATCGCTCTACGCGGCCGCTCAACGACTGGCTGAAGGCGCGCGGCATCATCGGGCTCGCCGGTATCGACACGCGCGCACTGACCGCGCTGATTCGCGAGAAGGGCATGCCCAATGCCGTGATCGCGCACGACGCCGCGGGCAAGTTCGATCTCGCCGCGCTAATGAAGGAATCCGCCGCCTGGCCGGGCCTCGAGGGCATGGACCTGGTGCCGATGGTCACGAGCGGGCAGCGATTCTCCTGGGACGAGACGCCGTGGGTCTGGGGACAAGGCTTCGGGCGCCAGACCAATCCGGAATTCCACGTGGTCGCGCTCGACTACGGCATCAAGCGCAACATCCTCCGCCTGCTCGCGGGCTCTGGCTGCAAGGTGACCGTGGTGCCGGCCAAGACCTCGGCCGAGGACATCATGGCGCTGAAGCCCGACGGCGTGTTCCTGTCGAACGGCCCGGGCGATCCGGCCGCGACCGGGCAATACGCGGTGCCGGTGATCAAGACGCTGATCGATTCAGGCACGCCGACTTTCGGGATTTGTCTTGGCCATCAGATGTTGGGGCTCGCCGTCGGCGGCACGACCATGAAAATGCATCAGGGCCACCACGGCGCCAATCATCCGGTGAAGGACCTCACCACCGGCAAGGTCGAGATCACCTCGATGAACCACGGTTTTGCGGTGGACAAGGACTCGCTGCCGAAGAATGTCGAGCAGACCCATGTCTCGCTGTTCGACGGCTCCAATTGCGGCATCGCGCTGAAAGACAGACCGGTGTTCTCGGTGCAGTACCATCCGGAAGCTTCGCCCGGCCCGCGCGACAGCCATTATCTGTTCACCCGCTTCGTCGGCATGATGCGGCAGGCCAAGCGCAGAATCGCGTAAGGCGATGACCGACTGGATCAGCTTCTACGATTTCAAGCACTCGGTGATCTACGTGAACGCACGTCACCGCGACGTGCATTACCGCACCGTCGCGACCGACATGCGCGCCTTGGTGCCCTCGCGAGATGCCGCGGTGATCGACTATGGCTGCGGCGAGACGACGTCGGCGAACCTGATCGCGGAGGCGTGCAGCCATCTCACGCTGGTCGAAGCCGCTCCCAACGTGCGGGCCGCGTTGAGCGCACGCTATGCCGGCAGCCCAAAAATTTCCGTGCTCACTCCCGACGAGGCGGCCGCGCTGCCACCCGCCTCCTTTGATCTCATCATTTTACATTCGGTCGCGCAGTATCTGGGCGCGGCCGAACTCGATTACCTGCTGGCGATATTCCGCAGACTCCTGAAACCCGGCGGGCTCTGCGTCGTCGGCGACATCGTGCCGCCGCAGCTCGCGGCACCGGCGGCGGCGCTATCGCTTTTGCAATTCGCTGCCGCCAACGGCTTCTTCTTTGCCGCCGTGTTCGGCCTGATGCGGATTTTCGTATCGGATTATCTGCGGCTGAAGAAAACCGTCGGGCTGTCGCATTACGAGGAGGCCGCGATGCTGGAAAAGCTCAAACGTGCGGGCTATTCGGCGACCCGGGCACCGCGAAATATCGGCCACAACCAGCACCGCATGACGTTTCTTGCCCGTACGCCGTAACTGCTTGTTAACCGCAACCTTGCCGAAACGGTATTGGAACGCCGCCGTACACCTTGCGGCAAGGCCGTTCGCCTATTCCTGCCGGCGGCCCGGTGGCGGAGTGGTTTACGCAGAAGCCGTGCAAGGTCTTCCAGCCAGGTTCGAATCCTGGCCGGGCCTCCAGCCTTCGCTCCTCTCGGAGCTACGGCTCGGCAAGCCACCCTTGCGCAAAGGCGGTCGCGCCGAAGCTCGCAAAGCGAAGGCGGGCGTCTTCCTCCACCCCTAATCCCAGCCGCCGGCGACGCGTTCGACCGGATTGGCGATCCGGCCATTGGCGCGCTTGAGCGCGGAGATGCATTTCATCTCGTCGCGGTTCAGCGCAAAATCGAATACATTGAAATTGTCGGCGATGCGCTCCGGCCTCGACGAGAACGGGATCGCCGCAACGTCTTGCTGGATCAACCAGCGCAACGCGATCTGCGCGATGCTGCGCCCGCGATGCCGTGCGATTTCGCCGAGCACAAGATCGCCGAACAGCCGCCCGCGTCCGAGCGGACAATAGGCGACGAAGGCAAGCCCGCGCGCCCGCGCCGCGGCCAAAAGTTTCGACTGGTCGAGGTAGGGATGATACTCCGCCTGCAAGACGGCCAGCGGTTCGGGGCAGAGTTTGATCGCCTGGTCGAGCAGCGCGACATTGAAATTGGCTACCCCGATATGGCGCGCCAGCCCCTGCCGCTTCGCCTTGGCCAGCGCCGGCATGGTCTCGGCCAACGCAATGGCCGGATTGGGCCAGTGCACCATGAGAAGGTCGACGTAATCGACCTCGAGCGCGGCCAGGCTCTCATCGACCGATTTCGCGAAGGCTTCTGTGCGCAGGTTTTCGTGGCTGACCTTGGTGGTGAGGAATATCTCTTCGCGCCGCACGCCCGAGGTGCGCATCGCCTCGCCGACCGCGCGCTCGGTGCCATATTTGCGTGCTGTGTCGATGTGGCGGTAACCGGCCTTCAGCGCGGCGAGGACGGTGTCGGCCGATAGCCCGCCGGTCAGCGGCGACGTGCCAAAGCCAATAATGGGCATGGCAGCGCCGTCGGATAGAGCGAGGCTCGCAGGAGCGATCATGGATTTGAGTCCGTCGATTAGGTCGGCCGCAAGACGTCGGCAACAATTCGGACACTAATACCGCTTCCCGCTCGGACCAGGTCGCTAAATTTGGCCGCAGATGTGAGCTTTTCCGTCCACCGCTTATGCGGCGGCCGCCCTTCCCACTCTCTCGATTCTGGTCTAGAGACCGCTCGCGCGCGGGCTCAAAACCCGCTGCGGGGCCAAGGACGCGCGTAGGCGCGCCCTTTTTTTGTGTGATGCCCGGAGTGCGATGCCCAAACGAACCGACATCAAATCGATCCTGATCATCGGCGCCGGCCCGATCGTCATCGGCCAGGCCTGCGAATTCGACTATTCCGGCACGCAAGCCTGCAAGGCGCTGAAAGAGGAAGGCTACCGGGTCATTCTGGTCAATTCCAATCCGGCGACCATTATGACGGACCCGGATCTCGCCGACGCCACCTATATCGAGCCGATTACACCCGAGATCGTCGCCAAGATCATCGAGAAAGAGCGTCCGGACGCGCTGCTGCCGACCATGGGCGGGCAGACCGCGCTCAATTGCGCGCTGTCGTTGCGCAAGATGGGCACGCTGGAAAAATTCAACGTCCAGATGATCGGCGCCAGCGCCGACGCCATCGACATGGCGGAAGACCGCGAGCTGTTTCGCGAGGCGATGACGCGCATCGGACTGCCGACGCCGCGCTCGCACCAGATCAAGACGCTGCAGCAGGCGCTCGACGCGCTCGAGGACATTGGACTGCCGGCCATCATCCGCCCTTCGTTCACGCTCGGCGGCACCGGCGGCGGCATCGCCTACAACAAGGCCGAGTTCATCGAGATCGTCGAGGGCGGCATCGACGCCTCTCCCACCAGCGAAGTGCTGATCGAAGAATCAGTGCTGGGCTGGAAGGAGTTCGAGATGGAGGTGGTGCGCGACAAAAAAGATAACTGCATCATCATCTGCTCGATCGAAAACGTCGATCCGATGGGCGTGCACACCGGCGATTCGATCACCATCGCGCCGGCGCTCACGCTGACCGACAAGGAGTACCAGATCATGCGCGATGCCTCGATCGCGGTGTTACGCGAGATCGGGGTGGAGACCGGCGGCTCCAACGTGCAGTTCGCCGTCAATCCGGCCGACGGGCGGCTGGTGGTGATCGAGATGAACCCGCGCGTGTCGCGCTCTTCCGCCTTGGCATCCAAGGCGACCGGCTTCCCGATCGCCAAGGTCGCCGCCAAGCTGGCGGTCGGCTATACGCTTGACGAAATCGCCAACGACATAACCGGCGGCGCGACGCCCGCCTCGTTCGAGCCGACCATCGACTACGTGGTCACCAAGATCCCGCGGTTTGCCTTCGAGAAATTCCCCGGCGCCTCGCATGTGCTCACCACTTCGATGAAGTCGGTGGGCGAAGCCATGGCGATCGGCCGTACCTTCCAGGAAAGCCTGCAGAAAGCATTGCGATCGCTGGAAACGGGCTTAAGCGGGCTCAATGAGATAACGATCGAAAACTTCGATCCGGCCAAGGGCATCGACGACACCGACAACAAGAACGCCATCCGCGCGGCGCTCGGCACACCGACGCCGGAGCGGCTGTTGAAGGTCGCGCAGGCCATGCGGCTGGGCGCAAGCGATGAGCTGATCCACAACGCCTGCCGCATCGATCCCTGGTTCCTGGCCGAGATCCGCGCGCTGGTGGACACAGAAGCCGAGATCAAGGCCAAGGGCCTGCCGGCGACTGCCGGCGCCTTCCGTCGCCTCAAAGCGATGGGCTTTTCCGACACCCGCCTCGGCAAACTCACCGGCAATTCAGCCGAGACGGTGATGGAAAAACGCCGCGCGCTCGGCGTGCGGCCGGTGTTCAAGCGCATCGATACCTGCGCCGCGGAATTCGCTTCGCCGACGGCGTATATGTATTCGACCTACGAGACGCCGTTCGCGGGCAAAGTCGCCGACGAGGCGCGGCCATCCGACAAAAAGAAGATCATCATTCTCGGCGGCGGACCCAACCGCATCGGCCAGGGCATCGAATTCGACTATTGCTGCTGCCACGCCTGCTTCGCGCTCAAGGAAGTGGGCTTTGAGACCATCATGATCAACTGCAATCCGGAAACGGTGTCGACCGATTACGACACCTCCGACCGGCTCTATTTCGAGCCACTCACGCCCGAGGATGTGCTCGAGATCATCGACACCGAGCGCAGCAACGGCGCGCTGCACGGCGTCATCGTGCAGTTCGGCGGACAGACTCCGCTCAAGCTCGCCGAGCATCTGGCCAAGGCCAAGGTGCCGATCTTGGGCACCTCGCCCGACATGATCGACCTCGCCGAAGACCGCGACCGCTTCAAGAAGCTGCTCGACAAACTGAAGGTTCGCCAGCCACAGAACGGCATCGCGACGTCTCCGGACGCCGCGCGCGCCATCGCCGACGAAATCGGCTATCCGGTCGTCATCCGCCCGTCTTACGTGCTGGGCGGACGAGGCATGGAGATCGTGCGCGATACCGCGCAACTCGATCGCTATGTCGCGCGCCTTGCCGCCACGCTCGACAAGCCCTCGGAACTGGTGGTGTCGAAGAAAAGCCCGCTGCTGATCGATCGCTATCTTTCGGACGCCACCGAAGTCGACGTCGATTGCCTGGCCGACGGCAAGGACACCTTCATCGCCGGCATCATGGAACACATCGAGGAGGCCGGCATCCATTCCGGCGACTCAGCCTGCGCGCTGCCGCCGCATTCGCTTGACGAGGCGACAGTCACCGAACTTGAACGACAGACGCGCGAACTCGCGCTCGCGCTCAATGTCGGCGGGCTGATGAACGTGCAATACGCCATCAAGGATGGCGACATTTACGTGCTGGAGGTCAATCCGCGCGCCTCGCGCACGGTGCCTTTCGTCGCCAAGGTGATCGGCCTGCCGGTGGCCAAGATCGCCTCGCGCATCATGGCCGGCGAGACCCTGGCGAGCTTCGATCTCAAGCCGGGGACCTACAAGCACCGCGCGGTCAAGGAAGCAGTGTTCCCGTTCGCGCGCTTCCCCGGCGTCGACACCGTGCTGGGGCCGGAGATGAAGTCGACCGGCGAGGTGATGGGCATAGACACTTCGTTCGAGATCGCCTTCGCCAAGAGCCAGATCGGCGGCGGCACCAATTTGCCGCGCAGTGGAACCGTGTTCGTCTCGGTCAAGGATGCCGACAAGCCGCGCATCCTGACGGCGGTGCGGCTGCTCGCCTCGCTCGGGTTCAAGACCATCGCCACCTCGGGCACCCAGCGCTACCTGGCCGAACAGGGGGTGGCCGCGACCAAGATCAACAAGGTGCTGGAAGGCCGGCCGCATATCGTCGATGCCATCAAAAATGGCGGCGTTCAGCTGGTTTTCAACACCACCGAGGGGGCCGCGGCGCTGGCCGACAGCCGGTCCCTGCGCCACGCCGCCCTCTTGCATAAAGTCCCGTACTACACCACTCTTTCGGGTGCCGTCGCTGCGGCGCAAGGCATAAAAGCCTATCTTGGGGGCGACCTCGAGGTCCGAGCGCTGCAAAGCTACTTCAGCGGCCGGGCCTGAGGGCATTCCTCCCGCGCGGTCCGAACCAAACTCGGCGGCGCGAGTTAAGCCGGGAATTCCACGGGTGCGGTGCGGGTGAAACCGGCCGCGGTCGGGGTGTTTTTAGCCGGCCCTCGGTTCACATGACTCCGGTGCGCGGAAAACCGTCGCCGGAGTCGTATTGCGAGTCGAGCGGACGGCATTTTTTGAGGTTGGAAGGGCTTGGCGGCGCGACAGCGCGTTCAGGTGCGTCCGCCAGGAGGAGATGAGACGATGGAAAAGATTCCAATGACGGCCGCGGGCTATACCGCGCTCGAAGCCGAGCTCAAGCACTGCCAGCAGGTGGAGCGTCCGCGCATCATCCAGCAGATCACCGAGGCGCGCACGCACGGCGATCTGTCGGAGAATGCCGAATATCACGCCGCCAAGGAGCAGCAGTCGCTCAACGAGGGCCGCATCGACGAGCTTCAGGACAAGCTTGCACGCGCCGACGTGATCGACGTGTCGAAGCTGTCCGGCGAGTCGATCAAATTCGGCGCCACCGTGACGCTGGTCGACGAGGACACCGACGAGAAGAAGGTATGGCAGATCGTCGGCGAGCCCGAAGCCGACGCCAAGCACGGGCGGATTTCCGTCACCTCGCCGCTGGCCCGCGCGCTGATCGGCAAGACCAAGGGCGCCATTGTCGAGGTCAACACACCCGGCGGCGCCAAGGGCTACGAGATCAAGAAGGTGGAGTGGCGGTAGACCATTCGGTATTGCAGGCGCCGCGAGGCGCCCGATCGGTCGAATGATAATGATATATGAATAGTCTCTTAGGCTGCGAGACGGACCGGCACCGAGAACAAGACTTCTCCCGCGTCGTTGCGGACCAGCACTTGCGAGCCGACCCAATCGCTCGTCTCGGATACTCCGAGATCCGCCGCAATCAGTTCGGCCATCTGGGTTGCGTCTTCCGGTGTACAGAACTCCCCACCATGGAAGTCATAACCCTGGGACTGCTGGCTGAGGACATCAAAGAAAAGCCGCATGGAACTCGCTCCTGCCATCCGCGGATTCCACTCTAGGCAACTTATAATATTTTCAGCTTATCTTGATCGTTAAGATTTTAACCGCATCACACGTGGTTTCCCTCATACGCACCACGGCGGCTGCGACGGTCACATCGGCACCATGGCCGCGTCCTTGGAATTGCGCAGCGTAAGCGAGGTCTTCACGTTGCGCACGTTCGGCCCGGAGGTGAGCTTCTCGACGAAGGCCTGGAAGGTCTTGAGATCGGGCGCCACGCATTTGAGCACGAAGTCGATCTCGCCCGAGAGCATCCAGCATTCGCGCACCAGAGGCTGCGCGCGCACGAATTCCTCGAATGCGACCAGATCGCCTTCCGCCTGGCTCGACAGGTGCACCATGGCGAACACGGTCACCTCGTAGCCGAGCTTCTTCTCGTCGAGCAGCGCGCGATAGCCCTTGATGTAGCCGGCCTCCTCCAGCGCGCGCACGCGCCGCAGGCACGGCGGGGCCGAAATGCCGACCCGGCTGGCCAATTCCACATTGGTCATGCGGCCATCGTCCTGCAGTTCTTTGAGGATCTTGCGGTCGATGGCGTCGAGACGGGCGGACAAGCGGAAACTCCTGGAAAGACGGGGGGCAAATATCCATACCGCGAAATATTGTTTCGCGAAAGATTATTGCGCGCGAGGGCGCGACACGTTGCCCTGCGTAAACCAATGCTGTGCGTCCGGGGGGTTGCGTATCTTGCATGGCTGCTCGGAATCCATAGATTGTGCAGGCAAAAGAGCCGGCCCTGACCGGCCGCCCGGGTCGACGGGAAAGCCCGACGACGCCCTTTAGGGGGGGCGCAAAATGTCAAAGACCATTCGTGCCAAGGTCGTGATCATCGGTTCGGGTCCGGCGGGGTACACCGCCGCGATCTATGCCGCGCGCGCCATGCTGGAGCCGATCCTGATCCAGGGCATCCAACCCGGCGGCCAGCTCACCATCACTACCGATGTCGAGAACTATCCCGGCTTTGCCGACGTCATCCAAGGCCCCTGGCTGATGGAGCAGATGCAGAAGCAGGCCGAGCATGTCGGCACCAGAATCGCGACCGATCATGTGTCGAAGGTCGAGCTCGCCAGCCGTCCGTTCCGCCTGCATTGCGATTCCGGCGATGTCTATGTCACCGACAGCCTGATCATCGCCACCGGCGCGCAGGCGCGCTGGCTGGACCTTCCCTCCGAGCAGAAGTTCAAGGGCTATGGCGTGTCGGCCTGCGCGACCTGCGACGGCTTCTTCTATCGCAACAAGGAAGTGATCGTGGTCGGCGGCGGCAATACCGCGGTCGAGGAAGCGCTGTTCCTCACCAATTTCGCCTCCAAAGTCACCGTCGTGCACCGGCGCGATTCATTCCGCGCGGAAAAAATCCTGCAGGACCGTTTGTTCAAGAATCCGAAGATCGACGTGATCTGGAACTCGAGCCTCGACGACGTGTTCGGCAGCGAAAACCCGATGAAAGTAAATCGCGTGCGGCTCAAGAACGTGAAGACCGGCGCGACTACCGAGCGCAATGTCGACGGTGTGTTCATCGCGATCGGACACACACCGGCCTCGGAGCTGTTCGCCGGCCAACTGGAAATGCGGCCGTCCGGCTACATCGTCACCAATGGCTATTCGACCGTCACGTCGGTGCCCGGCGTGTTTGCCGCCGGCGATGTCACCGATGAAGTTTATCGCCAGGCGGTCACCGCCGCCGGACAGGGCTGCATGGCGGCGCTTGAAGCGCAGAAATTTTTGCACGCCCACGAGTCCGAAAACTCCCACCGCGACGCGGCGGAATAGAACATGGTCGGGACCAACAATTCAATGGATTGGGATAAGCTGAAGGTATTTCACGCCGCCGCCGAGGCGGGAAGCTTCACGCATGCCGGCGAACGCCTCGGCCTGTCGCAATCGGCGGTCTCGCGCCAGGTCTCGGCGCTGGAAGGCGAATTATCGGTCTCGCTGTTCCACCGCCATGCGCGCGGCCTGATCCTCACCGAGCAGGGCGAGTTGCTGTACCGCACGGCACATGAAGTGTTCATGAAGCTGGAAGCCGCGCGCACCAAGCTGACCGACAGCCGCGAGCGGCCGAACGGCGAACTCAAGGTGTCGACCACGCCCGGCATAGGCGTGCATTGGCTGACACCGCGGCTGGGCGAGTTCCTCGATCTCTATCCCGACATCCACATCACGCTGATCACAACCGACGAAGAACTCGATCTGGCGATGCGCGAGGCCGACGTCGCCATCCGCCTGCGCCAGCCGACGCAACCCGACCTGATCCAGCGCAAGCTGTTCTCGGTGCATTTCCATGCCTACGCCTCGCCCGATTACTTGAAGCGGTTCGGCACACCGCGCACGCACGAGGAACTCGACAAGCACCGCATTATTCTGCTCGGCGGCAATGTGCCGTCGCATTTCGCCAACCGGCGCTGGCTGCTGGAAGTCGCCCGCGAGTTCGAAAGACGCGCGCACGCCGACGCTTTCCATCAACAATGTGCTCGGCCTGTTGCGGGCCTGCCAGCGCGGCTTGGGCGTTGCGATGCTGCCGGATTATCTGGTGGAGGAGAACGGCGGCCTGGTGCAACTGTTCGGCGAGGCCGACACGCTCGCGCTCGACGCCTACTTCGTTTATCCGGAGGAACTCAAGTCGGTGGCGCGCATTCAGGTATTCCGCGATTTTTTGGTCGCCAACGCGCAGCGCTGGCACTTCTGATTTTCACGGCGTGGAATAAATCCTCCTTGCGATCAGAAATGGCCGTCATGCAGCGCTTGAACCCGGCCCACCCCGAAGCCGATTCAGCATGACAGACATGCGGCCGCCGATGTTGCTGGACCGTAAGCGTGCTCCCATACTCCATCTCGCTGCATGCATCGGATGTATATCCTCCCAGAGTCGCCGGTGTATCAGCATGTTCCCCTCTGGAAGCTTGTCGGCCCCCACGCCGGCAAATTTGAAACCGGGCCCCCCACGGGGCCCGGTTTTTTCGGTGGCAATTGGGAGGGCGCGCGTGGGTCCCGGCCGTCAGCCGCAGTGGACATTGCGGCGCCAAATTCAGGTTGCGCCGGGAAACGCCGGAGGCAGGCAGCCTTTACTCTGACGGGGGATGGTGTCCCCCCAGTATGAGGCGCAGTCATAGGCACCGCAATGCGCATTCCTGGCGGCCTAGGGCTTCGATCACGGAAATGTCATCAGTGCAAAAGCCACAAAAGTCTGTCCCGGAACCCCTGGTACTGCCAGCAGTTGGGTAGGCTCCGCGGTCCCGGCCAGGCCAAAAACCGTTGCCAAATGGGGCGTTTGGCGGGCCGTGCAAAATAGTCACAGGTCGGATCAGTTCGCGCGAAATACCTTGTATCTTGCGTAACTTATACAAGATTATCGGATAGAGTGCCCGCGAAAATCAGGGGCCCTGCCCTTGCGTCAGCTTTAGGAGAAATGCCGGTGAAAAGCGTCCGCTTCAATCGTCTATTGGCCTCGACTACGCTCGGCCTCGTGCTGATGCTGTCGAGCCAAGCCGGCAACGCTCAGCAAGGCTCGGCGCAGCTACCGGCCGAAGCCGCGGCGCCGAAGCCCGATACCGCGCCGCCGGCCCCACTGGCGGCCAAGGATGTCAGTGGCGCGCCAAGCCAAACCGGTTCGAGCCAAGCTGCGCCATCGAATACCACGGCCACCACGCCTACAGCCGCGCCGCCCAAGGCCGCGACCCTGTCGAATGGCGTTGCGGACAGCGACGTCGCCGACAAATTGCGCGAAGCGTTCGCCGGCAAGCTCGATCGCGTCTTCAGCCGCAAGGCTGACCGCGAAGCCGCCCAGGCCTTCTACAGCGCGCGCAATTACGCGCCGATCTGGGTGAGTGCCAATACCGCCAACGAGCGCGCCAAATCGGCGGTCGCCTATCTGGCGAAGGCCGATACGGTCGGCCTCGACCCCAGTGACTATCCGGCGCCCGAATTCGCATCGGCCGTCACCTCCGACGCGCAGGCCGAGGCCGAGCTCAAGCTCACCGCCTCCGCTCTCGCCTTCGCCCGTCAGGCGCAGATCGGCCGCATCCATTACACCCGCATCGACGCCGACATTCAGTTCAATCTCGTGGCGCCGGAGCCCGCCGACGTGCTGGCCAAGCTCGCCGACGCCAGCGATGCCGGCAAGGTGCTCGATAGCTTCAATCCGCCACAGCCGGAATTCAAGGCGCTCAAGGAAAAGCTCGCCGAGCTGCGCAGCGGCGCCAACACCCCGGCCAAGGTCGAGGACGAAAAGCCGGGCGCCAAGGTGCGTATCGGCGAAGGCAAGATCCTGCGCCCGGGCATGAAAGACCCGCGCGTGGCGGAGCTGCGCAAGCGGCTGGACGTCGCCGGCGACAAGGATAACCAGCTTTATGACGACGCGGTGCGCGACGCGGTCAAGACTTTCCAGACCGCATCCGACCTCGATAACGACGGCAACCTCGGCGGCAATACCGTGCGCGCGCTCAACGGCGAGCATTTCGCCAAGCGAGTGGCGGCCGATCCGATTGACACCGTCATCGTCAACATGGAGCGTTGGCGCTGGCTACCGCGCGACCTCGGCAATCCGCGTGTCATCGTCAACGTGCCGAATTACGACCTGACGCTGATCAATAACGACAAGCTCTATTGGCGTACCAAGATCGTGGCCGGCAAACCCGGCAAGGCGACGCCGATGGTCAGCGCGGAGATGAAGTTCATCACCGTCAACCCGACCTGGAATGTGCCGCCCTCGATCATCGAGAAGGAGTATCTGCCGGCGCTGCAGGCCGATCCGCAGGCGCTCGATCGCGTCGGCCTCAAGTTGACCCAGGACCCGGACGGCACCATCCACATCTCGCAGCCGCCTGGCGCCGGCAACGCGCTCGGCCGCATTCGCTTCAACTTCCCGAACAAGTTCCTGGTCTACCAGCACGACACGCCGGAAAAATATCTGTTCGCCAAAGACAAGCGCGCGTTCAGTCACGGCTGCATGCGGGTACAGAATCCGCTCACCTATGGCGAGAAGATCCTGTCTCTGGTGCTGCCGAACGAGCACTACACCGAGGCGCGGCTGGAGAAGATGTTCGGCGGCAGCGAAATCGACATCAAGTTTCCGGAAAAAAAGTACATCGCGGTGCACCTGACCTATCAGACCGCCTTCGTCGACGACGCCGGCAAGCTGCAACTGCGTGAGGACGTCTATGGCCGCGACGCCAGAATGATCGCCATCCTCAAGAGCAACGAACGCAAGGTTGCCGACATCGCAATCGAACGCGCGCCCGATCAGTCGGCCAAGCCGGTGAAGATGGCGCCCGGCATCTATGGCGGTGGCGGCGGCTATAGCGGTCCTAACCTTTTCGATTTCCTGTTCGGCGGCGCGCAGGCCTCGCAGCCCTATCGGCCGCGCATCATCCAGCCGCACGGCAACGGCCGCGTCAGCAATCGCTGATCGAAAGCCTGACCTAGAGACGCAAAACGCCGGCGATCAAATCGCCGGCGTTTTTGTTTGCGCTATCTCTGCGCCGGCGCGAGCCGGTAGCGCGGGCGGGAGATGGTACAGGCGGGTGGACTTGAACCACCGACCTCTGGTTCCACAGACCAGCGCTCTAACCAACTGAGCTACGCCTGCACACGGGATCGGCCATGTTTGGTGCGCGATCCAAGCGGGCGGAACCTAGGTGCCGCTCGCTATTTTGGCAAGCGGCATTGCCGCAAAGCAAAGCCCGGGACGGTTACCCGCCCGGGCTTTGATAAAGCTGCGGCGCGGTGCGCGCCGTCGCGATTGCCTTGAATCGTTAGGCGGCCTTGCTGAAGGTCGTGGTGATGCTTTCCTTGATCGGCTCGGCGGTCTCGGTCGCTACCTTCTGCGCATGCTCGGCCAGTTCCTTCGCCTGCGCGGTCATAGTGTCGAACTGCGCGCGCATGAACGCCGTGGTCTTCTCGACCACCTCGGAATAGGACTTTGCGGTCAGCAATTGCCCGATGAGATCGAATGCGGCGTTGCTGTTGGTGCGCGCGGTTTCGATCACCTTGAGACCGTAACCGGAGCAGCCGTTGGAGGCGGTCGTGTAGGTCGTCTCCATTACTTCGGTGGCGTGTTCCGCCGCGCTCTTCATCTTCTCGTAGTTATCCTTGGCCTGGGCGACGCCCTTTTCCGCCATCTCGCGGAAGGCGGCCGGCATTTCGACATTCGGCATGTCGAATTTTGGCATCTCGAACTTCGGCATCTCAAAAACAGACGCGGAAACGGCGGCTGGCTTGGGTTTCGGCTTGGAAGTTGGGGCTGTGGTTGTTTCGGTCATGACAGGTATCCTTGGGCTCGGAGGGCGACATCCGGCTGAATGCGAGCCACCGCCCTCGGAAAATCGGCTCGCGCCTGTTCGGGGCCCGCCGCCACAAGAGGGGCATGAACGTCAAAAGACGGCGCTCAGGCGGGCACTATGAAAGCAATATAGCACGTCTTGTGGTGCGCTGCAATAAAAATATTGCACTGCACAAAAATCACAATTCCTCAGCCATCGCCGGCGCACAGCCGGCATGCCTGCAGATCAACCGTTGATTCAGGCGACGTTAGTGCTGGGCGCTCTGCCCAGTCATCTTGGCCATTTGCTTGCTCAGTTCCTTGGCCTGTTCGGTAAGCACCGCGATCTGGCTCTTCACGTATTCGGCATGCAGGCTCGCCACTTCCCGCGGGTCCTTTGCATGCAAGAGGCGCTGGGCGAATTCGAAAGAGGACGCGATATTACGCTCGGCCAGTCGCATGGCGAGGTCGCCCGCCTCCTTGGCGCCGGTTCGCACGGTCGCGGCATGGGTTTCGGCGGTGCTGACCGCCTGTTGGGCGGCTGACACGAAGCTGTCGAAGGCGGCCTTCGCCTGCTCGACGCTTTTCTCCGCGAATGCGCGCACTTCCGCCGGGATCTCGAAATTCGGTCCACCTTCCGTCGCCATGACAACCTCCTGTTTGTGTCCGCCGGTCACCGCCGGCCTGCCTTTGATCTAGGAGTGGATCCCGGATGCACCAGTCGTGGAACTCGCACGTTAAGGTTATCGCCGCATGACAGCGGGCGAAAGGCCCCATGTCGTGGACGCAAGGCCCCGGCAGCCGTATTAAGGGTTTATTAGCCGTAATTTGTGCGACGAGAGCGATGAGTGGGGCCGAGTTCCAATCTGCCTGGCTGAACGATCCGCGGCTCGCGGCGCATGCCTTGAGCCCGACGCCAGTATGGCTTTGGAGCCCGGATGGCGCCTGCGTCCGGTGGGCCAACCCGACCGCTGCCGCCATCTTCGATGCCGCTTCGCCCTGCGCGCTTGCACGTTTGCGCTTCGAACCCAAGGATGCGAGCGCCGCGCAGATCGTGCGCCTTGCCGGCACGCTGCCGCACGGCGGCGCCGCCCGCCTCGAGCGGCTGCGCGGTTTCGGCGCAAGCTTCGGCGGCACACTCATTTGCCTTTGCTCGCGCATCGCGCTCGCCGACAACACCGCCGCCATCCTGGTGGTATCGACCGGGCGCGCCGGCAAGGACCTCAGCCTGCCCGAACGCGCGCGCCGGCTTCTGGCCGACTTCGAGCGGCCGGCGGCAATTTTCTCCGCCGATGGCGAGCTGATCGATGCGCTTCCGGGCGCGCGCGAACGCTTCGGCGACAGCCGCGACCTGATCGCACTCGGTGCCGAGAAACTTGCCCGCGAGGCCAGCCTCAACGGGCAGGCCGCAGGCGAGATCCGCGGCGCGCCTGTCACCTTGGTGCGGCTCGGCGCCGGCACGACCATCACCCTGCTGCTTGCTTTCGCTGCACCTACAAGCGCCGCCCACGCCGACACGCGCGAGGTTGTGGCGGCAAATGCCGCGCCGGCGCAGCCAAACCCGGTCGCGCCGCAAACCGAAGCTCGCCGCCTGCCGCTGCAATTCGTCTGGCAAATGGATGCTGCCACCTGCTTCACGCTCGGCACGCAGGAATTCGCCCAACTGATCGGGCCGCAGACCGCCGCGGTCCTTAATCGCCCCTGGGCGGAAATCGCCGAAGTGTTCAAGCTCGATCCACAGGGACAGATCGCCAATGCGCTTGCCGCGCGCCACACCTGGAGCGGCATTGTCGTGCACTGGCCGGTCGACGGCGCAAACGAGCGCATGCCGATCGAGATGTCCGGCCTGCCGGTGTACGACCGCGACAGAAAATTCGAAGGTTTCCGCGGCTTCGGCATCTGCCGCGACATCGACCGGTTTGCCGAGTTGGAGCGCCAGCGCGCCACGCCCACACCGGACGAGCCCGCAGCCAAAGTTTTGCCGTTTCCGACCGCGCCACCTGCAGAACCAACGCCCGCGCTCAGCCCGGTCGAGCGCAGCGCGTTCCAGGAACTCGCGCGCGAACTCGGCGCGCGGCTCAAGAATCCGGCGCCCAAGAACAACACGACCAAGAACACCGCGACCAAGGCCATCATTTCGGACGATTTCGGCGAAGAGGAATTGTTCGCACCCGAGCCGCCCAAATCTGAGCAACCTAGGTCCGCGCGCAATGGCGATGCCGCGCGCGACACGGCCGAAGGACGGCCGATCCTCGATCGGCTGCCGACCGGCATTCTGGTCTATCGGCTCAACAACCTAATCTACGCCAACCGCGCCTTCCTCGACTGGACCGGCTATCCGACACTGGAAGCGCTGGTGGAAGCCGGCGGCCTCGATAGCCTGTTCATCGAAACCAAGAAAGTTCCTACGTCCCAGGACGGCAAAAACAGCGCCAAAACGCTCAGCATCACCACCGTTAACGGCAAGCAGAAACCGGTGGAAGGCCGCCTGTTCACGGTGGCATGGAATAGCGAGAACGCGCTGGTGCTGATGATCAACACCCAACCGCTGTTTTCCGACGACCGCGGCAAGGCGGCGGAAACGTCGCTGCGCCGGATCGAGCAGGAAAACTACGAGCTTCGGGCGATCCTCGACACCGCGACCGACGGCGTGCTGGTGCTCGACCGCGCCGGCCGCGTGCTCTCGGCCAACCGCAGCGCCGAGGCGCTGTTCGGCTATGAGGCTAAGGATTTCGCCGAATTGCCGTTTGGCGATCTGTTCGCGCCCGAAAGCCGGCGCGCGGTGCTCGATTATCTCGACCGGTTGGCGCGCGGCGCCGCGGCCGGCATCCTCGAGCCCGGCCGCGAAGCCATCGGCCGCGTGCGCCGGGGCGGCCTGGTTCCGCTCTACCTCACCATCGGGCGGGTCGAGGACGGCGAAAAACTCTGCGCGGTGCTGCGCGATGTCACCGCCTGGAAACGCACCGAAGAAGAATTGATCAATGCCCGGCAGCAGGCCGAGAAGGCCTCGACCGCCAAATCGGAATTCCTCGCCAAAATCAGCCACGAAATTCGCACGCCGCTCAACGCCATCATCGGCTTTTCCGAAGTGATGATGGACGAGCGCTTCGGTCCCATCGGCAACGAGCGCTATGCGCAATATCTCAAGGACATCCACACCTCCGGCGGCCATCTGATCTCGTTGCTCAACGACCTGCTCGATCTATCGAAGATCGAGGCCGGCAAGCTCGAACTGACATTCGTGAGCGTGAACTTGAACGAACTGGTCCAGCAATGCGTCGCCATCATGCAGCAGCAGGCCAACCGCGAGCGCGTCATCATCCGCACTTCGCTGCCGGTCAACCTGCCGCCGATCGTGGCCGACGCCCGCTCGGTGCGCCAGATCACGCTCAATCTGCTGTCGAACTCGATCAAGTTCACCGGCGCTGGCGGGCAGGTCATCGTCTCGACTGCGCTCACCGACGATAACGCGGTGGTCTTGCGCGTGCGCGATACCGGCGTCGGCATGAGCGAGAAGGAACTGGAGACCGCGCTCGAGCCGTTCCGTCAGATCGCCACCTCGGCGCGCTGGGGCGCGAGCGGCACGGGCCTGGGGTTACCGATCACCAAGGCGCTGGCGGAAGCCAATCACGCCCGCTTCCGCATCACCAGCCAGGTCGACGATGGCACGCTGGTGGAGGTGGCCTTTCCGGCCACCCGCGTGCTGGGCCAATAGTCGGAGGCGGCCATGAAAGGGTCACAGAGGGTTTCCAAGGTTGGCGACCCCGGGGCCGATGGTATAGTCCGCCGGCGCCCGGCACCGAAACAACCGGAACTTCTCCTTTGACAGCCACCGCTGGCTTCAAACGCCTGGGAATTGCCATGCTCACCGCCATCGTGGCGGGGGCGGTGGTGCTTATGACCGCGGGCTACCTGATCTCGGCCAATGCCGTGCGCCAGCAGGTCATCAGCGAAATCCGCTCGGTTACCGGCCTCAATCCGCTCCTGCGCGGAGATGCCGCGGTCTCGCTGTTTCCCACCGGCAGCGTGAGCATCGCCGATGTCACGCTCGGCGACGTCAAGCGGCCGGCGCTCACCGCCGAACGGTTGACCGCGCGGCTGCGCTTTTTCCCGCTGCTCGTCGGCCGGGTCGAGATCGCCGACGTGTCGCTGGAGCGCCCGACCATCGCGATCGATATGGACGCCAACGGCCAGTCCAACTGGTCCGGCCTGATCGAGGCATTGGCGCGCAGCCAGACGGCCGGCGCACAGCCAATGGCGGCCTTCTCGGAGATGCGCATCGACAACGGCACCGTGGTGGTGCGCAACGAGGCCGGCAAGGTCTTCGAGACGCTGTACGATGTCGATTTGTCGCTGGCCTGGCCGTCGATCGCCAAGAGTTTCGGCGCCACCGGCCGCTTCGTCTGGCACGACGAGAAGGTCGACGCGAGCATAACACTCGCCGATTTTCCGGCAGCGCTGGCCGGTAACCGCACCGGCTTGAAGCTGCGGATTGCCGGCCCGCCGCTGAAAGCCGCGTTCGAAGGCGCCATCAGCGTGCGGCCTACGCTCAAGATCGAAGGCACGGTCGCCGCCGATGCCGCTTCGCTCCGCAAGGCGCTGATCTGGGCCGGACAGCAGCCACTGCCCGGTGGCGGCTTCGGCCGCTTCGCGATCAAGGCGCAGACCAATGTCGTGGGCGGCAATATCGGTCTCTCCGGCGTCAACGTCGAACTCGACGGCAACTCCGCCGAGGGCGTGCTTACCTTCGCAACCGACGGCCGCCAGACTTTGCAAGGAACGCTCGCCGCCGGCTCGCTCGACCTCACGCCCTATGTCTCCACCCTCCGCCTGCTCACCGCCAATCAGCGCGAGTGGGACAATGCCACCCTCACGCTCGACGGCCTTTCCGGCATCGACTTCGATCTGCGGCTGTCAGCGGCGAACGTCGTGATGTCGGACGCCAAATTCGGCCGCACCGCCATTGCCGCCAATCTGCGCGCCGGCAACTTGATCGTGACCGTGGGCGAGGCGCAGGCCTATGGTGGCCTGGCCAAAGGCTCGCTGTCGCTAACTAAGTTCGGCACCGGTGTGGACCTCAAATCGCAATTCGATTTCGCCGATGTCGATCTCGATAGCTGCCTCAGCCAGCTGTTCGGGCTGCGCCGGCTCGAAGGAAAGGGCAACCTCTCCTTGGCGATCGAAGGCAATGGCGAAAGCGTGCTGGCGCTCACCCGCACCGTTAGCGGCAGCGCCGGCCTGACCGGGGCGAGTGGCTCGATCGCCGGCCTCAACGTCGAGCAGCTGCTGCACCGCCTGGAGCGGCGGCCTTTGTCCGGCGGCGGCGAATTCCGCAGCGGGCGTACGCCCTATGACAGCATCGCGGTCGCAGTGAAGATCGCAAAGGGCATGGCCACGATCGAGGATATGACGATCCAGGGTTCGGCCGTGCGGCTGGCGCTCGGCGGCTCGGCCTCGATTCCGACGCGTGAGCTCGATCTCAAGGGCACTGCCAGCCTGGTCGCCGCCAGCAAACCCGGGGCCACGCCCTTCGAGCTGCCATTTATCGTGCAGGGCTCCTGGGACGACCCGATGATGCTGCCCGATCCGGAAGCGCTGATTCGGCGCTCGGGCGCGGCGGCCCCACTGCTTGACGCCGTGCGCGAGCGAAGCGCGCGCGATACGGTCCGCTCGGCAATCGAGCGGCTGACCGGCGCCCCGGCGCCCGCCGTACCGGCAGCCGAGCAGGCTCCGGTCCCAGCCGCGGCGCCTAAAGGCCAATAATCCGGCTCTAGCCCATTTCTTGCGCGTGCCGCAGCGGCGGCATTTGACTATCATCGCACCATCGACGAATCACCCGCCGGCCAGACGCCGGCGCGACAGGGCGCGGATGCTGCATCCCCTCCTTCGGACACTGGTCAAGGTCGCCGTCGCCTCGCTGGTGCTGGGGACGATCCTGGCCCATTTCGGCATCAGCGCCGAACAGCTGATGCGCGAATTCGGCCTGTCGGCCGACCGGCTGGAAGACTACGCCCGCAAGGGCTTCGCCTGGGCCTGGCCGAACGTGCTGCTCGGCTCGCTGGTGATCGTGCCGATCTGGTTTCTGGTCTTTCTTTTCCGCCCGCCCGGCCAGAGCAGAAGCGAATAGCTCACACCTGCGCGCCTAGGGCCGCGTGCTCGCGCTGCAGCGCGCCGCGCTTGGCCATCAGCGAGGCGGCGATGGTGCCGATCGCGACAACCGCGATCATGATGGTACAGACTGCGTTAATCTCCGGCTTCACACCCAGGCGCACCTCGGAATAGATCCGGATCGGCAAGGTGGTGGCGCCCGGGCCGGTGGTAAAGCTCGCGATCACCAGATCGTCCAGCGACAGCGAGAAAGCCAGCATCCAGCCGGCGGCGATGGCCGGGGCAATGAGCGGCAGCGTGATCGTCAGGAACGTCTTGAGCGGCGGGCAGCCAAGATCCATCGCCGCTTCCTCCAGGCCGCGGTCAAACGTGATGAGCCGCGATTGCACGATCACGGTGACGAAGCACATGGTGAGCGTGGTGTGGGCCATGGTGATGGTCCAGAAGCCGCGATCCACGTCGAAGGCAACGAACAGCAGCAGCAGCGAAAGGCCGGTAATCACTTCCGGCATAACCAGCGGCGCATAGACCATTCCCGAAAACAAAAGCCGGCCGCGGAACAACCCGAAGCGGGTGAGCGCGATGGCCGCGCAAGTGCCAAGCACGGTGGCGGCGCTCGCCGACAATGCGGCAATGCGCAGGCTCGTCCAGGCCGCGTCGATCATGGCCCGGTCGGTAAGCAACGCGCGGTACCAGGTGAGCGACCAACCGCCCCAGATCGTGACCAACCGCGAGGCGTTGAACGAATAGACGACCAGGATGACGATCGGCAAATAGAGAAAAGCAAGGCCAAGCGCCACCGAAACCACATTGAACAGGGATGCCCCGCGACGCATTACCGATTCTCCAGGGCGCGCTTTTGCAGGCGTTCGTAGAACAGCATCGGCACCAGCAGCAGGCCGAGCAGTGCCACCGCGAGGGCCGACGCCACCGGCCAGTCTTTGTTGGAGAAGAACTCCGTCCACAGCGTCTGCCCGATCATCATGGTCTCAGAACCGCCGAGCAGATCAGGGATGACGAATTCGCCGACAATCGGGATGAAACAGAGCAGCGCGCCGGCCGCTATCCCGGGCAACGACAGCGGCAGGGTCACCAGCCAGAATGTCTTCCAGCGTGGACAGCCGAGATCGGCCGCCGCTTCCAGCAGCGTTTCGTCCAGTTTCTCCAGCGTGGCGTAGAGCGGGAGCACCATGAACGGCAGATAGGAATAGACCATGCCGATATAGATGGCGGTGTCGGAGGAAAGCCACGCCACCGGCGCGTCGATGATGCGCAAGGTCATCAGCACATCGTTGAGCAGGCCGTCGCGCTGCAGGATGTTGATCCAGGCATAGACTCGGATCAGGAACGAGGTCCAGAACGGCAGCACCACGAACATGACCAGCAGCGGACGCAATCCACGCGGACAGCGCGCGATGCCGTAGGCGATCGGATAACCGATGGCGAGAAGGATCGCGGTCGATATGGCGGCGACCTCCAGGCTCTTGAGATAAGACAGGACATAGAGCGCGTCGGAGGCAAGCAGCCGAAAGGTGTCGGCAGAAAGACCCCCGGCGAAATCCTTCAGCCCAGCCCAGCCGGCGGCGGGATCAAACACCGGCACATAAGGCGGCTGCGCGATGGCCGTCTGCGACAGGCTGATTTTCAGGACAATAATGAACGGCGCGAGAAAAAAGACCGCCAGCCACAAATAGGGCGCGAGCACGATCGCGCGCGTGGACCAGCTTCGTCCGCCGGTTTTTCCGCCCGCGCTCATCTCGCCAGCACCCAGCCTGCCTCGGGCGGCCACGACAGCCACACCAAATCGTCCACGCCGAAGCGGGCCTCTCCGCGCGCGCCGGTATTGGCAAGCGCCACCTTCATCAGCGAACGGTCGGCGAGCCGCACTTTGTAGATCGACATGTCGCCGCGATAGCCAACCTCGAACACGGTTCCGGCGACAGCGTTGACGTCGTCGATAGGCCGCGCTGCGCTCACGTGCAGCTTCTCCGGCCGCAGCGCGAGCCAGACCGTATCGCGTGGCTTGGCGCTGTCAGGTCTGGCGCCGCTTTCGGATGCGACGCGAAACTTACCCAAACCGGTCTCAATGACACCGCCGCTCGCATCGAGCCGGCCCTCGATCATGGTCGCCTCGCCGATGAAGTCGGCAACCCAGCGCGAGTTCGGCCGCTCGTAGATCTCGGTAGGCGTCGCTACTTGCGCCAGACGGCCGCCGTTCATCACCGCCATCCGGTCGGCGACAATCATCGCCTCTTCCTGGTCGTGGGTGACGATCACGAAGGTGGTGGCGAGCTTGCGTTGCAGTTCCATCAATTCAAACTGGGTCTCGGCGCGCAGCTTCTTGTCGAGCGCGGCCATCGGCTCGTCGAGCAGCAGCACGCGCGGGCGCTTGATCAGCGCGCGCGCCAGCGCCACTCGCTGGCGCTGGCCACCGGAGAGCTGGTCGACGCGGCGTTTGTCGAAACCCTGCAGGCGCACCAGCGCCAGCATCTCGGCGACCCGCTCGGCGATTTCGCGTCGCCCCACCGGCTCCTGGCGCAGCCCGAAGGCGATGTTGCGCGCCACGTTGAGATGGGGAAACAGCGCGTAGTTCTGGAACATCATATTGACCGGCCGGCGGTGCGGCGGCACGGCCGCAATATCCTCGCCGTCGAGCAAAATGCGGCCTTCGCTCGGTTGCTCGAAGCCGGCGAGCAGCCGCAACAATGTGGTCTTCCCGCAACCGGAGGGACCCAGCAGCGCGAAAAATTCGCCTTGCTCGATGTCGAGGGTGAGCGCCTCGACCGCGGCGAGGCGGCCAAAGCGCTTGGCTACGCCATCGAAGCGCACCAGCGTGCGCTTTGACCGCGCCGCCGGCGCATGCGTGGCCTCCCCGTCCGCCATCGACTCCCCTTCGCGCCTCAACAAGCGGACAAGGTAGCGCATGATTCCCGACAAAGCATGCCCCGGACTTGATCCGGGGTGGAACCGTTTTGAGGAGGAGAACCTAAGCCGTGGCCGGCGGCGTATCGAGCAATTTCGGATCGCGCTTCGGGCTGCGCGGCGCCGGCCCGTAGTAGTCGCCGAGCCGCACGCTCTCGCGCGGCTTGAGCAGGATCGAGATCAGCCGGTCCAACAGGGCCTTGGCCGACACCGGCTTGCATAGGAACTCGTTGACGCCGAGCCTGGCCGCTTCGACCACGCGCCAGCGCTCGCCATGGGCGGTGAGCATGATGATGGGGATGTCCGGCATCGGGAATACGCCGGGCGAGCGCACTATGCGCACCAGTTCCGGCCCGTTGAGCAGCGGCATCTCCCAGTCCAGCACGACGACGTCGGGCGAGACTTCGCGGATCATTTCCAGTCCGGCGATGCCGTCGGCTGCATCATAGGTCTTCTTCACGCCGATATTGGCAAGCATGCCGCGCACCATGTCGCGCATGAACGCATTGTCTTCGACCACCAGCACGCGCAGCTGCTGGATCAGGAATTCGGCATGGCTGGCGTTGAGCTGCATGGAAAGCGCTTTCTGGCGCCGCGATCTTGATCGCGAAATCTCAACCTGACGTTAATGTTCGCCGCACGGCCTGCTTCCAGCCGGAATATTTATGCTCGCGGACGCCGGCATCCATGGCCGGCTCGAAGCGTCGATCAAGCCGCCATTGCGCGGCAAAACCGTCGAGGTCGGGGCAGATGCCGGCCGCCCGCCCGGCCAGATAGGCAGCCCCCAGCGCCGTCGTCTCCATCACCACCGGGCGGTCGACCGGGCTCGCCAGAATATCGGCGAGGAATTGCATGCAGGGATCGCTCGCGGTCATGCCGCCGTCAACGCGCAGCACAGTTTGCGAACCGGCAGCCTGCGGCCAGTCGGCGCGCATGGCCTCCAGCAGGTCGCGGGTCTGGTAGCCGACCGCGTCGAGCGCGGCGCGCGCCAACTCGGGCGCGCCGGAATTGCGGCTGAGCCCGAAAATCGCGGCGCGCGCCTGCGCGTCCCAATAGGGCGCGCCCAGGCCGACAAAGGCCGGAACCAGATAGACCTCGTCGGCCGGATCGGCGCGCGCGGCCAGCGGGCCGACATCCGACGACTTGGCGATGATCTTGAGGCCGTCGCGCAGCCATTGCACGGCGGCACCGGCAATGAAGATGGCGCCCTCCAGCGCGTAGGTGCGTTTGCCCTCGAGCTGATAGGCGATGGTCGTCAGCAACCGGTTGCGCGACGTCACGCGATTCGCGCCGGTGTTGAGCAGCGCAAAGCAGCCGGTACCATAGGTCGACTTCATCATGCCGGGCTTGAAACAGCCCTGCCCGACGGTGGCCGCCTGCTGATCGCCCGCCATGCCGAGAATGCGAATGGGCGCGCCGAACAGATCGGGAGTGGTGACGCCAAATTCGCCGGCGCAATCCTGCACCCGCGGCAGCAAAGCCTGCGGCACGCCGAACATGCGGCAGAGACCTTCGTCCCATTCACCGCTGCCGATATCGAACAACATCGTGCGCGCGGCATTGCTGGCATCGGTAGCGTTCACCTTGCCGGCGGTGAGCCGCCACAGCAGGAAAGAGTCGATGGTCCCGAAGGCGAGCTTGCCCGCTTCCGCTTTCGCGCGTGCGCCTTCCACGTGATCGAGCAGCCAGGCGATCTTGCTGGCGGAAAAATACGGATCGAGCAGCAGGCCGGTCTTGGCGGTGATCTCGGCCTCATGACCGGAACGGCGCAGCGCATCGCAAAGATCGGCCGTGCGCCGGTCCTGCCAGACAATTGCGTTGTGGATCGGCTTGCCGGTGGCGCGATCCCAGAGGACCGTGGTTTCGCGCTGATTCGTGATGCCAATGCCGGCGATGTCCCCTGCCGAAAGACGCGCCTGCGCCATGGCCGCGCGCACGACCGAAACCGTCGCTGACCAGATTTCCTCCGGATCGTGCTCGACCAGGCCCGGCGCCGGATAAATCTGGCGCAACTCCTGCTGGGCGCTGGCAAGCGGCTTGAGCGATCCATCGAACGCGATCGCGCGCGTCGAAGTGGTGCCCTGGTCGATGGCGATAAGAGCTGTTGGCAAGACGCTTTCCCCGGCCAGTGAAAGTGTAGCCGGAGGATGCGCGGGTCAAGTCCGGGCTTTAAGTGTCCACGATTACCAGGTTGGCTATGGCCTGATCGTTATCGGCATGCACGTTGGCGGCGAGATTGCGCGGCACCGGACCGTAATAGTCGCCGCTCTTGATCGACGGGCGCGGTTTGGTCAGCACCGCCACCATGCGGTCCTGTAGGGCCTTCGACGACACCGGCTTGAGCAAGAATTCGTTGACGCCGATCTGGATGGCCTCGATCACGCGCGAGCGCTCGGCATGGCCAGTGAGCATGATGATCGGCACGTTGGGAAATGGAAACGTATCGGGCGAGCGTACCATGCGCACGAAACCGGCGCCGTCGAGCCCGGGCATTTGCCAATCGACGATCACGACGTCGGGTCCCAGGGTGCGGATTAGCTCGAGGCCGGCCGGGCCGTCGGCCGCCTCGTGGATCGAGCGTATGCCGATGCTCATGAGCAAAGTGCGCACGACCTTGCGCATGTAATATTCGTCGTCGACGATCACCACTTTGGTGGCGGCGAAGCGCGCGGCGAGGGCTTTCGTATCAGTCGGCATCGACGGTCCCGTATCCGCGAAACGAGCGATAAGCCGTTCGACTAAAGCACAAAGGTCTAGCGGTACGATAAAACGGGAACCTGCAATTGCGCCGGTCGCGATAACGGTTGGTAAACCATAATCCCTCAGGCCGCCGGCGTTGCGCCTAAGGACGCAATGTACGCGCCAATCGCCGTACGCTCCTCGGCCGTGGCCTTGAGGCCGAGCTTGCTGCGCCGCCACAGCACGTCGTCGGCGGTCTGCGCCCATTCGTTCTCGACCAAATAGCGCAACTCGGCGCCGGTGAGATCGCCGGCAAATCGCGGTCCGAGATCTTCCATGCTCTGCGCCTGTCCAAGGAAACGTTCGGCGCGCCGGCCATAGGCGCGCACCAGGCGCTTGGCATGCGGCTCTGACAAAAACGGCCAGCGCCCGATCGTCTCGGCGACCAGCAAGTAGAAACTATCGGCCGGAAATTCGCCGCCCGGCAAAGATGAGCCTGCGGTCCACGGCGGCAGCGCCTCGAAAAATATTCCGATCTTTTCCATCGCCGCCTCTGCCAGCTTGCGATGGGTGGTAATCTTGCCGCCATAGATCGTGAGCAGCGGCGCCTCGCCGTATTTCTCGTCGAGCACAAGAGTGTAATCGCGGGTGACATCCTCGGGTCTGCCGGCGCCATCGTCGTACAGCGCGCGCACGCCCGAGTAAGACCACACGAGTTCGTCTGGCGTGACCTGATCGCGGAAATATTCGTTCACCGCCTCGCAGAGATAGGTGATCTCGGCGACGTCCGGGGTGAGCGAATTTAGATCGCCGACGAAATTCTCATCGGTCGTGCCGATCAGAGTGAAATCCTCGGCGAACGGCAGGGCGAACACTACCCGTCCGCCGGCCGCCTGGAACAGATAGCCCCAGCCGTGGTCGAAGCGGCGACGCACGACGATATGGCTGCCCTTGACCCGGCGCACCGGCGCCGCCAGCGGCTGCCGGATCACGGTGTCCGCCACCTCGCCGATCCAGGGGCCGGTGGCGTTGACGAGTGCGCGCGCGGTCGCGGTGTCGCGGCGGCCGCGGCTGTTGAGCACCAGTTCCCAGTCATCGCGCCGCTCCACCCGCGTGCAACGAGTGCGCGTGCGGATGACGGCGCCATGCTCGGCGGCGTCGAGCGCGTTGAGCACGACGAGGCGGGAATCGTCGACCCAGCAATCGGAATACTCGAAGCCGTAATGGAACAGCCGCTTGAGCGGCTGCCCGACCACGTGATGGGTGAGATCGACGGTGCGGGAGGCTGGCAGCAGCTTGCGCGCGCCCAGCATGTCGTAAATGAAAAGGCCAAGCCGCAGCAGCAACGGCGAGCGCAAACCCGCCAAAGGCGGCAGCATGAAACGCATCGGCCGGATCACATGCGGCGCCATGCGCAGCAGCACTTCGCGCTCGGTGAGCGCCTCGCGCACCAGGCGGAAGGCGCCGTGCTCCAGATAGCGCAGGCCGCCGTGAATCAGCTTGGTGGAGGCCGAGGAGGTGCCGGAGCCCAGATCGTTCATCTCGACCAGCAGCACGCGCAGGCCGCGGCCGGCGGCGTCGCGCGCCAACCCGGTACCGTTGATGCCGCCGCCGATGATGGCGAGGTCGAAGTCGGCCATATGCTTGCGGATTCGCCTGCTGATTCGCGCTTTCGCCGCAGAATGGGCGGCTTACGCGGCACAATCTAGAGCGCCGCGCGTTAACTTCACTTAAAGCCACAAATTTCGGCCGCGATTGCAAATTCGACACATCCTGGCCATATCCAGATCAGTCAGTAGGATTCTCAATGCCCTCCCCTCGCCTGCTCGTCATCGAAGGCAATTCACCGGAAAGCCTGTCCGAACACGTCGCGGTCGGCGGAACCCCGGCGCACCAGGGCTATTCCAACCTGCTGCGCGAGCTGATTCCGGGCGCGATCGTCGATACCGCCCACCCGGGCGACCGCACCGCCACCCTGCCCGATGGCGAATCGCTTGCCGGCTACGATGGCATCGCCATCACCGGCTCATCGCTGCACGTCTATAACAACGGACCGGAAGTGGCGCGGCAGATCGAACTGGTGCGCGCGGCGATGGCGACCGGAACTCCGTTGTTCGGCTCGTGCTGGGGCTTGCAGGTGCTCACGGTGGCGGCCGGCGGCAGCGTGCGCAAAAATCCCAAGGGCCGTGAGATCGGCTTCGGCCGCAGCATCCGGCTCACCGATGACGGGCGCAGGCATCCGATGTATGCCGGCAAGGTCGACGTGTTCAACGCGCCGACCGTGCATCTCGACGAGGTCGAGACCGTCGCGCCGGGAACGACGGTGCTCGCCACCAATGCCTGGTCGGCGGTGCAAAGCGCGGAAATCCACACCAACGGCTCGGTCGCCTGGGGCGTGCAATATCATCCGGAATATCCGCTTCGCGAAGTAGCCGCGATCGTGCGGCGGATCGGCACGCGGCTGATCGAGGAAGGCTTCTTCCACGGCCTGGAAGACGTGAAGTCTTTTGCGCGCGATCTCGACACGCTCGACCGCGAGCCCGATTGCAAACGGCTGTACTGGCGCTATGGCATCAGCCAAAACGTGCTCGACAAGAAGCGGCGCGTCAGCGAGGTCGCCAACTGGATCGAATTCCAGGTGCTGCCGACACGCGTCAAGCGTGGGAGAGGTTGAGACGTTGTCATGGATTTCAGCGGCAAGCACGTAGTGATCACCGGCGGCACCGGCGCGCTCGGCAGTGCGGTGGTGGCGCAGCTGCTCGCCGACGGCGCGACCTGCACCATTCCCTATATGCATGAGGCGGAGGCGCAACGCTTTGCTCACCGCGGCGATCCGAATGTGAAGCTGATCGCGGTCTCCGATCTCGCTGATGAAGCCGCGGTCGCGAAGGTCTACGCCGGGACGTCACTTTGGGCCTCGATCCATATCGCCGGCGGTTTCGCGCCCGGCAAGGTGGCGGACACGGCCAAGGCCGCGCTGGTGGCGCAGATCGACAGCAATCTGGTGGCCTGCTTCCTGTGCTGCCGCGCCGCAGTCAACGCCATGCTGACGGCCGGCGGCGGGCGCATTGTCAATGTCGCCGCGCGGCCCGCGCTGGAATGGCGATCGGGCGCCGGAATGACGGCCTATACGGTCGCCAAGGCGGGCGTCGCAGCCCTCACGGTTGCCTTGGCCGAAGAGGTCGCCGGCCAAGGCATTCTGGTCAATGCCGTGGCGCCCTCGATCATGGACACGGCAGCCAACCGTACGGCGATGCCGAAAGCCGATTTCGATGCCTGGCCCAAGGTCGCGGAGGTGGCGGCGACGATTCTGTTCCTCGCCTCGCCCGACAATCGCGTCACCCGCGGCGCTATCGTTCCGGTGTACGGAAAGTCGTAATCGCTACCGCGCAATCGGGACCAGTTCGAGCGACGGGCGCACCATGCGCTGCACCGCCTGCGAAGCGACGACGGTTTTGCCTTCGGCATAGGCTTCATGGTTCTTCTCGATGTCGTCGAGATCGTACTGATAATTCACCATCAGGCCGTGGCCCTGAGCCAGCGCCTTCTCGGAGGTATCGCCGAGCCAATTGATGCGCTCGAGGCGCGCGCCATTGCCGAGATGGAACCGCGCGACCGCGTCGACCGGCAGACCGCTCGGCGTCTTCGCGCGCAGATAATAAAACGCCGCGGCGCGCAGCAGCGGATCTTCGAATTTCGAGAAAATCTCCGGATCGGTCCACCAATGCGGGCGCTCCATCAGCGACAGAACCGCGCGATCGGTTTCGGCGATGACGGCAGAGCTTTCGGTCTTGAGCTCGCGCCTGAGCCAACTCGCGAAATTCGTCACCGGCGAGAGCGTGACAAAAGTCGAAAGCTTGGGCAGTTCGCGGCAGATTTCCTCGACCACCTGCTTGATGAGGAAATTGCCGAACGACACGCCGGCGAGACCGCGCTGGCAGTTCGAGATCGAATAGAACACCGCGACCCGCGCCTTCTCCGGCTGCACGAATTCCAGCCGGCCGCTGGCCAGGATCGGTGCGATCGCCGACGGGATTTCGCGCTCAAGCGCTACCTCGACGAAGATCAGCGGCTCGTCGATCAGGGCCGGATGAAAAAACGCGAAACAGCGCCGGTCGGGCGGATCGATGCGGCGGCGCAGATCGTCCCAGCCGCGAATCTCGTGCACCGCCTCGTAGCGGATGATCTTTTCCAGCACGATCGCCGGCGTCGACCAATTGATGCTGCGCAGTACCAGGAAGCCGCGATTGAACCAGGACGAAAACAGGTGGACGAAGTCGTCGTCGACCGGGGTCAGATCGTCGCGATGGCCGAGCGCATCCAGCAGTTGCTCGCGCATGCGCACCAGCGCCTCGGTGCCGCCCGGCGCGAGGTTGAGCCTGCGGAACAGTTCCTGCCGGCGCGGCTCGGAGGCGGCATGAACTTCCGCCGCGGCTTCGGCGGAAGGTTTTGCCCGCCAGGCAGAGATCGCCTTCTCCATGCGGACCGGATCGGTGCTGAAACGCTCGCTCAACGCCTCGAAAAAGGCGATGCGTGGCCCGGTGGTGAGTTCCGCATATTGGGCGAGCACCTCGCGTGCGCGCGCGACGCCGGAGGCCTCGCCGCGGCTGGTCAGCAGATGCTCGCACATCTCCACCAGGCTTTCGGAACGGGCCGAAGGCTGGCCGCGCCGCTCGCGCGCCAGCAGCGCGCGCCCGCGCTCCGATATGGTCTGCAAAAGTTCGCCGAAGAACGAGGTATTCATCTCAGCTCCCGCGACCGCAGCGGGCGGTCACCTGTTACTTGACCCCGCCCATCAGGTGGTCCGGCAACCATGTGGCGATTTCGGGAAAGAAGCACAAGACGACAATCGCCAACATCATACAAAGGACATAGGGCAGCGTTCCCCACATGATTTTCGACAAAGGAACATCCGGCGCAATCGCGCTGACGATGTAGATATTCAGCCCCACCGGCGGATGGATCAGGCCGATTTCCATGTTGATGGTCAAAATCACGCCGAACCAGACCGGGTCGAATCCGGCAGCCACAATAATGGGCAGCAGGATCGGGCTGGTCATCAGGATGATGGCGGCCGGCGGTATGAAGAAGCCGCACACCAGCAGGAAGAGGTTGATCATCCCCATCAGCACCCAGCGATTGAAGTGCGCGTCGGCGATCGCCTGCGCCAATGTCTGGGTGAGGTAGAGCGACGTCAGCATGTAGCCGAACAGCACCGCGGTCGCGATGATGGTCAGGATCATCACCGACTCGCGCATTGTGTCGCGCAGGATGTGCCATATCTGCGCCGGCTGCCAAAGTCGGTAAATCAGGATCGCCAGGATGAGACACATGGCGGCGCCAACGCCTGCCGCTTCCGACGGCGTCGCAACGCCGCCATAAAGTGCGTACATCACGCCGAAAACAATGGCGAGAAAAGGCGCGATCTTTGGAATCGAGCCGAACTTTTCCTTCCAGCTATAGCGGAAGCCTTCGGCGTGAGATTTGAAGCCGCTGCGCCAGATGGCGAAGATGGTCCAGATCATGAAAAAACCGGTGAGCATCAGGCCCGGCATTACGCCGGCGATGAACAGCCGGCCGATCGAAGTCTCGGTGGCGATTCCGTAGAGGATGAACGTCACCGACGGCGGAATGAGAATGCCGAGCGTGCCGCCGGCGCAGATCGAACCGGTCGCCACCTCGTCCGGATAGCCGCGCCGGCGCATCTCCGGAATGCCCATCTTGCCGATGGCCGCGCAGCAAGCCGGCGACGAACCGGTCAGCGCGGCGAAGATGGCGCAAGCGCCAAGATTCGAGACGACCAAGCCGCCGGGCACCCGATAGAGCCAACGGTCCAGCGCCTCGTAGAGATCCTTGCCGGCCGGCGAGGAGCCGATGGCCGAACCCATCATCACGAACATCGGGATGGCGACCAGGGTGAATTCGTCGAGGCCGGACCACAGCGTCTCGGCGACGACATGCAGACTATCGAAGCCCTGGAACAGTACCAGGAACACGAGCGCGACGACGCCGAGACCGAACGCCACCGGAATGCCGGAGACCAGCATCCCCAAGGTGGCGATCAAAACGACGGCGCCTTGAACTGAAGGACTCATCCCGCGCCTCCCAATGCCTGCTCGGCATGAGCGCGTGCGATGGCCTCGGCGTCTTCCTCCGGCGCGATGCCGAACGGCGGCGCGCGACCGGTCGCCAGACAGTAAATATCGGCAATGTATTGCAGAACCAGAAGTCCAAGCCCGACCGGCAACGACAGCAGCGGGATCCACAAGCGCGCGCGCCACACAGTGTTGGACAGCCAGCGCTCGCTATAGGCCTCGTACCAGTAGGCCGTGCAAAGCACGAAAATCGAGATGCAGAACGCCAATGCCAGCAGACTGGTGAACAGCGCCAGCCAGTAGCGCGCTGTCGGGCCCAGATGAAGTGGCAGGATATCGACATTGACGTGGCCGCGCGTCATCAACACGTAGGGGCTGCTGACGAAGGTCGCGCCGACGATCGAATAGGTCACCGCATCGATCTGCCAGACCGTGGTGAGATTAAATATGTAGCGTTCGATCACCATGTCGCAGATTACGAGCACGGCAAATCCGATAAGAAATGCGCCCACAACGCCACTGGCGCGTGACGTGAAAGTCACGACCCGAATAAAGCTGTTCATGCGAGAGCCCGAGTTGAAGGAAGCGCCCGACGGATCCATCCGCCGGGCGCTCGTTTGCTATTTTACCGCCAGCGCTTCGTCGATCAGCTTCTGGCCGTTTGGCACGTCCTTGGCGAACTGCGCGTAGGAGCTTTTCCTCGCCACATCGAGCCATGCCTGGTAGTCGGCATCACTGAGGCTGACCACCTTCGAATTGTGGTCCTGGAACGCTTTGATCGCTTCCTTGTTGATGCCGTCAGCCTTGCTCTCAAAATAGGCCTGCGCCTTTTTGCCGGCGGCAATGATGACGTCCTGCTGTTTCTTGTCGAGCTTCTCGAAGGTCTTCTTCGACATCAGCAGCGGCTGATACATGAACCACAGCGCGTTGTCGCCCGGTGCCGTCAGGCAGTCCGCCACTTCATAGAGACGCATCGAGGCGAAGGTCGAGAGGCTGGTGTCGGTGGCGTTGACGACGCCGGTCTGGAAAGCGTTATAGATTTCGTTCGAGGGCGGGCTGACGATGCTGGCGCCAGCCGATTCCCACATCCCCGCAAAAGTCGGACCCGCCGCACGGAATTTGCGGCCCTTGAGATCGTCTGGCTTCATGATGCAGCCGCCTTTGGCCGCCACGCCGCCGGCGAACCAGGCGTCGGACAGCACCATCACGCCGCGTTTCTCGATCTCGGCGCGCATGTCGGTCATGAATTGCGAAGCGTTGATGCGCTTGGCGCGCTCCTGGCTGCGGATCAGTCCTGGCATCAGCGTCGCGCTGAACACCGGCGCCTTGCCACTGGCGTAATCGAGCGGAAACACCGCCATGTCGAGTTGGCCATTGGCCATGGCGTTCCATTGGTCGTTCGGCTTGAACAGCGAAGCGCCCGGATAGACCTGAACGTCGAGACCGACATTGGCGTCTTTAGCTTCCTTGGCGACGATCTGCGCCATGTCATCACGGACGTCGCCCTTGCCACCCGGGAACTGGTGCGAAATTTTCAGCACCGTTTGCGCCTGCGCGGAAGCCGAGAGCAGAATGGCCGCGGCCGCGACGAGCGCTATTTTCGTTGTTCTCATTAGAATTCCTCCCTTTGGACGTTTCTGGCAGCGGAATACCCGCCGCGATTAATTCCGCTCGATACCAAAGCGAAAATGCCCGGTGTCGTTGCCCGATGAAAGTTTACCTGCCATTGCGGGACAGCGCCATAGCCGTATGGCGAAATTGGGCCGCAACTCTATGCGACAAATGGACAATTCCCGGTCTGGCCAGCGCGAAACGATGCATTTATAACCCCTGCCAGCATTCTTCATTCCGCACTGCCGGGAGTTTCTTCACATGCCGAAGCCGTTGGAGGGTCTCCGCGTTCTCGAACTTGCCCGCATACTCGCTGGACCCTGGGCCGGGCAAATGTTGGCCGATCTCGGCGCCGACGTGATCAAGGTCGAGCGCAAGGGCACTGGCGACGACACCCGCGGCTGGGGTCCTCCGTTCGTCGAGGGTGCCGACGGCAAGCATATCGGCTCCGCCTATTTCCATTCCACCAACCGCGGCAAGCGCTCGATCGAGATGGATTTCGAGAGCGAGGAAGGCCGGCGCATCGTGCGCAAGCTGGCGGCGCGCTCCGACATCCTGATCGAGAACTTCAAGGTCGGCGGGCTCGCCAAATTTGGCCTCGACTACAAGAGCCTCGCCGCCGAATGTCCGAGACTGATCTATTGTTCGGTAACTGGTTTCGGCCAGGACGGCCCCTACGCCAAGCGCGCCGGCTACGATCTCATGGCGCAAGGCATGGGCGGCATAATGGATCTGACCGGCATGGCCGACGGTCCGCCGACCCGTGTCGGCGTGGCGATTTCCGACATCTTCACCGGCTGCTATTCGGTGATCGGCATTCTGGCGGCGGTGGCGCAGCGTGAAAAAACCGGCAAAGGCTGTTACGTCGACACCGCGCTGGTGGACTCGACCGTCGGCGTGCTGGCCAACCAGGCGCTCAACTATCTTGTCTCCAACGATATCCCCAAGCGCATCGGCAATTCGCATCCCAACATCGTGCCGTACCAGGAATTCCCGGTCGCCGACGGTCACATCATCATCGCCACCGGCAACGACAGCCAATACATGAAGCTGTGCCAGGTGCTGGGCGCGCCTGAGCTGGCAACAAATCCAGCTTACAAGGACAATGTCGCACGCCTGAAGCTTCGCCACGAGCTGGTGCCGAAGCTCTATGCCCTCACGTCGAAAATGACGCGCAAGGAATTGCTCGACAAGCTCGAAGCGCAGGGAGTCCCGGCCGGCCCGATTAACAATCTCGAGCAGGTGTTCAACGACGCACAAGTCAAACACCGCGGCATGAAACTCAATCTGCCGAGCGCCGCTGCCAAGGGTGGCACGATCCCCGGCGTACGCACGCCGATCGTGATGGACGGCTGGAGAGCAGCCTCCGAACGCCCAGCGCCGCGGCTTGGCGAGCACAGTGCGGAAATCCTGCGCGAGATCGGGGAAGGCTGAATCTCCCGCACTGCACTGTACGCCCCTTGATTGCGTCCGGTTGAAAGCGGAGCATCGACACTGGTCTTGCTCCAGCCAAGCCGGAGGCTCGCATGAAAATTTTTCCGACGCTTATCGCGTGCGCACTTTTAACTGCGCCTGCTTTTTCCGCCGACGCACCGAAATTCCAGGTCGATCCAACGTGGCCCAAGACCCTGCCCAACAACTGGATCATGGGACAGGCCTCCGGCGTCGCCGTCGATGCGCAAGATCATATCTGGGTAATTCAGCGGCCGCGCACGCTCACCGATGATGAGAAGGCCGCGAGCTTCAATCCGCCGCGCAGCAAATGCTGCGTGCCGGCGCCGCCGGTGATGGAATTCGAGCCGGATGGAAAACTGATCCGCGCCTGGGGCGGCCCTGGCGCAGGCTACGACTGGCCGGAGAGCGAGCACGGGATCCGAATCGACCCCAAAGGATTCGTCTGGATTGGCGGCAACGGCGCCAATGACGGACAAATCCTGAAATTCACCCAGGACGGAAAATTCGTTCTGCAGATCGGCAAGAGCGGGCCGCAGACCAACAGCGGCGACACCACCCGACTCGGCCGTCCGGCCGACACCATCGTCGATGCCGCCGCCAACGAAGTCTATGTCGCCGACGGCTATCATAATCACCGGGTCATCGTGTTCGACGCCGACAGCGGCGCCTTCAAGCGGATGTGGGGCGCTTATGGCAAGCCGCCGACCGACGAGAAGATCGCATACAATCCGGCTGCGCCGCCGCCGCAACAGTTCGCCAACCCCGTGCACTGCGTGAAGATCGCAAATGACGGGCTGGTCTATGTCTGCGACCGGCAGAACGACCGCATCCAGGTCTTCAAGAAAGACGGCAGCTTCGTGAAGGAGTTTTTGGTCGCCAAGGAGACGCTGGCGAACGGATCCGTCTGGGACCTCGCTTTGTGGATCGATGCGCCGCAGAGCTTCTTGTTCAATGCCGACGGCGCCAACAACGAGGTGCGCACGCTGGTGCGCGATACCGGCGAAGTGGTCGCCGCCTTCGGCCGCAATGGCCGCAACGCCGGCGAATTCCATTGGGTGCACAATCTCGCCATCGACAGCAAGGGTGACCTCTATACGACCGAGGTCGACACCGGAAAGCGCGCGCAGAAATTCCGCTATGTCGGAGCCGCCACGCGCTGACGCATGACTAGCCCGCCGGCTCCGCCTGGCGACGTGCCTTGGTGCCTTCGATCGCCTCGCGAATGTTCCGCTTAAGGCCGTCGAGATCGTAGGGCTTTTGCAGCACGACCACGCCCTGGCGCACGGCATCCTGCGCGCTCGCGCTGTAGCCCGTCGCGAGCAGGACCGGAATGCCGGGGAATCGCTCGGCAATCTCGCGTGCGAGCTCGAGACCGTTCATTCCGCCTGGCATCAGGATGTCGGAGAAAACCAGATCGACACTGGCATCCAGCCGCAAGGCCGCGATTGCGGCTTGCGCATTGACGACACTGCGGACGCGGTAGCCGAGTTGACGCAGATATTCGGCGCCGACTTCGGCAACGTCGGCATTGTCCTCCACCAGCAGGACCGTGCCCGCGGGTTCCGCCGGCGCCTGCGGCTGCGCTGGCAACGGCGGCATGTATGGCGCCTCATGGCTGCGCGGCAAAAAGATCGTGATTGCGGTGCCACGCCCTTCGCCGCTGGAAATCGTCGCGGCGCCCCCGGATTGCTTGGCAAAGCCGTAAACCTGGCTTAACCCCAATCCAGTGCCCTTGCCGATCTCCTTGGTGGTGAAAAACGGCTCGAATACCCGCGGCAAGATTTCGGACGGGATGCCGTGTCCGGTATCCGCCACCCGGATAGCGACGAATTCGCCGCTCAAGCCGTCCGCGGTCGACTCACCTTTGAGCGTGACGGGCTTGGCGCGGATCGACAGCGTGCCGCGATCGGGCATGGCGTCCTTGGCATTGACCGCCAGATTGAGGATCGCGAGCTCGAACTCGCCGGGATCTACCCGGATCGCGCATACCCCGTCTGGCACCTCGACCTTGATATCGATGTCGGCGCGCAATGAGCGCGTCAGCAATTCGCGCAGCAATGGCAGGCGCTGCGACAGGTCGATGACCTGCGGCGACAGCGTCTGCCGGCGGGAATAGGTCAGCAACTGCCGGGTCAGCGTCTCGCCGCGCTGCGTGGCGGTCGCGATCATATCGAACGTGCGGGCGTATTTCGGGTCGGTCAGCCCGGCGCGCAGCCGCTGCACGCTGCCGCTGATGATCATCAGCAGATTGTTGAAGTCGTGCGCGACGCCACCGGTTAGTTGGCCGATTGCTTCCAGTCGTTGCGCCTGGCGCAGCGCACCTTCCGCAGCCTCGCGGCGGTCGGCTTCGTCGTAAAGTCGCTTGGTACGCCGTAGCGCAAGCGCAAGGCCGGCGAACAAGAACGCCGTCGCCGGCAAACCAAAGACCAGGTGACTGCTCATATAACTGAGCCACTCGGAGGTGATCGCCGAGGTTTCGACGCCAGCCAGAACGTAGATCGGAAAACCCGCGAGTTTGCGATAGCCGATCCGCCGTTCGATGCCGTCGATCTGCGCGTTGACCGTATAGATAGACCGATCCAATCCCCGCTTGATGCCGACGCGGAATTGGCTGCGCTCGTCAAGCTTGAGCAAGCGATTTTCCGGCACCGGAAACCGCGCCAGGAAGTCGCCTTCGGTGCGCGCCAGGGCAAAATAGCTGCCCTCGCTGCGGCCCATGCGCCCATAGAAATCCTCGAAATTGCTCGGCAGCACGGCGATCGAAACGATGCCATTGAACTTGCCGTTATCGGAAGGCCGGCGCTGCGACATTGCGAAAATGTAAGGGCCGACGCCGCCCATGCGCGGCGCGAAGACATTGCTCACGGAGGTTCCGGGATTTCCCGTCACCTGAGCCTGGAAATAATCGCGGTCGGAGAAATCAAGATCCTTCGGCACCGGCATGAGGTTGGAGGAAACCAGCGGATGCCCGTCCCGGTCCATGATCGCGATGCCCTGCAATTGCGGCAGCGAATCGGTGACCCGCTTCAGTCGCGCGTGCAACGAACTTTCGTTCAACGACGGATATCGTCGTCTGACATCCCGCGCGTGACCTCGTCGATCTGGGCAAAACTCAGCTCGACGGTCTGCAAGACCTTGAGCGCGTGCTCGTGCAAAATGTCGAGCGAACGGTCGATGCGCTCGTCGCCGACGTGCTCGAAATTGTGATAGCTAACCGAAGCCGCGAACGCGAACAGCACCGCCGGCAGCACCAGCGAGGCCACCATCATTAATTTGAGCAGCCGGATAGCTGCCTGCCGCGCGGTCAACATCGGCTTGCCAAATCCCCACTGATATTAAGGCCGGCATATTTTCATAAATCGCTAAGAATGGACGAGCCCTTGGACCCAACCGCCGCGGCTGAATTGGGACGAAATTCGGCCTAAGGCGCGGCACCGACAAAATTGCAACGACCAGGGAACGTTTTCGTTCCTTGGCCATTAACCACATTCGTGCCGAATAAAATCGATCTGTCATGAAACCGCGGTCGGCGCCAGCGCCTCGATGTCGGTGGCGACGTCGATCACCGCCGGACGATTGGCGGCGAGTGCCTGTTTGAGCGCCGGCGCGATATCGGCGGGTCGCTCGACACGGATACCAAGCGCGCCCATGTCCTCGGCAAGCTTGGCAAAGTTCATCGGCCTGTAGGTCCACAGCTCGCGCCCCTGCGCGGTTTGCTCGCCGCCATAGGCGCGGTCGAAGCCGCGCTTGGACTGGTTGCCGCCGCCATTGTTGTTGACCAATGTTACCGAATTGATGTTCCAGCGCACCGCGGTTTCGATTTCGGCGATATGATACCAGAATCCGGCGTCGCCGGTGAAAACCACCACCGGACGTTCCGGACACGCCGCCTTGGCGCCGATGCCGGCGGGGAACGCCCAGCCGAGATGGCCAGCGCTGCGTATGTAGCTCTGGCTGGATTTACGCAGATCATACATGCCGCCCATCCACATGCCGGCGTGACCGGTGTCGACGATAACGATGCCGTCGTCGGGCACGTGCTGGCTGAGCTCGTGACAGATGCGCGCCGGATTGATCGGCACGTTGTCCGATTCCAGCATCGGCTTGTACTTCTCGGCCCACTCGCTGCGCAGCGTGGCAATTTCCTTGATCCAGGCCTCGCGCTTGGCCGCGCTCGATTTGTCGATCTGCCCCAACATGCGCACAAGCACGCTCTTGGCGTCGCCCAGCACGCTTGCCTGCAGCGGATAATTGCGGCCGAGCGATTCCGGCTCGATATCGATCTGGATCGCAGGTGTGCCGATCTTCGGTACCGCCCAGAAATGTGTAGTCATGCCGCCGGTCTCGGTTCCGATGAAGCAGACCAGGTCGGCCCGGTTGACCGCGCGGTTGGCGCTTTCGCGCGAATAGCTGCCGACCACGCCGACCGATAGCGGGTGCGTGCCGGGGATGCAGTCCTTGCCGTTGAGCGAGGTCGCGACCGGGATTTGCAGCGCCTCGGCGAGTGCTACCAGTTCCCGTCCGGCGCCCGAGGCGCGCGCGCCGCCGCCGGCGACGATGATCGGGCGTTCCGCTTTCTGCAAAACTTCGAGTGCAGCCTTCACATGAGCCGCTTCCGGCTCCGGGCGAAACGGAGGCACGCGTGAGAATTGCGCCTCCACGAGCCCGTCCATTTCCGCCTCATCGAGATCGAGCTGCCCTTCATTGCCGCGGAATTGCAGATGCACCGGCCCGGGCGCGCCGGAGGTGGCGACACGGAACGCCTGGCGCAACATGTCGGGAATGCGCGCCACATCGTCGATGGTGGCATTCATCTTGGTCACCGGCTCGAAGGCCGGCACGTCGTCGATTTCCTGATAGACCTTGCGAAACTTGGTCTTGGGATCGCGGCCGCCGGTGAAGGCGATCACCGGCGAATGCGCGAGATAAGCGTCACGCAGGCCGGCGGCGAGATTGAGTGCCCCGATCACCTGCGCCATGCAGATGCCCGGCTTGCCGGAGGCGCGCGCATAGCCGTCGGCCATGTAGGCGGCGGATTTTTCTCCATGACAGTGCACGCGCGCGATTTTCGTGCGCCGCTCCATCTCGACGAAGGTGCGCCGCAAAACCGCCGGCACCATGAACACGTGGGTGACGCCGTAGCCGGCCAGCATGTCGGCGAGCACTTCCGCGCCGATGCGCTTGGTGTTGTGGCCCAGCATTCTTGAGTTCCTTTTGTCAGGCGGACATCAGTCCGGCTTGAAATTCATCGCCACGCCGTTGATGCAGTAGCGCTGGTGGGTCGGAGGCGGCCCATCGTCGAAAACATGGCCAAGATGGCTGCCGCAGCGGCTGCAATGCACTTCGTCGCGCATCATCCCGAGGCTGCTGTCAGCCGAGCTTTCGACCGAACCCGGCAGCGGATCGTTGAAGCTCGGCCAGCCGGTTCCGCTCTCGAATTTCTTCTTCGAGGTGAACAGCGGCTGCCCACAACCGGCGCACGTGAACGTGCCGTGGCGCTTCTCGAAGTTCAGCGCGCAGCTGCCCGGTGCCTCGGTGCCATGCTCGCGCATGATCTCGTATTGTTCGGGCGTGAGAATCTTGCGCCACTCGGCTTCGGTGTGGGTCACCGGGTAGACTTTGCTGTCCATGACCTTATCGCTCCGTGCACAGACTACTTGATCGCCAGTGGATTGGTGGGTGAGCCGACGCCGCCGGTGATCGGGATCGCCGGCGCCACGAACATGAATTCGTACACTTTGTCCGCAGCGCAGTCCTTGGCCAAATCGGCGACGTAGAAAATCTCGCCCATGGTCATGCCCATGATCGGGATCGTGATCCAGTGCCACGGCTGGTTGATGTTCTCGCCTTCCTTGACCTCGTTCGGCCGCACCTCGCAGCCCCAGGTGTCGCTGGCGAGCGCGGCGATCTCGTTGCGCGCAACCCAATCGACCGTCTCGAACGAAAAGCCGGGCGCATCGCCACCGGCATAGCCGTCCCAGTTGCCGGCGGCGAGGCAGCGCTCCATGTGTCCGGTGCGCACGACAATGTAGTCGCCGCGCTTGATCTTGACGTTCTGCGCCTTGGCGGTCTTGTCGAGATCGTCGTTGGTAATGGCATAGCCGTCCTCAAGCTCGGCTTTCCCGAGCGCGCGCGGCACGTCGAGGAACACGCCGCGGCCGACCATGCGGTCCTTGGTCTTCTCGATGCCACATTTGGCCGCGCCGAATGAGCTGACTTCGCGGCAGTCGTAACCATTCCACATATAGTTTTCATAAAAAACGTGGCCGAGCCCGTCCCATTGCGTGCCGCATTGCAGCGGCATCACGACCATGTCGTCGGCGGCGCGGATGCCGCGCTTGTCGAGTACGCCGGAATAGGCGTCGGTGCCGGTACGCAGCATGGCGTGCAGCGGATTGATGCGGCCGAGCACGGGATATTTGGTCTTGGCACCCTGCGGTCCATTGGCGTCGAAGTTGAGCGCGAGCGAGATCACCTTGCCCTTCTTCACCAGTTGCGCGGCGGCGATGATGTCGTCGGCGCTGGTGTAGTTGAGGGTGCCGACCTCATCATCGGGACCCCATTTGCCCCAGTTCTTGTATTTCTCGGCGGCATCGCGCAGGTCCTGGCGGGTAATCTTTCGAGCCGGCATTGAATTTCCTCGGATGAAAGGGGCAATCGGCGGGCTGCCGGAATACAGCCTGCGCGCGCTGATGATGCAAGGCCCAAACTGCCGTCGCCGCCCCACTGGCGCTGGCTCGATGCGATGCTACGATGGACAAAAATCAGGGAGGATTTGATGCGCTCAACAAGAACAAGCTTGATCTGCGCCGCGCTGTTGGCGGCCATCGGCATCGCGCCGGTCTCGGCCGCCAACTATCCCGACCATCCGGTCAAGATCGTCGTGCCATTCGCCGCCGGCGGTCCGACCGATGTGATGGCGCGGCTGATCGCCCAGAAGCTGTCGGAAAGCCTCAAGCAGCAGTTCTATGTCGAGAATCACCCGGGCGCCGGGGGCAATATCGGGATGCAGCAGGTGGCGCGCTCGACACCCGACGGCTACACGATCCTGGTCGCGAGTTCGAGCTACGTCGTCAACCCGAGTTCTGTATGCGACCAAGCCCTATGACGTGTTCAAGGATTTCTTGCCGGTGACTTTGGCCGCGGCTTCGCCGAACATTCTGGTGGTCAATCCAACGATCGAGGCCAAGACCGTCAAGGAACTCGTCGCCTTGGTGCAGGCCAACCCGGGCAAATACAACATCGCCAATCCGGGCATCGGCACCACCCCGCAGCTTGCGGCCGAACTGTTCAAGCTGACCTACAAGCTCGATGCCGCGAGCGTGCCGTTCAATGGCGCAGGCCCAGCGATTCAGTCCGCCGTCGGCGGACATACTCCGATTGCGCTTACCGCGCTGCCGCCAACGGCGCCGCAAGTGACGGGGGGAAACCTGAGGGCGCTCGCCGTCACCTCGGCCAAACGCTCGGGCGCGCTGCCCGACGTGCCGACCATGGCGGAAGCCGGCATCCAGGGCCAGGAATTGGAGACCATGCAAGGCGTCCTGGTGCCAGCCGGAACGCCGAAAGAGATCGTCGATCAGCTCAGCGGCGAGATCGCCAAGGCCATGGCCCTGCCGGATGTGAAGGAGAAATGCGCGCAACTTGGCTTCGACGTAGTGGCGAACAAGCCGCAGGAATTCGCTGCCTATATCAAGAAAGAGGTCGAGAAGTGGGACAAGGTGATCAAGGACGCCAAGATTCCGCAGATCCAGTAGTCCTCTTCCGCGCCGAATGAAAATCGTCGACATCCGCGAGACGGCGATCCCGCTCAAGTCGAAGCTCGCCAATTCGAGTTTCGACTTTTCCGAAATGACGACGTCGGTGGTCGCCGTGATCACCGATGTCGTGCGCTCCGGCAAGCCGGTCTGCGGCTTCGCGTTCAATTCCACCGGCCGTTACGCCTGTGGCGCGCAGATGCGGGCGCGTTTCATCCCGAGGATTCTCGCCGCCGAACCGGCAGCGCTCCTCGACGAGAGCGGCGGCAATCTCGATCCGGCGAAAATCCTCGGGCAGATGATGCGGCGGGAAAAAGCCGGCGGGCATTCCGAGCGCTCGATCGCCATCGGCACCATCGAGGTGGCGGTGTGGGACGCGGTCGCCAAAATCGCCAGACAAGCCGCTGCACCGCCTGCTTGGCGAGCGCTTCAATGGCGGCAAAATCGCCGACAAGGTTTTTTGCTACGTTGGCGGCGGCTGGTACTGGCCGGGGCAGACCATTCAGGATCTGCAGGACGAGATGCGCCGCCATCTCGATGCCGGCTACACCATGGTCAAGATGAAGGTCGGCGGCCTGCCGCTCGAGCAGGACCTGCGCCGGCTGGAGGCCGTGCTGAAGGTGGTGGGTACGGGCGAGCATCTCGCCGTCGATGCCAATTGCAAATTCGATCGTGCGGAAGCGCTGCGCTACGCCAAGGCGCTTGGCCCCTTCAAGCTGCGCTGGTTCGAGGAGCCGTGCGATCCGCTCGACTTCGCGTTGTTTGCCGAGTTGGCGAGCGTCTACGAGCCGCCGCTGGCCACGGGCGAAAATCTGTACTCGACCCAGGACGTGGAGAATCTGGTGCGCTTCGGCGGCTTCCGCGGCGGCCGCGACATCATCCAGATCGATCCGCCGCAAGCTTACGGCATCGGCCAGTACGCTCACACGCTCGACATGCTGGCGGACCATGGCTGGACTCGCGGTTCGCTGTTCCCGCATGGCGGCAATCAAATGTCGTTGGCGATCGCCGCTGGCTTCGGCCTTGGCGGCGCGGAATCCTATCCCGGCGTGTTCGGCGATTTCGGCGGCTTTGCCGATGACGCGATGATCACAAACGGTGCCATCACTCTCTCCGACCGTCCTGGCATCGGCTTCGAAGGCCAGGACGGGCTCTACCGCATCATGCGTGAGCTGGCGGGGTTTTGACGGCCTCCTTGGCAGCCGGACTTGCTGTCGCCCAAATGCAACAGATGGCGTCAATTCGGGCAGCCGGCGAACCGTGCCGCGGCCGGCCGGCGGTCGACTCAGATAGGTGTTACCGGCTCAACGTGGACATTCGGGGAAAACAATGCGCTTGATCCCGGCCGATTCTCGATCCTCCCAGTCCGACGTGCGTGTCTCTCAAGACGAAAAATCCCAGCAGGGCCTGATGACGCCCGCGCGCAGTGCCGCGCTCGACGCGCTGGAGCGCGAGTTACAGCAATTCCTGCAAGCCCTCCCGCTGACAGCCGCTTAGCATCCCGACGACACGGTTCGCGGCCGCAATCTTCGCTTTGCGGGAGCATGATCTTGTCCGAAAACCGGTTCCCACTTTTCGGGATCATGCTTTATGGTCCGGCGGCGGCGTCACGTCGCCGCTGCCGTTTCGGACGCTGAAGATGGAAAACGACGTCCTACGCCGCCTGCACTATGCCGCCGCCATCGCCTGCGGGGTGTTCGCGGCGCTTGCCGTGCATATCGTGCTCACCGTGTTCGGCGTGGGGCTTGATGCGGTGCTGCGCGACAAAGCTGCCGGCAGCGTCTATCAGCTGGTCTCGGCGCTGGCCTGGTGGGCGGTCGCCGGCGCCGGCTTTGTCGGCGGCTGGGCGACCGGGGCCTATCTGATCGCGGCGGCGCGCGAACGCGAATTCGTCTACCGGCTGGCGCAACGCTTCCTGATCGCGCATGGTGTTCGCGGTCGCCACCGTCGGCGGCATCATGAGCAAGAGCGGCAATCTGGGCGGCACCGTGGACGTGATCGCCGGCCTGACCGCGCTCGGTCTCGGGCTGATCTGTGCGTTCTGCGGCGCGCGGCTCGCCTATCTCAACGCCGAACAGGTCTGACGCGACGTCGAGCCCGCTGCGCCGCCGCTTGCTGCGATTCGCCGGCGCTTGCGTTATATTCAGCCCTGTAAGGTAACGGACGACAGGAACCAAAAGTGTCATCAGCAGTGCGTATTTTCGCCAGCGCCATGGCGTTGACGGCGGCAAGCGGTCTTGCGAATGCCCAGCTCTCACCGCAGTGGCAGGGTTGCACGGGAAATCCCGGAATCGAGTGGGACCAGCAGATCAAGAGTTGCACCGCGCTGATCCAGTCGGGCCAGGAGGCGGCGGAAAACCTTTCCATCGCCTATTACAACCGTGCGCTCGCGTTCGAGAACAAGGATGACGACGAGCACGCCATTGCCGACTACAGCGAGGCGATAAGGCTCAATCCGGGCGACGCCGAGGCGCACTTCTATCGCGGTCTCGCAAGGGCCCGAAAAGGCGACAAGGCCGGCTCCGAATCGGATATCGCCGAAGCAAGGCGCATCAACCCCAACATTGGCAAATAGCCGCGGACAGGCGTCCTATGGCGCGTTCGCGGAATCGTTCGCCTCCGCCATTCGCGCGAAACGCCAGCCGCGCGAAAAAAAGCTCCGCAGGACCAGGTCCTACGGAGCCATGTGGTGCGTTACGAATGCCGGCGAACCGGCCCTTAATCCAAGATCAGTTGGCCGCGGCGGTCGCTGGCGCTGCCGGAGCGGACGCCACCGGCTGCTTTTTCGGCTTCGGCGGAGTGGATGATGTCGGTCCCGAAGGCGCTGCCGGAGCTGACGCTGGCGTAGCTGCCGGGGTCGCACCAGGAGCGGGCTTCGCCACCGCAACGCTCGCCCCGCGCGGCGCATCCTTCAGAGGCCCCTGCTTCGGCCCGCCATTCAAGTCACGCAGGGCCTCAACGAAGTCCTTCGGTTCGATCCACATCGGCACGGGCGTTTTCAAATTCATGAATTGCGCGACATTGCGCCCGAACCCGACGCAGTTATTCCAAAGCGCATGCCACTGTCGGGTTATCGGCCTGCAGCTTCTTGATATAGGCGGAAACCCGCTTGAATTCGGCTGCATCGACCATCACGCGATAGCGGGCGGTGACGTATTTTTCTTCAAGATCGCCGTCGCTAGCGCCCGTTTCGGCTGGCACCGGGATAAGGTGCCCGATCGTCCATCGTATAAACACTGCAATTTTCGCAGTCGTTGCGATCGCCAGCCGGATGCAGACCTGCGATGTCGCTCTTGACGATTTCGTTGCGCCCATTCACCTGGCCAACAAGACGTACATATGGCCGTAGCTCGCGGCGGCGCGCGACGCGGAACTCGAAGAAGTACGGCTTGTAGGCAGTTTTGGGCTTGGCAACCGGTGCGGCTTTCGCCTCCGGCGCAACGATGCCCGAATTGCCAGAAGATTGTGCGTTGGCCGGCAGGGCGATAAGCCCCAACGCCAAAGCAGCTACACTCACGCTCACCAGCCGGGTGACGTTGTGCAGCTTCGAAGAATACCGCATTACTGGCTCCCTAACCTTGACTGAGGTTAGTTACCTCACGTCGGATTGATCTTATCAGTAATCAACCGTCGGAGGGCAAGAATTGAAATTCACCCTTCCACCGTAGACCGCGGAAGCGGTGATCGAACCTTGGCCTTCACGACAAGACAAGAAAAGGCACGGCACGCGGCCGGCCTATTCTCGTCATTGTCGTATCAGGCGAAGCTTAGCCCTTGGTCTGAACAACCGGGGCCTTACCCTTGCCTTTACCAATCGGAGCCTTGCCTGCGCAGGCCGAGAGGCCGAAGGCGAGAATCGCCGTGCAGATGATTACGAGGAACTTTTTCATGACGCACCCCAGTTATTGCTATTGGAATTAACACTCTGAATTTCTATAGGCCCGCCGAATTCCCAGCTAGTGCGAAAAAGCCACACTCCACAATATTGTTGAATAAGGCAGCATTTCCGGGCGTTTTTCCGGCCTGCTTTTCAAAGGCTGCCCGTGAAAACAGATAAATATCGCCGCTTCGCAAGTGATTGAATAGTAAGGGTAAATGGGCGCCGCCTATAGCCGGCGGCGAAAGTTATCCCCCTTACTTGAATTCCTCACAGCTACCGACCAGCGGATATCGATCAGGATAGGCCTTTTTTAGCCTGGTCTCGGCGACTTTGAGCGCGGCTTCGCATTGTTTTTCCGTCGAGAATCGCGCCGATGGCACGCGTTCCGCGCCGGGCGGACGCTCCAAAAATTGCCAGTACGCCGATGCCGGCGTGGCCAACAAGACCATGATTGCTATGCAAAACACGGGCGTCAGGAGGGTGATTATTCGCGCTTTCATGAAGACCCCTATTCCCCTCGTGAGCCCGCTTCAGGCCAAGCCGATCGGATGGCCCGCAAGGGGCGTCAGCGCAGCACGACGACTGGCGTGCCAAAGCTGACACGGTTGTAAAGCTCCATAACATCTTCATTGTACATGCGAATACAGCCGTAGGACACAAAGCCGCCGATCGAGCCGGGAGCGTTGGTGCCATGGATGGCGTATTCGCCTTCGCTCAGCGTCAATGCCGCGGCACCCATCGGATTGGAGGCGCTGCCGCCCGGAATGACCGGTGGCAGCGAGGGCTTGTCGCGCCTGATCTCCGCCGGCGCCGACCAGCCGGGCTTCAGGTATTTCCCGACGATGATGGCATTGCCCGACCACGCCTTGCCGGCCCGGCCGACGCCAACCGGATAGCGAATCGCCTTGCCGTCGCCGAGCACGTAATACAGACGGCGCTCGCTCGTCTTCACGACGATCGTGCCGGCGGAATAACCGTTAAAGTGCACGGTTTCGCGGGCGCTCGCCGATGCCGGCGCCAGGATGGCTGCCGTTACAAACGCCAATATACCGATGGTAGCGGGGCGCATGTTCAAGGCTGACCTCGATCAATGTGAGCGGTGAAGCTTTTTGAAACCGACGAAAAGAATAATCCCACTGCCGGGCGTGCCGCGTCAAGATTTGGTCTTGAATTCCGGCCGCTCTACAACCAAAGACGCGTGCCAGGTGAAAGAACGCAAGAAGACGAAAGAGAATTGCCGTTTGCGGCAGTCCAGAAATAGCATGATGTCGCCATGACGAAGGACGTCGCCGCAATCATCTGGTTTGCCGGGCTCGTCGGCTGGTACATCATTCGCCACCCCTTCGAGCGCCGCGCGCGCAAGATGGGTGCCGCCAAGTCGCTGATGGATCGGCGGGAATCGGACCCTTCTCGCCCTTGCAACTCTCGGCCTGTTTCTACTGCCGGCCGCCTATGCCTTGACCGGATTTCCGGCATCGCTTGATCGTCCGTTTATCCCGGCGCTGGCCTGGCTGGGGATCGTCCCGCTGTGCGCAGCCTTATGGCTGTTTCGCCGCAGTCACGCCGATCTTGGGCGCGAACTGGTCGGTCTCGCTGAAGGTGCGCGAGCAACATGTCTTGATCAAGACCGGCGTCTATCGCCTTGTTCGGCACCCGATGTATTCTTCGTTTTTCCTTTTGGGTGTTGCGCCAGATGTTGTTGTTGCCGAACTGGCTTGCGGGACTATGCGGGCTTATCGGGGCGGGGATGCTGTTCGCCTTTCGGGTCCTGCGCGAGGAGCGGATGATGCTGGAATCCTTCGGCGACGAATACCGTTCCTATATGGCCGGCACCAAGCGCATAATCCCTTGGATTATCTATGCTGCCACAAGGCTCACGGAGATACATGCGCGGGCGAATCATCCCATTGTCCGTGCCGCGCCGCATGGTGATCGACCTGCTGTATTTCGCGAACGGCATTCCGACCTTCCGGTGCAGCGGCGGATGTCGATCGGGCCGCTGGTGGCCGCGCGCGCCGCTTGCAACGACCGGCCGCGCTGGACCGCCATGTTCGCCAAAGCCTATGCGCTGATGGCCCGTGAATTTCCCGAATTCCGCCGCGCCTATGTCAAGATTCCCTGGCGCGCACCTCTACGAATATCCGGCGAGCAACGCGACCATCGTCGTCGAGCGCGACTACCGGGGCGAGCCTGGTCTGTTTTCGATCTCGATCAAGGAGCCGGCGCGCCAGTCGCTGGCGAGATCTGAATGGCAGTCATCCAGCACGCCTCCACCGCGCCGATCGAAGAGCATCAAGGACTTCCGCCGCAGCCATGAATTCGCGCGGCTGCCGCTGCCGCTACGGCGCCTGATGTGGTGCGATCTGGTTTGAATTCGGCCGCCAGCGCGGCAAACTATTTCGGCACCTTCGGCGTTTCGGTCTATTCCGCCCTCAACGCAGAATCGCTGCATCCGCTGTCGCCGCTGACCACTTTGCTCAATTACGGCGTCATGAGCAGCGACGGCGATGCTCGATGTGCGGATCATCTACGACCACCGCGTCATGAACGGGGCAACGGTTGCCCGCGCGCTCGGGCCGGCTGGAGGAAATCCTCAATTCGGTGATCCTCGTGGAAGTGCGAAGATGGCTGAATAACGCGCCGCCTGAAAGCCTCTGATTTTCATGATTTCCGCTTGGCCGCAGCCGGACGCGGCGCGAAATGGTTAAAACCTTGGCGAGTGTGGCTTTTGGCACTAGAGGTACGTCGGCTGCCCTTTGCTGTATTTAATCGGCGTTGCAGGGATGGGCTCGGCCGAAGGCGGTCGCCTTTCCTTGGATGTGACCCTTCTTTGGAGCTCGGTGGCGTCGTGAAAATTTCAGTTGTCCTTGCTTCTCTTGTCGTCGCGGCCCTGCTCCCTGGGGGCTGTGCGTCCAACCAGGCGAGCAACGGTACGCAGGCTTACGCGTCGGCGAACGCCGGGGCCCGCAGGGCGCGCAAGACCAGCGAGCGCGATCCGTGGACGATGCAGACGCCGTTCGGGATCGTCTACAGCCAAGTGTCGCGCGAACAAGTCGCGGACTATCCGAGCAAGCGCGCGCCCGGCACGATCATCGTCGTCCACCAAGGAGCGCCATCTCTACTACGTGCTCGGCAACGGCCAGGCGATCCGCTACGGCATCGCCGTCGGCGTGGAAGGCTACGGCTGCACCGGCGTGAGCACGGTTTCCATGAAGCGCGAATGGCCGGATTGGACGCCGACGCCTGGCATCCTGGCGCGCTTCCCCACGCTTCCGAAGCATATGGACGGCGGCCCCGACAATCCGCTCGGCGCGCGCGCGCTCTATCTCGGTGCCTCGCTCTATCGCATCCACGGAACGAATGAGCCGTGGAAGATCGGCGGCGGCGTGTCGTCGGGCTGCATCCGCATGTCCAATGACGACGTGATCGACCTGTACAATCGCGCCAAGGTCGGCGCGGCGGTCATCGTCCAATAGCAAATTCTAACGCCGGGGCATTGGATGCCCCGGTTAATCCCACACTCAGATTTTTTAAAAAGCGCGGTGAGGTCGACCGCGACCGAAATTTTTTGCGCCAGGGCAATTCGTGGTTTCAAAATCCCGTTTGTCGTCGGCGCACAGCCTCGAACATTGGCGACTTGTTCGTGCCTTTCACGTCGCACGAATTTCGAGCGGCTAAGAACTGCCCGAGCGATGCACATGGTGGAGGTCCACCGTCAAAATGTGCGCGTCACTTTGCTTAGGTAGGGCGGACTGTCGGGATCGAAGCCTCGCCGGCGCGCCGCCGCCTCGATGGCGCGATAGGCCGGGAGGAGCATGAGGACCGGATCGCAAATCGGGTGACCGTCGCCGATCCAGGGCAGCGTCCCCGCCGCGCCTCCGGCGGTAAACACCCTCTCACCCGCATCGTTCAGGTCACGCACGAGCTCGTCGACGGTGGCGGCGGCTTGGTCATTCTGGCGCAGCACCAGGACAGGCGTTGCCGGGCTAATCGATGCGCGCGGCCCGTGCCGCAGCTCGGCCGCACTGTAGCCGAGAGCCGGGACCCGCAGGATTTCGGCAACCTTGAGCGCGATCTCGCGGACGCAACCGAGCCCATACCCTCGTCCCACGACAAAGGTCGCCGCCGCACCCGCCGCACTGTCGGCCCAGGCCGACCAGTCGCACGCGAGCGCGCCGGACAATCGCAGCGGCAAACGTTGCAGGCCGTCGTTTAGATCGTCGTCGCGCGCTAACGTCGCCACCAGCTGCGCCCCCGCGATCATCGACAGTGCGACGGTCTTGGTCGCCGCGACCGAGTGTTCGGTTCCCGCGCCGATCGGCAGGACCAGCTCGGACGCTACGGCCGCGGGAGAGTTTTCGTCATTGACGATGGCAAGCGTCAGCGCGCCAAACTTGCGCGCCATCTGCGTGGCGTCGACGAGGTCGGGACTACGCCCGGACTGGGATACCACCACGAACAGGGCATCGCGCATTTCCGGAGGTCGCCGGTAGGCCGTGACGATGGAAGGTGCGGCGGCGGATCCGAGCAGGCCAAGCCGCGCTTCGAAAAGATAGCGCAGATAAACGCCGATATGACCCGAGCTGCCGCGCCCGCAGAAGACGACAATGCGCGGCTTGGCCCGCTCGATATGTTCGACGATCGGCGCGAATAAATCGCTACGCGCGAGAAGACGCTCGGCCGCCGCCGGGATTTCGGCGGTCTCGCGTGCCATCGCGCTTACCGTATGCGGTTCAGCCATCGCCGCTCGTGGACGCGTTGATGGCGGAGCGCAGATTGCCCCCGTGGCGCTCCAGCAGCTGAGCGGCTTCACTGCGGCCCACTCCCAAGCCGATGAGGACGGCCGTCTTCACGTGCCCGTCTGCCTGTTCGAGATAGCGCGCCGCGTCCCCTTCCGGACAGCGAAGGATTTCGCTGACCATGGCTTCGGCGCGCCGGCGCAATTTGGCGTTCCGCGCCCGCATGTCCACCATCAACCCGCGATAGACGCGGCCCATCTTCACCATCACGGCGGTCGAGAACAGGTTCAGCACAATCTTCTGGGCGGTGCCTGCCTTCATCCGGGTGGAGCCAGCGATCACCTCGCTTCCCGTGTCGGCCAGGATACGATGGCGCGCGACCTTAAACAGCGGAGCGCCTGGATTGTTGGCGACAGCAATCGTCACGGCACCTGCGGCACTCGACGCCCGTAAGGCACCGATCGTAAAGGGAGTCGTGCCACTCGCTGCGAGACCGATGACGACATCATTGGCGCTGACTTTTGCGTCCGCCATGGCCTGCGCACCGGCGGCCTCGTTGTCTTCGGCCTGCTCAGCGCTCCGCACAAGCGCGTCAAGCCCTCCCGCCAGGGCAAACACAAGTCGATCGGCGGGCCAGTCAAAGGTCGGCGACAACTCAGCTCCGTCCTGCACGCCGATGCGTCCAGACGTGCCGGCTCCGGCGTATACGATCCGCCCGCCTCGCTGTAGCGCCGGAACCGCGTCCTCGACGGCTGCGGCGATTGCGCCCAGAGCGTCGCGAACCGCAGCAGCCGCCGTAAGCTGCCCCTCGTACATGGCCGCGATCATCTCAGGTGCGGACCAGGAATCGAGTTCGACGTAGCGTGGGCTGATTTGTTCTGTGCGCATGACCCTGTCCCGGTTATGCCGTAAACGCGGCCGGCGCACATTGTTACGTCGGCTCGCGGACACTATCCCTTCATGACGGCACGCCGGGCGAGATGCAAGGCGCCATCCACCGCGTCGCCTTCGACCGGAACCAGCCGGCGCTGGACGTCGGGCGCCAGCCACGGCTGCATCGAAGATGCGAGCCCGCCGAGCAAAGCGATGCGGGAAGCGCCGCACTCGGACAGCCGGCGTATCAATTCGTCGATCTGTTCCGCGGCGTCACGCACGATCCGCCGCGCCACGGGATCACCGGCGTCCGCATGCCGCATCACCAGCGGCGCGAAGGTCGCATAGTCCGTGGCCGTCGCGTGATCCGTCCAGGCAACCGCCTCGAACGGATCGTTGTGGAAGCGCATCATCACGTCGTGCGTAAGACTGGTGGCAACGCTACGCTCGTCGTAGGCCCGTAACGCCAGGCGGATCGCGTGCAGCCCGAGGTCGGCCCCGCTGCCCTCGTCAGATATGGGAAAGCCATAGCCGCCAACCCTGACTTCGCGACCACCGACAATGGCAAAACCGACGCTACCCGTCCCAACGATGACGATGCCGCCATCTCGGTCGCCATGCGCCCCGATGCAGGCGATCGTCGCGTCATGGGCGTAAACGACGGAGCGGAAGGGATGCGGCCGCTGCACGAGCTGCTCGAGCGCGCCTTTGCGGCCGACCCCGGCAAGCCCGACGGCAGCATGCACGGAACCCAACGCGTCGGAGCCAAGCCCGGCTTCCTCGAGCGCGACCCGGCAGGCCTTTTCCACTTCGGCAAGCGCAATGTCGATTCCCAGCCGCAGCGCGGCCGGACCGGCGATGCCGGTCCCGAGCAAGTGTCCCTCCGCGTCCTCGAGGCGCGCACGGCAGCCCGTGCCGCCACCGTCAACGCCGATAAACAGCGGACCAGGTTGTGAAGCCGTCGTCATCCCGCGACCCGCTGGATATCCGCGCCGCATTGCACAAGCTTGCGGTCGAGCAACTCATACCCGCGATCGAGATGGTAGATGCGGTGGACGGTCGTTTCGCCTTCGGCGACCAAGGCGGCGAGAACCAGGCTCACCGATGCGCGCAAGTCGGTGGCCATTACTTCCGCGCCATGCAGCCGCTGCACGCCACGCACCAGCGCCGTCGAGCCTTGCAGCGAGATGTTGGCCCCGAGCCGCCCAAGTTCGGGGACGTGCATGAATCGGTTCTCGTACACCGTCTCGCGGATGACCGATGCGCCTGATGCGATGGTCATCAAGGCCGTGAACTGCGCCTGCAAGTCCGTCGGAAATCCGGGGTAAGGTTCCGTCACGACGTCGATGGCCTGCAACGGGCCGGCGCGAACAACCATAAGGCCTCGATCGGTCGGCCAGATCTGCACTCCGGCACTTTCAAGAACCGCACCGACCGACCCGAGGTGCTCGAGATGGGCGCCGAGGATCTCGAGATGACCGCCGGTGATGGCGGCGGCGATGGCATAGGTCCCCGCCTCGATGCGGTCGGTGATCAATTCGTGGCGGGCGTGGTGGAGAGCATCCACCCCCTGCACCAGAATTCGATGCGTGCCGGCACCCTCGATGCGCGCTCCCATCTTGGCCAGACAGAGCGCGAGGTCGCAGACTTCGGGATCGCGCGCGCCGTTCAGGATTTCGGTTTCACCCCGTGCGAGGATCGCCGCCATCAGGGCCGTCTCGGTTGCCCCCACGGATGGCTGGGACAGCACGATGCGGCCACCACGCAGCCCCTCGCCTTTCGTTCGCGCGTGAATGTAGCCGGACTCTATGTTCACGTCGGCCCCGAGCGCGTCCAATGCCTTGAGATGCAGGTCGATCGGCCGCGCACCAATCGCGCAGCCCCCTGGCATGGACACGCGCGCAGAACCGAAACGGGCGACCAACGGCGCCAAGACGAGAATGCTGGCGCGCATGCGGCGGACCATGTCGTAGGGCGCTTGCGCGTTGGTCGCCGCGCTCGCGTCCAGCACCAGCACCCCGCCAGGGCCGCGGGTAGCAACCACGCCGAACTCCCGCATGAGCGCGAGCATGGTGTCGACGTCGGTCACTTCGGGAACATTCGCCAACTCCAGCGGCTCGGCACTGAGCAGCGCCGCGGCAATCTGCGGCAGCGCCGCGTTCTTTGCCCCGCGGACAACGACCGAGCCTTCAATGCGTCTGCCGCCACGAATGACCAATCGGTCCATGCTGTTGCTCTTTCGTCGCCCGAGTGCGACCAGGAAAGCTTGCAGCGGCTTTGCGTCTGGTCGCGCCAGATCGGCGCATCATCGTGTCGGCAAAAGGTATTAGCGTCGGCGCGTGATGCTCTGGGTATTCGGCGCCCTTTAACTTAGATTAAATTCGTTGCGCTACCAATCCTGCCTGCCACGGACACAGATGAACCCAGGTCGAAACAATCCTTCAATCGCCGATGGACATGCCATCCTGGCGGACCGCGTTTTTGACGGTCACGGCTGGCGTTCCGAAGCAGCGGTGCTGGTCGGGTATGGTCGTATTGTCGGACTTGCGCCCTGGGGTGAGGTTCCCCCCGGATGGCCGCAAACGCGGCTCCCGGCCGGGGCCTTCCTTGCCCCGGGCTTCATAGATCTGCAGGTCAATGGGGGCGGCGGCGTCCTCCTCAACGATAAACCGACGGCCGACGGCATGCGTGCCATTGCGCGGGCGCACCGCCGCTACGGCACCACGGCCTGCCTCCCAACCCTGATCAGCGATACGCGCGAACAGATGCGCGCCGCCGTCGCGGCGGCTCGTTCGATCAGCGGACGGGACGGCATTCTCGGCCTGCACCTGGAAGGCCCCTACATCAGCCCGCAGCGTCCGGGTGTCCACCCGCTCAATCGGATCACAAGGCCTGGTGCGGGCGACCTGGAGGAATTGTGCGAACTCGCCGGCGCCGAAGTCATTGGTCACGCTGGCGCCCGAATGCGTTCCGGCCGGCTTCGTGCGGACGTTGGCCTCCTCGGGTGTGCGGATTTCGATCGGGCACAGCGAGGCGAGCGCCGCAGTTGTAATGCAGGCCGTCGCGGATGGCGCAACCGGCGTGACCCATCTATTCAATGCAATGCCGCCGTTGAGTGCGCGTGCCCCGGGAATCATCGGTGCGGCGCTGGCGGAACGCCGGCTGACGGTCGGTCTTATCGTCGACGGGATCCATGTCGATCCCGTTTCGGTTCGCGCTGCGTTTGCGGCGAAAGGCTTCGAACGAATTGCCCTGGTCACCGATGCCATGCCGACAGTCGGGACATCGCTGGACCGTTTTGAACTGGGTGGCCGAACGATCAAGCTGGCTGACGGACGGCTGACCACGCAAGAGGGCACGCTCGCGGGCGCGCACCTGGATATGGCCTCTGCGGTGCGCAATGCGGTCAGGCTGGCCGAGCTTCCCCTGGAGGACGCGCTCCGCGCCGCTTCGCTGACCCCCGCGCGATTCCTTGGCCTGGAAAAAGAGCGCGGAGCGCTGGTTCCGGGTGCTCGCGCTGATCTCGTTGCTCTCACTCAGGAGCTGACGGTTATCGCAACCTGGCTCGACGGCAGCACCGATGATGTCGAAAGCAATTGAGACGTGCTGAATTAGCCTCAGGTCTTTCGAGCAATTCGCCCCACCTTGATCGCGCCAACCCACCTACGAGCTGTCTGCGTCCTACGGTCTGGCGTAGCGCAGGTATCGTTGACGCTCGCTCGACCAGGCCTGCTCATCGGGTCGCGTCAGCGCATCCAGGTCCTGCGGTATCGCCGACGCATCGTCGACCCATTCTCGCAATAGCGGACCACCGTTGATGACATCGATGGGGGGTCTGCCGTGCTCGTACTCGTAGGCGAAATCGCGCCACAGCGGGTAGTCCGGGTACAAACGGCGAATTGCCTTGAAGGCGAGCGCCTGGATGCGCCAGGGCTTGAACGTCTGGTGATCGTAACCGGGACCTTCCGTGTGTATCTGCACGCCGTGGCAAAGCTGGCCGGCATGTTTGTGAAACGTGGGTTCGAACCAGCACTCGCGCAAGCGGCACCCCTTAAGCCACCCTGGGGCCATGACCTCCATTTCCTTCATGACGGCCCGCGCATCGATATCGGGAGCGCCGAACAGCTCGAGTGGCCGCGTGGTGCCGCGCCCCTCCGAGAGCGTCGTGCCCTCGAGCATCACCGTCCCCGCATAGGCACGCGCCATCCACAAGTTCGGCGCGTTGGGACTGGGATTGACCCATGTCCGCGCACCCAGCGGCCAGCCGAACCCCGGCGCGGCATCAGGTTGCCAATCTTCCATTTCGATAACCCGATATTCGACATCGAGTTTGAGCGTGCTCACGAACCACAGACCCAGTTCACCGAGCGTGAGCCCATGACGCATTGGCAACGGTCCTGCGCCGACAAAACTTTCCCAGCCGGCGCGCAGCGTCAAACCTTCGACCGGCCGACCCACAGGATTGGGCCGATCTAGCACCCAGACAGTTTTGTGATGTCGCGATGCCGCTTCGAGGACGTAGCGCAGGGTCGTGATAAACGTATAGATCCGACACCCCAGATCCTGCAGATCGATGAGGATAACATCGAATGCATCCATCATCGCATCCGTCGGCTTGCGCACGTTTCCATAAAGGCTGAAGACCGGGATGCCATGCACCGGATCGTTGAAGTCGGGCGAACTCGATCATGTTGTCTTGCTTGTCGCCGCGCAGGCCATGCTGCGGACCGAAGGCAGCGCTGATCTTCATGTCGCCGCATGCGGCCAACGCATCCAGCGTGTGCGTCAGGTCTTGCGTGACAGAAGCGGGATGCGCGAGCAGCGCCACGCGCCTGCCCGCAAGTGGCGCACGCAAAGCAGGTTCGGCGATGAGTCGATCGATACCAAATTTCATGGCTGCAGTTCCGGAGAAAACTCATGCACAAAACAGTCCGGGTGATGGAAGTCCGGCTTCCCGGGTGGATGCGCCAACGCCCAATATGACTTGCGACCGCTTGTGTCTTCAATCAATGCCGACAAACCGAGACGCCACGAGGCCTTACGTGGCAAAGCCGACAAGCGATCCAATTTCAGCGAGGCCTGTAATGTGTAGCCGTCGGGGCTTGATTGCACTTCGATGAGAGGCGCGCTGATCTCGGCCGCCACACACATCCCGCTTCGGTAGCTACTGAAACGATATGCCGCCCATTGCGTCGAAGGCGCGAAATTGAATTCGTAATACTCGGCGCCCGACGAAGCACGGACAAATGCCTCGAAGCAGGTGTGCAGCCAAAGGTCGTCGCTGCGCGCGGCCGCGATGACGGGCGGCATGCGGATATCGCTCATCTTGCCGGTCAAGATATAGGACAACACCAAACTATCGGCGCGTGGGCGCGCGACCTCCACTTCAATGTTTGCCGCTGCAGAGCAACGCGAGTCCTTATGAAGTCTCAACATTTGGCGCATACCGGCATTCTATAGCCCAGATCATTGTTGTCACATGGCACAGAGAGAGCGCTTCTTAAATCGGTCGCGTCCCGAGGCTACGGGGGCCATCCAAATGTTCGCTCAACCCAAGAGTTACTTTGAACTGAGCTTATATTGGCGCAACACAAAGCGCCCACGTCGTATATGCCCTTGAAACGTGCTTTCTTCGGTGCCATCAAAAGATAGCCGTTCTCCTGTACGCACAAGCAGCATGACAAACCCGCCCCGCTATTCAGACGCAAAACCGATCGATTTTTGGCTAGCGCGAGGCGCAATCCTAATAATTGTCGGACTTCAATTAGGGCTCGTGAATGACCTCTGGGTAGGGCCGAGATGGCTCGCGCCGACGATAGAACTTACTCTCCTGGTTCCTTTGTCTCTAGCGACTGCATGGACCCAAAAGACAGCTCGGAAGGCTTCAACAGAAACGCAGTTGGATCTGCTCGTCCGAGGAAAGAGAATAGTCCGGCGTCTTGCGATCGTACTCACGTTTGTGATCACGCTAATGAACTTCGGGTCACTCGCCCAATTGATACAAGCCATACTCGCTGGCCATGCTGGCACCGGCCGTACACTATTGTTAGATGCCATCAATATCTGGGCCACAAATGTTGTTATTTTTGCTCTATGGTTCTGGACCGTAGACCGCCGCAATCCGGGCGCGCATGGTCTTCTGCCCGAAGAGAAAGCCGATTTCTTTTTCACCCAATACCAAACACCCGCAGGCTCTGCCCAATCTGAGCGGTGGATTCCAGGTTTCGTGGATTATCTATTCTTGGCGTTTACAAATGCGACTGCATTCTCGCCCGCCGACACTTTCCCGCTCACCGTCAGGGCTAAACTTCTCATGATGACCGAGGCAGCAATCTCATTCATAACGATTGCAGTTGTGGCGTCCCGTGCAGTCGGGATTCTCAACTAAACTCCCACAGCGCGATGTCCGCTCTGCCCCCAAAAACGGACATTGCCCGGCACCAGTCGAATGTCCGCCAAGTGCCAAAAGCTGACATTCGCGCCATTTGCGCAATAAGTTGTGTTAGACTGGCTGATCATCAGCGCCTTAAAAGCGAATCGGATTTTCATCGGAGATTGGGGTAGGCGCATGAGCGCGGCGAAGAAGTTAGCATTGATCGCCGCGGGCTATGCCCTCTCCGTCGCCGGCGGCTTGGCCGCCGTCGCCGTCAACGAGCTGCGCATGCCGGTCGACATCGCGCAGACCTCGCCCGGCATGGTCGCATTCGGCGACATGATCCTGTTCGTGCTGGCGACGGGCATCTTCAGCCTTGCGCCGACCTGGTTCCTGCTGAAGTTGTCCATCGAGAAGGCGCCGCGCGCCTTGCTGACCACCGAACTCCTGATTGCCGCGATGGGACCGGTGAGCTGGCTCGCGATGATCGCCTTGGCGGTGACGACCCCGGCGGGCGGCCCCAGCCTGCAGAATGTGCCTCAAGCCGCGAAAGAACTGCTCGGCCTACTCATCGCCTTCGGCGCGATTCCACGCATAGTCGTTGGCCCGGTCCTGGTGGTGATTGAGGGAGTGACCTTCTTCCTGGTCCGTGGGCGCATTGCACGCACGCTCCTGGCTGCGGCTATGTTGATGGACCTTATCCCTATCGGTATCTACGCGCAGCATCTCGCACGCATGACCCGCTACTAGAGGTCTGCCAATGCAGGCCAACTTCACAGGTCCAGCCGACGCTACGTGCTAAAAAGAACTGAAAGAGCTTAGAGATCAGCAATGCGTCTTAAAGGAAAGATCGCTGTCATAATCGGCGCAGGCCAGGGCCCCGGAACAGGCATCGGTAATGGTCGCGCTACCGCCGTACGATTTGCACAGGAAGGTGCCAGAATTCTCGCGGTCGATCGAGATATAAAGCTTGCTGAGGAAACAGCAGCACTAGCGACAAAGGCAGGAGGGGAATGCATTCCGTTTGAAGCAGACGTCACGATAGAACGCACCCTTGCCGCAGCAATCATGGCTGCGCATCAACGATGGGCGCGTGTCGATATTTTGCACAACAATGTCGGTGTCAGCATTGCCGGGGGTGATGCCCCACTTCTTGAAATCACCGAGGACGCTTTTGATCGGATCTGCGCAATCAATCTGCGCGGCACAATTATGGCCTGCAAGCATGTGCTGCCAATTATGCGTCAGCAGCGGTCCGGGGTCATTATTAATATTTCATCGATTGCGGCATGGGAGGAGTATCCGTTTGTCACCTACAAGGCGACCAAGGCAGCAATGATTGCTTTCACCCAACAAGTTGCCATTCAGAACGCAGAATTTGGAATTCGCGCGAACGTCATTCTACCGGGATTAATGGACACGCCAATGGCCGTTGACACACGAGCGCGCGCCAGTGGAAAGAGCCGCGCCGAGGTGGCTGCGCAACGCGATGCTAAGGTACCGTTGCGCAATCGCATGGGGACTGCCTGGGACGTGGCCAATGCAGCACTATTTCTTGCCTCAGATGAGGCTAATTTCATAACGGGCGTCGCCCTACCTGTTGACGGTGGAGCCCTGGTTCGGATCGGATGAATGCGAATGCACGAAATCTAGCGCGGTTTTCCGCACTATTGTGGATGAGCATGTTGGCGACCGCTATTGGCGCCGAGAATGGGGGGCCGTGCCGTCCAGTCACCTATGAAAGCAATGACTACATTGTTTGCCAATTCGACCTGCGGCATTACACGCCAAAGCTTTTTTGGAAACAACCGAACGGAGAGCCTTATGGGTCTCTCCAAAATATCCCACGCACAGATAGTTCAGGTGCCGGACAACTAGTATTCGCCACGAATGGCGGCATGTACCAGACTGACCGCTCACCATTGGGTTTGTACGTTGAAAATGGACGAGAGCTTAAACGAGCCAATACCGCGGTGGGGGCCGGTAATTTCTATATTAGACCGAATGGAATATTTTATGTCAGCGGGGACAGTGCCAGTATTTTAGAGACGCACCATTTTTTGCAACAGCGCCCACACGCAGATATCGCCACGCAGTCTGGTCCCATGCTTGTAATCAAAGGAGCCATCAACCCAAAATTCTTGCCCATTTCCACCTCACGAAAAATCAGAAATGGTGTTGGTGTCCAAGATGATCACCGCGTAGTTTTTGCGATTTCAAATGACCCCGTGACATTCGGGAACTTTGCCCAATTCTTCCGGGATGAATTGCATTGTTCAAATGCCTTGTATCTTGACGGTAGTATATCGAGCATCTACGCGCCGTCGGTTCGGCGAACGGATTATCTGTGGCCACTTGGACCGATCATCGGAGTCTATCCCCGCAGCAATTGATTTTCACGGCAAAACGATCATGCCTTGTAGTTAAAGATCCTGAAGGCCGCGGAGAACGAAATGGGCGATACATTCGATGTTGTCGTGGTCGGTGGCGGCGGGTCCGGGTTGGCGGCCGCTCTTGAGGCCGCGCGGCTGGGCCGCTCGGTGCTGGTGATCGAGAAGATGCCGTATCTTCTCGGTACGACCGGCCGATCAATTGGATCCGTGACCGCGACCGGCACCTCATTACAGAAGAGCGCCGGCGTTATCGATTTCCCGGATGGCCAGTTCGAGGATATGGCGAAATTTGCCGAAGCCGCGCAGCCAAAAGCAGCGTTGCGGGACAACCTCGAGCTCCGCAAGCTTCTTGTCGACAATGTTCCGGAGAGTGTGCGCCAGCTTACTGAAATGGGAGTTGTCTTCATTGGGCCCATGCCTGAGCCCCCGCATCAGCGGCCACGAATGCACAACATCATTCCGCATTCGAGCTCTTACATTTATCACCTCGGGCGGTCGTGCCGGAAGGCAGGTGTGACATTCCGTCTCAATTGCCGTGCGACACGTCTGACGAAATCAGACGGGCGCGTGACTGGCGTTGAGGCGCGAGACGACAAAGGCAGCTTTACAGTAACGGCCCGGCACGGTGTTGTGTTGGCCGCCGGGGACTACAGCTCAAACCGAGAGCTGAAAAGCCGCTTTGTTGGGGAAGAAATCGCTGACATCGAAGGAGTAAACCCTAACAGCACAGGTGACGGGCATCTGATGGCGCTCGAAGTGGGTGCGGAGATCGTGATGGGCGAGGTGATGCTCGGACCCGAGATACGTTTTGTTGCACCCCAGCGCAAAAATCTTGTTCAACGCGTGCCGCCGTTCAAGATTTTTGCTCAATTGATGAAGATAGGAATGCAGTTTCTTCCAAGCTGGCTGCTTCGCCAATTTTTTATGATGTTTGTCACGACCAACTTGTCGCCGTCGTCGAGATTATTCGAGGAAGGCGCAATTCTCGTCAACAAATCAGGCGAGCGCTTTGTTGACGAAAGAGACAAGCCCCAATACGCCATTGCGCGACAACCCGAGCGAATTTCCTTCATCGTCATGGACGATTCTGTTGCGCGGAAATTCAGTAAATGGCCCTACTTCATTTCCACTGCGCCGGGTATCGCTTACGCTTACCTCCCCGATTACAGTCGGAGCCGCAAGGACATCTACGCACGTGCCGAGACTATTGAAGAACTTGCGGCCTTGCTAAAAATGCCTCCCGTCGCCTTGCGCAAAACGATCGACGACTACAACGCGAATCTGCCGAATGGCGGGAAATCTATTGCAAACTCGCCGTTTCATGCGCTCGGACCGGCGAAGGCCTGGATCGTGTTCACCGATGGAGGGTTAAGAGTGTCGTCACGCCTCGAAGTTCTAGACGAGAATGGCGTAGCGATTCCCGGACTTTTTGCCGCCGGTTCGAACGGCCAAGGCGGTCTCTTGCTCGAAGGCCACGGACACCACCTCGGCTGGGCCTTTACGTCCGGTCGTCTGGCCGGTCGCTCCATAGCAACTCAGCAACCTACGAAATCTATTTGAAAGGTCGGTTGTCACGGCAAGGCCGCAACCACCATAACTTCAACGAGCATCCCAGGTCGCCAAAAGTCCGTGGTGAGGCAAGCCCGCACCGGAGGATTTGCTGGATCGACCCATTCATTCCAAACAGAATTGTGATCTTCGAACAGACGCATGTCAGCGATCCAGACCTGGGCGCTTAGTAGCTTTGATTTGTCGGTCCCCGCGAGGTTGAGAAGCTCATCGACGCGTCGCAGCACTTGAGCAGTTTGGGCTTTGATATCGCCGACAATTGGGTTGGGGGTGATGCCGGCGAAATAGGCGACGTTGCCGTGAACGACTGCCTGGCTAATGATCGGCTGACCGCGATCCTCGTCTGATATCTGTCTAATTTCGTGGCGTATGATCGACATGATATTCTCTTTGTGTGGATTCGAGTGCCTCGAAGTCGGTTTTTTTGGAGCCGTTTACGCAAATGGAAGCATGACGATCGAGCCCGTTGTCTTGCGTCCCTCGATGAACTTGTGCGCGGCTGCAGCCTCCCGAAGCGGAAAGGTTTTTACAACGTTGCTCGCTACGATTCCTCGTGCGACGGCATCGAACAGGGATTTTGCTGCGGCGTCGATTTCGCTTCGGTTCGACATGTAGTGCGAAAGCACGGGACGGGTGATCATGAGAGACCCGCGAACGCCCAAATCTTCGACGAGGTTGATCGGATCAGGAACGCCTGACGCCTGGCCGTAAGCTGCACACATGCCGACCAGCCGCAGGCAGTCGAGTGACCTTTGTAGCGTGTCCTTACCGATCAACTCATAGACAACGTCTACGCCTTTTCCGTCCGTAATCTTACGGGTGACAGCTACGAAGTCTTCGGTCGAGTAATTGATAACGTGATGACAACCGAGATTTCGAGCGATCTCGGCCTTTTCGTCGGTACTAACGGTACCGATCACAGTGGCTCCGAGATGCCGCGTCCAAGGACAAAGGATGTGGCCCATGCCACCAGCAGCCGCATGGATCAGAACATAATCTCCCGGCTGCACCTTATGCGTTCGATGCAGGAGATATTGCGCGGTCATCCCCTTCAGGATTAGTCCTGCCAGTTGGACGTCATCCAACGGCAAGTCCTTTGGAACTTTGATCAACTTGTCAGCCGGGTAAAGGCGCGCCTGACTATAGGAGCCGAGTGGGGGAAGGCAGGTACAAACTCGTTCGCCGACGGAAAACCCGGTGACGCCAGGACCCAACTCCTCGATCTCGCCAACTCCTTCGAAACCGAGGACAACCGGCGGATCGCCGACGATCATCGGGTGCGGGATACCTGCTCGATGGTAGGTATCAGCGAAATTCACGCCGACGGCCGTGCTGCGAAGACGTACCTGGCCACGCTCGGGAGACCCCACCTTGACCTCCTCCCACACAAAGTTGTCGGGTGCGCCTTTCTTGTAGATTACCGCCGCCATTCCCATGATGCGCTCCTCCTATTCCGGCGCATACTTGCCGCGAGGCTCGCAATTGTCTTGTGCTAACAGTTCGGCCCGTGCCGAACTGTTTTCGATTGATGTGCTTCCGGTATCAGCGATAGGCTTAAGAATGGTCGCGGCGGCAAATCTGGTGGAAGTGGCCGCTCTCGTGGGTGACACTGCGCGAGCGACGATGCTTAACGCCCTTATGGGCGGCCAGTCGTTGACCGCCACTGAGCTTGCTTACTGCGCAAATGTCTCTCGCTCGACGGCGAGCGGCCACCTGAGCAAGCTGGTTGCCGCGCGGCTTTTGACTGTCATTCGCGACCGCCGCTTCAGCTATTATCGGATCGCGTCCCCGCTGGTCGCGACAATGCTGGAGAGCATCAAGGTCGTCGCCGCCATAGAGGTGCCACGCCGCCGTCAGCCGCGGTCAGCAAACGACGATGCACTCCGTTTTGCCCGAAGTTGCTACGATCACCTGGCTGGTTGGGTGGGAGTCGCGGTGACCGATGCACTTGTTGCTATGGGGCACATCGTACTCACCGATGAAGGCGGCGAGGTCACGTCCTCGGGCGAGCGTTTCCTTTCCGCATTCGGCGCTGATCTGAGGCCGCGGACCCCGCGGATATTTTGCCAGCCTTGTCTCGACTGGAGCGAGCGTCGATATCACATCAAGGGGCTCGTCGGAGCTCGGATCTTGGATCGTCTATTGGAGCTCGGATGGCTCAAACGCGTTTCGAACAGCCGTGCACTCCAACTAACGTCGTCTGGAAGGGCGGGATTGTCCGAGATCTTCCAGATCGAGATCAATAACGAGGGTGTCCCAACCGGTCGATTATCCGACTCACGACGGCTAACGGCTTAGGCTGAGCGAAGCATCAAAACCGCGCAGCTTTGCCGTCTTCCAAAACCTATGAGATTAGGCCTATTCTTAGGGGGCGGGGCTAGCCACACTCACAGGATTCCAGATTTGCCGAAAGACGCCGCGACACAACCCGATATACCACCCAATTCCAAACCGACGCTTTGTGCCATTGCGATGCCAATGGACACCAATCCGCACGGAGATATTTTCGGCGGCTGGCTGGTTTCACAGATGGATCTTGCCGGAAGTTCAGCCGCAACGCGGCGTGCGAAAGGGCGAGTGGTTACCGTCGCAATAACCGCCATGAGCTTCCACCGTCCCGTTTTCGTTGGCGACGAAGTTGCGTGTTATGCCGAAGTGACTGAGGTTGGACACACTTCACTCACGGTGAAGATTCAAAGCTGGGCCTGTCGTGGGATTGGCGACGAGCAGATCGCTGTCACAGACGGCGTGTTCACTTACGTTGCAGTAGACGCCGAGGGAAAGCCGCGCCCAGTTGACCCAGCGGGTTGATTCTCGAACTTAATGCTTAAGGGTGTTCGGAATTTGGGGGTGTCAATTTATTCTCGTCGGGCTTCGCCGGCATCCATTCAAGGCTGTGGAAATCGAAATTATTTTCTATTGTCGGTTTGATCACCGCAAAGAAAGGCGAGATGTCAAAATCTCGCGGTGTGTAGAGGCCATGGCGCCGAATATGGTCTGATTCGCTTTCGACAAATGGTGCGATACCATAGGAAGCGCCGTCCACGCTTTCCGGAAGAATCGGATAGTGAATTGACGCGAAGGCCTCGGCGATAAGGCTTGAGCAAATCGCTCTGGTTGGGTCGCCGCTGCCAATTGCCAGCATTCGCCGTCGCAAAAATACCGGAACGGGCGGATAGGGAAACAGATAACGCGCAAGATCAATTATTTGCTTCGTGTCGTATTGCACGCCGACGCGCGCCAATGCGTAGTCAACAATCTTCTGACGTTCAATGCTGTCAAGACCAATGGGTCGGCAGATACGAGTATTGAAGTGTGCGTATTTTGAGAGTGGCACGAGAGAAACGCCGTGCTGGGCATTCGCTTCCAGCAGGACGTTTTGCTCCCCGCCGGTTTCCTCACCCTTCGTGTCGTCGCCGACATAGAGGGCAGCGTGCGACCAGGTAGATTGGGTCAGGAATTTTATCGTCGCACTCAAACGGGTATTGCCTTCGATCAGAAATATGTCGCCGGGCTTCAGGCTACGGCGCAAAATATCTATGGGCGGGGCAAAAAACGGCGAGTAGCGACGCGTGGGCGTATCCAGATAGCGAAGAATCTGATCGCTGATCCACTGCTTCAATCGTTGATACATGCCCCGCGCCGATCCCGCATTCCGTTGAGCCTGGTCGAATCCGATAATATAGCTGCAGATGCGATGTTCTTGCTGCCGCAGAATGGGGCCCAGTATTAAAATTTTGTCATCTTTACGTGAGTCTGGCCTTTTTGCCAGCTACGACCAATGGCTTTGTGCAATAGTCCCAGCGCTAGGCTGGGTGCTGCGGTACGGCCATCCAATGACTTTTCGAAGCAAGTACATATCGAGTGTCATTTTCCGTTGGGCAAAGGGTGTTTTGCCCGGCCTTTCAATTACTGAACGCGAAGCCATTGAAGCAGGCGACGTGTGGTGGGATGCCGACCTTTTCACCGGCAATCCCAATTGGTCAAAACTGCTCGCCGAAGCCCCCGCAAGAACTCTCGGCCGAAGAACGGGCCTTCCTCGATGGTCCGGTCGAACAGCTCTGCACCATGCTTGACGACTGGCAGGTCAATTGGGAACTGCGTGACTTGCCACCTGAGGCTTGGGATTTCTTAAAAGCCCACAAGTTTTTCGCGATGATCATTCCAAAGCAATACGGCGGCCTCGGTTTTTCAGCTTTCGCGCATTCGGAAGTGGTGAGGAAGCTGTCGACGCATTCAATCACCGCGGCGGTGACCGCAATGGTGCCGAATTCGCTCGGCCCCGGAGAACTTCTTCTGCAATTCGGCACAAAGGAGCAACAAGATTATTGGTTGCCGCGGCTTGCAAACGGCTCGGAAATTCCCTGCTTCGGATTGACCAGTCCGGAAGCCGGCTCGGATGCAGCGTCGATGGTCGATTCAGGCGTTGTCTGCCGGGGCAATTTCGATGGTCGTGAGGTGTTGGGAATTCGTCTCAACTGGCACAAGCGCTACATTACACTCGGTCCGGTCGCGACCGTCCTGGGCCTGGCTTTCAAGCTGCGCGATCCCGATCATCTGCTTGGCGTGGCTGAAGACATCGGCATCACGGTCGCGATGGTACCAACGCATCTTCCGGGCGTAGAAATCGGCCGCCGGCATTTTCCCGCTTACAACGTCTTTCAGAATGGCCCGAATTGGGGCCGTGATGTCTTCCTGCCAATGGACCACGTCATCGGCGGCGTCGAGCAGGTGGGCAAAGGCTGGAAGATGCTGATGAGCGCGCTTGCGGCCGGTCGCGGAATTTCGTTGCCATCATTGTCGGCTGCAGGCGCGGTCTACACCGCACACACCACCGGTGCCTATGCGCGCATACGCGAGCAATTTCATATTCCAATCGGAAAATTCGAAGCCATCCAGGAGCGGCTTGGACGGCTCGCCGGCACGGCTTACTTGGTCGATGCGGCGCGCCGGATGACCTGCGCGGCGCTCGATGCCGGCCACAAACCTGCCGTCGTCACTGCCATCATGAAATCGCAAGCCACAGAACGGCTACGCATCTCGGTCAATGACGCGATGGACGTGCACGGCGGCAAAGCAATCATGGAAGGGCCACAGAACTATCTGGGCAGCCTCTATCGTGCCGTGCCGATCGGTATCACCGTTGAAGGGGCCAATATCGTTACTCGCAGCCTCATACAATTCGGCCAAGGAGCAATCCGCAGTCACCCCTATATCCTGAAGGAAATGCTTGCGCTGGAGGACGACGATCGTGATCGCGGTCTTGAAGCCTTCGATAGCGCGTTTTGGTCTCATGTCGGCCACGCAATTCTGAATACTTTCCGCGCCTGGGGCCGCAACTGGACGGGCGGATTGTTCGCGGCGGCGGCGCCCGATGCCGGAAAGACGGCCCACTTTTATCGGCAGTTGGGTCGCTATGCTTCGGCATTTGCCCTGTCCGTGGACATGACTTTGCTGACGCTTGGCGGCGACCTCAAGCGCAAGGAAATGATTTCGGCTCGGTTTGGTGATCTGCTGTCGGAACTCTATCTGCTGTCGGCAGTGCTCAAGCGATGGCAGGACGAGGGACGCCAAGAGGCCGACCTGCCGCTGGTCGAATGGTGCATGGAAAGCGGCATGGTGACTATCGCCGCGCGGTTCGACGAGATTTTCGCCAATTTCCCGAATCGCTGGTCGCGGGATTGTTGCGATTTATCATTCAGCCGCTGGGGCCGCGCCGGCGTGGTCCGTCCGATATGCTGACGCGGGCTTGCGCTGCGATCCTTCTTGAGCCGTCGGCAACGCGGGATCGTCTGACAATTGATCTATTCCATCCCAATGACGACCGCGGTCTTGCGCGCCTGGAAAAGGCCTTCAAACTCACGGTTGCTGCACAGCCGCTACGCGATCGAATGAACAAGGCGCGCGTGCATGATATCGGCGAGGCGCGTAAACAAGGCCTGATCAACGACGCCGAGTTTGCTCAGCTTAGTGACACCGCGGCGGCCGTCGCGGCCACAATTGAGGTCGATGATTTCACTGCCGACGAGTTAACCCACCACGACGCCGACCAAGCCCAGGGAGACGGACAATCGCCAGCACAAAAGCGCCCACGGCCGACAGCCGCCGAGTGAACGATCGCCCGGTTTATATCATTGATGGAAGCCGCACGCCTTTTCTCAAGGCGCGCGGTGTAGGGCCATTCACGCCGGTCGATCTCGCCGTTCAATGCGGTCGGCCCCTGCTGCTGCGCCAGCCATTCGCGCCCGACGCCTTTGACCAGGTCATTCTCGGCTGTGTCAACGTGATTGCAGACGAAATGAATCCGGCGCGCGTCGCTGCGCTACGGCTCGGCATGGGCGAAGCCATGCCTGCCTTCACGGTCCAGATCAATTGTGGCTCCGGCATGCAGTCGATCGACACCGCCTACCGCTACATTCAGGACGGCACGTCCGATCTGATCCTGGCAGGGGGAACCGAGGCCTTGAGCTACGCGCCGCTCGTGTTTCGGCGCAGCGCCGTCGAATGGTATTTGAAGATTTTTGGCGCGCGTAGTTTTTGGTCCCGTCTAGGGGCGTTTGCTGGCATCCGCCCAAGCTTCTTCTCGCCGATCATCGGTCTGGAACGCGGCCTTACCGACCCGATTGTCGAACTGAATATGGGGCAGACCGCGGAGGTGATCGCTCATCTGTTTAACGTCACGCGACGTGACGCCGACCAATATGCTGCCGAAAGCCAGCAACGGCTCGCGCGCGCGCAGACTGACAAGGTCTTCGAAGGCGAAATGGAGCCGGCATTCGGGCGAGACGGCAAGCTTTACGATCTCGACGATGGCGTGCGTCCGGATAGTACAGCCGACTCGCTGGCCAAGCTGAAGCCGGTGTTCGAGCGACCCTGGGGACAGGTGACTGCCGGCAACAGTTCGCAGATCACCGATGGAGCTTCGTGGATCATTCTCGCCTCCGAGAATGCCGTCAAAAAGCATGGGCTTACGCCGCGCGCGGTCATCGTGGATAGCGAATGGTCGGCGCTCGATCCCTCGATCATGGGATTGGGACCGGTGCTGTGCTCGACCGCCCTCCTGCGCCGGCACAATCTCAGTCTTACCGATATCGAGCTTTGGGAACTGAACGAGGCCTTCGCCTCGCAAGTGCTCGCCTGCCTGGCGGCCTGGAAGGACGACAAGTTCTGCCGTGACGTCCTGCACCTCGACGGGCCCGCCGGTGCGATCGACCGCGACAGGCTTAACGTCGACGGTGGCGCGATTGGTCTTGGACATCCGGTCGGCGCGAGCGGAAATAGAATTGTTTTGCATCTTGTTAACGCCATGAAGCGGCTGGGGCGCAAGCGCGGCATCGCCACCGAATGCATCGGCGGCGGCCAGGGTGGCGCCATGTTGATCGAGACGGTGTAGGAGCGCCCCATGGGACAGAAAGTATGGGACGCGCTTGTGGAGCGGGATCTGGAACTGGGTCCGCTATCTTGGCCGCACGGTCTGGAAGCTGCCTTTCCGTGGCGGCATTGGAAGCTCAAGACAGACGAAGACGGCATCGCCTGGCTCGTCATCGATAAGCAGGGCGCCGGCGCCAATGTGTTGTCGGAAGATGTGATAACCGAACTCGACGACGTTCTTTCCGCTATAGAGCACGAGGCGCCGAAAGGCTTGGTGATCCGCTCCGGCAAGCCGGGCGGCTTCATCGCCGGCGCCGATATTGGCGAGTTTCGTGACACGACGAAGGTTGCCGATATCGAGGCCCGTCTTACGCGCGCGCACGGCATCATCGACCGGCTGGACAAGCTGAAACTGCCGACGGTCGCCGTAATCCACGGCTACTGTCTTGGCGGCGGATTGGAAGTCGCCTTGGCTTGCGATTATCGGATCGCCATTGACGACGCGTCCCTGGGGTTTCCCGAAGTATTGCTCGGCCTGCATCCCGGCCTCGGCGGGACCGTTCGCCTGACCCGGCTGATCAATCCGCTGCAAGCCATGACTTATATGCTGACGGGCAAGTCGATCTACGCCCGGCCGGCGAAAGCCTTGGGCCTCGTCGATGCGGTGACGCAGGAGCGGCACATCCGCGCCGCCGTGCAAGCGGCGTTGGCAGGCGATCTCAAGACCGCGCGAGCCGGCCTTTCGGTGATGCTTTTTAATTCTGAACCGGGCCGCAAGCTGCTCGCCAAGCGCATGCGCACGGAGGCTGAGAATAAAGCACCGGCAGAGCACTACCCTGCCCCATCCGCATTGATCAATCTGTGGAGCCAATACGGCGGCGATCCCGCGGCGATGCAAAAGGCGGAGGTCGCCTCGTTCTCGCGTCTTCTTGTTACCCCGGCCTCGCAGAACCTCGTCCGTGTGTTTTTCCTGCGGGAAAAGCTCAAGAGCTTCTCGGACGGAAAATGGCAAGGCCGCCGAATCCACGTCATCGGCGCCGGCGCCATGGGCGGCGACATTGCCGCCTGGTGCGCCTGGCATGGGTTCACCGTCAGCCTTGCCGATATGAAGCCCGAGCCGCTCGCCGGTGCTGTCAAGCGTGCCGCCGATCTGTTCCGGAAGATTGGCCATAAGAGCACCGATATTCGCGATGCGCTTGATCGTCTTATTCCCGATCTGAAGGGTGCCGGTGTCGCAACGGCGGATCTTATTATCGAGGCGGTGCCGGAAAACCTTGGTCTCAAGCAGAAGGTCTACGCCGGCGTCGAAGCCAAAATGCGCCCGGATGCAATACTGGCCACCAACACTTCCAGCATTCCACTAGAAGAACTTTGCAAGGGTTTGAAGCGGCCAGAACGCTTTCTGGGACTTCACTTCTTCAACCCGGTTTCGCGCATGCAACTGGTGGAGGTCGTCAGCCACAACGGCGTTGCGGCCGATGTTCTGGAGGCGGCGAACGCGTTTCTCGGCCGCATCGACCGGTTGCCCGCGCCGGTCAAAAGCGCGCCCGGCTTCCTGGTCAATCGGGCGTTGACGCCCTATTTGATGGAAGCCTTTGTCATGCTGGACGAAGGTACCAAGCGTGAAACAATCGATCGCGCGGCGGAGGATTTCGGCATGCCGATGGGACCGATCGAACTCGCCGATCAGGTCGGTCTCGACATCTGTCTGCATGTCGCCGATGTACTGCGCGACGAACTCAAGCGCCCAATGCCGGCAACGCCGAAATGGCTGACGGACAAGGTCGCCAAGGGTGAACTCGGCCGCAAGACCGGCAAGGGCATGTATGTGTGGAAGGACGGCAAGGCCGTAAAGGAATCCGGTGCGCCGAAGCCAAGCCCCGATATGGCGGATCGACTGATATTGCCGATGCTCGATGTTTGCGTCACCTGCTTGCGCGAAGGCGTTGTCGCTGACGAAGACACGATTGATGCTGCCATGATTTTCGCGACAGGATTTGCGCCGTTCCGAGGCGGGCCGCTGCACTATGCTCGCTCGCGCGGGGTGGCCGATATTGTGCTCGCTCTTACCCAATTGGCTACAAAATATGGTGAGCGTTTCCAGCCCGATCCGGCCTGGGACCGGATAAAATAATGCGCAGCGGAGACGCTCCGGTCCAATTCGGCGATGTGGAACTGCTCACCGATACGATCCTTGGCCGCGTCGGCAAGAACATCGTGCTGGCTCTGCCTCTCGGGCTCGGCAAGGCGAACCACGTCGCCAACTCTATGTTTCACCGCGCCGCCGGCGATCCCTCGATTGCCCTGCGCATCTTCACAGCCCTGACTTTGGAGAAACCCCACGCCAAAAACGAGCTTGAACGGCGCTTTCTTGGCCCCGTTTCTGCGCGGCTTTTTGACGGTTACCCGGCGCTCGCCTATGGCGATGCGCTGCGCGAACGCCGGCTGCCGGCGAACATCGAGGTCGACGAGTTCTTCTTCCTGGCCGGCACCCGGCTCAATATCGAAGCGTCGCAACGCAACTACATCTCCGCCAATTATACCCACGCCATCCGCTACGTGCTCGATCGCAAGGTCAATGTGGTCGGTCAACTGGTGGCCAAGCGCGTGCGTGACGGCAAGACGCAGTACAGCCTGAGCTGCAATCCCGATATCACCCTCGATCTGCTTGCAGCGCGCCGCGCTGGGCGGACCAATTTCATTTTCGTCGGCCAGGTCAACGCCGAATTGCCGTATATGCCGGGCGATGCAGAACTGCCGCCGGACGAATTCGACTATATTCTTGAGGGATCGGCGACCGAGTTTCCGCTGTTTGCGCCCCCGCGTGAACCGGTCGATCTTACAGAATATGCCGCCGGCCTTCACGTCGCGCGCCTGATCGCCGACGGCGGAACGATCCAGATCGGCATCGGCTCTTTGGGCGATGCCGTCGCGCAAGCGCTGGTCCTGCGGCATCACAATAATGCGGAATTCCGCGATATCAGCACGCGATTGACTCCTGTGAGCCCATTAAGTGAACCGTACGAGTATGCAACGTTCGAGCAAGGCCTCTATGGTGCGAGCGAGATGTTCGTGGAATGCTTTCTTGACCTCTACCGCGCGGGCATCCTCAAACGTGAAGTTGACGGCGCTCTATTGAATGCGGCGTTCTTTGTAGGATCGAACGCATTCTATGAGGCGCTGCGCTCGATGCCAGAAGTTGAGCGCGCGAAATTCCGTATGACCGCGGTGTCCTACGTCAATGAACTGTACGGCGACGAGACAGCCAAGCGAGCCGCGCGCGTCAAGGGCCGTTTCATCAACAATGCGATGATGGCCACGCTGCTCGGCGACGTCATCTCCGATGGGCTCGACGATGGAAAAGTCGTGAGCGGCGTCGGGGGCCAATACAATTTCGTCGCGCAAAGTTTCGCGCTTGCCGATGCGCGCTCGATAATCATGGTGCGCTCGACCCGTAATGTTAGAGGACGTGTCTCCTCCAATATTCTTTGGAACTACGGCCACACCACAATTCCGCGCCACCTGCGCGACATCGTCGTGACCGAATATGGCATTGCTGATTTACGTGGGAAATCGGACCGCGATGTCATCGCCAGCATGCTTGCGATTGCAGATTCACGATTTCAAAGCGAGTTGTTGGCCAGCGCAAAACAAGCCGGAAAAATCGAAAAGGACTATGAGATTAGCGGCGCGTGCCGCAACAACACGCCTGAACGGATAGAACTTGCGCTGGCGGGCCCGCGCGCGGCTGGATTGATTGATCCATTTCCTTTCGGAACCGACTTCACAGAAATCGAACAGCGTCTGCTTCCAGCGCTGACGCGTCTTGCGTCGTCATCGCCAATCCAAATTTTACGTTTTTTGGTGCAAGGGCTCGGTGCTGACAACCGCTCATCCGACGTGCAGCATTGTCTCGATCGCATGGGGTTAACACGCCCCCGGAGATTCCTAGAGTGGATGTATGCGACGCTGCTGCGCGCATCACTGCGCAGACGCATTCCAAATCGTTCCGATAAATCGAAGTAGTTCGGTCGCGGCTAGCGCGGCTTTGTTCGCCTCTGAGCTCAGCGTGCGGCTAGCCAATTCCAGGTATTACGCGCACCTAGTGACCACCTATGCCAGTTCCCGCTGGCAACATCCCAGTTCACCATTGGTCGCTGCTCGACGCTGGTCTGTGTCGTCGGATCAGAAGGACCGGTTGTAGACGCGTCGTACATGTAAGCGAATCCAACCGTCAGAAAGACTCCAAGAATTATTCCGAGTAATACGCGCATGTACTCACTCCATTTATTGTGTGTCTCATATCCAGCAGCTGCCACTGCTATGCGAGCGCATCTTTAGCGGCCTTCACCGGGCGGGCCTTAAGGACCATCCGGGCTAACTTAGCCTTGAAGATCATTGGCTCCTTTGTGAAAGGATTGATGCCTTTGTGCTCCTTTGTGGCGGGCTTTTTGATAGCTACGAACTTGGCAAAGCCCGGCAACAGGAACTGCCGCGATTTCTTGAGCTGCTTGTATCCAATCGTTGCAAGCGACTCGAGAACGCCTTTGACATCTTTTCTTGTCAGCTTGTCCGAGTGTTGTTCAAGGATCTCTTGAATTAGCTCTGTCTTCGACATCAACTTCGTCATGTGAATTACCGTGCTAAAATGAATGAATGGAAGGAATAACGACCATTCTAATTGCATAAGTCCTAACGCGGTCAAAGGTTCCGTCATCAAGACGACCGGCATTGAGTTTGTTTCGATCGCGGCATCATCCCTTCGAATTGTAAAAGGCTACGTGAGCGCATAAAACACCATTGCCATGCAAACGATTGCCCTCACCGGCGCAACCGGCTTCATCGGGCAGCGCCTCATGAGCGAACTCCCGAAACGCGGGTATAAGATCCGCGCGCTTCTGCGGCGTCCTTCACAAATTGCCCTTAAATGCGATAGCGCTGTCATCGGCGACTTGGCCCAACCACAAAACCTTGCACAGGCTTTTCACAACGTAGATGCCGTCATTCATTCGGCCGGCATGGCGCACGCTATGTCGGGGATGCCCGCCGATGACTACCGTTCCATCAATACAGACGGAACCATTGCTCTGGCGCGCGCTGCGGAACGCGCAGGTGCCGCTCGCTTCATATTTCTCTCGTCAATTCGTGCGCAAACCGGCCCTAGTTCAGAATTGATACTCACAGAAGACCTAAAACCTCAGCCAATTGACGACTATGGCCGATCGAAGCTTGCCGCAGAGCAAGGACTGATGCATTTGGACTGCGATTGGGTCGCTCTTCGTCCGGTCCTTGTTTACGGACCAGGTGTGAAGGGCAACATTGCCACCCTCGCGGCCCTTGCGGCCTCTCGTTACCCACTTCCGCTGGGCGGCCTAATGGCGAAACGGTCGCTTTTGGCGCTCGACAACCTCGTTGATGCCGTTGCTCATGTCCTCGCCACCCCTACCCCACTGCGTCGACCCTTTATCGTTGCTGACACAGAAGCCCTCACAGTTCCCGAAATAATCGGTGCCATGCGGTCCGCCATGGGAAGGCGGCCTGGAATACTCCCCATTCCGGAAACGCTCCTAAAAGCGACGCTCAGGGGCGTGGGTCGCCGAGAATGGATTGAGCGCCTGTGTTTTCCGCTCATCGCCAGTAGCGCAGCCCTGCAAGGGCTTGGCTGGTCACCCCAAGTAAGGACCCCAATAGGCTTAGCGGCGCTCGGGCGCTGCCCAGAACCTGCCTAGCGGTGGGAGTCCAGGGACAAACTTTGGTATCAGACCGGCGCCGGGAAGAAGAGGCGCTCATATCGTTGAGATTGGACTTGGCAGGCATGACACCGGAAGATCTGGCAGCGCTGCGAAGAGCCGTTAAGTCGCTTGAACATCCGGGTCTTGCTGCGCGCCTCACCAATATGGTGGGTAAGCCTATCGAACTTATTGGGCAGGCGCTCCCGGCTTCCGCTTCGCAAGCCATCTCGGCAGCCACCTCCAGAGGTCTTGAGGCAGCGCTGAAGGTAGCGCTGCGAACGATGCAACGCACCCCTCGCGCCGGATCGCGGGTCCTTCACAAAGCCTTGGCCACCGCCTCCGGCGCCGCCGGCGGCGCCTTCGGTTTGGCAACACTTCCCATTGAGCTTCCTGTGTCGACGATCATCATGCTGAGATCCATCGCCGCCATTGCACAAAGTGAGGGCGAAGATCTTTCCGACCCGGAATCGGCACTCTCATGCGTGCAGGTTTTTGCATTGGGTGGACGAACTGGCTCGGACGATGCGTCTGAAAGCGGATATTTTGCCGTGCGGGGCATGCTTGCGAAGAGTGTGACTGAAGCCGCACGCTTCATCGCAGAACGCGGCGTTATCAAGGAAGGCGGCCCAGTTCTCGTCCGCTTTATCACACAAGTAGCGTCCCGCTTTGGAGTGGTGGTGACGCAAAAAGTCGCGGCGCAAGCTCTTCCAGTCATCGGTGCGCTAGGCGGGGCTGCCGTAAACTACGCGTTTATCGAGCATTTTCAGGAAGTAGCCCAAGGTCATTTCACCGTTCGCCGGCTCGAACGAGTCTACGGTAAAAACCTTGTCCGGACAGAATATGAGCGCCTTGCTCAGGACCATTGAAGTAGCGATATAATTCTGGCTGTCCTGCCAATCCTCGTCATTATAGGGAGACTTTGACATGCCCTCCAAAATCGACCTCTACCAAATCGGCGTCTGGTTCTGCGTAGGCTTCTTCACAGGCGCAGGTTGGGCGATCGCGACCTGGCTTGTTGGGCGGATCTTCACCGCGATTTGAGCGAGCGTAGGGCGGAGTAGTTCCTCGCAACCCAGCGTACTTGGGGGTATAGTGGAGGGAGTGCACCTTTCAACCCAAATTCTCTACTCGTAGTGCAGAGTAGTCACGCGTAACCCAGCGAGGCGTAGTCCGGCGGCGGCACTACGTTCGCTTTTGGTCATTAGCGGTCATCGCGAGAGAGTCTCAATTCTTCGTAATCGCTACTGAATAGTGCGAATACAGGTCGGCGACGCGTTGTTGCCACATGCCCACAAACGCATCGGAGGTTAGCTTATCAACTGATTTCCAAATTTGTTTGATAGCGGGAAGTGTATTGGCCCAGATCGCTCGTTTGCACCATCGTTCACCTTTTTCTTTACCTTCATCGGTGGCACACATTGATCTCCAGGCGATGCGCTTCGGATGGCTAACGTGTTCTGCGGCCCCCTGCCATCCTTGTTGATGAATCAAATACAGATCACTGAAAGTCGGCTTTCTACCGGTCCCGAACTCAAAGAGTAAAGCCTCCGTGGCAAATTTGTAAGCGCCGGCAATGGCATTGTCGCGCGGATCGGTAATGTTTCCTGAGCCGTATTGTTTGAACTCATAATTACTGAGCTGGAATAGCCCAATATAAGATCCAGTTCGTTGCTTCGGATTGAAGCCTGACTCAATTTTAGCCACGGCTTTCATAAAGTTGAAATCCAGACCGAAAGCATCAGAGGCGCGTCTGATCTCCTCAACAGGTGTTCCAATTGGAAGGCCTTTCATCGTCTCCAAAATAGTATCGGCTGGCTTCTCGTCAGGTGGAATTTCAGAAAAAGCGTAATAAGCGAGATATAAGAAGTTCCGTTTGGGAGGCGCCGCATCAGCGGAATGATCCTGAACTGAGTCCTCCGTTCTTGCTTGTTGTTCCAGCGCATCAAAGACCGCTTCTAGCCTAGCTTGCTCTTTTTCCAAGGTGCTGGAGCTAGTTTCCTCTTTGGGTAAGAGCAATGGCCCATGCGGGACAGGCAATGCGGAGGTCACGAAGTTGCTTGACAGTGCTGAATCGACTTCCACCTCGGCCGCGCCTTCGGGTGAAGCGGCGCTCATCGTCTTTCCAGAAATAATCTGGTAAGCCGCGGCAATTGAGAATGCGACTACAAGGCAGGCAAATTCCAAGGATCGCATTTTTCGCAAATCGGCCCCTTACCGCGAAAGTTTATACACGAATGTCTGCAGCAGGTCCGCAACACGTTACCGCCGTCTTCGCGCAGTATGGGGACATGCATAGTGCGCACGCTACAGTCGCAGACCCTCATCCATCTAGCCCCAATCGCGGAACTCGGCGCTAAAACCGCTAAGTCTTGCTATCACCCTTAGGGGCCTAGGATTCAACGATTTGATCGGTTGACGCAACAATTTAGGTCTTTGCGGGTCCAAGGGATACGTGATGAAAATTATTTTGCAGTTAAGGCCACGATTATAGCAGCCGCAGGCGTGCTCGGTCGGGGCAAAACTACAAAATCTGAACGTAGTGTAGAGTGGGCCCCAGCAACCCCGCCTCCCTGATGCTCCTTGATGCTTCTTAAGCGTACCCAATCGTACCTAATCGCACCTAATCGCGATATCGGAGGGAGTGGGAATCGAACTCACAATACGGTTTGGCAGATTCACGCTCGTTTCGCCTGCCATTTGGCGGCATAAACCAATTCCAGTCGAGCTCCGGCATCATCAGCCGCGTTGCCGTAACGCGCCCCTTGGATTGTGGCTTAAAGCGCCTCGATGAAGACCACCATGCGCCGGCGTTGGTCGGGGTTGGGCAAGGGGTCGCGCATCGCACCAAGATTGTCCGTCATGTGAGCCGGATCGGAAGTGCCGGGGATGACCGCAGTCACCCGAGAGTCGCCCAGCAGGTATTTGAGGAAGAACTGGGCCCAGCTGCCGGCGAAATTCCGCGCCCAATCAGGGATCTCCTTGCCGCGCACGGCCTGAAACAGCCGGGCGCGCCCGAATGGAAGGGCGGTCAGCACAGCCGCCTTAACCTCTGCCGCCAGCGGCAGGATCCGCTTTTCGACGGTGCGCACGTCGAGCGAATAGTCGACCTGCACGAAATCGGGCTTCTCGCGCCCGAGCACCGCTTCGATAGCAGCAAAGTCGTCGTGATAAGTCGAAGTGATGCCGATATAGCGGCAGAGGCCCTGAGCTTTCCAATCCCTGAACTGCGCGAGGGATTGACGTGGATTGCGCACGTTGTGGAGTTGAAGCAGGTCGACCTTCGCGGTCCTGAGCCGGGCCAGCGAGCGCTTGAGCTCCGCCGCGTCCGGCTGCTCGAGCTTGGTGGCAATGAAGAACCTGTCGCGCAGGCCGGCGGGCGTAATCACATCGCCCAGAACGGTCTCGGCATCGCCGTAGGTCGACGCCGTATCGATCAGGCGCCCGCCGTTCGCGGTCAGCGCCTGGAGTACGGCGGCCGCCTTGCGCCTAGTCGCCTCGTCGGCGGTATCAAAGACCTGGGCAGTGCCAAGACCGACCGCCGGCAGGCGCTCGCCGCTGCTTGGGATAGCGCGGGTGACCAGCGCCGCGTCGGTTTGCGCGAAGGCCGGCGGAGCCAGAAGGGCCGCGCCCGACAGCACCGCGAATTTTCGTCGCGTTATTTCGATCCTCATGTTGATTGCCCCTGCGCTGCCGCCTCCCCCAGGCGTTCGGCGCGACGCTCCTGACTCCGCCCCAACGCCGCGGAAAGGACCAGCCAGGCTGCCGTCACAGGCAGCGCGCACAGCGCGATCGCTCCCAACTTCAGACCCAACGCCTGGAGGCTGTCGAACACCCAGCCGTATAGCGCGTCTGAGCCGCGATAAATCACCACGTCGATCAGGTTTTTGGCTTTGTATTTCTCCTCACGCGTCACCACAGTGAAGAACACCTGACGTGCCGGATTGGCGATGGCGAAATTCATCCAGCGCTGCGTCACCTGCAGAGTCACCACGACGGCCAGGCTCGGCGCCAGAGCGAGCGCGGCAAAACCGACGACATAGACCAGCGGCAGCGCGCCCGCGGCGATGCCGGTGCCGAAGTGTTGGAGCAACCGACCAGTGAGAAAAATCTGTGTCGCCAGGGACAACAGGCCGACCGCCAAATCGATGCTGGCAAAGATGCGGGTCTGGGCGCCGGCGCCCTGCACCGTCGCCGAAACAATATTGGCCTGTTCAAAATAAACGATCGTTGCACCGAACGACAGCAGGCTGACCCACGCGGCAACGCCCAGCAGATAAGGCGATTGGAACAGCTCAAGCAGCGCGGCAAAGGCGCCGCCGCCTATCTTTCGCGGCTCGGCCTGGGTGCCCGCATGCGCCGTGGCCGCGCGCTCGAGCCGATGGACGCAGAATACCGCCGCTTCGAGCAGTACTATCGCCGCGAGCAGCAGATTGATCGGGCCCAGCGGCACCGACAGCCCGATCGTGATGAGCGGACCGAGCAGCGCGCCGGCAGTGCCGCCGGCGCCGATGAACCCGAATAGCCGCTTGCCCTGCTCGGCATTGAAAAGGTCGGCCATGAACGACCAGAACACCGCGACCGCGAACAGGCTGAACACGCTGACCCAGACGAAAAACACGCGCGCGACGATCGCGGTCTCGACGTCGAGCGACAGCAGGAGCCAGAACACCACCAGGTTGGCGACGAAAAAGTGATAGACGATGGGGATGAACCGCGCGCGCGACAGCTTTGCCACCAGCGCGCCGTAGAGTGGCTGAGCCACGAGCAATGACACGAAGGTGGCGGTGAACAGCCAAGGCAAATTCCTGACGCCGCCGGCGATGCCCATCTGGTCGCGCAGCGGCCGCAGCACGTAGTAGCCGGCGAGGAGCGTGAAGAAATAGGCGAAGGACCACAGCGCCGCGGCGCGCTCCTGCGGTGTCGCCGGCACCGCCTGGTCCATCCAGCGCTTGAGTATGTTCACGGTGCCAGGCTGAGTTTCTGCCTGAGCTCGGCCGCACTCACCGTTTGCCCGTAGCCCGGTCCGCCCCGCTGAAACCGCTTCGCATCCGCCAGCTTGCCGACCACCACCGGGTCGAAGCCTGCATCGCGCACCAATCCGGCCGCAACTCGCAATGCCTCCGAATCGTCGCCGGCGATCGGCACCGCTAGTCTCGGATCAGGACGATTGGCCTCGCGCGCGAAGATCATATACGAGAGCGTATTGAAGCTCCGTACAAGCCGTGTGCCGGACAGGTATTTCTGCGAGACCACACCAATGCCGTCGCGCTCCACCTCATCGGTGACCTCACCATCGCGCGCTGTTACGGCGTTGCAGGCATCGAGCGCGATCTTGTCCTTGAGTGCCGCGCCGTAGTCACGGCCGATCTGCGGCAGCGCCCCGTAAGGCACCGCGATGAAAATGACCTCTCCAAAGGCTATCGCTTGGTCGACAGTACCGGCTTGAGCGAGTGGACCAAGGCCCGCGACGAGGTCCTTCAGCTCATCGGGATGGCGTGACGAGAACAGCACGGGATGCCCGGCCTTGACCCACAATCCACCAATCGTGCCGCCGATATGGCCAGAGCCGATAACACCGATACGCAATTTATTGCCGCCGGTCGGCTGGGATAGAGAGTGCGTCGGCAGCAGCACCGCGCTGAAGATCAACGCGCCACCCGCACCTAAAATTGCCCGTCGGTCGCGGTTTACGATGTCATACTTGGGCATTGAAAAATCCTCGCGTTGATACGTTCTCACTTATGTATTGAGGCTACTGCGAGCGCGCCGCGTTGGAACGTCTGACACGCATCACGAATCCGTGAAAAACCGCGCACTGTTAGTTGCATAAAACGCTGAGTGGACGGCGGAGAATCCATCCGCCAACCCAAGTCGCTCCCCACAGAATCGAGCTGGCCTGGCAGCAGATCAATCGCCCGCCTTTACTGCACGTCGACGATCTCAACCCAGTTTGCACCGTTGCCGACCGGATAACGGTTGGGCTCGCCGAGCTTTCCGGTGCTTTGGTCGATCCTGTAGACCGACACGTGGTCCGACTTTTCACCCGAGGCGACGAGATACTGGCCGCTCGGATCGATTTTTACGCCACGCGGCTGTGTCTCCGTCGCAAAATTGGTGACGTAGGCGAGTTTTCCGGTTCCAGGTGTCACCGCGAACAAGGCGATCTTGCTGGTGGTGCGCTCGGTCGAATACAGGAATTTTCCGTTCGGCGTGATCTGGATGTCGGCCGCCCAGACCTTCGGCTTGTCGTCCTTCGATGCTGGCGCCGGCGTGGAACCGACCGGTGCCTGGGGCGCGCCCCAGACGAGACCGGCCTCCGCCGGTACCGAGCTGATGCTGTCTACCAGAGTCAACGTGCCCTTGCCGGCGTCGATCGCGTATTGCGTGACGTGGCCTGACAGTTCGTTGAGCACGTAAAGATACTTGTTGTCCGGCGAGAACGCCATGTGGCGTGGGCCGTGACCCGCTTCCGGGCTGACCGCCGCCGGCTCGTTGGCCGTTAGTTTGCCGGTCTTATCGTCGAAGACGAACTCCAGCACTTGATTGGCGCCGAGTGTGGCCGCGTAGACGAATTTGTTGCTGCGGTCCGGCAGGATCGAATGCGCATTGCGACCCGTGGGGATTACCTGAATCGCTTCCCCCTCGACCAGTCCATTTTCGCCGATCGGGCTCACCGCGATTTTGTCGCCGCCATAGGATGCGGTGAACAGGTAACGCCCGGTATGATCGGTCGAGACATAGGGCATGCTGTCGGGAAGCGGCGCCGATGCCTTCTGCGCAAGAGCGCCGGTGCTCGCGTCGATGGCGTAGGTCAATACGCGCGGCGGCTGCGAGCGAACGACGGCATAGAGGTGCTTCTTGTTCGGGCTCACCGCCATCGGCATGACCAGTTTGGCGGCCTCGGTCTTGCCGATCGGCGTCAGCGCGCCACTACTCGTGTCCATGACGTAGGCGTCGATATTGCCGTCCTGCGCGTTCGACACGTAGACGAAGGTTTTTGCCGCGGCCATCGAAGCTACTCCGATTGCAAGCAGCAGCCCGAGCGTAACGCTCGTCGTTCCACTCCTTGGCGTTTTCATCTTGCCCTCCCCGGGCTTTTCAAAAGGTCATTCCGTGCGCCTTGCCAAGTAGCGCCCGCACTCTTCGCGGATCGGGACTAGCCTGCCCTCTTCTTCCGGGCCCCAGGCCGCGCCTGCTTCTTGGACGCTGCCGAGGCGGCTTTCTTGCCTTGTATGGGAAGCAGCATTTCGGTCTGCCCCGGTATTCGCTTCCGGCCTCTCTTCCCGGCAGACGGCGCGCTCTTGCCGCGATTCGCTTTGTCTGCTTTTGCGCTCCGCCGCAGCGCGTCCATCAGGTTGATCACCTTGGGAGACTCGCCACTGCCGTTCCGCTCGATTTTCTTTCCCGACTGCTTTTTCTCCAGCAGTTCCGTCAGCGCATTCTCATAGTGGTCTTGAAATTTTTCCGGCTCAAATCGCGCTGATTTTGTTTCAACAATGTGGGTCGCGAGCTCGAGCATGTCCTTTGGAACTTTCTCGTCGGGGATCTCATCGAAATACTCCGCTTCCTTGCGGAGTTCGTAGGGGTATCGGAGGGTCACGCCCAGCATTCCCTTGCCACGCGCTTCAAGCGCGATGATGTGCTCACGTGACGTGAACATCACCGTGCCGATCGCCACCATTCCTTCCGTTTTGATCGCGTCGCGGATAACGGCGAACGCCTGCCGACCGACCTCCCCGTCGGGAACGATGTAATACGGATTGTTGAAGTAAAGATCGTCGATCTCGTCCCGACGCACGAACTCATCGATCTCGATGGTGCGCTTGCTGTCGATCGCGATCGCCTCGAGCTCTTCTGGATCAAGTTGGATATATTCGCCTTTGCTGACCTCGTAGCCTTTGACGATGTCGTTGGCTTCAACTTCGTCCCCAGTCTCCGCATCGACCTTGAGATACTTGATGCGATTGCCGGTGTTCTTGTTGATCTGGTTAAAGCGGATTTTCTCGCGCTCTGATGTCGCGGGATAAAGCGCGACTGGGCACGAAACCAGCGAGAGCTTCAGATAGCCCTTCCAGTAGGGACGAGGCGCCATGGCACAACTCCAACGCTACAAAACCAAGTCGCAATGATACCCTTTAAACGTCTTTTCCGACATCCCATAAAGTCGACGGCTGTTCTCACTTTGTCTGCGACCCGGACAGGGCTCGTTCTGGCCTCCTGGCCTTCCGGATGATTGAACATCCCGCCGGCATTTCCATTGCGCGCTGACGAAGTGATCGAGTAGCGCTACAAACTGCTGCGGCGCGATGATTGCTTGTGGGGGCGTTTCGGCTGCAAAGGCGCATCGGCAAGAGCGGCGAGCTTCTCGCGCAGCGACGGCGGACGGTAGAACTCAAGCAGTCCCTGACCGGCAGCATCAGAAGCCGTAGTGGATTTCGGCAGGGTTCGGCGCTCACAACCGGGTATGACAGTCTGCAAGCCTGCGGTCGTCCGCTCAAAATCCGGCATCTCGACGTCCCATCCTTTTGGCGTGGAGTTGCATGGTAATTGCCTCAAGGTCGGAGGCCAGCATAAAATCCAGTGTCCCCACAGAAATTAGACGCCAGCGATCTGGGCGACTGGTTATCTAAGTTATAAACTGAATTCGTCGATGCTTTTTTCCGCGCAGCGTTTACAGGACTGCAATGATGGACAAGCCGAAACACACACCTGATGAAGCAGATAAAGCGATGCAGGCGCTTTTTGAACTCTTCTCGAATTTGCCAAACACGAACAATATTAATCGACGTAAGTACGTCTTCGAATTGGAAGATGGTGAGCCCGTATTTCGGCGTGACGAGACGGACTTAGCATTCGACAAAATATTCGATAAGGTCTGCGGGCCGAACCCAAACAGTGACGGAGATGAAATCGTCCCGCAGAAACTGGCCAAACAATTTCCTGGCCGCTCGAGACGCCGCGCAGATCGTTAGCCAAGTCACGTGCCGCTGCCAAAATTCCGCATCGATACTCAACGTCGAACTTTGGAGACCGCGTGCCTAACCTACAAATCTACGGGGTCGCCCGCACCCGAGCGTTCCGAGCGCTTTGGATTGCCAAGGAGCTAGGGCTCGACTACGAACACCTACCGATCGAGATTGGCGACGCTGGCGCCCGCTCGCGAGATTTTCTCGCCATCAATCCGAATGGGCGCCTTCCTGTCATCGTGGATAATGGCTTCGTGCTTTTCGAGTTGCTTGCGATTACTCTCTACCTCGCCAAGAAGCACTCCAACGGCAAACTTTATCCCAACACCCTGGAAGACGAGGCGAGGGCCTGGCAATGGAGCCTATGGGCTGTCACCGAGGTGGATCGCGGCGTCAACATTTGGTCGTTACACGCTGTTCGTCTGCCGCCGGCCGAACGCAATGTCGTCAAGCGCGCCGAGGCGCTGAAGGTTTTGGTGGCACCGTTCAAGGTGCTCGACGCGGCGGTGTCAAAGGAACAATATCTGCTCGGCAATGACTTCACGGTCGCGGATCTCAATGTCGCCGCCGTCATTAGTCGCGCTACAGACATGGATCTTTCCGCGGTGCCGAATCTCAGGACGTGGCTCACACGCTGTCTCGATCGGCCAGCCGCGCGCGAGGCACTGGCGCTAAAGACCAAGGCCGACAATGAAACGCCGGCGGAGGTGACGCGACGCATCGCCAAGATCAACCGTCTATAAAGTCAGTACGCTGCCCTCGTCCGCTGTTGCCCTAATAGCGGACAAAATGATGCGCTGCCGCAATTGGCCGTTAAATGCCAATAGCAGAATCGCGAGTAAGGACCCGGTGCTTCGATGTCAGGCAGCTTCTATGTCTTGCCGAACAATGGTTTCTCACCGTTAAGCGTCAGAGTTTGGTACTTCCAATTCTGAAGCTTGGGCATGATTGCAATTTAACTCAGTTTCCTACAGACCCACTGCTGATGCGCACTTTCGTTTCCCTGCTCGCCACCCTCTTCCTTGCCGCCGCGGGTTCTGCCATCGCGCAGGAAAAGCACGTGGTTGATCCGATGCTTCCCGGCTCGCTCAATCCCAAGTCCCTGCCGCCGCTGAAAAATCCGGACGCGCAGTCAACGCCCGCCAAGGAACTGTTCGCGCGCAAATCGACGCCGTTTGCCGGACCGCCGCGCTCGATCGGCGGCGATTTCGGCGGCTGCCTCGCCGGCGCCGTATCACTGCCGATCACTGGAGCGACCTGGCAAGTCATGCGGCCGTCGCGTAACCGCAACTGGGGCAATCCGCAACTCATTCGCTTCATCGAACGGTTTGCCACGAACGCAAAAAAGGTTGGCTGGAACGGGCTTTTGGTTGGCGACATGTCTCAGCCGCGCGGCGGGCCGATGCTTTCCGAGCACACCAGCCATCAAATTGGCCTAGACGTCGATATTTGGTTTGCGCCGATGCCAGACCAGGTGCAAAGCCGCGAGGAGCGTGAGTTCGGCTCGGCCACCGATGTGGTCGCACCCGATCTGCGCGATGTTGATCCGGAAGTGTGGACCCACAAGCATACTGCGCTCATCCGAACGGCTGCGCAGGACCCGGTGGTCGTCCGCATCTTAGTCAATGCCACGATAAAGAAGGCGCTGTGCCGCGAGGCCGGAGCTGATCGAGCTTGGCTTTACAAGGTGCGTCCCTGGTATGGCCATGCCGAGCATTTTCATGTCCAAATCGCCTGTCCGGCGGACAGTGCGGAATGCAAGTCGCCAGCCCCGCCGCTCCCAAGCGACGGCTGCGGTAGCGAGCTCGACTTCTGGTTCAAGGAATTGACGCTGCATCCACCGCCGCGCAAACCGAAGCCTGCGCTTACGCTGGCCGGTTTGCCCCCTGCATGTAAGCAGATCGTCAAAGCGCCCTGATTGTCGATGTCCGCTTTGGGTCAAACGCTGCTTATCAATTCAATGCCCAGACGGTCCGTTGTTGCCCCAACAGCGACCTTTCGGGACTTGGGCTGGAAGATCGCTAAGTGCCAAAGAGACTCATGCAGTGCAGCAATCAGGATCGCTATTCGATCACTTCGTCGGCGCGGGCGAGCAGCGACGGCGGCACGGTAAGGCCAAGCGCCTTGGCGGTCTTGAGATTTATGACCAACTCGAACTTAGTCGGCTGCTGCACCGGAAGATCGGCAGGTTTCGCACCCTTGAGTATCCGACCCGCGTAGTTGCCGCCCAAGCGATAGTTTTCAGTAATCCTGCTTCCGTAGCTCATCAGACCGCCGGCCACGACAAATTCGCGAAACTCGAAAATCGCAGGAACCGCGTGACGCGCCGCCAGAGCGACAAACTGATCGCGCCGGTCAAAAAATCTGGTCTCGTGGGCGACAAGTAGTGCATTTACCCGTTGTTGAACGACGGCCTCGAAGGCAGCGTCAATGTCCGGCTCGCTGCTAGCTCTCAGGAGAAAAATCTGTTGCCCAACAGCCGCCGCTGCTTTCCGAACGTCTTCAATATCGGTTTCGGCACTCGGGTTGGTAGGGTTCACGAGCATGGCGATCAGCGGAGCGTTCGGCAGCTAACTCGCGCAGCAACGCCGAACTTTTTCGCCTCCAATTCGGACGTGAAAAGGCTCACGCCCGTCACGTTGCCGCCCGGCCGGCCGAGGCTGGCCACGAGGCCGACCTTGACCGGAAAATCGCTGCCGACAAAATGATCGAAATCGTAGATGTCGTCGCTTTGGCCGCGAGCGCCGGGCGGTCACCGCCTGCCGCGATGATCACCGATACCTGACGGCTGACCAGATCGGCCGCCATCGCCGGCAGTCGATCAAATTGTCCCTCCGCCCAATGGAATTCGATCGCGACACTCTGACTCTCGACATAGCCGGCTTCGTTCAGACCTTGACGGAACGCCTCGACAACAGATGCAGACTCGCCGGCGGACCTGCTGCTGAGGAACCCAATTACCGGCATCGCCTGCTGCTGCGCGCGCGCCGCAAGTGGACCACGTCGCCACCGCACCGCCGAGCAGTGTGATGAACTCGCGCCGCCGCATCTCCGCCCCCAGGCTCAGGAGGCGGTATCTTAACGGCTCAAGCGATGGATTTCGATAGGGGCCGAAACTGGAATCAAAATCATGCCGCAGTGCACAGCCGATGTCCGCTTTGGGTCATTCGCGGCCTATTTGGCCAAGGTCGAGAAAGCCCTGTTTGTCCGCTATGCACCCAATAGGCGACAAATTCTGCCGTGCGGTTCGTTTGTCGGCTAAGTGCCACTAGCGGACATGGACCACGCTCCGCCGTCCGCTACGACGCATTTAGAGGGTGCCATCTGAGGCAGTATCTAACTTATAAGTTTCTACGCCGAAAAAAGAGAGACCAAAAGTTATCTTCTCCAATCACTCGACTTATCTCCCTCAATATAAAAAACGGAACCAATGCGACAGTCGCAATTACGCTAATCGACATCATCCCTCTTAATTTGTTCGCGCCGATTTCTGAAATGCTCGCCGCAACTGACTGTCCATGCCACACCCCGACGAGGACGTGCTCCACTATGTGGAAACATATAAGCGCTACGGCAAACAACAGTGACTTGAATAGTACCGGATAGATAAGCGGCTTGTCATTGAACCTATTGCCTAAGTGAAGATCTTCGGCGACGAGCATGACTTTTGCGAAGACCAAGGCATTAACAAAAGCAAGGCCGTGAGATTTATAATCAATTTGGTATTGTGACAGAACTATCGATTGATGAAATGGCTAATAGACCGAAAACCAACCAGAGATATAGAAACATCTGAATGAATGTCTTTACTGACTTCTACGACTCCTCTACTTTTAGAGTGCGCTTGTATTTCTCCTCGCACCGCGCCTCACCCGCTTTTCGGTTAATCCGCGCTGGCTCATCATATGATTGAGCAGGTGCCGGCAACTGAGCAAATTCTGGAAAAAGACTAGGTACATTTTTTGCTTCAATCCATTGTTCAAATCCAGGCCTCCACACCCTATCGTCTTCCAATAGAATATTTTGTTCGGCAAATCTCGCTAAGTCGCTGAAGAACCTTCACATTCTTTTAGGCTTCAAAATGAGAATTATGTATTGCTAATGTAACTTTGTCTTTGCCTTTAAATCTTGGTGCTCACTATCCAAAGATGGAATTATGCTTTCAGACTGTTCTTGCTGCTTGTGTTGTAATTGTGGATGCCGCGGTGTTTGTGCTCGACAGGCCGACTGACCGGCCGACCGCTGTTCAGCAGCGATGTCGCCGAGCTTAACTACATCATTCTGGAACTTCCGATCAATCAAATTACCGCATTACGCAACCTTTCGGCACACCGCGGGTCTTGCAGTAGACAACGGCGCCGCCAGCCGGCGCCACGACAACCGGACGAGCAACCGGTCGTACGACGCAACCCCTGGGCACACCGACAGTCTTGCAATAAATAACAGCATTCGCTGGCCCGGCACTTATGGAAACACCGGCGAACATTACTAGTGCAGAAAACGCGATTAAGCCAATGATACGAGCCATCGTCGATCCTCCTCTACAGAAAAGAACGATATTAGTATTTTAAGATTGATATGCCGGGGAGCGATATTGCACTTAGGTGCATCTGCCACAAGCAGACATCAACGATTGCAGTTCACTTGAAAAGAAAGAAGCCGCGAACCGCATGGAACCAAAGAGCCGCCCGCAAGTATGTACAGTGTCGGTCTGAGGGCACCGCCCCCACCTCCCAAGGTATCTCAGGGCGACAGGTTCCCAATAGCGGGCTGCATCCCCCGGTGCGGCCCGTTTTTGTACTATTAGAGCTCTCTCAGGCCGGATCTAATGGAGCGCATAAATGGCACTAATCGAACATGTTTTAGAGCCGAACTCGACAGAAACTCCGACCTGCATTTGCGGCAAAGGCATGCGCCTGGCGAAGATTGTGCCACATCCCATCGCAGTCGATACCGAAACACGTGATTTCGATTGTGACTGTGGACACCTAATGAAGTTGATGATTTGGACAGACCAAGTGCTGTCATCTAATTTTGTCTAGTCATCTGGCCGGAAAAATATAACCGCCAACTGAAGCGGTCTACTTCTAACTCACACTTCTTCGCTTCTTCCGCTTCGAAGGTTCGCAATTCGCTTTCTGGCCTGTCCGGTTTTCGCGTGAAGACCACGCGGACTCAATTTTTTGTGCTTTTTGTTCGTTCGTGTAAATCGAACGGATTAGCGCGTTGGTAGGTGCGCTCACCTCGCGCTCACATTGATCAGGTTTTTTCTTGTCCGAAGACGGTGGCGACCGAAGTGGCTTCTGCGCCGCTAACTATTACACGCGCACGCCCGCTACCGGCAGGTGGTCTTCTGTGAAGAACGACACATGGCGGAACCCGCACTCAAACACATTGGCGTGGCTACCTTTGCCGCCGCGAAGTTGTCCGTTGCTCGCGGGTAGCACCCCCCTCCTTGACGCCGCTTTCGGCACGTTCCTCATTCCATCGATCTCTTGGCGTATCCCGCATATGCGCTGGCTGTCTTGTGTGCGCTGATGGGTACAATTTTGCTTTAGCATTTACTAAACGAAACTAGCTTATCTATGAATTGGCATTTACCGCGCCGACCTGCCAATCCCTGGCCGACCAGAATGGTGTCCCAAGGACCATGAGTGCCTCACTAGCTTTCATCCA